>JAZNDW010000019.1:0-99439 GCA_045588245.1 Eubacteriales bacterium
CCTTTCGTTTTTGGGAATGGGACGGGGCGCCCTTGACGTCGCCTCTACTATATATGTCGCTTTTTTTGTCAAAATCTTTCACTGTATTTGAAAATTTTTCAAAAATATTTCTTCCACCTATATTTTACCATACGGCAGGGATGCAAGTAAATTATCGGATATTACAAATCTCACGCGCCGTTTTTGTGCAACAACACCGACGGAAATAAAAAACGCGCAGGGGCTTTGCCCTTGCGCGTTTTTCAACATCAGTTATTATATGTACCGGAAAGATCGGCAACAGCGCCGTCAACGTCTGACTTGATCTTCGAGGTCTTTATCTTTTCCTGAAGATAAGCCCAGAATTCCTCGCCGTCGTTCGGAAGCTCTACCCAATCTTCCTTCCACGTCGAAAGCATCATAGCATTTGAGATGGAAAGACCGCGGATGCCCTCCTCACCGGGAGCGATGAGAGGCGTGCCGTTGAGAATATGATCGGTGAAGTTCTGGCAGATCTCGGTGTGAGCGCCGCCGCGTCCTTCAACGGTAACGTCGATGACTTCGTAAGGGATCTTACCGAAGCCGTTATCGGTCGTTGCGTTATACTCGCGTTCGTCTACCTCAGTGCGGTAGAATTTTAGTCCTGCGCCTTCGCGCACGAGCTTTCCGCGCGTGCCGGAGATCTCGAGGCGGTTCGTGCCGGGGAATTCGCCCGTTGTTGTGATGAACACGCCCGTCGCACCGTTCGGATATTCAGCGTAAGCCGTTACGTTATCTTCAACTTCGATATCGTGATACTTGCCAAACTGGCAGAATGCACGGATGCGGGACGGCATACCGAATATCCACTGCCAAAGGTCAAGATTGTGCGGACACTGATTCAAAAGAACCCCGCCACCTTCGCCTGCCCACGTTGCTCTCCATCCGCCGCTGTTATAGTACGCCTGCGTGCGATACCAGTCTGTGATGATCCAAACGCAACGCTTCAGCTCGCCAAGCTCGCCTGCGGCGATCATGTCGTGCATCTTCTGATAATATTTATCTGTGCGCTGATTGAACATAAGACCAAACGCACAGCCGCTTTCCTTTGCGGCTTCGATAAATTCGGGAATAGCCTTCGTGTAAACACCGATCGGCTTTTCACAAAGGACATGGATCTTACGGCGGAACGCTTCGATTCCGAATACGGGATGATTGTAATGCGGAACCGCGATCAAAATCGCATCGATGTCACCCGAATCGAGCATCTTGATGCAATCATCGTAAAGTTTGGGTGTGGGCTTTTCCTTGCTCTCGCAGTAGGATTTTACCCACTCAAGTCTGTCGGGCTTGATGTCGCAGACAGCGGTAAGCTCCGCGCCCTTTACCTCGCCATCCACAAAGCGGCGAACGTGACCGGAACCCATGTTACCGATACCGACAATACCGAATCTAACCTTTTCCATAATACTCTCCATTCTGCCGTCCGGCATAAAAATTAAAACTTGATTTGATTATTTTCCGAGTGCTTCGATTGCATCGGCTGTATTCAACAGCCACTCGTGAGGCGTAAGCTCGATCTTACCGGCGTCGCAAAGACGTGCAAGCTCGGGGGAAATGGGCATACGGTCGAGCAGCTGCAGTCCATACTCTTCCGCGCTCTTTTCCGTTTTCCCCTCGCCGAAAACGCTGATCTTCTTGCCGCAGTCGGGACATTCGACGTAGCTCATGTTTTCAACGAGACCGACAACGGGGATGTTCATCATCTTCGCCATGTTAACGGCTTTTGCCACGATCATGGATACGAGCTCCTGCGGGCTCGTTACGATGATGATGCCATCAAGCGGAACCGACTGGAAGATCGTGAGCGGTACGTCACCCGTTCCGGGAGGCATATCGATGAACATTATATCGTTATAACCCCAGACGACGTCCGTCCAGAACTGTTTGACCGTGCCTGCGATAACGGGACCGCGCCATACGACGGGGCTTGTCTCGTCTTCGAGCAAGAGATTGACCGACATTACCTTGATTCCCGTTGCCGTTGCGGGCGGGATGATGCCGTTTTCGTCACCCTCTGCACCGCCACTTTTAAGACCGAACGCCTTCGGTATGGACGGACCTGTAATATCTGCATCCATGATAGCGACGTTATATCCTCTACGCTTCATCGTGAGCGCGAGAAGTGAGGTGACCATGCTCTTGCCGACACCGCCTTTACCGCTGACGACGGCAATGACTTTTTTTACTTTACTGTATGCATTAATAGGTTCGATAAGCGACTGCGGATCCTTTTTCGAGGGGCAATCCATGCCGCACGTCGAACAGTCATGCGTGCATCCGTTATTTGTATTCTCTGCCATTATATTTCTCCGTTCTGCCGCCGGGCGGCGACATTTTTTCTAAACTTCTATCAGCGGAATTTCCACTACCTCTTATTATAGTCCACAGAAGCGGTGATATTCAAGAGTTAATTTCTTTTTCTTTTCGTTTTTGTCGATGTTTTTTCACGCATCAGAAATCTTTTGCCTTCATAGACCGCAATCATTACGGCAGCAGGGATCAACGATACTAATAGCGCACACTCATCGGGGCAGATAACACCGACTGCTGTGGCAACCTGAGGGGAGATCGTGATCAGGATTATCAACAGTAACGCCGAACTGATAAAAAGACACGTTGCTGCGTTGATGCTGCGGTGAGACGAAAAGACGGAATATTCGCTCCGCCCCTCGCCGCAAACGACGAGCAGCGACAAGATCACCGACACAAATATGACCGTTGCCTGCATCTCTGCGGCAACGCCGAGCACGCTCGGCACCAGCATCGTGACAGCACCCCAAAGCACTCCGTAAAGAACTGCGATGCCAATTCCGGAAAAAGGATGGCGCAGCTTTTCGTACACGTTGGAACGGCGGCGGATCGTCTTGTAATCGGGACGTTCAAGCGCTATCGTCATAACGGCGAAAAAGTCAAAGATAAGTCCCCACAAAAGTATCTGCGCTGCGGAAAGCGCCGAATCATGGAAAACGGCGGAATAGAGCACCGAAAACATTCGTGCGATCTGCGAGGTTACAAGATACTCCGCTATCGCGGCAACGTTTTCATATATCTTTTTGGAATACGAAACACATTCCACGATCGACGGAAGTCCGCCAAGCTCAGAGGTGGCGCGCGGAATGACCGTATCCGCGTGCATCTTCAACGTTTGCGAAACACCGTCGGAGGATTCGAATAAAAGACGCTCTTTTTCGTTTTGGTAATTGATATTTTCATAAGACAGAGCGAAGCTTGCACCGACTCCGTGCAACAAACGCAGTTCCCTCGTCGTGTCACCGTCGGGATTCCCGACGTATGCAGTGCGAAGTCCCTCTTTTTGCATCAGAGATATGAATGCCATCATTTGCTTTGTGTCAAAGCCGATGAGCAGCGTTTTTGTCGCTGCGGCATGCTTTTGTTCATTGGCTGACATTGATGCAAAATCCTTCGCCAAAATCAGATCTTCGGGATTTTGCATGATTCCGACACGACTCGCGGCAAGGGCGGATGACCGTCCGCTTCCCGTCATGATGAGGCGTATGCCCGCTTCGCGGCACGCCTCGATGGCATCTATTGTGTCAGGAGCAAGCGGTCGGTAAAAAGCGATGATGCCGACAAGCTGTACGTCGGTTTCCGTGAACGAAAGACGTTCTCTTGAGCTAAACGGCGTCACCTTTCGCGCGATTCCGACGACGGCGGCTCCACGCCGTTCGTGATATGTTACCCCGGCGGTGAGCGCCGCACGCACCTTATCCGACATTGGCACGATTGCTCCGTCGTCGCCGTAAAGACTTACGGCGCGACCGATAATGTCTGCGGCGCCACCGTTCATATAGGCAACGTATCCGCCGTCATCGTATGTAAGCTCAACGTCAAACGCCAATTCACCGCCCGCGTCGCCTGACATAACGGGAACCACGCCGTTAGAATAAACGTCCACGGTGCCGATCCCGTTCTTTTTTATAAATTGGTCGATCAGCTGCGAGGTCTCGCTTCGCTTCATCTCTCCCGATGAAACGGAGTTGCCGTACATTCCCGTTGAGATCATGGCAAACCTGAACAGCTCAGGTGCGGCGTCGGGTTCGCTTTCGTCCACCATTTTACCGTCGCGCAACGTGATGTATCTGCATTCGATGCCGTCCGCGGTGAGCACGCCGTTTTCTGCGAAAACGATGGCGTCAAGGTCTGCGAGCGCTTCGATCGAACGGACGCCGCGTACGGATGATCCGCCTCGGCGCGGTGCGTTACCGCTGCCGCCGGCGAGCGCCGCTATTCCCATAGCGGCGGCGATGTCGCCTATCGCGGAATAATATTCGCACATGGAAGCAACGCATAAAGCAAGCCCCATAAAAAATACGTCATAAATGCCGCGCTGACCGAAGATCAGGTTGAGTCCCGTGATGAGAAACACCGTCAGAGTCATAACGGCACCCCAAACGCGGCTGTACCGTTCAAGCAAGCGAGTGAGCTTCAGCTCGCCGCCGCGAATTACTTTAAGCTCTCCGCGTGATCTGACGGCGAGCGTGTCGCCGCCGATCTCGACGGCGACGGCGATGCACTTTCCCGAAAGAATACTGCTCCCCGCAAAAAGCATATTAACACACGCGGAGGGTGCCGTTGCAGGATCGAGTTCGCACGCCGTTTTGTGAGTCACACCCGGATTTGACGTGATATTCTCCTCGTAAACGGAAAGATCCTCAGCGGAGATGATCCTGCAGTCGCAGGGAACGATGTCGCCCGTTCTCAGTCTGATGATGTCGCCGCGCACGACGCGTCTTGCGTCTATGCGGTAAACGGCACCGCCGCGCATCACGGTAACGCTCGGCATGACTGCCGCCGCGGACGATGCCGCCTCGAGATAGCGGCGCGCACGGATGTACGCAAAAGTGCGAACGGCGATGCTGAAAATGAGTATCGGAATTATGACCGAGGCGGCGTGTTCCTCGCCGAATACGGCGGCAGTTGCCGCCGTTATGAGCAAGAGAATCAGCATCAGGTCTGAAGCACAGTACGCAAGATATTTCGGCAGCGACGTATGCTCTTCTGCATATATTCTGTTAACTCCGTGGCGACGGTAGCGATGCTTCACTTCAACCGAGTCAAGCCCCGACGCCGGGTCAACGCGAAGCGCCTCGTAAACACTCTTTATCGGAGCCGAGTGCCATGCGGTTCTGTTAAGCTGTAATTTTTTCATCAGCTATCTTTATAGCAGTGTACCGTCAAGCCCTTGCCCGATGCGTCAGCATCGACGGCGGCGAGAGTGATTCTGTTTTCCCTTGCGGAAACGATCGCCTCCGCGAGAGGGTCCTCAACGTGTTTTTCTATATATCGGCGCATATTTCTTGCGCCGAATTTGAACGAGTACGACTCGTGCGCAATGCGCTGAAGCGCCGCATCCGTAAACGTAACGGTGATACCGCGTTCGCGCATGGCGGTTGTAAGATCACCCGTCATAATGCGTGCGATCGCAACAAAATCCTCCTCTGACAGCGAACGGAACGTTATGATCTCGTCAACACGGTTCAAAAACTCGGGGCGCAAAAACTCGGAGAGCGCCTTTTCCGTTTTGTCGGTGGAAAATCCGTCAACGCTGTCGGAAAATCCCGCCGTGTTCGATCCGCCGACGGAGCCTGCGTTTGTCGTCATAACGATAACGGTGCTCGAAAAATCCACGTGCTTGCCGTGAGCGTCCGTTATCTCTCCGTCATCAAGTATCTGAAGCAGGATATTCATTACGTCGGGGTGTGCCTTTTCGATCTCATCGAAAAGAATGACCGAATACGGACGGCGACGGATCTTTTCCGTCAACTGTCCTGCGTCATCGTAGCCGACGTAGCCGGGCGGCGAGCCGATGATACGCGAAACGGAATGTTTCTCCATAAATTCAGACATATCGAGACGTATGAGCGTTTCGGGCGAGCTGAACAGATCGTTTGCAAGAGTTTTGACGAGCTCTGTTTTGCCGACGCCCGTCGGACCTGCGAATATGAACGAAACGGGCTTGCGTTTGTACGTCACGCCCGCGCGGCTGCGCTTGATAGCTCTTGTAACGGCGGCAACAGCTTCGTCCTGACCGACGATGCGCGACTTCAGGCGCGAATCCAGCTCCGCGATGCGGTCAAATTCATCTTCTTTTATATCCGTCGCGGGAATACCCGTCCATATCTCTATAACGTGTGCAAGATCGCCCACCGTCAGCTCAAGCGTGTCACACTTACGGTCAAGCTCGACAAGCTCATGCTCAAGCCGCATAATGTCGCTCTTCATACGCGCCATGTGCTCGTAGTGTGCTTTGGCGGCTTCTTCGCCTTCCGGAGTTTCCTTCGTTTCCGCTTCCGCATATTCCGCACGGACGTGCTTCAGTTCATCTTTTACGGCGAAGCGTCTGTTCACGGCATCCTCGGAGAGAGAAACGAACGAGAGGGCTTCGTCGATCAGGTCGATAGCTTTATCGGGAAGGTATCTGTCCGTGATATAGCGCTCCGACATCAAAACGGCGCGCTCAAGGATATATTCTGGCATTTTCACGCTGTGAAAGCCCTCGTAGTAGTGTTTGATTCCGCGAAGTATCTCTATCGTATCCGCAACGGACGGTTCGTTGACCGTAACGGGTTGGAATCGACGCTCAAGCGCCGTATCCTTTTCGATATGCTTGCGGTATTCTGTCAAGGTCGTCGCGCCGATGACCTGAATTTCGCCGCGCGACAACGCAGGCTTCAGTATATTCGCCGCGTTCATACTGCCCTCTGCATCGCCCGCACCGACTATGTTGTGCACCTCGTCGATAACGAGGATGACGTTGCCCGCGGACTTGACCTCGTTCAAGAGACCCAAAACGCGCGATTCAAACTGACCGCGGAACTGCGTTCCCGCGACAAGCGCCGTCAAGTCAACAAGGTGCACTTCGCATCCGCGCAGACGGTACGGTACGTTATCGTCCGCGATGCGCTGTGCCAGCGCCTCTGCGATGGCGGTCTTGCCGACGCCGGGCTCACCAATCAGGCACGGATTGTTCTTCTGTCTGCGGCAAAGTATGCCTATCATACGCGAAAGCTCGCGGTCGCGTCCTACGATGCGGTCAAGACGGCCCGCTTCCGCTTCCGCGGTGAGATTCTTTGTATATACGTCAAGGAATTTGCGCTTCGAGCGCTTTTTGTCGTCTGCATCGGCGCCGTGCGCTTTATCCTTTGTTTCTTTTTTATCTTTGCGCGATGGGATACCGCCGCCGAAAAGCTTCGGAATATCTATGGGCGGCGCGCCCGCATCTTCAACTTCATCGTCGCCGTCATCGCCGCGCTCCGTCATGGACATATCAAATCCCGATGACAGTGCGTTTTCCATGTCGGCTTCCATTTTTTCAAGATCGTCCTCGGAGATACCCATTTTCGATAAAATATCGTCAACAGGCTTCAGTCCGAGCTCCTTCGCGCATTTAAGGCAGAGACCTTCGTTCTTGGTCTCGCCGTTTTCAATTTTTGTTATAAATACTACCGCAATACGCTTGCGGCATCTGCTGCACATCTGCATTATTGACTCCGTTCAGCCGCCCTGCGGCGGCAATTATTTACCTATTTATAATTGTACCAGCACTTCTGCAAGAAGCGAGAGTCTGATACCCGAAAACAGCTTCACAAGTACTGTTTTATCAATGATCTCTGCCGAGAAGCCTATTGGGTCTATGTACCCGAGTACTTCCACAACGGATATCGCAAGAGTGCTCCAGATAACCGCATAAAACAAAGAACATATGACTCCGAAAATAAGTCCTGCCAAGGAATTAAGCTGTTTCAATACGGGAAGCTCAAAACATGCGTCAAGCGTTGCGGTAATAATGGAAAGAATAATCAAAAAACCGACAAACAACGCAAAAAACGCAACAGCCGCCGATATCGACGTTGCCACAGCCAAGGCAATCTTATCCGACATGGCATTCACCGTTAGCTCGGTTGCCGCTTCCGGGGACGAAAATTCCGCAATAAACGCGGGCAAATCAACGCCGAACCGTTCGATTATAGATGTAAACGCATCGGGCATATCGGAGAAAAGCTGTTCGGTCGAACGGACCGAATCAGAATTCATTCCGAGAAGCGAAGTGAGCGTTTCCTTTATCCCCGACGAAATACGGGGCAAAAACACCTTACCGCACAAAAAGTCCGCAACGTAAGGCGTGAAGAACACCGACGCAAAAAACGACAGCGCCGCCGACGCAAGATTCATTACCGAACGTATGAATCCGCGCTTGTAACCTCCGATTATCGTTATTACGATAACAGCAAGTATAAACACATCCAAAAATAAACTCATTACTGTGTTCTCCTGACTTTTTAGTTATTTATTGATGCCAATATTGAAAAATCAAGCATCTCGGCTCCCGATGACGTACACAGAAGCGTCTTTTCTTTTCCGATCGGAAGAATCCGCTTCGCCGTACCGATAACGGCAGTTGATTTTTCGGTGCTGCTTTCAACGTCGATCATAACCGCTCTGTCGGCGGTCAGAAGATACGCCGCTCCCATATCGGAAATATTTATGTCCGAAAGCTTTTCATCGATCACTTTGTTATACGTCACCTCGCCAAAAATATCAAGAATGATGACACGGTTGCGTGTGCCGAGCGTATTCTGAGGAAGCGTCAGCATTACCGCCGTGTCGGAAACGTCGTACATATCCACCTTGCCGCCGTATATATACTCACCCGTCTGTGTACCGTTATTATCAAAGAAGTAAACTCCGTCAACACCGATCATAACAAAACCTCCATCGACACGCCCCACCGCTGTAGGATAATCACTGCCGACAGTAACAGTTGCGAGAACGGAATCGAGTCCCGGCTCATAAAAACTGAGATTTGCCACGATACCGTCACTTTCGGAAGCCACAGTCGCTATAACAAGCCGCGTTCCGTCCGACGACAGTGCTATGTCCGTAACGTAATCGCGCTTGGAATAGCGCGCCGTCAACTCAAAATCTCCGTTATAAAGGTAAACGATATTTTTGTATTCCCTGCTTCTCGTTGTAACGGCAAAAGCGCCCGTATCGCAAAGATCGGCGGCTACTATATCGTATTCCGTGTTTTCTCGGTACAGCTCCGAAAAGGAGTTATAAAGCGAAAACGTGTCGCCGCCTAGATCGTATATAAGCACGTATTTTTCGGTGCAAAGTGTCACGGGCTCTTCGTATGAAAGTTCTGCCGAGATGCCGGTATTGCCCGTTGCGGAATACATCTTAACCGTGCTGCCCGTCACGTAGAGCAATTCTCCGCGATATATGTCAAAGCGCTGTATCGGCTCTGCCGAATAGCTGACCTTGGAAAACGCTTCTCCGGACGAGGAGCTGATATTGATGTCACGCATGAGGTATTTAAGATTCGCCACCGTGATATCCTGACTGAAAAACGTCAGCATGGACAGCACGTATACGATAAGGAGCATTATCGTCAGTGCCCGAGCAAATCTGAATCTGCGGGCAACGGAGAGATAATATTCATTTTTCTCTATATAATCGTCTATCTCCGGTAGATCGATAAGCTCGCTGTCGTTCGTACCGACGAGCTCGAGTTCTCGTTTTTTCATGCTCCCTCCTATAAATATTTTGTCGTTTTGTCAATTAATATTCAACTCGGCACAGATAAAGTCCGTAGGGCGGCATGGTAACTCCCGCACAACGGCGGTCTTTTGCTGCTATTATGCAGTCTATCGCTTCGGGTACAAGCTTCCCGTTTGCAACGGCGAGCACCGTGCCCGCCATGATGCGGACCATGTTATATAAAAAGCCGTTTGCTGTCACGGAAAAGACAACGGTGTCGCCGCGGCGTTGTACGCTGCAATCATACACACATCGAACAGTGTCAACGATCTTTGAGCCCGCCGCCATAAACGACGCAAAATCGCGCTCACCGCACATATACCGTGCTGCTGCGTTCATTTTCGCAACGTCGCCGTCTGTAAGCGGCTTTACGTGGTACGCACGTCCAGAATAAAAGGGCGAGCGCACAGCCGAATCGTAAAATATATATTCATACGTCTTCGATTTTACGCTGTATCGCGGATGGAAATCCGACGGAACGACCTCCGCACCGATAACGGCGACGTCATCGGGCAGCTTCGCATTGATGGCGTGAGGGATCGCCAAGAGGGGGATCACGTCTGTTATGTCTTCTCCGTCCGCACCCTCAACGGTACAAACGTAATTTTTGGCGTGCACGCCGCTGTCCGTGCGGCTGCAGCCCGTGACCTTACAGTCAACGCCGTATGTTTTCGATACGGCATCCGTCAGCACCTTCTGAATGCTCACGGCATTCGCCTGCGCTTGCCAGCCGCAATACGCGGCACCGTTATACGTTAAAGTCAGCTTCAGTTTCATAATCTTGACAGCGTCAGTATCGGCACGAATCTGTTCAGTACGACAACGGCGGCGATTGCGGCAACGCCGAATACCATTGCCGCAACGTCGATTTCCGAATAGCGAAGCGTGTTCATGCGCGTCCTTCCTTCGTCGCCGCGATAACATCTGCATTCCATAGCCACCGCAAGCTCGTCGGCACGCTTGAATGCCGAAACGAAGAGCGGCACGAGTATCGGGATCAGCGCCTTCGCCCTTGCCATAAGGCTTCCCGTTGAAAAATCGGCTCCGCGCGACTTTTGCGCGTTCATTATTTTGTCAGTCTCCTCAACGAGAGTCGGAATAAAGCGAAGCGCTATCGTCATCATCATTGAAAATTCATGCACGGGAAGTTTCAGCACCTTGAGCGGCGAGAGAAGCTGTTCAAGTCCGTCCGTCAGCGTGATCGGCGACGTTGTATACGTCAAAAACAGTCCGCTTCCCGAAACAAGGAGCGTCACGCGCAGTATCATCAAGACCGCATTAACGATTCCCTCTCGGTAGATACGGATGAAGCCCGCTTCAAAAAGGAGATCATCTCCGCTCGTTAAAAAGACGTTTATAACAGTTGTGAATATTATTATATAGAAAAGCGGCTTCAGTCCCTTCAGAAAAATCGAATAAGGGATGCCCGATGCTGCCATAAGGCAAAGCGTTAAGGCTATCAGCATCGCAAACGCCGACACCGATCCTGCAACGAATATCGCAACAATATACATCACCGCCAAAGTCAGCTTTGCACGAGGGTCAAGTCTGTGCAAAACGGAGTCACCCGGGAAATACTGTCCCAAAGTAATGTCATGCATATCGACCGCCTCCTTTCGTTATCTTTTTTCGTTACGGGCGCGATTTAATTTTTGAGATACGAAAGTATCGCTTCTTTCGCGCCGTCCACAGTAAATATATCATCGGACAGACCGATTCCCATACGGCGAAGCTCGTGAACTATGTCCGTTACGAGCGGAACACCGAGTCCTACCGCCACAAGCTCGTCGCGGCGGCGGAATATCTCCTTGCGTGTGCCCGTCATTATAAGCTTGCCGTCCGACATGACGGCAACTCTGTCACAATAGACCGCCATATCCTCCATGCTGTGAGAAACGATTATGACGGTGACGCCGCTTTCGCGCGAGTAATCACGGATGCGCGTCAGTATGGATTCTCTGCCTACAGGATCAAGTCCCGCCGCAGGCTCGTCGAGGACGAGCACGTCGGGACGCATGGCGATGACGCCCGCTATGGCGGCTCGCCGCTTCTGTCCGCCCGACAGCTCAAACGGCGATTTATCGAGCAAAGCTTCGTCGAGCCCGACAAAACGTACGGCTTCTATGACGCGCTCTGCTATCTCTTCTTCCGTCAAACCCATATTTTTCGGTCCGAACGCAATATCGGCACGGACTGTCTCATCGAAAAGCTGATATTCGGGATACTGCATTACGAGCCCCACGCGGAAGCGGACGTTACGTATCTTTTTCGGCTCCGCCCAGATGTCGACTCCATCAAGATACACCGTACCCGAGTCGGGGCGCAATAGTCCGTTCAGCATACTGACAAGCGTCGATTTGCCCGAGCCTGTATGTCCCATAAGCCCCGTCACGACGCCCGATTCAAACGTCAATGATATATCATCAAGGGCAAGCTTTTCAAACGGCGTTTTCGCGCCGTAAACGTATGAAACGTGGGAAAGCTTCAGTTCACTCACAGCCTGCCTCCTTTCAGCGAGGCAATACACTCCGCAATATACTTCGCACAATCTGCGGCAGTAAAAACTCCGCGCGGAAAGCCGAATCCGTGATCTTTCAAAAGGTATAAAAGCGCCGTTGACTGCGGTACGTCAAGCCCGATGGCTCGAAGCGCCTCCACGTTTGCAAAAACGTCGGACGGCTCACCGTCGGCGAATATTTTTCCGTGGTCTAGAACGATGATGCGGTCGGCAGCGGCAGCCTCCGACATATCGTGCGTTATAAGGATCACCGTTATGCCGAAATCGCGGTTCAACTTCGTTATCGTTTCCATAACCTCGGCGCGTCCCATAGGATCAAGCATCGCCGTCGATTCGTCAAAGATGATGCATTCGGGCATCATGGCGATGATGCCCGCAATCGCGATGCGCTGTTTCTGTCCGCCCGAAAGACGTGACGGCGAATGACGCGCATATTCGGACATTCCGACGTCGGCAAGCGCCTCGTCGACGCGTCGGCGGATCTCCGCCGACGGCACGCCGAGATTTTCCGGGCCGAACGCCACGTCCTCCTCAACAATAGAGGAAACGATCTGATTGTCGGGATTCTGATGTACCATTCCGATCTTACGGCGCACGGCAAAGACCGTGTCCGCATCGGCTTCCTCGGACGTTGAAACGAGCTCTCCGTCAACGTAGAGCTCACCCGACTCGGGTGTGAGGATCATGTTTAAGAGCTTTGCCAGCGTTGACTTACCCGAACCGTTATGACCGAGCACGGCGACAAACGAGCCGCGCTCTATCTCTAATGAAACGCCCGACACGGCGGTTATCTTTCTGCCGCTTTCGTAATCCTCGTATGAATACGTTAAATTATTAGCTTTTATGAAGGTTTTATCCATAGGGGCATCCCCCTTCCATTCGGTATTTTATCTATACGTCCACCAAGCGGACGCGCCGCAGGGCAAGATTCCTCCCGTACTTGAAACAGGAAGTCCGAGCTCGCCCGACTGCAAAACGCCGCCGCGCTTTTGTTTGATCTCGACGCGGAGGATGTACTCCATCGTAAGCGGCGACAGCCCCGTCGTGTATGAATTGACGAGGAAGAAGAGCGGACGGTCGGACAAAAGGCGTGCCGTCAGCGCGATCAGCTCGTGAATGCTCTCTTCAAGCTTCCAGACCTCGCCCGAAGGACCGCGTCCGTAAGAAGGCGGATCCATAATGATGCCGTCGTAGCGGTTGCCGCGTCGGATCTCGCGCTCAACGAACTTTTTGCAATCGTCAACGATATAGCGTATGGGCGCGTTTGCAAGTCCCGACAGGCGCGCATTTTCCTTCGCTTCGGCAACCATACCTTTAGAGGCGTCAACGTGGCAAACAGCGGCGCCCGCGGACGCGCAGGCGACGGTGGCGCCGCCCGTGTATGCAAAAAGATTAAGTACGTTTATCTTACGCTTTTCCCCTGAAACGAGGCCACGCATTTTATCCCAATTGACTGCCTGCTCGGGAAAAAGTCCCGTGTGCTTGAAGCCCGTCGGATGAATACCGAAGCGAAGCGAGTCGTACGATATCTCCCAACGGTCGGGCAGACGCTTCGCGTCGCGCCATTCACCGCCGCCCTTGCTCGAACGCTTGTAAACAGCGTCGGCGCGGTGCCATTCGGGAAGCGTTTTCTCGGTCTTCCATATAATCTGCGGATCGGGGCGCACCAAAATATATTTGCCCCATCTTTCAAGTCTTTCCCCGTCAGACGTATCAAGCAGTTCATAGTCTTTCCATTTATCCGAAACCCACATAACAATCTCCATTCCGCCGCCCGTGGCGGCATAAATAAATGTCAGAAATCCTCGGGACCGCACTTGTGCGGCAAAACGGGTCGGGTCCCGTTTTGCGAGGATTTTAAGCGTGAAACAGTGAACTTTCGCATAAGATAGCGAAACTTTCACGCCGCACCTCTGTAAAGCGTTATGAAAGTATAATGGCACTGACGGGGTATCCGTCAGTGCCATTATACCATTTATTTTTATAAGATGCTATCCCAAATCCGCAATTTGAAAATATAAATGCGGTTTAATAATTGCACGGATTTGCCGTTATCCGAAAATCGTCGGACCGTTCTCGATAGAGCTGACAAGACGGCGCATCTCCGACCTTGTTTTGACGTTTCTGGCGCGTCGGATTATCTCGTCCTGAGCCTCCGTTGTAAGATTGGTAAAGCGCACGAGGGCGTCCGTATCCTGCGCGAATGCCATCGCAAGCCCTTCGGGCAGCTCCTCATACGGATCGGGGGTGATTCTGTCAAAAAAACTCATGTATTCGACTTCCTTTCAAGATAAAAAAATCTCCGACGTTAGTTTTTACGTCGGAGATTTTCGATATACATGGCAATATTTTTATGTGAGATTGCGCAGTTACAGATTCTTTTCGATAAATTCGATCATGCCATTGCCGACCCATTCGTGAACACCCGGATGAACGGCGTGGAAAATCTTATCCTCAGCTTCGAAAAGACTGTACGCTCTGCGAGCGGTCTCTACCTGCGGATAAACGTTATCGATACCCGATTTGCCGTTCAGGTGGTCGTTTATTCCCGATTCAATGAATAACGGACGCGGTGCGATCATGGCGCCGATGTCGCCCATGTCAACGGTCTCGTAAAGATACGGAGCGAAGTTGCAGCCGCAATTCGCCGGCTGCAGCATCAAGGCATCGCGGAAGCCGTAAAAGTAGCCGCTTGTGATCGCAAGCGCGATGCGGTCGTCGAGCGCCGCCGAATATATCGTCTGCGCGCCTCCGCCGCTCATTCCTGCGCAACCGATACGGTGAGGATCGACTTCGGGGATAGCACAGAGAAAATCAACGAGGCGCATTATGTCCCACACCATGCCGCCGATGGGGGTGATGCCGAGACATATACCCGCATTGAGCATTTCACGGTGGGACGTGGCTGATTCCATGCCGTCATTTTGCTGACCGCGCTCACGGCGCTCGCCGGCGCCGCGTGCGTCGGGAGCGGCAACGTAATAGCCGCGTCGTGCAAGCGTTACGCCGAATGCTTCGGGCTTGCCCGAAAGCGAGCCGTCTGACGGAGAAAAACCGAGATATAGATCCTTGCCGCCGCCGTGCCCGTGCGGATTAATCATCGCGGCACCGCAAGGTGCGTCCGGCACGAGCAGATAAAACGGCATAAAAACGGTCGGCTCGGTTTCGATGAGCCATTTTTCGCGCCAAAATCCGCCGTCGTATTCGTTTGCTTCATAATAAACACGTTCGAGGCATTCCGGATGCGGATCCGTCGGGATGCATCGGGAAACGCCGATAATATCGGCAAGGCGAGCCGCCGTGCGGCACCGCCAGGCTTCGTGTTCTTTCGTATCGGTCGCGTTATGCGCGTACTGACGACCGAAGCGCTCGAAGCGCATCTTCATGTATTCTTCCGTGGTATAAAACACAGCGCACCTCACAGATCGGGACGATCATTCGATCTCATCGTCCTCGTATTCTTCGCCGACAGAGGTCATACCCTGAAGCACCGTTGAAATAGCGGTACCGTCGGCAACCGCCTGAATGGCGTCTTTGTGTTCGGAATAGGTTTCGGAGAAGACGGAATAGCCGTCGTTGTTTGCAACGAAGTAGAAATAGTCGGTGATCTTGGGATAAAGCGCGTACGTTATGGCGTTGTATCCGGGATTTGCGATGGGACCGGGCGGCAAGCCGCGATGATGATACGTGTTGTACGGCGTGTCGTAGTTCGTGCCCGTCAGCGTTTCGGGGCGCTCGCCCGTATCGTGAAGGATCGCGTACATGATCGTAGCATCGGATTCAAGATAAGGATAATATGCGCTGTTGTCGAGTCTGTTGTGAAAGACGGACGAAACGTACGAAAATTCAGACAGATACTTCGCTTCGCATTCTACCATGGAAGCAAGCGTGATTATCTCATCGACCGTAAAGCCGAGGTTTTCGGTGTAATCTCTGTACGTGTCGGTGAATTTTACGTTGAAGTTGTCGAGCAGTTTCGCAATAGCGGCAACTTCGGTCGAGGTCGTGTAGAAATAATAGGTATCGGGGTAAAGGTAACCGTCAAGGCGGTAGAAGCGGTCTTCGCTCCAGCCATTCTCCTCAAGCTCGTCGATGAACCAATAGGAATATTCTTCGCTCCAATCGTACTCGTTGATGGCGGCGACAAAGCCCTCTTTCGTGCCGATGCCGGCTTCGACGAACATATCTATGATCTCATCTGTAGTGACACCTTCGGGGAAGGTGAGAGAGATGACCTGACGCTCCGACGACGGCTTGAATGAATCGAGTATCTGCGAATAGTTGAGGGAGGTCGATATGGAATAGTCACCTGCGAGGAACTGACCGTCATCGTCGGAAAAGCTCGCGTAGATCTTGAACACCTGTGGATAAGCGATAATACCGTTTTCGAAAAGCAGCTCGGAAATATCGTTGATGGTCGCAAGCTCGGGAACGGTGATGTCAACGACTTTTTCTTCCTTTACAAAGGCGAAAACATCGTTTGCAATGGGGATAATTGCAAATATCGCCAAAGAGACGCCGACAACGACGATGGCGCAGATATATATGATGCCCGCAACAAGACCGCGGATTGTGCCCGAGATCATGCGGCTTCCCTTGGATTCACCTTCACGGGGCTGCTCTTCGGGTTCTTTTTCTTCCGCGGGCTGCGGAATGTCGTGAACGGTGCTTCGGAGCTGTGTCATTCCCGCGTCATCCGACACAGCCGCGTCGGGTGTTTCGGGAAGTTTTTTTTCGTTTTCAGGGGTGTTGTTCATGTGTGTAACTCCAATCCGCCGCCGAAAGGCGGCAAACAATTGCTGTATATGCTACAGCAAAACGGCAAAAATGAAAATCACAAAGCAGGCGGAAAAAGGGATCGTCATCACCGCGTAAACGATGGAGGTGCGCTCTTTTTTCGGAAGATTGTGGGGACTCGGGATGCCGTAATTCCCGTTTGATTTATATATACGGCTTGCCTCGCCGAAAAACAAGGTAAGTATGATCATCAACGCCGTAACGATAACGAATGAAAAGATCACGATGTTTCGGGGTTGAAGAATGCTGTTCCAGATGTAGTCCTCGAAAAAGACGCTGAAGACGTTATTCACAGTGTGGATTATCATCGGCGCTATGACGGAACGGCATACGTAAGCCGAAATCGACAAAATTATGCCCGACACGAAATAAACGGCAAACAGCTTCAAATCGAAGTGCAGCATTGCAAACAAAAGCGAATTGAGCAAAGTCGCGCTGACGACGCCGCACTGCTCGTATTCGGCAAGTACGATGCCGCGGAAAACGAGCTCCTCTGTTATGGCGGGGAAAACGGCGAACGCAAGCGTTGTAAAAAGGATCGAGGTGCCGTTGGTGTCCGTCGGCACGTATGTTTGATAGATCTCGGTAACGTCGGAGGAATAATCGAATAAGGCATAGATGCCGAGCTTTACGGCACAGGACGCCAGCATCAGCGTCAGTGACGCTGTGATTATAAAAGGGATGCATCCCGGGTCGAATCCTTGGAACCTGATCTGCGTGCCGTAATTTTTTCCGCGCAGGCGGCAGAAAAAGAGCGCGGGCAAAGCGAAGATCAACAGCTCGATTATGATGACGGATAAATACGGATCGACGTCCGAGTCCGTCACGTTGAAGATGCCCGAGATCAAAAGCAAAATATATATGACAGCGACGAGAAGCGGCGCTGCATTCAGGTTTTTAGCTTTCAAGTGTTACCTTCACTCCTTTTTCGGTTATGAGAAGTCCCGCTTTGATGTCGTATTTACCGTGGGGAAGCGTTGGAAGCACGAATTCGGAAAAGATAACTCCGATCACAGAACCGCTGTAGGAGTTGAAGTATCTGTCGTAGTAGCCGCCGCCGTAGCCGAGGCGGTAGCCTTTTTTATCGAAAGCGAGCGCGGGAGCGAAGCAGAGCGAGCCGCGCGTGTCGGACTTTGCATCGTATATGGGAGCGTCGTCGTCGGGCTCAAGCAGACCGTAGCTGCCCGGCTTCAGCTCATCAAGACTGCCGACTATGTGATACGTCATGTATGAAATGCCGTTTTTGGAACGGTGGCACTTCGGAAAAGCGACGCTTTTGCCCTGCTCCCATGCGATCTTGGCGATAGGCAGTACGTCGACCTCGATCTCCTTCGGTGCATATAAAAGGATCGTCTGCGCAAGTCTGAAACTTGAAAGAGCAACGGCGCGGCGGCAGATCGCATCGCTCATCTCGCGGCGTGCTTCCATCGTCACGACACTTCTTTGTGCAACGAGTTTTTCGCGAAGCTCGGCTTTTTGCGTTTTCATGTAGCTCATCTGTATCTGATCGCGGACGCTATCTTGTCCGCCGTCTCCTTTCCGCGTAATGCAGCAACGAGCGCGAGTCCGAACGGAATGGCGGCACCCATCGCTTCTGCTGTGATAACGGTGCCGTCGGTGACGACGGGGGCGTCGGATTTGTGTGCGCCGAGGAGCTTATCCTCGTATCCGGGATAACAGGTCGCGGATTTGCCGTTCAAGTATCCGCGGACACCGAGAATATAGGGGGCGGCGCAGATAGCGGCAAGATACGCTCCTTTTTTGTCTGCGGCTTCAATGGCGGCTTTGACGCATTCCGATTCGAAAAGATTGTCAGCTCCGGGAAGACCGCCCGGCAGTATGACCATTTCGATGCTGCCTGAATCAACATCGCTTTCGCTGATGTCGGCAACGAACGGGACGCCGTGAGCGCCCGTGACGGTGCGGCTTTGCGCGGCATCGCCGACGGCGACGGTCATAATGTCGATTCCCGCACGGCGCAATATGTCAAGAGGCGCTATTGCCTCCGTTTCTTCAAATCCGTTTGCAAGAAACATATATACCATAATGTGTGTTTCCTTTCGTTATTTTTCAAGAAGCTTTTCAACGCGGTCGATGATGTCGGCAAAGATCTCATCGCGCGAGCGCATCGACAGCTCCTCGCTGTCGGCGCAGTCGATGCGGCACCAGCCAAGCTTTTCAGAAGCATAAATGCCTGCACGGTAGCTGTTATCCATGTGGCTGCGGTCAAGCTCGTGAATGTCCTTTTTGCGGCCCGTTTCGTTAGAGCGTGAATCCACCATTTTAAGCGAGATCTGCGGCGGCAGCAAAAGGAAAAGGACAAGATCGGGGGAGGGAAGACCGAGTCGGTTGAATTCAAAATCGAAAAGCCACGTCAAAAATTCTTCCCACATATGTTGAGGAAGCTTTGAGAGCTGATGGATGGCGTTTGCGGTCGTGTACCTGTTGGCGATGATGACGGTGTCGGGATCGTTATAGTCATCGCACCAATCGCGGCGGTAGGAAACGTATCTGTCCGCGGCGAAAAACATGGATGCGGCGTAAGCGTTCGTGTCGGCGGGATCTTTTCCGAGCTCACCATTCAAGTACATTTTGACGAAGTGTGAGCTGTCGCTTTCGTAAACGGGAAAATCGAGCTCACGCACGCGGTAGCCGCGTTCTTTCAGGTATGATGCAAGACGGTCGCTTTGCGTTTTCTTGCCCGAGCCGTCAAGGCCGTCAATGGCGATAAAGTATCCCATAATCAGTCATCCAATCTCTTTCGGTCGAGTTTACTTTTGATTTTTGATAGAACGTAGAGGACCAGAAGGGCAAGGATGACGAAGCCTATTGAATATAAGAGAACTATAAGGAAGCCGAAACGGAGCGACAAAGCGACGTAGAGCGCGAAGAGCGCTACAAATACGACACCTGTGATAACGTTGCGTTTGGTCGAGGCGCGCTTTGAGCGCGCGATATCCTTGTCCGACAGGGCTTCGTCCTCGGAAAAAACGTATCCGCACTCACACTTTACCGCATTGGGTGCATTGATTATATGACATTTAGGGCAGTTCTTATACTCTTTTTTCATAGCCGTGATCTTTCTTTGGTGGTGAGTTATTTAATCGAGTTCGTCTCTTAATACGAGCTCCTGAAATTGCTGGCGCGTGATGAGCACCTGACGCGGACGCTGACCGTCGGGAGCGCTGACGAATCCGCGCGCCTCCATCGTGTCGATGAGCTTGGCGGCTCTGCCGTAGCCGAGCGACAGTCTGCGCTGAATGAGCGAGGTCGAGATCTTGCCCGTTTCAACGGCAAGCTCAAGTGCCTGCTTGAGCATCGGGTCGTCCGTTGCGACGGGGGCTTCACCGTCGCCGCTGCTGCCGCGTCCCTTACCCTGGGCGCAGCGAGCCGCCGCTTCTTCGATTCCGTCGATGGCGTCGGCGTCGTACTGCGGATTCGGACAGATGCCCTTCAAAAAGTCGATGATCTTCTGAACCTCGGCTTCGCTGACGAAGGCGCCCTGAACGCGCAGAGGCTTGAGCATACCGACGGGGGTATAAAGCATATCGCCGCGCCCGAGCAGCTTTTCGGCACCCGCAACGTCGATGACGGTGCGGCTGTCGACCTGCGAGGACATCGTGAAGGCGATACGCGAGGGGATGTTTGCCTTGATAAGACCCGTAACGACGTTGACGGACGGACGCTGTGTACCGATGATCAGGTGGATACCTGCGGCGCGTCCCATCTGTGCGATTCGGCAGACGGAGGTTTCAACGTCATCGGGAACCGTCATCATAAGATCGGCAAATTCGTCGATGATGATGACCATCTGCGGCATGAATTCCTTTTCGGGATCGTTATACGTGATCTCATTATAGCTTTGAATGTTGCGTACGCCGACGCTTTCGATAAGCTCGTAACGGCGTTCCATTTCGGTCACAGCCCAGGCGAGTGTGCCAGCCGCTTTCTTAACGTCGCTTACGACGGGAACGTGCAGGTGAGGGATACCGTTATACACTGTCAGCTCAACCTTCTTTGGGTCGATCATGATAAGACGGATCTCCTGCGGTGTCGATTTGTAAAGTAAGCTCGTGATGATCGAGTTGATGCAGACGGATTTACCCGTACCCGTTGCGCCCGCAACGAGCAGGTGCGGCATCTTCGCGATGTCGCAATAGATGGGATTGCCCGCAACGTCGGTGCCGAGAGCGCAGGTGAGCCGGCTCTGTGCATTTTCAAATTCTTCGCTTTCGATCAGGGAACGAAGGTAAACGTTTTCACGTTTTTTGTTGGGGACTTCGATGCCGACGGCGGCTTTGCCGGGGATCGGCGCTTCTATTCTGATGTTTGAAACGGCAAGGCCGAGGGCGATGTCATCGGTGAGGTTTGAGATGGAGCGCACACGGGTGCCCGATTCGGGCGTAAGCTCGTAGCGCGTTATCGTCGGTCCGCGCAAAACGTCGGAAACGCGAGTCTTGACGTTGAAGCTGCGAAGCGTGTCAACGAGCTTGGAGGCATTCGCCTTCAGCTCGTCAAGATCGGCGGCTGACGGACGTTCGGGCACTGCAAGCAGGGAAAGCGGCGGGAACTCGTAGACGGGAATGGGAGCTTCTTCTTTCTTCGGCTCGTCCGCCTCGAACGGAGGCTCGGAGATGATCTCGCGTTCCGCTTCGATATACGAGTGTGCGGACGCTGTACCGTTCAACAGCTCGATCTTTTCAGGATCGATGAAGATCTTCGACAGATCGATCTCACCTGTGGAAGAAAGCGAGTCGGAAACGGGAGTAAGCGGTTTTCTTGTGCGGTCGTATTTATTTTCCGACGGTGCGCTGACGGTGCCGTAGCTGATTGCGGGCTCGTCCTCGGCGTCGTCGAAGGACTGCTCGCCGTATCGCTCGCGGGTGCGGCGCATGACCTCTTCAAAGATCTTCTGGTCAACGACGTTCTGATCGGGTTCTTCTTCTTTGTTGTCGCTTTTTTTCGTTTCACTTTTTTTCTTTGCCTTTTTGTCGGCGGAAATGTCTACGTCGGGATTGAACTTGCGTTCGTACTCTGCATCGTCATTTTCGGGCTGCTCGTCGTACGGATCGTCAAGCTGTTTTATCCTGTCAACGGCAGGCTTGGGAAGAGGCGAGAGGGCATCGAGCGAGCGTTCTTCGCGCTTTTTGTCGCGGTACACTTTGATCTTATAAGCAAAATAAATGTAAAGTGATTTCGGTGTCAGTCCGAAAAGGAGCAGGGAAGAGACGAAAAGCGCGGAAAACATGATGATAAGGGAAATGACCTTACCCGTCGCGGCGAGGAATACGGAAGCAAGAAAACCTCCGACGATACCGCCCGAAGAATAAGTAATTCCGTTTTTATAAAGCTCGATAACGTTAAAGTCGGCTTCGCCTCCGAGGAAAACGTGGACGAGCATGGCAACGAGGACGAGAGACGTACCGGCACACCATATTTTGAGCACGATACGGTTCATCATAACGTCAGACTGCCAGAAAACGCCCATAAGTACCAATATCACGGGGATAACGAAAGCGGCGGCAGAGAAAAGTCCTAAAAAGATCTGACGGAGAAGCTGAACGAGGAATCCGTCCGTGTTCAGTACAAGGATCAGCAGGACGAGTATTGCGCAAACGAGGAAAACGAAGGGCAGGATCTGATTAACGATACTCTGTGGATCGCGTTCGCGTTTTTCTTTGGGCTCTTTTATTTTTTCCTGATGTGCCAAAGCGGAGGTTTTAGCTTTGGCTGACGGTTTATTTGTATTGGTGTGAGTCGGCGACGTTTTTTTTGCGGTGCTGCTTTTTGCGGCAGTCTTCGTCTTTTCGCCCGAGGACGTGTTTTTCGTTGATGCCATTTATTGTCGGTGCCTTTCTTTTTTGTGTATGTTTCGGCGTGTTTATTCTGTATTTACGGTGCGGATAATGCCTGAGCGCACGACTCATTACACATATCCAATGTATATAATAGCAGATTTTAAGTCAAAATACAAGAGGAGACTTCAGATGTCTATAGTTAATATAGTTAATAATCTGCTATTGGGAGGTGACGGCGGCATGAAGTACAGCACGGCAAACGTGTTCGGGCTGATTTTCATCGGCGTGCTTGCGGGAATCATCAACGGACTTATCGGGTGCGGCGGCGGTATCGTCATCGTCTATGCGCTGTCGCGCATGAGGGCGTCGTTTTCGGACAGACACGACGTTTTTGCAACTGCCGTAGCTTCGATACTGCCGATGTCGGCGGTGTCCTCATACGTTTACATCCGCGCCGCGGGCGATGTGCCCGACGGGATGGCGCAATATCTCGTGCCTGCCGTTTTCGGCGGTGTTGCAGGCGCGTTTCTGCTTGACAAGATCAGCGGCAAATGGCTTGGCAGGATCTTTTCGCTGCTTGTGATCTGGGCGGGAGTGTCGCTCGTTCTGAAAGGCATAGGCGTTATGTGAGATGACGTTCGGAGGTAGTTATCATGCTTGATGTGATCGTTTCATTCGCCACCGCGGCGCTTTCGGGAATGGGAGTCGGCGGAGGCGGTCTTTTGCTTCTTTATTTAACGCTCTTCTGCGACGTGGCGCAAAAGGAAGCGCAGCTTACAAATCTTTGCTTTTTTCTCGCGGCATCGACGGCGTCCTTGCCCGTCCACGTGTCAAAACGGAAAATATCCACCGCGGCAGTGATGCTTTTGGCATCGGGCGGTGTCCTCGGCGCCGTATGCGGCTCGCTTTGGGCAAAGAATACAGACGGGGAACTGCTCAGGATCATGCTTGGCGGTTTTCTCGCCATCAGCGGACTTTTTTCTTTATTCGGAAAAAAAGAACGAAAAAACAGCGGCGAAGTTGAAAAGTAAATGTAAACTTTTTTTGAATGTCGGAAAATGTGTGCGTTTGCGCGTATCTTTTTGTTAAAGACCGTATTTACAAACCGATATTTTCGTGTTATAATAACTCTCGCTGTCGACACGGTATGCGGATAAAGAGCCTTTTTCATTATCGACGAAGAAGCATTTCACCCACCGCGCACTGAGTCGGTCTGCAAAAAATATTATATCACAGAGGTGAAAAACAATGGCACTTACAAAGGACACAAAGCAGGCGATCATCGCTGAGTACGCTATCCACGAAGGCGACACAGGCAGCCCCGAGGTTCAGATCGCAATTCTCACATCGAGAATCAACTCTCTCACCGAGCATCTTAAGGAAAACAAGAAGGATCATCACAGCAGAAGAGGACTTCTCAAGATGGTAGGTCACAGACGTAACCTTCTCAACTACCTCCAGAAGATCGACATCGAGCGTTACCGCGCGATCATCGCAAAACTCGGTATCAGAAAGTAATTTCGGCTTTTGTATCATGGCGGGTTGCCGCATCTGCGGCAACCCTGTTTCATGCCTGACATCGGAGGGCGCGGCAAGGAATAGCATTTAGATAAGCAAGCGAACGATATCCGTTTGTTTATTTAAGTGTTAATCCCGGTCGTGGCTCCCCGTTTTAATAAACATTAATTTATATACGGAGGTTAAAACCACAATGTTTGAAAATCACAGAATTTTTGAAACCGAATACGCCGGCCGTCCCTTAAAGGTTGAGGTTGGCAAAGTAGCGGGACTTGCAAACGGCTCCTGCCTTATTTCTTACGGTGAAACAACGATCCTAGCATGTGCTACGGCATCCGAAAAGCCGCGCGACGGAATCGATTTCCTTCCCCTTTCCGTTGACTTTGAAGAACGTCTTTATTCCGTAGGCAGAATTCCCGGCGCATTCCTTCGCCGCGAAGGCAGACCTTCCGAAAAGGCAGTTCTCACAGCCCGCGTTATCGACCGCCCGATCCGTCCTCTTTTCCCGAAGGATCTTCGTAACGACGTCGTTCTTTCTATGACGGTTATGGCAGTTGACCCCGATTGCAGCCCCGAGATCACGGCTATGATCGGCGCTTCCATCGCTCTTTCCATTTCCGATATTCCGTGGAACGGACCTATCTCCGGCTGCTTTGTCGGTATGGTAGACGGCGTTCCCGTAATCAACCCCACGCTCGAACAGCGCAAGGTAAGCACCCTTGAGCTCACTGTTGCATCCAGCGAAAAGAAGGTCGTTATGATCGAAGCCGGTGCTAAGGAAGTTTCCGATTCGAACATGTTCACCGCTATCATGCTCGGCCACGAGGAAAACTGCAAGCTGCTCACGTTCATCAACGAGATCATCGCCGAGGTCGGCAAACCGAAGTTTGAATATCCCTCCTGCGAGCTTGATCACGATATGTTCGATTCCATTTTCGCTTTCTGCGAAAAGGACGTTATGTTCGCTCTTGACACTTCCGACAAGAACGTCAGAGACGAAAGAATGGTTCCGATCAAGGACGCCATCATCGAAAAGTTCTCCGAACAGTATCCCGAGATCGAAACTCAGCTTGAAGAAATCATTTATAAGATCCAGAAGAAGATCGTTCGCCGTTGGCTCCTTGAGGACGGCAAGCGCGTAGATGGCAGACGTCTTGACGAGATCCGTCCGCTCGCATCCGAAGTAGCCGTACTCCCGAGAGTTCACGGCTCCGGACTTTTCACACGCGGTCAGACACAGGTTCTCTCTATCTGTACTCTCGGCTCCATCGACGAAGCTCAGGAGCTTGACGGTATCGACGAGCAGACGACGAAGCGTTATATGCACCATTATAATATGCCCGGCTACTCCACCGGCGAAGCAAAGGCTTCCCGTACGCCCGGCAGACGTGAGATCGGTCACGGCGCGCTCGCAGAGCGTTCGCTCCTCCCCGTTCTTCCCAGCGTTGAAGAATTCCCCTATGCTATCCGCGTAGTCTCCGAGGTCGTTTCCTCTAACGGTTCGACGTCTCAGGGCTCCGTTTGCGGCTCCACCCTCGCTCTTATGGACGCGGGCGTTCCGATCAAGGCTCCCGTTGCGGGCATCTCCTGCGGTCTTATCACCGAAGGCGAACGCTGGATGACGATGATCGACATTCAGGGTCTTGAAGACTTCTACGGCGACATGGACTTTAAGGTAGCGGGTACTCACAAGGGTATCACCTCCATTCAGATGGACCTCAAGATCGACGGTCTTACACCCGAGATCATCAAGGAAGCACTCGAAGTTACTCATAAGGGCAGAGATTACATCATTGACGAGATCATGCTCAAGGCTATCTCCGAACCCAGAGCTGACGTTTCCGAGTACGCTCCCAAGATGCTCACAATGAAGATCAAGGTTGACAAGATCCGCGAAGTTATCGGTTCCGGCGGTAAAGTTATCCAGAAGATCGTTGCTGACACAGGCGCGAAGATCGACATCGAAGAAGACGGAACGATCTACATCTCTGCCGTTAACCGTAACGCAGCTTATGAAGCACAGAAGATCATCGAGGGTATCGTATTTGAACCCGAAGCAGGCGCTATCTACACAGGCAAGGTAACACGTATCATCCCGATAGGCGCGTTCGTTGAATTTGCTCCCGGTAAGGAGGGCATGGTCCACATTAAGGATCTTGAAAACAAGCGCACCGAAAAGGTTGAGGACGTTTGCCAGGTTGGCGATATGATGACGGTCAAGTTCCTCGGCGTTGACGAGAGAGGCAGACTCAATCTTTCCCGCAAGGCTTGCCTTGAGGGCTGATAAGCTAATAATCAAGTAACGGAAATGTGAGAGGCGCTTCGGCGTCGTCTCACATTTTCAGATTCAAAAAGTATTTTACTACGGGAGGTTGCCGTGGGCAGACGCAGAATAACGAGATATAACGATACTGTCGGCCCCGATTTTTCATCGGGCATGATCGTCTTGACGATATTTATGGCGGCAGTCATAATTTTGTGCGTATACTTTGTGTGCAACCGCGACGCTGATCCGTACGCTCCGGACACCGGTACGGAATCGGGTACGGACGTCGGCGGTGACGGTACGGGTGTCGGCGGTGACGATTCAAACGGCAATAACGCAGGCGAAAGCGAAAGCGGAAACGGCACGAATGACAGCGACACGTCACAGCCCGAGGATACGTTCGAGCTTGTGACCGTTTCAAATTCGGAGCTCACCGCAGGCTATCTGATACTCGTTAATAATTGGACAGAATATAACTTTGAAACGGAAGAAGAGATCGTGTTCCTTTACGGTAACGACGAAAAATCGAAAAGCTACGGACTTGCTACGGCAACCATCTCTTGCGCAAGATCGATACTTCCGCATCTGAACTCGTTCCTTGACGCTTATTACGAAGCTACCGAGGACGGCAAAGCCGTTATAAACAGTGGACACAGAACGTACGACGATCAGGAATCTATCCTGCAAAACAGAATAGATAAGGTTGGCGAAGAGGAAGCGTACAAGTACGTTGCGATACCCGGCTTCAGCGAGCATCACACGGGATATGCGCTTGATATTGCATCGTACGGAGAAAATTACGATCCTGCATGGATGCCCGGTAACTGTTGGCGGTACGGTTTTATTCAGCGCTACACGGCGGATAAAGTCGCGCTCACCGGAATTGCGTACGAATATTGGCATTACCGCTATGTCGGTGCACCTCACGCGGAGATCATGGTAGAAGAAAACCTCTGCATGGAGGAATATATCGAGCTACTTGGCACGTGCAGTTTCGATGAGCCGTACTACGTCCTGACGGAAACCGAGGACGTGTATATGATATATACCGTCGCGGCGAGCGAAGGCGAGAAGACCGAGGTCCCCGTGCCGAAAGGTTCGGAATATGAGATATCGGGAAATAACGTCGGCGGTTTTGTCGTGACTGTAAAGCTTAACGGCACGGACAGTATTGACGGTGTTATCCACGGTGCAGAGACCGACGCTGCCGAATAATATTTGAAAACGAAAACGATTACTTATAACCTTTGGGGAGCAGATGGCATGGAAAAAGAAAACGGCAACGTAAAAAAGAAGCTTTGTAGGCTGATGCTTGCGGTATTGTCTGTGACAATGGCGCTGTCGCTTGCCTCGTGCTCCTATGTCGAGATACATTACGATGACATACTTGACGAACTGTTTCCGTTTGAGGGAACGTTCAGTGATGATACCGATGCCGATAACGCGCCCGAGCTTCCGATTGATACAGACAAAGAAACGGGAGCTCTCAATAAGTATGAATATACGGGCTTGACCGAAGCGACGGAATATCTTAACGGTATAGGTGACTACAGTTTCGGCGGATCCACGGTTTTTATCAAGACGACGGCGACTGACATGATAGGACAGCTCTTCGTCGACGGACAGATCGATGACGAGGATATTTATTCAGCATCGGTCTACGAACGCAACCGTATGATTGAGGAAAAATTCAACTGCGAGCTGCACTATGTGATAACAACGATCGATCAGATGATCGCTGACATAAACGCTGCCGTTGAAGACGAAGAATATTACGCTGATCTGCTCGCGGTCTCGCAGGCGGAGGTGGCGATGCTGGCGAAAGAGGGCTGTTTATTCAACCTGCGCTCGATCCCGTTTTTTTCGCCTGATGAAGAATATTTCAACGAATACGCATCCGACGCACTTTCCGCGGGCTACTATGACTACGGAATAATCGGTGCGGCAACGATAGATCCCGACAGCATTTCCTGCGTTTATGTGAATCTCGACCTTTTGGGTGATGCCTATGACGGCGACCTTGAAGCTATCGCAAAATCCGGCGAGCTTACGTGGGACGTGCTTCTCACGGCCTCTGAGGGGTTGAAGATCTCTTGCGGTACCATAATTGCGGGGGAGGGCGGACTTGCGGATATCGTTTCCGCTTCTGCGGGACTTACCATGGTCAAAAACAGCCAAAATAAAGTGCCAACGGTTACGTACCCGGACAAGGCGAACAATGTGCTTGACGTTTGCAGAACCCTCGTTTTTGAACGAAAGGCTCTGACGGCAGGTGCGGAGGGCGGCGGCTTGCCTGCGTTTCTTGGCGGCGTGAGTGCATTCCATCTCGGCAGACTCGCAAATATGAATGATCTTGCGCTCGTTTCGTTCGATTGGACGGTTTTGCCGATCCCGAAAATGTCTGCGGATGATAAGGATTATAAGGCATACACAAACGCCGACACTCTTGTTATGTGCGTTCCCGTTAATACGGCGAACCCCGACGGTGCTGCGACCCTCATGCGCGGAATGTCGGCGGCATCAAGCGGCTATCTGCGCGATGCGTATGTTCAATACCACATGTATCACACCGTAAGACGAAGCTCCGCGTTGACACTTATCGAGCTGATCTACGAAACGCCCTTCTTTAATTTTGAAGGCGGACTCGGCACGGCGTCATCCGATATCACAAAATGCACAAACGGACTTATCCGTTCGATGGCGCGCGAACGTGCCGAAGATGCGTCTGATATCTTTGATGATCTCGACAAAGCTGCGGATAAAGCCCTAAAAAAGTATTACGAACCTCGTAACTGAAAAAACGGAGAACAGATCGTTCTCCGTTTTTTATGTTGATTCTGCCGTTGTGTCTGTGTCGGGCACGTCAGTTTCGGTGTCAGGCGCGTCGGTTTCGGTGTCAGGCGCATCGGTATCGGTGTCAGGCGCGGCGGTTTCGATGTCGGACGCGTCGGTTTCGGTGTTAGGCACGTCGGTTTCGGTGTCAGGCGCGTCGGTTTCGGTGTCAGGCGTGGCGGTTTCGGTGTCAGGCACGTTGGTTTCGGTGTCAGGCGCGGCGGTTTCGGTATCGGGTGCGGTCGTTTCGGTATCGGGTGCTGTGGCAGCTTCGCCCGCATATTCCGACATCATATCGTTTATGGCAGATATTATTGCGTTATATTGCGATTTTGACGCGGTATAGTAGCTGCCCTCGGAAAGCATGACGAGTACGTACGTCCTGTCGCCGCAGACGATACCGCTGTCATTGTAGCTGTCGGCGTTCCAACCCGCTTTGCTCGCAACAGTGACGCCGAGCGCGTTTTTGATAAAGTGCATTTTTACGCCCATGAAGAGCTCGTAAAGCCATTCACCCGTCGCGCTGTCGTCGCGGTAACCGTAGATAGCCTCCCAGATAAGGGCGAAGTCACGCGCCGTCACAAGAGGCCAGCGTGCTGTGGTGATTGTTGCCGTCTTACAGCCAAAAGCCTTTATAAACTCGTCATATCCGCTTCGTCCAAAGCATCGGATGAGCATATAATAGCCCTCGTTATCGCTGTTTATTACTGTGTATTTTATGACGTCGCGCAGCGTGTATTCGGTGCCGAAGGCGCTTTTTCCTATCGTACCGTTGCCGTGAACATAATCCTCGGCGGTGTAAACGAGTATATCGCCAAGGTCGGCATCGCCTTGGTCAACGAGCGTGCAGACGTAGTAGACGTAGGCGGCTTTGATGATGCTTGCCGGAGCCATTTTTTCACCGCTGTTATACGAAAGCGTCATTTTTGTTTCCAAGTCAACGGCGGTGAAGCTGACGTTTCGTCCGAAAGCGGTCAGAGCGTCGTAGAGGGCGTCAAGCTTCTTCTCGGACGGGACGTAATCTCCCTTGACGGAGAGGGAATGAAGCTCAAATTCATATATAACCTCCGAATCCGCGTCGGTTTCGGGGGCGGCAGAGTCGGTCTCAGCATCCGAACCCGTGTCGGTGACGCCTGCGTCGGTCGTGTCGGATTCCGTCATGGTGTCTGATCCGACGTAGCTGTCGGGCGGATAGACCGACTCGCTGATGTCCGTATTTCCGGCAGATGAGCTTTCGTCCTGCACGTCGGTATCGTTATCCTCCGTGAATAACATGGCGAGTGAGACGGTGAGCGCGATAAAGATGCAAAGGCAAATGCAGATCCACGTTGCGTGCATATTCGACGTGTGTTTATTGCTTTCTGTAGTTGTGTTTTTTTTGTTAGTATTGTTTTCTTCTGCCATTTTTGCGTAAAAAACGGGCTGAAGCCGAAGTCAGCCCGTGTGATGATAAATTTTATTTCGGATCGCTTTCGGAGCGAAGCTTACTGATCTCTTCGATGAAGGTTTCCATGTCGGCAAATTCGCGGTGAACGGACGCAAAGCGTACGTATGCGACGGGGTCCTGCTTTTTCAGACGTTCCATGACCATCTCGCCGAGGTCGGCGGAGCTGACCTCTCTGTTCAGCGAGCCCGACAGTGTAGCTTCGATATCGTTTGCGATAAGCTCTGCCTTGACGGGACGCTTTTCGCAAGCCTTGATAATTCCGACGAGAAGCTTATTCTTGTCGAAAAGCTCTTTTGAGCCGTCGCGCTTGACGACGACGGGATGAACGGTATCAATGACTTCATAGGTAGTGAAACGGTGCTGACACGACAGACATTCGCGGCGGCGGCGGATGCTTGAATAATCGCCTGACGGTCTGGAATCAACAACTTTGCTTTCGGAATATCCGCATACGGGGCATTTCATTACAGTGACCTCCGACTTTGTAATCTACATGGTTTTACGAAAGATATTATAAAGCGGTATTTCTTTCCCTGAGTGTATTTAATATTGTAACACATTTTTTCATACGATGCAATTATATTTTTTTGTTTACATCGTAAACTTTACTTTGTTTTTGTAAATTTGCGCTAAGAAAAAAAGCCTATTGACCGAAGTCGAAAATTGGTTTATAATATAGTATGTATTTTTATGGATAATATCACGGTGCGCGGCGGCATACGCCGCGGCTTCCAATGTTGAATGAGGATTTATATATGGAAAAAAAGATAATTACGGTGCTTTTGATGATAGCGCTGTTCATACCGTCATTTATAGCGATAGGATACTATTCATCGACGAAAGCCGAGCCGGAAGACAGTAAAGCCGTCAGCTCGATCTCAATTGAGGATCTCAACGGTACGAAATGGGAGCTGTCGACTGAGGACGGCAATCCGGACTCCGTTGCGGTCATTGATCTGTTTATTGCGATGAAAACAAACTCAACAGCGGTTGCGTCGATTCCCGAAGCTATAGCGGACGATGACTTTTTCCTTGTAACGTTGACAAGCTTCGAGAACGAGTCGGTTTATAAGTATTTCTTCACGACGAGTCCTGCCGATGCATACCTTGTGGATTCCACAGGAGCGGCATATAAGATCAGCGAAGCTGATGCGGCACAATTCCTCTCCACACAGTATTCCGCCAGCCTTTACGGCGAAACGACAACGCCTATGCTCATCGTGGGCGACACCTCCATCCTGCCTGCAACGTGGGTATGGAATTACGCAACCTACGACGGAACCTTTATGCCGCTTGACACAACGGGTATGACGTCTTCCGACATTAAGACCTGCGTCATCGACGGCGGGCTTGAGCTCGGTTTCTCCGACACTCCCGACTACGTTAAACTCACCGTTAAGAACGGTGATGAGGTCATCTTCTCCGACACGGTGGACCGCATCTCCGAGCTTTCGCTCGACGGTGTCGGCAGCTTCACCGTTGACGTCAGCGCCGAATGGTATCAGACGAGCGGCAAGAGCTTCTACGGCTCCGCAACGTATACGTTTGCGGGCGACATCGTAGAGCCTGCGGTATTCTATATAGGACAGACTACGGTTGAAAACGGCAAGTTCGTTTGCATCGGCGGCAAAAACGTTGACGACGTTTCGAAGATCACGTTTGTCTCCGAGCCCTCCATCAACTATACCCCCACGTTCTTTGCCGAAGGCGAATACGTTTACGCGCTTGTGCCGATCAGCTACGATCTTGAAAACGGCGCAGAACAGAATTACGCATTCACGATAACGTACGGCAACGTTTCTCAGACGATGAACCTTACGGTAACGTCATATAAATATGGCTCAAGCTCCAGCGCGATCACTCAGGCGATCGAAAACGCAACGTACAGCGAATCCGCAAGAACGGAAGCGGAATCCGTTTTGCTTGAGATCGCAAATACGGAAGTGCTCTCAACGCACGCCTTTGAGGGCGTATTCCTTGAGGATGTTGTCGGTGCAAACTCCACCGACAAGATATCTCCCGGTTTCGGCAGATATATAACCGTTACAGAAACGGGAACGAAATTCCGTCATACAGGCATCGACTATAACGTAGCAAAGGGCACCTCCGTTATGGCGGTGAACTCGGGCGAGGTCGTATATTCCGGTTACCTTGCAACGACGGGATACATCGTTGTTGTCGACCACGGCTGGGGTCTTAAGAGCTGGTACTGCCATCTGTCCGAATGTGCTGTCAAGGAAGGCGACACCGTGATGAAAGGTGACATCGTCGGCGCGGCGGGCGATACGGGCTTTGCGGCAAAGAACCGTACGCACGTAGGACTTACCGTTTTTGATGTGCCCGTTTGTATCTATCAGCTTTGGGACGTACCCGTTGCGATACCGAGCATGGAATAATCAAATATTGCATAAAATAACGAAGGGAACGGTGACGTTCCTTTCGTTATTTTGCTTTTTTTGGGAATTTGAAAAAAATACAAAAAATCTGAAGAAAACTGTTGACAATCACATGACCGTGTGCTATAATCAAGTCAAGGTGAAAGATGTTTTCGAAAATCAGCCTTGAAAGGAGGAAAAACTATGCTTCAGTATATGCCTTATGTCTGGACGTTCATTCTTATATTAAGCGTGCTCATTGAGGCGGCAACGGCAACGCTCACAACGATATGGTTCATGCCTGCGGGATTTGTTTGCCTTATCCTGTCCATTTTCGAGGTGTCGATACCTATTCAGATTGCAACGTTTGTCGTGCTTGGCATCATTACGCTCGTTCTGTCAAAAACGGTATTCAAAAAAAGGATCATGCCGCACGAAAAAGTTCCCACGAATGCGGACCGTATCATAGGTCAGAAGGCGATCGTTACCGTAGAGATCAACAACATGGCGCCGTCGGGTGAAGTCTCCGTTGCGGGCCAGCATTGGACGGCACGCTCCGTTTCAGATGAGCCGATCGGAATCGGCGATCAGGTCACAGTCGTTCGCATCGAGGGTGTGAAAGCCATCGTCAGCCGTGACTGATTTTCACGAACACCGAAAAACTACATAATTATTTTTAAGGAGTAACATTATGAACATTGTATCAGCAGCTCTTATTTCCTCCGGCGGCATCACGGCAGCTATCGTAGTTCTGGTTCTTGCCGTTATTGTCATTATCGCAAACATCAAGATCGTGCCGCAGGCACGTGCATCCGTTGTTGAACGTCTCGGACGCTACCATTCAACATGGGAGACGGGCATTCACATCAAGGTTCCTTTCATTGACCGAATTGCAAAAAACGTAATTCTCATGGAGCAGGTTGCGGACTTTCCGCCTCAGCCCGTTATCACGAAGGATAACGTAAGAATGCAGATCGACACGGTCGTATTCTATCAGATCACGGACTGCAAGCTTTATGCATACGGTCACATCAATCCTATCGCAGCTATTGAAAATCTCACGTCCACGACGCTCCGTAACATCATCGGTGAGCTCGACCTCGACGCAACGCTCACGTCCCGCGACGTTATCAACGTTAAGATGAGATCGATCCTCGACGAAGTTACCGACCCGTGGGGTATTAAGGTAAACCGCGTTGAGCTGAAGAACATCATTCCTCCGAAGGAAATTCAGGACGCGATGGAAAAGCAGATGAAGGCTGAACGCGAACGCCGCGAAGCGATCCTTCGCGCAGAGGGTGAAAAGAAATCCTCGATCCTTGTTGCCGAGGGTAAGAAGGAAAGCATGATCCTTGAAGCAGAGGCTGAAAAGCAGGCAGCTATCCTCCGTGCCGAAGCTATTAAGGAATCGAAGATCCGTGAAGCTGAAGGTGAAGCCGAGGCTATCCTCAAGATCCAGCAGGCGACCGCTGAAGGTATCAGAATGGTCAACGAATCCGCTCCCGGAAGCGGCGTGATCGCGCTCGAAAGCCTGAAGGCGCTCGAAAAGGTTGCAGACGGTCAGTCCACGAAGATCATCATCCCCTCGGAGATACAGTCTCTTGCAGGCCTTGCAGTATCTGCGGCGGAACTGATGAAGGGTGAATAAGCATTACGGCGTAACGCCGTAACAGCGAACCGAATACTGAATTTTATAGGCAAAACGAGCCGGGGTAGCCCGAAAATGACTGTCCCGGCTCTATTTGTTTCCATTTTCGCCGTGAGTGCGGTGAAATCGGCAATGATAGACGCATAAAAACGGAAAAGAGAACGGATCATGCAAAAAAAGACACAGATCATAATCCCAAAAGACGTGCGTGCGCACGTAAATAAACGTATCGCCAAGCGAATCGTGAAGGCGGCGGCGCTGTTTGCCTTTACGGTATTTGCACTCGTCTGGTACGTGAACGATTTTTGGACGAGTATACGATATTGGACGGTTCCCGTCTACGCCGGTATTTTGATCGGCGTGTATTTCCTGTCGAAGATCGGCGACGTCCTGCGCGACAGAACCTGGTGCGGCGTGATAAAGACCGTCGATGTTAAAACGACACTCCGTGTCGTGGGCGGTCGTTCCCGCTATTGGGTTAACACCGTACACATCACCGTTGAAACCGAGGACGGTAAAACGAAAAAATGCGTTGCGTTTGAGGGCAGAGCCGACGACTCGCGTGACGGCGTCGCGCTGTCGTTTTATCTGAAGAATTACGCTCCTGGCGTCGAGATCGTACATATCCGCGGCGCAGAATATTATCAGATCGACCCCGACAACAATCCCGACACGATGAACTGCGTCGTCTGCGGCTATGACAATTCCGAGGGCGTGGAGATCTGCGAGACCTGCGGACACACGCTCAGGCTCATAAAGAAAGATGAAACGATGTGGTTTTATGGATGAAGAAGGAGGTTCATATGAAGCTAAATATTCCTAAAGATATAAAACGGCATGTTGCTTTTCGCATAGTACCACGAGTTATTATATGCCTGTTGCTTATCACAATCATCGTTACGCTTGTAACGTTAAATCTTGAAATTATGCTAAAAAAAGGCATTTCGCAAGTTATCTTGATATGCGCGGTGTCGTTAGTGTTGGTGTGTGTAGTAACAGGTGTCCCCAAAAAGTTGATTGACAGCACTTGGTGCGGCGAGATTGTTGACCAAAAGACGAAAAACATCATTCAAAGTAAAATGACAGGCGCGAATTACAAAACGGGTTTTGATGCGATGGGAACGAAGATGTCGGAGTATCGTAACACACTTACCGTCACCGTTAAAACCGATAACGGCGCAAACGTATCTTTTGTTGCATACGATGGAACTGCAGGTGATGGCGGTGCTTTTGGTGCTGCACTGGTGAATTATAAGGTGGGTACACGTGTACTTCATGTTTACGGTACAAAGTATCTGCAGCCTCTTGAAGATGAACGAGATACAGTAAAGTGCATTGTCTGTGGTGAAGAAAACAAAAATAATGCAGAAAAATGCGAGACCTGCGGACACACGCTCAGGCTCATAAAGAAAGATGAAACGATGTGGTTTTATGGATGAAGAACGCTGCTTGTAACATGAGAGGAGATGCGCTGAAATGAAAACGCAAGTAGAATTGCCGAGCGATATAAAAACTTACATCATAAAACAGTGTTTGCCACGGTTCGTACTGCTTTTTCTGCTTGTTTTTGCAGTTATACTCATCGGAGTATTTTACAAAGACGAGATAAAGGAAAAAAACGAATCTTATCTGATACTTTATTTTGTGATCTTGATCCCGTTATGCGTTGTCATCAGCGGAATTTTACCTCTGTTTCGTGACAGAACGTGGTGCGGTACCGTTCGCGGTGTGGCGCTTCAAAGAAAAGGCGAACGAATCCGTGTCGCAGGATCATACAATCAGCTGAAATTTTTACACGAAAGAAAGGCTGTGATGCTTTCGGTGTGCCTTGACAACGGCGAGAGTATCAGCGTTGAGGCGATACCGAATCTTGAAGAACACGAACGAACGATGAAGGGGGTGCGTTATGCATACAAAGAAGGTATGCGTGTGCTTCACGTTTCGGGAACGAAATACGTTCAGATAGTCCCCGACGGAGAAAGAAAAACTATTAATTGCGTTATTTGCGGAGACAATTCGCCGAAAGAAAACGAAGCGTGCATAAAATGCGGTCACACGCTTCACATCATGGTTAAGGAGGAGAGCAAATGAAAAAGTATAAGATCGTTGAAACATCAAAGAAAAAAGCGGAAAAGACCATGAACGACATGGCAAGACAAGGCTGGCGTGTCGTCAGTATGACGTATTGGAGCTATTGGACCACAACACTCCTTATAACCTTTGAAAGAGATATATAAACAGTAAACCGAGCCTGCGGTGCAGGCTCGGTTTTTGTTATCATTAATCCTTGACGTATTCTGCTATATCTTCAAGTTTGCAATCAAGGGCTGAGCAAAGCTTGTCGAGTGTTTTTGTTTCGATATTGTCGTTTGCTTTTAAGCGGCGTACCGTTTTACTGTCAATGCCGCATTTTTCGCGAAGCTGATATGTGGATACGTTTTTCTGCTTCATAGTTTCCCAAAGTCTGTCGAATTTTATCATTGTTATAGCTCCCAAATTATTGTTGACATTTATTATTATGGGGGTTATAATCTTATTTATTAAGGGGATATAACCCCCATGGCTGGAGCAGATATGAAACTTATTAAAGAAATTCTCGTTGATGTGCTAAAAAAAGGTGATGTGTTCGTTACGCTTGGTAACAAAGAGGCGGATATACGGCAAATAGTGAATGATAAATGCTATCTGGCATTAAGCGAAATTAAAGAAATAATTGAAAATCCGATTTATTCAGACGAAACCTGCTTTGAAAAAATAGAAAAAATCGTTTGTGTTTTTGAATCAATCGGAAGTAACGGCGGGTCGCGCCACGATTTCGGCTGAACAAACAGTAAACCGAGCCTGCGGTACAGGCTCGGTTTACTGTTGTAAAAAATACCCTATATGAAAGCTTTTGAAAGGTGGTTCGGAGGGAAACTTTTCGGGGGAAAATTTCCCTCCGCTGACATTCTCATTCTCATTTCTCATTAACCGCCGACAGCGCGTTGATAGGAGTGCCGAGCTCGGTGAAGCGGCGCTCGTATTCGGTCACGACGTTGCCTTCGCCCCATTCGCTGTTGTGCAGGTCGCGTGTGTGCCACGAAAGCTTGAAGGGAGACTCGGGAAGCTCCTCAAGCGTGAAGTCAAAGAGGATCACGTTGTCGGTCTTTTGATTTAGCGTGCCGCCGCGAACGAGCAGACGCGAGTATATCTCCAAAAATCCGCGATACGTCAGGCGGCGCTTGTAATATCCCTTCTTAGGCCACGGATCGCTGAAATTGAGATAGATAGCCGAGAGGGAATCGTGTGCGAACCATTCCTCAGCATTCTGCGCGTTGCCGATGATGAAGCGGACGTTGTCTGGAAGTGTCGGATCCTCTGCCGTCTGCGCCGCGCGCTTTTCAAGCGCGAAAAGCATTACGTCGGAGATGCGCTCAACGGCGTAGAAAAGACGGTCGGGGTGCTTCTTTGCCATGCCGCAAACGAAGTCACCTTTGCCGCATCCGAACTCAACGCATACGGGAAGTCCCCGAAGCTCTTCGGGAAAGGGGGCGTAAACGTCCGAAAAGATCTCTTCTCCGGGGTTTGTGATGAGCAAAGACGCACATTTTTCAATTCTATTTTGTGAATTCTTTTTTTTTCGCATTCTCATATTGAATTTTATCCTTATTTTTGGTACAATATTATGTGTTTTTGTGTGAGTGATGACTTTCACCCGTAACAAAACACAGTATACCACAAAATTTTGCATTTAGCTACCTGAACTCTTAAAAAAGGGGGTGGAAATTTGGATAAAAATGTATTGATCGTTACGATTGCGCACAAACTTGAGCAAAGCGGCATCAGTCGTGATGTTGCCGTGTCCGAGTCGAAAGCATTCGTAGCGTCATTATCCGAAAATGAAACGAACAAACTCGTGTCCCTCGTCGAAAACGATGTCGTGATGACGCGTATAGCTGATACACTCAAAAAGAAGATCGTAAGCACGACAGGTTCACTTCCCGTAACACAGCCGACGCAAACACCGCCGCAGAATCGTCTCGACGAAGATGCCAACGCGGAAGATGATGAGCTTTCGGAGATGCTCTTTAACGAAAAGCAGAAGCGTAACGTCGAACCCGCGCCTAAAGTGAAGTCCGACACCTCAAAAGAAGCACCTCCCGCAGCCGTGCGTCCTGCTCCGAGCGAAGCACATCGCCAACAGCGTCAACAGCATCGCTCCGAAAACGGACCCAAGACACGCACGGAAAAGCCGAAACGCGCCGAGCCGACGCCCGCAAAGAAAGCGCCCGAACGTCTGCCCGACCAACGTGCGGACGAAAAGGCAAAGCGTAACGACACGAAAAAAGACAAAAAGATCATATACCGTCCCGACCCGAACGCAGATTATAAGAAGTTTTACATTTTCCTATGTGCGTCGAGTCCGCTTTGGCTCTTTATCGGGCTGTTGGCAGTAACGCTGTATCTACTCGTTCTCGGCGTATTTTGCGTGTCGATCGTGCTTCTTATCGTTGCGCTGATCGCAGGCACCGCAGTGGGCACCGTAGTTTCCTTGATCGGACTCGTATACGGCGCAACGCAGTTGTTTAATTACGCGCCGATCGGTATGTACGAGATAGGTCTCGGACTTGTGATAGGCGGTATCACGATGCTGCTCGGCATCATTGTTTACAACGTTGCTATACGGCTTTTGCCGTTCCTGATAAAGCAACTGTTCGCTCTGTTCGTGTTCACGATGCGTAAATGCGTTGAGCTTTATTTTAACGTGAAAGGAGCGTGCGCTGAATAATGAAACCTACGTCGATAATTTTCATTTTGGTTGCGATCGCCATCATCTTTTGCGGTAATAATATCTGTAAGCGAGCTGAAGAGCGCGCCGCCGAGGAAGGAATAGAAATATTCAATCAGACCCTTGACGACGAAAATAACGCTGTCAGCACCGTCATTCTCGGTCAGGAGGAGATCTATAACAAGCTTGAGCTCGTTATAGACGAAGCCGACATTTACATTTACGGCGGCACCGTTGAGCCATATATGGAGCTTTACAATTTTGACGAAGGTTCCTATACGCTCACAACGTCCAACCGCAGCATCTCTGTCAATACTTCCATTGACATTATGTCCGTTATCATGTTCTGGGAATCGGGCTTCAGCTTCAACGGTATGCGTAATTACATCAACCGCACTGACGTTGAGGAAGTTATCGTTCCTAAAAAGGTGAACATTTATCTGCCGACGGACAGCGAGATCAACGTTATCAACGTTGACATCGATAAGGGCAACGTTTACATTTCAAATCTTGATACGTCCGTTGATATATCCGTTTCCGTCGGAGAAGGAAACACCGTATTTACGTCTGTTTCAACCGATTCGTATATCAAAAGCGAGATCACAAAAGGAAGCCTTTATCTGTCCGACGTGACCGTCGGAACGCTTACGTCCGAGATCGCCGAAGGCGATATCAATGCCGATCGCTTTGAGTTTAATAACATCAGCGTGACGGGCGCGAAGACAAACGTCAGCATAAAGACGTCCCAGGCTCTTGACTTCTTTGATCTGTATCTGTCCGCACGTAACGGCAACATCAGTATCAATGAGACCAGCTACGGCGCACAGTACAACTACGAATCTCCCTCCGAGATCGAAGCTTCGGTTATGATAACCGTTACGGAAGGTAACGTTATGATCGAGCAGGTGGCGGCAACCGTTGATCCCGATATCGGCACACCGGATTCCGACACGGGCGAGCCGCAGGATACGACTGTGGGCAGCGAAGAAGCCGGACAGTAAGAGAGGTTTATGTAATCCTTTTACAGAAAGAGAGACGACTATGAAACATAATTACAAAACAAAAGGAACCTGTGCAAGAGAGATCGAATTCGAGCTTGACGGCAACGTTGTCCGTAACGTCATATTCTACGGCGGATGTAACGGAAACCTGAAAGCGATAGCCAAGCTTGCCGAAGGGCAAAGCGCAGAACAGCTCGTGAAGATACTTCGCGGCAACACCTGCGGACCTCGCTCTACCTCGTGCGCGGATCAGTTTGCGATCGCTATTACTGAAGCGCTCGCTAAAGAAAACGCTTAAACAGTAACGTCAACAAAACAGCTTTATCTTAAAATTATTATATTGAAAGGCTTTACACTTATGTCAGAGCAAAGATTGATCGGAACAGTATCGCGCGGAGTACGCGCGCCTATAATCAGACAGGGCGATAATATTGCAGCTATCGTTGCCGACAGCGTGATCGCTGCCGCAAAGAGCGAAAATCTTTCGCTCCGTCCCCGTGACGTTGTTGCAGTAACGGAAGCCGTTGTCGCAAGAGCGCAGGGCAATTATGCCACAATAGAAGATATCGGCAACGATATCAAAGAAAAGTATCCGTCGGGTGAGCTCGGTGTCATTTTCCCGATCCTTTCGCGCAACCGCTTTGCAATGTGCCTTAAGGGAATCGCTTCCGGCGCAAAGAAGATCACCCTCATGCTCAGCTATCCCTCCGATGAGGTCGGAAACCATATCATTTCTCTTGACGCTTTGGACGAAGCAGGTGTGAATCCTTGGTCCGACGTTCTCACGGAGGAACGTTTCATTGAGCTGTTCGGTCATCCGATGCACGAGTTCACCGGCGTTGACTACATCGAATACTATCGCAGACTCATCGAAGGTCAGGGCTGCGAAGCCAAGATCATTCTCGCAAACGATTGCCGTGCTATCCTGAAGTATTCAAAGAACGTTCTCGCCTGTGACATTCACACCCGCGCTCGCACTAAACGTCTCTTGAAGGCGGCAGGTGCAGAAATCGTGTACGGACTTGACGATATTCTCGCCGCTCCCGTTAACGGCAGCGGCTATAACGAAAATTACGGTCTGCTCGGCAGCAACAAAGCAACAGAAACTTCCGTTAAGCTTTTCCCACGTGACTGCCAGCCGATCGTGCTTGACATTCAGAAGCGTATTTTTGACGCTACCGGCGTTAAAGTAGAGGTTATGGTCTACGGTGACGGCGCGTTCAAGGATCCCGCAGGAAAGATCTGGGAGCTTGCAGATCCGGTCGTTTCTCCTGCTTACACGGACGGCCTTGTCGGTCAGCCGAACGAGCTGAAGCTCAAGTACCTTGCAGACAACGACTTTGCACATCTCAAGGGCGATGAGCTCAAGGCGGCTATTTCGGAATATATCCGCAACAAGGACGATGACCTGCACGGTCAGATGGTTTCTCAGGGAACGACTCCCCGTAACCTCACCGACCTTATCGGCTCGCTCTGCGACCTCACATCCGGCTCCGGCGACAAGGGCACACCTATCATCTGGATCCAGGGTTACTTCGACAACTACACGATGTAATTTCTCAAGGACACTCGATCAACTCAAAAAACTTATAACAAAAAAGGAACCGTGAGGTTCCTTTTTGTTTTGCTGCGATGAATTTTTTTCCGTTCCTTGCCCCTATTTGAAGGTTTTTCGGGGAGTGCGAGGGATGTTTTTTAAGGAAAAAACATCCCTCGCATATATAATATCAATATTACTTCGACAGTCTGTTTGCGACGTCGTAAAGATTTCGCAGATATGCACGCTTTTCGGCGCAGATGTGCTGCATTTCGGAGATGTCGGCGAGGGAGTAGGGCTTAAGATCGCCTTCTCTCAGCTTGCCTTTATACATCTGGTCAAGACGGAGCGCATACGTGATGTCCATGGGCTCGATGCTGCCGTTCGATTCGCACATAACGAGGTTGCTGTCACCTGCGAGCAGGCATTCAACCGCTTTATCTGCCATGCGAGTGGCGAGCATTCTGTCGCGGAGCGTGGGCGAGCCGCCGCGGAGAACGTGTCCGAGACGTGCAAATCGGGTCTCAACACCTGTCTGTTCGGGAATGAGCTTGGAAAGGCGCTCTGCGTAATCACCGAGGCCCTCGGCAACGACTACGATATAGTGGCGCTTTCCGCCATCGCGTCCCTTCTGGATCTTTTCGATAAGCTCTGCTTCGTCAAACGGGATCTCCTTAATGGCGATGCCGATAGCACCGACGGAGATGCCGACTTCGAGAGCGATATAACCGGCGTCGCGGCCCATAACCTCAACGACGTTTGCACGCGCGTGAGATTCGCAGGTGTCGCGCAGGCGGTCGATCATGGACAGACACGTGTTGGATGCCGTGTCAAAGCCGATCGTGTAGTCTGTGGAGGTGATGTCGTTGTCGATCGTTGCGGGGATGCCAATAGTAGGGATACCTTGTGCTGTGAGGTCAACGCCGCCGCGGAAGGTACCGTCTCCTCCGATAACGATGACACCGTCGATGCCGTTTTCACGGCACGTCTGTGCTGCCGCCTGTTGTCCTTCAAGCGAACGGAAACGATGGCAACGGTCGGAATAAAGGATCGTGCCGCCTTCGTTAAGAATGCCTGACACGTCACGGTAGGAAAACGTTTTCATTTCATTGTCGATGAGTCCGCGATAGCCCTTGTAAATGCCGACAACCTCGACTCCGCGTTCGATGGCGGAACGTGTGACTGCGCGTACAGCGGCGTTCATTCCGGGAGCGTCTCCGCCCGATGTAAGTACGCCGATCTTCTTGAATGTAGCCATGATAAGTATCTCCTTTATAAAATTCCGTATTATTTATAAAATTCCGAAGTTTTGATAACGAGCTTGAGAGCCGCCTCGGCGGTGGCATATCGGATCGTGTCGCGTCCGGCATCGGAAGGGAGAGAGAGCTTCACAACTTCTCTATGACGGTCGGAATCAACTCCGATGTAGACGGTGCCGACGGGCTTTTCGGGTGTGCCGCCTGCAGGACCGGCTATTCCTGTGGCGGAAACGGCAATATCGGTGCCGCAAACGCGGCGTGCGCCGACCGCCATTTCCATGGCGACGGGCTCGGAAACGGCGCCGTATTTTGCCAATGAATCGCGTGATACGCCGAGGACGGCGGCTTTAACTTCGTTGGAATATGAAACGATGCCGCCCTCAAAAACTGCTGAAGCGCCCGAAATGTCCGTTATGAGCTTTGAGATGAGTCCGCCCGTGCAGGATTCTGCGGCGGAGAGTGACAGATGTAAATGGGACAGAGCGGCAACGGCTGAGTATGCCGCATCAGTGGCTGCGTTGTGAAGAAAACCGTTGTTCATGGGGATGATCCTGCCCTTCCTTTTTTTGATTTGTTGATTATATTCCCGCGCCTTCGATCAAACGCGAGATGAGCTCGGTGAAACCGATTCCGTGCTTATCCATGAGCTGAGGGTACATACTGATCGAGGTGAATCCGGGCAGCGTGTTGATCTCGTTGAAGATCACGTCCTCTGTTCCCTTGAAATCTCTGATGAAAAAGTCGATGCGGGAAAAACCGCGGCAGCCGAGCACGGAGAAGATCAGCTCCGCGATCTCGCGTATGCGCATTTCGGTTTCCGGCATGATCCTTGCCGGAATAAAATATTCGGCTGTGTCGGTTTCGTATTTGGTTTCGTAATCGTAAAACTCCGCGCCGGGATTGATCTCGCCGCAAGGCGAGAGAATGATACCGCCGTCCTCGTCCTCAAGTGTGGCGATCTCAACTTCGCGCGCCTTGATGAATTCTTCAACGAGTATCTTCACGTCGTACTTTGCGGCTTCGCGGAGTGCCGCCGTCAGTCCGTCGCGGTCTGTAGCCTTGCCTGCGCCGACTGAGGAGCCTGAAGAGGAGGGCTTGACGAATACGGGATAGCCGAGAGTTGCCTCTGTTCGTGTGATAACGGCATCGATATCACGCTCGATCTCGCGGGCGGTGAATACCATGGCGTTAGCCTGCGGCACCTCGTAATTGGAAAGTATCAGCTTCGTGAGGGTTTTATCCATAGAGATGGCGGAGGAGGCACAGCCGCATCCGACGTAGGGGATGCCGCAAAGGGAAAGGAGTCCCTGAAGCGTTCCGTCCTCGCAGTATTTACCGTGTACCACGGGGAATACGACGTCAACGGCGAGCTTTTCTATGGTACCGTCGGCACGGGTGACGATGAAACCACCGTCCCCGTTTGCGGGGGCGATGGTGACGGGGAAGACGAACTCGGTCGAGTGCCACGTATCGTTTACGATAGAGGAGATGTCGCCCTCGTACAGGTACCATTTACCGTCGGAGGTGATGCCGACTGTCGATACGTTATATTTTTCACGGTCAATGTTATTAAGTACGCTTTCAACGGAGCGAAGCGAAACCTTATATTCCGTCGATTTGCCTCCGAAGATGCAAACAACATTTTTCTTCATAATCAAATGCCTTTCAAGAGTTATCGGTTAACGTTTATATAGATAATATTCAATCGAGTCGCGGAGCGCCTGCCAGCTCGCGTCGACGATGTCGACGGAAACGCCGATTGTGCGCCACACGGAAACGCCGTCCGTACTTTCTATCAGTACGCGGACAGACGAAGCCGTCGTTTCGCTTGCTGAGTCGAGCACGCGGACCTTATAGTCCGAAAGTCTGACGTCGGCGAGCGTTGGATAAAAGCGTGACAGCGCTCGGCGGAGCGCCACGTCAAGCGCGTTGACAGGACCGTCGCCTTCTGCGGCGGTGAGCTCCTCTGTGCGGCCGCCTTCCGCGTCGGGGATAGCGACTTTGATGAGCGCGGAGCACTTGCTGTCGGGATTGATCGAAAGCGGCTCGCTTATCATGACGCGGAAAGTCAGAAGCTCGAATGCCGATCTGCGCAGTCCGAGCGCTTCAAGCACGACGAGCAGGAGTGATGCCTCCGCATTTTCAAATTGGAAGCCGCGGGCTTCGTATTCCTTGATCTTGGCGATGACGGTGTTGAACCGTTCGGTGCCAACCTCGATGTTAAGCTCTGGTGCAAGCCGTTCGAGAACGGCATGATACGCGCTTTTGCCTGCGATTCCCGAAATGAGCAGATTACTTGCGTTTCCGACGAGCTCGGGAGTCATATGCTCAAAGGTGCGCGGAGTTTTGCGAACGGCGTCGATGTGCATTCCTGCCTTATGGGTGAAAGCGTATCCGCCGATGAAGGGGGCGTGTTCGTTAAAGGAGAGGTTGGCGGTCTCCATGATGGAGCGCGCCGTGCGCGTCAGCATGGAAAGATTGTCTTTGGGGACGCATGAATATCCGAGCTTCAGCTGTAAAACGGGGATCACGGTGTTGAGATTGCAGTTTCCGCAACGTTCACCGATTCCGCAAACGGTGCCCTGCACCTGAACGGCGCCGCAAAGCACCGCTTCTGTGGAGCAAGCGACAGCCATGCCCATGTCGTCGTGACAGTGTATTGCAAGCTTTGCTGTGGGAAGCTTCTGATGGACGGAGTTGACGACGACGCCGACGGCGTCGGGAAGCATACCGCCGTTTGTATCGCAGAGGACGAGCCTTTCAGCACCCGCGTCAAGCGCGGCACGAAGGACGCTGACGGCGTAAACGGGATTGTCGCCGTAACCGTCGAAGAAGTGCTCGGCGTCGAAGAATACGTGCTTGCCCGCATCGCAGAGATATGATACGGAATCAACGATCATGGCAATGTTTTCTTCGGGAGTTGTGTTTAAGACGGAGGATACCTGATACTCCCACGCTTTGCCCACGATGGCAACGTATTTTACTGCAGAAGCTGCGAGAGAAACGAGTACAGGGTCCTCGTCTGCTCGTTTGCCGGCGCGTCTTGTGGCGCAGAAAGCAACGAGTTCGGCAACGGACAGTTCGAGCTTATCGCAATCGGCGAAAAAAGCCGCGTCCTTGGGCGATGCGGCATTACCCGCTTCAATAAAGGATACGCCGAGCGCGTCAAGAGCGTGAATGATGCTTATTCTGTTGTCATCGGTGAAGTCAATTCCGGCACCTTGCGCGCCGTCGCGCAAGGTGGTATCGTAGATTTCAACTTTCATAGCGTCGGGGTTGCCTTTCTTTATTTATGTCGAACCTGAATCTGTGACGGATCAGGCTTCATGCAGTTTGAGCCATTTGTTGATCGCGTGCAGATACGCACGAATGCTTGCTTTGATGATGTCGGAGGAAACGCTTCGTCCGCCGAGTGCGAGCTCGCCTGATTTGATCTTTACGCGAACTTCGCCGAGTGCGTCGGCGCCTTCCGTCACGGCGGATATGTTATAAGTTTCAAGTGTTACCTGATCCCACGCGCCCGTGATGATGTTTATGGCGTTGAATGCGGCGTCGACAGGACCGTCGCCGAGTGCGGCTTCGGAGAAAAGGGTGCCGTCTTCGCGGCGAAGCGTTATCATCGCCATAGCCTGCATTCGGTTTCCGCTTTGTATCTGGAACGTGTCAAGCGAGAAGCGTCCCGAAACGGTGTCGAGATATTCGTTTATGATCGCCATGATGTCGCTGTCGGCAACGACGTCTTTTCTTTCGGCAATCTCCTTGAAGGTGTCGAAGGTTTTGTTGATGTCGTCCTCGGACAGATTATATCCGAGCTCGGCGGCGCGGGTTGCGTATGCATGACGTCCCGAAAGCTTGCCGAGAAGCAAACGCTCGCCGTTATTGCGCGGCAGTCCGATCGATTCGGGATCGATTATTTCATAAGTTGAAGAATTGCGAATAATGCCGTGCTGATGGATGCCCGATTCATGCAAAAACGCATTTTTGCCGACGATGGCTTTGCCGTTCGGCGTACGCAATCCGGACAAAGACGCGACGAGGCGGCTGGTTCGCATGATCTCCTCCGTACGGATGCCGTGCGTGACACCGAAGGTGTCGCGGCGCACGGAGAGCGCCATTATGATTTCTTCTGCGGCGGCGTTGCCGGCGCGCTCGCCGATGCCGTTAACGGTACATTCAACCTGATCGGCGCCTGCACGTACGGCAGAGAGGGAATTTGCAACGGCAAGTCCCAAATCGTCGTGGCAGTGCACGCTCAGGGTGATGTTATTCGTTTCGGGAACGGCAGATTTAATGTATGTAATAAGCTCGTAAAACTCTTCGGGGGTCGTATATCCGACAGTGTCGGGAATGTTTACGGTTTTTGCGCCTGCGGCAATGGCATGACGTACGGCTTCGGCGAGAAATTCCCGCTCGGTCCGAGTCGCGTCTTCGGCGGAAAACTGAATGTCATCGCAAAGCGACGCGGCGTATGCGACGGACTCGTCGATGCGCGCTATAACGTCTTCTTTGGTCATGTGCAGCTTATATTCGCGGTGCACGGGGCTCGTTGCGATGAAAACGTGAATGCGCGGTTTCGCGGCACTCTTAAGGGCGTTCCACGCGGTGTCGATATCGGTTTTGAGTGCGCGGGAAAGACCGCAGACGGTGGCGTTTTTGACGCGCTGCGCCACAAGGGACACGGCGCGCTCGTCGGCACGCGACGACGCGGGAAAACCCGCTTCAATAACGTCAACGCCGAGTCGCTCAAGTCCGAGAGCGATCTCAAGCTTATGGTTCACGGAAAGATGTGCGCCCGGCGTTTGCTCGCCGTCGCGCAGGGTGGTGTCGAATATTTTGATTTTTCTTTCAGTCATAGTCTTCATTTTTTGCGGCGCAGGATCGCGGCACGCGGTCGTTTTTCAAGGTCAAGTTTTATGTCTGCGGAAAATCCGTTTTGCTCCGAAAGCGCAACAAGATCATCGGCTTGATCGTAGCCGATCTCAAAGATAAAGGCTCCGTCGGGCAAAAGAAAATCGGAATAGTTTTTGATGATGGCGCGATAGAAGTCGAGCCCGTCAACACCGCCGTCAAGCGCGATCTCGGGCTCGTAGGCGAGCTCGGGGTCGAGTGTCGGAATAACGTCACGGCGGATATACGGCGGATTCGATACGATGACGTCGTACTTCGACTTAAGGGGTGACGACGCGGTCACGTCGGCGAGAATGAAATCGATGCGGTCGGCAACACCGAGCGCGTCGGCATTCTTCTTCGCCATGGTGAGTGCATCGGCGGAGATGTCAACGGCGGTCACAGCGGCGTCGGAATTTCTGAGTATCGCAATACCGATACAACCGCTGCCGCAGCATAAGTCTGCGACACGCGCCTTTTTGGGCAGGGCGGAGAGCGTCAGCGAAACGATATCCTCCGTTTCCGACCTTGGAATGAGGCAGGCAGAGGAGACTTTATATTCGTCGCCGTAAAAGCTCCATTTGCCGAGAATGTACTGAAGCGGTTCGCGTGCGGCGCGCCGCACCAGCATATCGCAAAAAGCGGAATAGCATTCATTTGGGGAAATGTCCTCGTCAAGCGAGAACAAAAGTGAGGCTGCGGAGCGACCGGACACGTGCGAGTATAGCGTCAGAACGTCGCTTTTTGCGCTATCGATGCCGACGTCGGCAAGCGTGCCGATTGCGTCCCTGAGTGTCATTCTGCGTCGCTCTTCTCTGCGGTATCTATGTCAGCAGTGTCGGCTTCTTCTTTTGATCTGTCATAGGTCTTGGGATCAAAACCGGGAAACTCCTCGGGCATTGAGAGCTTGATGGAGGTTATGGCAACCTCAAGCTGCTGAAGGTCGGGCTCGCGTGTCGTGATGCGCTGCATCCACAGTCCTGGTGCGGAAAGGATCTTTGTAAGCAGATTCTCATGCTTGCCTGCGTACATCAGATACTCAAAGCTGAGACCCATAACAATGGGGAGCATGCATATCTTAACGAGCGACTGCACGTACCAAGCCCACGTGTGAGGCACGACCGTGTAAATGAGTATACTGAGAATGAGGATAACGAAAATGAAGCTCGTTCCGCAACGGGGGTGAAAACGGCTGCATTTTGCTGCATTTTCGGGAGTGAGCTCGTAGCCAAGCTCGTAGCAGGCGATGGATTTGTGCTCAGCTCCGTGGTATTGGAAGGTGCGCTTGATGTCGTTCATGAGCGAAACGAGCAGAATATATCCGACGAATATGCAGATACGCATCACGCCCGCAAACAGACTGACGAACCAGTTTGACGAAAGTGCGGGAATGGCAGACGTAATAACGTTGGCAAGGTACGTCGGCAAAAGTGCGAACAGACCGATGCCGAGACCGAGACCGAGCACCATTCCGATAGCCATAACGACGTCGAGAATGCCTTTGCCGAATTTTTCTCTGAGCCAGCGTTCAAATTTCGTTTCTTCCATTTCCTCGTCGATGCCGAGCAGCTCTGCGGAATCGGACAAACATCCGAACGACATTTTCATGGATTCGATAAAGCTGACAACACCGCGGATGATGGGAAGGTTGAATATTTTCTTCTTTTTTCTGATGGACGTAAAGGTTGATTCTTTGATATTAAGCGAGCCGTTCTCTCCTCTGACGGTGAGGGCGATCTTATCGCCGCAACGCATCATAACGCCTTCGAGTACGGCTTCTCCTCCGACTTTGCCTCTGCGGCACAAAAGATCCTGATTCAGATTTTCTTTTTTCATTGGAACAGTGTAGGGTACCTTTCTATAATATGTCGCCGTAAACGGCGCGGTTTTATTGTGGTTGTTTTCGGTGCCGCCGTTCGCGGCACGTATACATAAACATTGTAACACAAACGATGTATTAAATAAATATAATATTATTAATTTTTTATATATTTGCGCCGTCATCGACGTTGGTACTGCTTAAAACGCCGCGTACTTATAACCGAGCGGTGATTTTTTGTATTCACGCGGCGTCATGCCGACGATGCGCGAAAAATTGCGGTTGAAGGTGCGCAGACTGCCGTATCCGCAATCCGCGGCGATGTCGATAACGGGGCGATCGGTGTTTTTCAGTAGATAACAAGCTCGGTCTATCCTGAGCATATTCACGTATTCGGTGTAGGATATGCCGATCTTTTCGGAAAAAAGCTTTGACAGATAGCTGTAATCGTATCCGATTGCGGCGGCAAGATTTGATAAAAGGCAGCTTTCGGTGAAATTGTCTGCGGCAAAACGGAAGATGCGATGCATGAGATCACGGCTGTCGGGCAATTCGCTGCCGTCAACATCACGGAAATCGCTTTCGGTGAAAAAGCTGCAGTAATAATATAAAAGCCCCTTCATTTCCTCGATCGTGGCGGTATTGCCGACGGCGCTCCAGAGCTCTAACCACGCGGAATTTACGATATGCTTTTTGGGCGCTGAGGGGATCTTGTTCTGCATCTTTGCGTTGAAATGTGCAATCAGCTCGGGCTTGATAAGAATAAGCTTATGGTGAGACGAGCTGACGGCGGTGAGGCTGTGTATCTGATTCGGAAAGATGAAAAGCGAATCGTTTTTACAAAGCGTATATACGGTGCCGTCTACGGCAACGTCCATCTGTCCGTCTGTTATGATGATGATCTCATACCAGCGGTGCAGATGTTGAGGATATGAAAAGTCGACGGCTTCTTCAACGGCGAACCAGTCGCGGTTTATATCATCGCGTTTTTCGTAGTAAAACATATTCGGTAAGCCTCCCGAAAACACAAATATTGTCTATTATTGTATCCTTATTTTGCGCGCTTGTCAAGCCCGTATTGCGTTGCCGATACACGTCTTTGATAAAGCGTATGTTTTTGTTGCGTTTTCGTCGTCTCGGAACAAGAAAGACAAATGCAAAACAATAAAAATGCCAGTAATATCGCAAAAAAATGAGCCTATACAAGTAAAACGACCGAGCTGTCGCTTGCGCGGCGGCTCGGTCGGGAGGCTTGCCATGATTGTAGTTAGTCAAATGTATAATCAGTCTTTGAAAAAACGGGAAACGTCTTCACCGCGCTCTATATACTGTCTTATCAAAGTTGAGCTGACGGGAACACCGTCAGCCGTCAGCACGGCGGGGATAACGGTGACGCCGATACCGCGCGGCATCAGATATTCGGCAAGCGACAGGGGCGTGCCTTCGGCGTTTGCGCCGAATCTGTAATTGAAGCCGACAACGACGTGCGACGGATGAAGGGAAGTACAGACGGCGTCAGCAAAGCTTTCCTTTGACATCGAAAAGATCGCCGCATCGGGCGTTGCCATTATGAGTATGTCAACACCGAGCGCTTTGATGCGGTCGGCTTTTTCGTCTGCAGAGGTGATCGCGGAAGCTTTATCATTTGAAAAAAATGCTTTTGGCGGTGACGAAAAACACCACACCGCCGACAAGCCTCCGTCAGCGTGCGCGCGGTGCACGGCTTCGTTGATGACGGCTTTGTGCCCCGAATGAACACCGTCAAAGGTGCCCAGAGCAACGGCGGAGATTTTTTCATTTATTATCGGGAAAGGTTCGTTATATATTTTCATGATATTCAATAATTTTTGTTTTACGGTACGGTTCGGTCGAGTTATTTTAACATATATATAAAAAAAACGCAAGTGTGCGGTTTGTTGGAAGAATATCTCGTTGACAAATACATGGATTTGTATTAAAATCATATATATAATCAAGCCGTATTGTGCTCTTATAGATATTTTGTACATAAAATGAGGAGTTTTACCATGCCGAAGCCTAAGATGAGAGGCGTACACGTTCCGCATTTCAAAAACACGGCGGAGCTGTCGTCTGTCAGAATGCCAACGCCCCAAAAAGTAACGATACCGCTGTCAATGCATATCGGTGCGCCGGCAAAATCAGTCGTTATGCCGGGCGACCACGTTGACGTCGGTCAGCTTATCGCAGAAGCCGCGGGGGCTGTCAGCGCGCCGATACACGCGAGCGTCTCCGGTACGGTGAAAAAATCTTCTGAATATTTAGCCCCGAACGGACGCAACTTTGAGGCGATAGTTATTGAGTCGGATGGGCTTATGACGGTGAGCGAATCTGTCCGTCCGCCTGAGGTCCATGACTACGACAGCTTTATCAAAGCCGTGCGCGACAGCGGTGTTGTCGGCCTTGGCGGCGCAGGTTTTCCGACGTCTGTGAAGCTCAACGTCGGTGACGTCAGCCGCATAGAAGAGATCATAATCAACGGCGCGGAGTGCGAACCGTATATTACGAGTGACACTCGCACAATGATAGAGAAGTCTGAGCTTATTGCTCGCGGCATCAAGACGCTTGAAACGTATCTTTCCGCAAAAAAGATCATCGTTGCCGTGGAAAAGAATAAGCCGAAGGCTATTGCAGAAATGAAGCGCGTCACCGCCGATGACGGCGCGGCGGAGGTCAAGGTTTTGCCGTCCGTTTATCCGCAGGGCGGCGAGAAGGTCCTCATTTACAACGTTACCGGCAAGGTTACGCCGGAGGGCAAGCTTCCGATAGACGTCGGCGTCATCGTCATCAACTGTACAACACTCGCTGCTTTGCAGGAATATCTTGAAACGGGAATGCCTCTCGTTTCAAAATGTGTCACAGTTGACGGCAAAGCTGTAAAGGAACCGAAAAACGTTATCGTGCCGATAGGAACTTCCGTTTCGGACGTATTTGAGTTCTGCGGAGGATTTTCGGAGGAACCCGAAAAGGTGCTTTACGGCGGACTGATGATGGGTATTTGTATTTATTCGCTCGACTATCCCATTCTCAAAAACACGAACGCGATACTTGCGCTTAACAAAAAGGAAGCGGCTCCGCCTGCGCAGACGGCGTGCATCCGTTGCGGCAACTGCATCCGCCACTGTCCGTTTTCGCTGAATCCGCCCGCGATTTCTGCGGCGCGTGAGGCGAATGACTGCGAAGCACTTGCAAAGCTGAAGATCAACATCTGCATGGAGTGCGGATGCTGTGCGTTCATTTGTCCTGCGGGACGTCCACTCGTTACATCAAACAAGCTCGCCAAGGCGTTGCTTGCTGAACATAACGCAAAACAGAAAGGAAAGGCATGACGATGAGTATGCTGAAAGTTACAGTGTCTCCTCACGTGCGCTCGCGCCGTACGACACAAAACATAATGCTCGACGTGATCATCGCACTTATGCCCGCCGTTTTGGCGTCGTGCCTTATCTTCGGGCTGCGTTCGCTTCTTTTAACGGCGGTATCCGTAGCGGTCTGCATCATTTCCGAGTTTATTTGGACGAAGGCTTTTAAGCTTCCTATAACGGTCGGCGACCTGTCGGCGGCGGTAACGGGTATTATTGTTGCGTGTAACGTCCCCGTAACGATGCCGATATGGCAGCTTATCGTCGGAGACGTCGCCGCCATCATCGTTGCGAAGATGCTGTTCGGCGGCATAGGCTGCAACTTTATGAACCCTGCCTTGATCGGCAGAATCGTGATGTTTTTCTCGTTTACGGCGAGCATGACGGATTATTCCGGTCACGTAACGTCGCTTGCCGCACAGCTTCCGGGTACACGCGTCGATCTCGTTATGGGCGCGACGCCGCTTGCCCATGCGGATACGCTTAATATGTCCGACGTGCCGACGCTTCTTCTCGGTGTGCATGGCGGTGTGCTCGGCGAAACGTGTGCGATGGCGATCATTATCGGATTTGTATACCTTGTTATCCGCCGCGTTATTACGCCGACGATATCGCTCGTTTACATTGGCGGCGTGCTTGTTTTGTCGGCGGTGTTCGGAGCGAATCCGATCTTTGCCGTTCTTTCGGGCGGCGTGATGTTCGGCGCCGTATTTATGGCAACGGATTACGTTACAACTCCCAATACCGAAATGGGTAAAGCCGTATTTGCGATTGCTGCCGCATTCATCACAGTCGTTATACGCCGCTTTGCGAACAGCACGGAGGGCGTTTCGTTTGCGATACTTTTGATGAACGTTTTGACGCCGTATATCGACAGCATCTTCGAAACTAAACCGTTCGGAGGTGTTAAAAAATGAAAAACATGATAAAACCGTTCGTCGTTCTCGTTGTGATTTGCCTTATTGCAGGATCGTTGCTTGCGCTGACGAATTACATAACAGAACCGATCATATCCGAAAATGCGGAAAAAGCCGCGGCGGAGACACGTCTTGCCGTCTTGCCCGATGCGAAAGAGTTTTCAAAGATCGAGTCTTTGGATGCTGACGAAATAAACAGCATCCACAAGGGTGTTGACGGCGACGGAAACACCGTCGGTTACGTCGTTTCAGTGACGCGAAAGGGATATAAATCCGTCAGCGTCACGGTCGGTCTTGATGCGGAAGGCAAGATCGTCGGGATGTCGGTCGATGCGTCAAAGGAAACGTCGGGTATCGGCAGTAAGGTCGCACTCGATGAGTACGTTTCAAAGTTTATCGGACTTCACGACAACGCAGATGACGTTGACATCATCGCTCAGGCAACGTATTCAAGCTCCGCTGTGAAGGCTTGCGTGAACGCGGCGCTGGAGGCATTTTCGGAGATCGGAGGGAATGAAGGATGAAGAATAAATTCAGCATTTTGCTAAACGGAATTTTCAAAGAAAATCCCGTTTTGATCCTCGTTCTCGGCTGTTGCTCCGTCCTTGCCGTTTCGGTCACCGTTATTGGCAGTCTTGGTATGGGAGCGGCGCTGACGTTCGTTCTCGTTTGCTCAAACGTTGTCATATCCGCCGTAAGGCGCGTTATTCCCGACGGAATCCGTATTCCGTGTTATATCGTAATCGTTGCCACGTTCGTTACAGTAGTAGAGATGGTTGTGGAAGCGTTCATGATCGACCTTTATGAAACGCTCGGAATTTTTCTGCCGCTTATCGTCGTTAACTGTATCGTGCTTGGCAGAGCCGAAATGTTCGCTTCGAAAAACAGCATACTTGACAGCCTTTTTGACGGACTCGGCATGGGTATCGGCTACACGTTGAGCCTGACGATCATCGCCACAGTCCGCGAGATCGTCGGTAACGGCACCTTCTGCGGCTATAGACTTATCCCCGAGGGATACCAGATCTCCATTCTGACGCAGACTCCGGGCGGATTCTTTACGTACGGTTGCCTTATGGCGGTGCTCGTGTGGGCGCTTGCCAAGCGCGGCAAAAAGTTTGAGCCGAAGCTCGGATGCGACGGAAACTGCGCGGCTTGCCGCGCAGGCTGTGAGAATAAACCGAAGGAGGAGGCAAAGGTATGACGGATTTTATGAAGATACTTTCGATAATGTTCACGATGGTCTTCACCGAGAACTACGTTCTGGTGCAGTATCTTGCGATCTGTCCTTTCCTCGGTGTTTCAAAGGAGCTCAAGTCGTCTGTCGGTATGTCGGGCGCCGTTATCTTCGTTATGACGGTCGCCTCCGCGGCGACGTATCTGATCTATACGTATGCTATGGTGCCGCTCGGCATTGAGTATTTATCAACGATCATATTTATTCTCGTTATCGCAACGCTCGTTCAGTTTGTTGAGATCGTGCTGAAGAAGTTCATGAAGCCGCTTTATCGTGCGCTCGGAATCTATCTGCCGCTGATCACGACGAACTGTGCCGTACTTGCAGTAACTCTTCTCAACATTGAGAATAACTATAGCTTTATTGAATCCTGCGTCGACGGCTTTGCCGCCGCCGTCGGATTCTCGCTTGCGCTCGTGCTGTTTTCGGGTGTTCGCCGCGCTCTTGTCCGTGCGAAGCCGCCGAAGGCTTTCGAGGGACTTCCCATAACGCTTATCGCCGCTGCACTCACCTCCATGACGTTCATGGGCTTCACGGGTATGGCGGAGAATATGTTCGGTTAATGCGGAGGTGACGGTATGAGTGCAATTATTTATGCAACGCTTGCTCTTTGCGCCATTGGCGCCGTTTGTGCCGTTATTCTGATCCTTGCGGCAAAATATTTGAACGAACCCGTTGACGAAAAGCTCCTTCGTGTGAGAGAATGCCTTCCCGGAGCAAACTGCGGAGCCTGCGGCTACGCAGGGTGTGACGGCTATGCAGAGGCTCTCGTTTCGGGTGCGGAGGAACGCACTAATCTGTGCATTCCGGGCGCAGATAAGGTTTCGCATGACATTTCCGTCATGTTCGGAGTTGAGTTTACGGACGTTGTTGAGCACGTCGCTTTCGTCAGATGCATGGGTGACTGTGAGATGGCGAAGCAAAAATACGAATATGAGGGCGTACAATCATGTCGCGCTGCAAAGCTGCTCTACGGCGGACGTTGGGCGTGCTCGCTTGGCTGCTTCGGCTACGGCGACTGCAGCAAGGTCTGCCCGAACGATGCCGTTTTCGTTGAAAACGGCGTTGCAAAGGTGGACACGAAAAAGTGCTCGGGCTGCGGGCTTTGCGCCAAGTCTTGCCCGAATGATCTTATCACGATATTCCCCGACGTCAGCCACGTCGTCGTTACGTGCAGTAACACGGAACGTGGTGCCGTTGCAAGAGGGAAGTGTGAAAACGCTTGTATCGCCTGCAAAAAATGCGAGCGCGTTTGTCCGTCGGATGCTATCAAGGTTACGGACAATCTTGCACACATTGACTACGATAAATGCAGTAACTGTAAGGAATGTGCAAAAACGTGCCCCGTCGGATGTATCAAGATCTCCGACTATTCGGGCATACACAGATATATAGTCAAGTAAACGGAGCTCGGGGCTTATATAAGAAGCCCCGCTTCGATTTTTTAGGGGGAGTACGGACATGGAACGTCGGACGAAATGTAAACCGAATAAAGCCGACATCACGCTTATTGCCGTGCTTATTGCCGTTACAGTTGCGGGATTTGCCGCGCTGTGGCTGACGCTTGACGGCGGTGACGTAGCCGTCGTTTACGTTGACGGGGAGGTGTGGGGACGCTACCGCCTTGACGAAGACAAAACGGTCGAAATAGAAACGGAATATGGGCATAACGTACTCATTATTAAGGACGGCAAAGCCGACGTGACGGAGGCGGACTGCCCTGACCGTACTTGCGTCAGCTCACGTGCCGTTGACAAGATCGGACAAACGATTATTTGTCTGCCTCATAAGCTGACAGTGAAGATCGAGGGAGGAAATAAAGCGAATGCGGACATCGAACTGCAATAAATCGCCGACCCGAACGCGCCGTCTGACGGTGGCGTCGCTGACGCTCGCCACAGCGCTTATACTTTCGTACGTTGAGTCGATGCTGCCGTCGCTGCCGATACCGGGTGTGAAATTGGGACTTGCCAACGTCGCCGTCGTTTTTGCGCTGTACGCGCTCGGCGGCGTTGACGCCGCCGCGGTGTCGTTCGTCAGGGTTTTGATGATCGGTATTCTTTTCGGCAACGCGGCGTCGTTTTTTTACAGCGCCGCGGGGGCTTTGTTGAGCTTTATTCTGATGGCGGTGCTGAAAAAAACGGGGAAATTCACCGTTATCGGCGTGTCTGTTGCGGGTGGCGTTGCCCACAATATAGGGCAAGTTGCCGCCGCTGTCGTTTTGCTCGGAGTCGACGAAATACTCCTTTATCTGCCCGTACTTGTCGGGACGGGCGTGATCTTCGGTGTCGTTATCGGTATTTTGGGCGGAGTTGTGATCGCGCGTGTCAGACCGTAGACGGAAAATGAGTCTTTTCGCTCGTCAGCCTTGACACGGAGAATTATATATTATATAATAATCTTTAGTTTTAATAGCGGGGTATTATATCGTCAGTCGGTGTGTTGACCCCGCCTATTTGTTTTAAGACGGAATGGAGTAAAACTATGAAAAACTATAAAGTAGATACAAACTGCGTTCAGGCGGGTTGGGAACCGAAAAATTCCGAGCCGAGCATTCTTCCGATATATCAGTCAACGACGTATAAATACGATTCGTCCGAATTCCTCGGAAAGCTTTTTGACCTTGAAGCAGACGGACATATGTATACGCGTATATCCAATCCCACAGTCGATGCCGTTGAGCGTAAGATCGCAATGCTCGAGGGCGGTGTCGGAGCTATGTGTACGGGATCGGGTCAGGCGGCAAGCTTCGCTTCGATCTTCAACATCACAAGCGCAGGTCAGAATTTCGTTTGCTCCGCGTCCATTTACGGCGGCACGACGAACCTGTTTGCCGTTACGATGGCACGTATGGGTATTGAGGTGCGCTTCTTCACAAACGATATGACAGATGAGGAGGTCAGCGCGCTTTTCGACGAAAATACGCGTCTTATGTTCGGTGAAACGATCGCAAATCCTGCGCTTACCGTGTTCGATATCGAACGCTTCGCAAACCTTGCTCATTCCCACGGTGTACCGCTGATCGTTGACAACACGTTTGCAACACCCGTGCTCTGCCGTCCGATCGAATTCGGTGCCGACATCGTCATTCATTCCACGACGAAGTATATGGACGGTCATGCATCCGTCGTTGGCGGTGTTATCGTCGATTCAGGATGCTTCGACTGGACGAAGGACGGAAAATATCCTGAGCTGACGACTCCCGATGAATCCTATCACGGCGTCATTTACACCGAAAAATTTGGCAGCGCCGCATATATCACGAAGGCTCGCGTACAGCTTATGCGTGACCTCGGACTGACTCCTCAGCCGATTGCGGCGTTCATCCTCAACCTCGGACTTGATTCGCTCGCAGTCAGAATGGAGCGCCATGCGAGCAACGCACTCCGCGTTGCGGAATATCTCCAAAACGATCCGAGAGTATCCTGGATCAACTATCCGTCTCTTCCCTCGTCTGAACAGTATGCGCTTGCACAGAAGTATCTGCCGAACGGCTCGTGCGGCGTTATCTCCTTCGGTGTCAAGGGCGGACGCGAGGCGGCTATGAAGTTCATGGACAGCCTTGAGCTTGCACGCATCGTCGTTCACGTTGCGGATGCACGCACTTGCGTACTTCATCCCGCATCGACCACGCACCGTCAGCTTTCGGACGATCAGCTTGCGGCGGCGGGCGTTCTTCCCGATCTTATCCGTATGTCGATAGGCATCGAGAACGTAGAAGATATTATTGCCGACATTGACTCTGCGCTTGACAAAGCAACAAAATAAATGATAGTAGGAGAGCTCTGATGCCGATCAAGATACCAAACCTGTTACCGGCAACGGAAACGCTTAATAAAGAAAATATATTCGTAATGACGGAAACGAGAGCGATCAGCCAGGATATCCGTCCACTGTCGATACTCGTATTGAACCTCATGCCGACGAAAATTACGACCGAAACTCAGCTTGCACGCCTGCTCGGAAATTCGCCGCTTCAGGTTGAGCTTGAGCTTTTGCATACGAAAACGCACAAGTCCAAAAATACGTCCGCGGACCACATGCTCGCGTTTTATAAGACGTTTGAAGCCGTACGTGACCGCAATTTTGACGGAATGATCATCACGGGCGCACCCGTTGAGCACCTCGAATTTGAAGAGGTAGAGTATTGGAATGAGCTTTGTGAGATAATGGAATGGAGTAAAACTCACGTCACAAGCACGTTCCACATCTGTTGGGGTGCACAGGCGGGACTTTACTACCATTACGGGATCAAAAAATATCCGCTCGAAAAGAAGCTTTTCGGTGTATTCCCGCACGAGCGCGACTACAAAAATTCGATCCTGCTTCGCGGATTTGACGACGTGTTCATGGTGCCGCACTCGCGTCACACGACGGTGAAGCGTGAGGATATTGAGGCTTGCGACGAGCTTCGCATCGTTGCGTCCTCACCTGAGGCGGGCGTTTACGCCGTGACGACAAAGCTCGGACGGCAGATATTCATCACGGGACATTCGGAATACGATGCGGAAACGCTGAAGACGGAATACCAGCGCGATAAGAACGCAGGGCTTCCTATTGACGTGCCGAAGAACTATTTCCCCGATGACGACGATACCAAAGCACCTATGATGACGTGGCGAAGCCACGCCAACCTGCTTTATTCGAATTGGCTTAACTATTTTGTTTACCAGACGACACCGTACGATATAACATCGATCAAGTAAGCCGTATAGGTAAACTCTTATTTTTGCGTGAAAGGAAGTGACGAAGATTGAAAAAGCTCTTGATAGCAGACGGCACCAATATCATGTTCCGTTCGTTTTACGGCGTTCGCCCGTTTACGACTAAAACGGGACTTCATACAAATGCCGTTTACGGCTTTGCGACGACGCTGTCACGTCAGATAGAGGATCTGAAGCCCGATGCCGTTGCCGTTGCTTTTGACCTTTCGGCACCGACCTTCCGCCATAAAATGTATGACGCATACAAGGGAACGCGTCAGAAGGCTCCCGAAGAACTGATCGAACAGATACCGTATGTGCACCGCTGTGCAGACGCGCTCGGCGCGCATCCGATCGCGGTCGAGGGCTACGAAGCAGACGACGTCCTCGGAACTCTTGCCGCTTTGGGTGAGCTTGAGGGCTACGAAGTTTACGTGCTCACGGGTGACCGTGACGCACTTCAGCTTATAACGGACAAAACGAGAGTCATATACATCACAAACAAAGAAAATATTCTGTACGATACGGCGCTTTTCACGGAGAATTACGGCGCACCTCCGCCGCGTCTTGTTGACATAAAGGCGTTGATGGGAGATTCGTCGGACAATATTCCCGGCGTTGCCGGGATCGGCGAGAAGACGGCGAAAAAACTGATAGCAGAGTCGGGCTCGCTTGACGCGATATATGAGAATCTTGAAACTATCGCGGTGACTAACTCCGTTCGTGAAAAGCTTCGCGCAGGACGCGAGGCAGCATTTATGTCTGCGGAGCTTGCGCGTATCTGCCGTGACGTTCCCGTTGGCGTGGCGCTTGACGAGCTTGCGTACAGCGGGATCAAGCGCGAAGAGCTATCCTCGCTTTTCGGTGAGCTTGAGTTTTACAAGCTGTCCGAGCGTTTCGGACTCGGTGCGGCGAGCGCCGAAGCTGCGACGGAGAACGTGACCGAGTCAATACCCGACGCGATGCCGCTGACGGCGGAGTCGATCGATACGATCGACGCACCCGTGGTGTGCGTCGTCGGTGACGACGTATACGTATCGTCGGACGGCAGTACCGCTTACGTAACGTCCGTCGGCGGAGAGCTTGCAAAACGGCTTTTTGCAAAGCATAAGATCATAACGCATGATTATAAATCACTTTACGTTAAAATGAAGTCGCACGGTGTAAAGGTGCTATGCGAGTTTGACACGATGCTCGCCGCTTACGTGCTTCGCGCAGGCGAGGGAACATACACCGTTGACAGACTGGCGATGACGTATTTATCAAAGAGCGTTTCTGCCGAGCGCGGCGAGGACTGTGTGGCGTTGATATACCGTTTGTGGCGGGCTGAAAAAGAGCATTTGGACGCGGTCGATGCCGAGGCATCGTCACGCGGTCAAAAAACGTCGTCGAGCCTTTTATATAATATAGAAATTCCGCTCGCTCCCGTACTTGCCGATATGGAAGCCGTTGGCTTCCACGTTGATACTGACGGTTTGCGCCGGTATTCGACAAAGCTTGCCTGTGCGGAAGCGGCGCTTGCCGCGCAGATATATTTCCGTGCAGGGCACGAGTTCAACATCAATTCACCGAAGCAGCTCGGCACCGTCCTCTTTGAAGAACTGGGACTTCCCGCAGGACGCAAGACAAAGACGGGATATTCTACAGATGCCGAAACACTTGAGGGGCTTCGCTATTCCTATGAGATCGTGGACGACATCTTGAACTACCGTCAGATCGCAAAACTTCGCGGAACGTACGGAGAAGGCCTTGCGGCAATGGCGGACCAGAACGGCCGCATCCATTCAAGCTTCAATCAGGCTGTTACGGCAACGGGACGTCTTTCGTCAACGGAGCCGAATTTGCAGAACATTCCCGTCAGAACAGAGCTCGGACGTGAGCTTCGCCGCTTCTTCGTGCCGAAATCGGAGGAATACGTCCTCGTTGACGCAGATTATTCGCAGATCGAGCTGCGGTTGCTTGCGGCAATTTCCGATGACGAGATAATGAAGCGAGCATTTTTGACAGGTGTCGATGTTCATGCGGCAACGGCATCCGAGGTGTTCGGCGTGCCGCTGTCGGCGGTTACAAAAGAGCTTCGCTCACGGGCGAAGGCTGTCAACTTCGGAATCGTCTACGGCATCGGTGATTATTCGCTGTCACGCGACATCGGAACGACGCGTAAGACGGCTGCCGAATATATCGCCAATTATCTTTCCACGTATAAAGGCGTTGATGCTTACCTTAAAGGGACCGTGCTTGACGCGAAGGAACACGGGTACGTCACAACGCTTTTCGGCAGACGCCGATATATTCCCGAGATCAATGTTTCAAATAAGCAGACGCGCGCCTTTGGCGAGCGCGTCGCCATGAATTCCCCAATCCAGGGAGCTGCCGCAGACATTATGAAGCTCGCCATGATCAATACTGACCGTGCTCTGCGCGCGGAGGGACTTGACGCGAAGCTTATACTGCAGGTACACGACGAACTGATCGTAGAAGCGCATCGCCGCGACGCGGAACGCGCCGCAGAGATTTTGCGGTGCGAAATGGAGCGTGCCGTCAGCCTATCGGTGCCGCTTTTGGTAGAAGTCGCCGTCGGCGACTCGTGGTATGAATGTAAATAACCGAAAAAAAGCAGAGTGTTCTGCTTTGGGAGAATAATATGTATAAGATCGGTTTTGATAACGAAAAATATATTGAGATGCAATCGGAAAGGATTGCACAAAGAGTGCAGTCGTTCGGCGGAAAGCTTTACCTTGAATTCGGCGGAAAGCTTTTCGATGACTACCATGCTTCACGCGTACTGCCCGGTTTTCAGCCTGACAGTAAGGTGAAAATGCTGCTTCGCATGAAAGATAACGCAGAGGTCGTTATTGCCATCAGCGCGTCTTCCATTGAAAAAAGCAAGCGCCGCGGCGACCTCGGCATCACGTACGATGACGAGGTAATGCGTCTGATCGACGCATTTCGCTCAATCGAGCTTTACGTCGGCTCCGTCGTCATCACACAGTATGTTCCCGGTCCGTCTACGGAGCAGTTTGAAAAGCGTCTGACGGCGCTTGGGATCAAGGTGTATCATCACTACACGATCCCTGACTATCCGTCCAATATTCCGTTGATCGTCAGTGACGACGGTTTTGGCAAGAACGATTATATTGAAACGACCCGCTCCGTTGTCGTCGTTACGGCGCCGGGCCCGGGCAGCGGAAAAATGGCGACGTGCCTGTCCCAGCTTTTCCATGACAACAAACGCGGGATCCGCGCAGGATACGCGAAGTTTGAAACGTTCCCGATATGGAACCTTCCGCTGAAGCATCCGGTAAACCTTGCTTATGAGGCGGCAACGGCAGATCTTGATGACGTTAACATGATCGACCCGTACCACATGGAAGCTTACGGAGAGATGACGGTCAACTATAACCGCGACATTGAGATATTCCCCGTGCTGAATGCTATATTCACCGAGATCTACGGCAGCTCGCCTTATAAGAGCCCCACTGACATGGGTGTTAACATGGTCGGAAACTGTATCATCGACGACGAGGCGTGCCGCGAGGCTTCGCGGCGCGAGATACTCCGCCGCTACTACGCCGCGTCATGCGAAAAGCTTATGGGCGCGAGCAACGACAACGTCGTATATAAACTTGAACTGTTGAAAAAATCCATGAATATTACGGCGGCGGACCGCCCTGCGATCGATGCCGCAAATGCAAAGGCGGAGGCGACAGGTGCGCCTGCGCTTGCGATTGAGCTGCCTGACGGCAAGATCGTTACGGGCAAAACGTCCTCGCTTTTGGGAGCATCTTCGGCGGCGCTTCTGAACGCGCTCAAATATCTTGCGGGAATTGATGACGACGTTCATCTTATATCTCCCGACGTCATTGAGCCCATCCAGCATCTGAAGGTAAGTCACATGGGAAACCGCAACCCGAGAATGCACACAGACGAGCTTTTGATCGCGCTTTCGATTTGCGCCGTTACCGACGAGAATGCGGCGAAAACGATCGAATGTCTCGGTGAGCTGCACGGCTGTGAGGCACATTCATCCGTCATTCTTTCCCGCGTTGACGAGAATATTTTCAAAAAGCTCGGCGTTAATCTCACGTGCGAGCCCAAGCAAGAGAAAAAGAGGTTATACAGAAAATGAAAATAACGGTTATCGGATGCGGTAGATGGGGAACGTTTATCGCAACGTATTTACATAAGATCGGACACGACGTTGTGCTTTACGGTCAGAGCTTTCATCCGCACATGATCGCACTTATCAATAACAGAAAAAACGAATATCTCACGCTTCCCGATGATTTTAAGCTGTCTACGGATCTGACGTCTTCGCTTGACGTGGACACTGTGGTGATCTCGATCGGTTCACAGGGACTTCGCGGACTTTTCGGAGAGATCAAGGCGGCATCGGACAGACCCCGCCGCTATATCCTTTGCATGAAGGGAATCGAGATCGAAACGGGCAAAAGACTTTCGGAGATCGCCTCGGAATTGGCGGCACCCGGCAGCCGTATTGCAGTTTGGGCAGGTCCCGGTCACGTAGAGGAGTTTACCCGCGGCAATCCCAACTGCATGGTTATCGACAGCTTGGACGAAGAACTGAAACACGAGCTCGTTGACTCTTTTTCAAGCAAGCTTATACGCTTCTATTACGGAACTGATCTTATAGGTAGTGAGATCGGTGCCGCGTCCAAAAACGTTATCGGCATCGCCGCAGGCATGCTTGACGGCTACGACCTGTCCGTCCTGAAAGGCGCGCTGATGGCGCGAGGTACGTGCGAGATCGCACGTCTTATCGGCGCTATGGGCGGCAACCCCAACTCCGCATACGGACTTTGCCACCTCGGTGACTACGAGGCAACGGTATTCTCGCCGTTTTCGCACAACAGACGTTTCGGCGAAGCGTATGTCAGAGGCGAGGAATATACGTCGCTCGCAGAAGGATACTATACGGTTCGTGCCATGATGAAGCTTGCAAATGATTATAACGTGGAGCTGCCGATATGCGCTGCCGTTAACGACATTCTTTATAACGGCGTAAATCCGCGTGAATCCTTGGAAGCGCTGTTCTCGCGAAGCATTAAAAACGAATTTTGATTTATAAGGAGAAGGACGATGAAGCTTTATTTCATCAGACACGCAGACCCCGATTACTCGATCGACTCGCTGACGGCGAAAGGCTGGCACGAAGCGGAGCTGCTTGCTCCGCGCATAGCGAAGCTTGAGCCTATCCGCGACGTGTACTGCTCGCCGCTCGGCAGAGCACAGGAAACGGCGCGAGTCTGCCTTCAACCGCTCGGAAAGACCGTCATAACGAAACAGTGGATGCCGGAATTTCCCGCACTGATGCAGATGCCCGACGGACACCTGCGTATGCCGTGGGATTTTGCACCCGGGTGGTGGACGAAACAGCCCGACCTTTACGATAAGGATAACTGGTTCCGCGGACCGACGATGAGCCGCGGCGGAAACGTTGAGGAGTGGTATCTGCGCGTGACGCAGGGAATTGATGAAATACTTGAAAGCTACGGCTACCGCCGCGACGGAAACATCTACCGCACCGATGGCGGCAACACAGATACGATCCTTTTCTTCTGTCACCTCGGTGTCATGTTCGTCATGCTGTCGCATCTGCTCGGCATGCCGACACCGACCTTGTGGCAGAACTTCTTCGTCGCACCGTCAAGCGTGACGCTCGTTTCGACGGAGGAGGTAGTGCCAGGCGAGGTTGCGTTCCGCTGTAAATATCTCGGCGACATCTCGCATCTTTATCACGTTGGCGAGGAGCCGTCAAACTCGGGATTCTTCGACGAAATGAAAATAAAGTAAGCAAATTAAAAAACCGAAAGGACGTGTCCTTTCGGTTTTTTTGCTTATTTTACATATTGACGTCAGCCTTGGATCTGCTGTTCTACGAGGCGACGGCCGCAATATATCTCGCGCAGACGCGGCTTTTCGATCTTGCCTGTGGGGTTACGCGGCACTTCCGCAAAGATTATGCGGCGCGGACGCTTGTAACGGGGCAGTCCTTCGCAAAATTCCTGCATTCCCGCTTCCGTGCAGGAGAAACCGGGCTTGAGTTCGATGATGGCGGCGGCGATTTCGCCGAGGCGCCTATCGGGCAAGCCGATAACGGCGACGTCCTTAACGGCGTCGTGTGAGCGGATGTAGTCTTCAATCTGAACGGGGTAGAGGTTTTCACCGCCCGTGATGATGACGTCTTTCTTTCTGTCGACGAGGTAGATGAAGCCGTCCTCGTCCTCCATTGCCATGTCACCCGTGAAGAGCCAGCCGTCGTGGAGTATTTCGTTCGTTGCTTCTTCGTTATTGTAGTAGCAGAGCATAACGCCGGGGCCTTTGACGCAGAGCTCGCCAACATCCCCTTGCTTGACGGGGTTGCCGTTTTCGTCTGCGATCTTCGTTTCCCAAAGATAGCCTGCTTTGCCGATCGCGCCGACCTTATGTATATTTTCAACACCGAGGTGAACGCAGCCGGGACCGATAGATTCGGAAAGACCGTAGTTTGTGTCGTACTCGTGATTCGGGAACACTTTGCGCCAGCGTGCAATAAGCGACGGGGGCACGGGCTGTGCGCCGATATGCATCAGTCGCCACTGCGAAAGCTGATATTTTGCGGGGTCTATCTCGCCGCGGTCAATGGAGTCGAGAATGTCCTGCGCCCACGGAACGAGCAGCCAAACGATAGTGGCGCGCTCGGCGGAGGCTGCGTTGAGGATCCATTCGGGCTTTACGCCGCGCAGAATAACGGCGCGGCCGCCGGAAACGAGTGAGCCGAACCAGTGCATCTTCGCACCCGTATGATAAAGGGGCGGAATGCAGAGGAAGACGTCGTCACGGGTTTGTCCGTGATGCTTTTGCTCAATAACGGCGGAGGCGGCAAGCGCACGGTGCGCGTGCAGGATCGCTTTCGGAAAGCCCGTCGTACCGGACGAGAAATAAATAGCGGCGTGATCGTCTTCGGAAATGTCGATGGCGGGGGCGACGGAGGAGCAGTATGATACCATTGTTTCATAGCTGTCGGCAAATTCGGGAACGTCATCACCTACGAAGAAAAAGTCGGTGATGCTCGGCAGAGCGTCAAGCTCCTCCGACACACGTTCGGTAAATTCGGGACCGAAAATGAGCATCGAAGCGTCGGAGAGGTTAAGGCAGTATTTGATCTCCTCTGCGGTATAGCGGTAGTTCATCGGAACGGCAAGCGCACCCGTTTTGAGAATACCGAAATAGATCGGAAGCCATTCAAGACAGTTCATGAGCAGGATCGCTATCTTGTCGCCTTTTTTGACGCCGCGAGTCATAAGAAGATTCGCGAAACGGTTCGCCTTCGTATTAAATTCGCGCCACGTCATTTCGCGGCGATATTTTCCGCCGGGGGCGGACATAATAAGACTGTATTCGCGCCAGGAAAGATCGTCACCGGGCTGACGCTCGGGGTTTATCTCAACAAGACAAACGTCATTCGGATACAGCTTGGCATTTTTTTCAAGCAGTTCTGTGATTACCATTTTAGACTCCTAATATTATTATTCGCGTTATTTATTCTGGGTGTTTGTGCGTTCAAAAACAAAAAACCTCTTTCGACTCTGAATCGAAAGAGGGCGACAGTGCCGCGGTACCACCTCAATTTGCGCGCAAAGCGCGCCTTTGCGTGCGGCAAGCGCCGCACCGCGCTGTAACGGGCGCCCCGTCGCAGCCTACGGCGCGATCATTGTAGGTCGGCTTTCGGTACGATGCTACGGTGGTGTATCGCATTCGGCAGCATAAACGTGTTGCACCGTCCCACGTCTCTCTGTGTATGCTTTCCCCGATGTTTTGTCACCGTCACTGCATCTTTGATTATTTCGCATTACATTAGATTATAACTGACTTAACTGAGTCTGTCAACAGTTTTATTTTTCTTTACGGTGTAAATGCGACACAGATTGACATCGAAAAATATCGGGAGTATAATTTTATAAGAATTAAGGATTGTCAGGTGTAATATAACTATGGTCATAGATTTTCATACACACGCATTCCCCGATAAGATCGCCGGGCGCACCGTCGCCGCTCTCGGCAAGGTTGCGGGCATGACGCCGTTGACGGACGGCACCGTTTCCGACTTGCGGAGAAAGCTGACAGAGTCTGGAGTTGACGTCGGCGTTATATTGCCCGTCGTTACACGCGCGGATCAGTTTGACTCCATAAACCGCTTTGCGGCTTCGATCTTGTCCGACGGGCTTATCTCGTTCGGCGGTATCCACCCCGACGACGAAAACGTGGAGGTACACATCGCGCATATAAAATCGCTCGGGCTTCGCGGCATAAAGATACACCCCGACTATCAGGGTGTCTATATAGATGACGAACGCTACGTGAAGATCGCAAAAGCGGCGCTGTCGGCAGGGCTCATCGTTGTGACTCACGCGGGAGTTGATGTGGGCTTCCCCGGTCATCCCGTGCGCTGCACGCCCGAGAGGGCGGCACGCTTCTTGGACGCTGTGACGGACGCTGACACGGAAACAGAGTTTCCGATCGTTTTCGCGCACGGCGGCGGATATGAGATGCACGCCGACGTGATGAAGCATCTTGCGGGACGCAAGATTTATATTGATCTATCGATGATGCCCGTCATCTCGAATGCGGACGAGGTCACAGAGCTGATCCGCGTGCATGGCGCAAGGCGCATCCTCTTTGCGTCCGACTGCCCGTGGGGCGATCCCGCTGACGGGATCAAGCTCGTTAACTCTCTTCCGATAACGGATGACGAACGCGAGCTGATACTCCATAAGAACGCGGAGCGTCTGCTCGGACTTTAACGAAAGGAGATTTTTGTGAAATATATTGATCTGCACACACATTCGCTTTGCAGTGACGGCACCATGACGCCAAGTGAGGTCGTCAGAGCCGCAAAAGCGGCGGGACTTTCTGCGATCGCGCTATCCGATCACGATACAGTTGCGGGAGTGCGCGAGGCTGTGGCGGAGGGCGAACGGATCGGCGTTGAGGTGGTCCCGGCAATCGAGCTTTCGGCGCAGTCCGAAACGGAAACGCATATCCTCGGTTACTTTATTGACATTGAAAACAAAGCGTTACTTGAAAAAATGGAATATATCAAATTGGTGCGCGTCCGCCGTCAGGAAGAAGTGTGCCGGAATCTGCGCGCGCTCGGCTTTGACGTAACGATGGAGGAAGTCCGACGCATCGCGGGCTCGGACGTTCTGTGCCGCGCCCACTTTGCAAAGATCATGGCACAAAAAGGCTACGTCAGCTCTGTGAAAGAGGCGTTTTCGCAGTATCTTGGCAGCGGCAAGCCCGCGTACAGCGGAACGCAGGCGCTGACGGACACGGAAGCGGTACGGCTGATCAAGGACGCGGGCGGACTTGCGTTCGTGGCGCATCTGCACCAGACGAAGCGGCCGCTATCTGATCTTGAAAGCTTCCTTTTGCGCCTGAAGGACGCGGGGCTTGACGGAATTGAGGGATATTACACCGAATACACGCCTGAAATGGAGCGCGACTACCGTGCCCTTGCGGACAGGCTCGGACTCATACTGTCGGGCGGCTCGGATTTTCACGCCGACAATAAGCCTCATATAGCGATCGGGCGAGGACTCGGCGGGCTGTACATACCGTACGAGATTTTAGAAAAAATGAAAGCGTACCGCGAAAAAACGACGGCTGACACACCTTGACAGCCGTCGTTTGATTTTATATAATATAGTGCGACATGATTGAGTTGTCGCGCGGTATACGCCGTAAGGTATTACCGTGAGGAAAGTCCGGGCTTCACAGGGCAGGATAACGGATAACGTCCGCCGGAGGCGACTCCCGGGAAAGTGCAACAGAAATAAACCGCCGCAGAAGCGGTAAGGATGGAAAGGCGAGGTAAGAGCTCACCGGAACGGTAGGTAACTATCGCTCCCTGTAAACCCTATCCGAAGCAACACCCCCACCGCCGAGTCATTTGCCCGATGCATGGCAGGGGGCGGCAGCAGGCGCAAGCCTCGAGCTGTGCGGAGACGCACAGCAAAGATAGATGACAACTCTCGACAGAACCCGGCTTACAGATCGTGTCGATATGAAAAACGCACCCAACAGGGTGCGTTTTTGCGTTATTGTTTATTCATCTTTCTTTTTCTTGATAGCCAAAACAGCGGCGGCAGCGGCAGTCACAATAGCGGCAGCAGAACTGAGAGAAGAGCCACAGCCCGATTTTTCGGTCGTGCCTGTTCCCGTGCCTGTACCGGTGTCGGCGGTGTCCTCGGTGACAACGTCGGTGTCAGGCGTATCGTCGGTGTCGGTCGGATTCTTATCCTCGTTTTCGGCTTCTTCGGAGAGGTAACGGGGAGCGACACCCTCAAGCGTAGGCGTTACCTTTTCCATAACTCCGCGCTTATCGAAGGTGAGCTTGTCGATGCAGGTTTGTCTGTGGTGACCTGTGCCGTCTGTGAAGGTGCCGAGAGGAGTATAGAAGCGGTGATAGGCGATGTAATATTCGTCCTCACCGGGAATCTGCAGGATCGAGTGGTGACCTGTGCCGAGAATGTCGAGCTCTGCATTCTTCTCAAGGATCGTACCGCGGTATCTGATCGGACCGTAGATGCTGTCGGAGGTGCCGTAGTTGACGTGATAGTTGGGGCTGCCCGTGTCGTCGCACGACCACGTGAAGTGATAGGTGCCGTCACGCTTCGTGACGGTGATGGCTTCGCGGAAATCCGTAACGTTCGTGTAATTACGAAGCGTCGAAAGATCACAGCTTACCATGTCGTCATTGAGCTTGACGATGGCGGCATTTCCGTTACCGAAGAGCATGTAGGAGGTGCCGTCGTCATCCGTGAAGATGGACGGGTCGATTGCCTGCCCCATAGCGACACCGTATTTTTTGCAGATGTCTACCGTCATAAGCGGCTCATCCATAGCGGTGAAGGGACCTGTGGGCTTGTTTGCAACGGCAACGCCGATGTGAGACACGCCTGATTTATCCTTGGCGCAGAAGTAGAAGTAATATTTTCCGTCTTTTTCTTCGATCGAGGGAGCCCACGCGTTTCCGACAGCCCATTTTACCTTACTGCTCGAAACGTCGAGGATCATGCCCTCATCTTTCCAGTCAACGAGGTTTTTTGAGGAGAATACGCGGAACTTTGTTCCCGACCAGCCGGCGAAGCCGTCGGACGTTGTGTAAAGGTAATACGTATCGCCGAAAACGTCGATGTCGGGGTCAGCGAATTCGCCGCGGAGAGAGGGGTTGCCGCAGAGGATGGCGTTGACGGTCCATACCTCCTCGGTCGTGTCGTCTATCTTAAACGTAACGGACGTGGGAGTGCCGTATTTAACGACGACGTCTTTATTGTCGGAGGCAAGCTTGACGTTAGACTGTGTTGTGAATTTGAGCGTAACGGATTCTTCGTTCGCGCCTGCACTCTTTGCAGTGTAAACATCAAGGACTTTCGTTTCTTTATTCGGTTTATACGTAACGAGGGAAGAATCGGTTGCCGTTACCTTGCGGAAAGGAAGCACGGAAACACCGAGCATATTTGCGATCTGCACGTCGGTGAGCGCCGTGTCAAAGACCTTTACGTTGTCGATGTAGCCTTTGAAATACACATCTCCGCTGTAAAACGACTTTCCGATGTAACCGATGACGTCGGAGCCGAAATCCTTAAGAGTTGCGCCAAGTCCGCTCTGCGTGTCGGCGCATTCGCCGTCAACGTAAAGCTCCATTTTGTTACCGTTCATAACGAGGGTGATATTAGTCCAGACGTTATTGAAGGATCCGTTTGCAAGAACGTCGTATTCATTGTTCCATGAAGTTTTTGTGATCGCATAGCGCGCTTCGGAGGCGCGTGTGCGAAGGAAGAGATACTGCTGATCGCTCTTGCCGATCGCAACGGTGAAGAAGTTTTCGTTGCCCATGAGCGAGCAAATGTCCATTGAAAGGGTCATTTTCAATCTTCCGTCAAAAAATCCCGTCGGGAACTGCAGGTAGGAGTTGTTGCCGTCAAGGTAAAGGGCGTTCGAGCCTCTTGTTTCGATATATTTTACCGAGGCTTTACCGTGAAGCGTCGCATCGTTGCCGTCGGCAACGTCAGCGACGGTCTTGTCGGTGACAGATTCGAAATCATAGTTAAGTATCGGTTCGTGTCCAGCAGCTTCGGCTGCGGCGCCGGTGATAACGGCGGAGCCTGCAACGAGTGAGCCGAGCAGAACGAGCGCAAGTCCGGATATCAGTTTCTTTTTTAACATAGGAAGGATCCTTTCAATGCTGTTATTATTTATAAGTATAAACTATTATAAGTGAAAAAGCAATTGCCGCAGACAATCTTTTGACATAATTATTAGAGATTTATCTATAAAAAAAGCACCCGTCCTGCGTACGGGTGCGGGTTATACGGATCAGCCGAAGATTTCTGCGGCAGCGACGGTGCGAAGCATATCGAGTTCGACCTTGTCGCGCCCGTATGCGTCGAGGAAACGTGCGGTGTATTTGTCGGTCTTCAGGTTATAAATCAGCGTCCAGACCCCCCAGAAAACGTCGATGTGGCGGTCGGCAACGCCGCCGTTGCCGAGGTCGATGAATCCGCTGACGGCAAAATCGTCAAACATTACGTTAGGAAGGCAGTAGTCACCGTGGATAAGGGTATCGGTGCGGAAATACTTCGCGTTCGATCTTACGGTTTGCCACGCTTCATCGGCTGAAGTGAAGCGAAATTCCGCAGGTGTCGGCATATCACCGCCGAAAAGCGAAAGATCAAATTTTGCACTTGCCCGATTGGCTTTTACGGTTGACAAATATTCGCTCATGCGGTCGGAGACGGGACATCCGACGACGGACTGTTCATGAAGCTTACGTAACGCTTCGGCAAACGTATCGGTCAGACGGCGCGGCTCGGAAAGATACGCGCGATGCGTGCCGTCCTCTCCCGAAACGGCGCGTGTGAACAGGTAGTCACGGTCCGTACTTTCATAGGCGATGACCTCCGCGGCAAGTCCCTTGCCGTGGAAAAAACGTGTCATAAGAGCTTCTTTTTCGAGGGTGCCTTTGGCGGATGATTTCAGATAATATCCGCCGTCGCGTTCGACGTAGATAACGTTTGCGTCGCGCGAGCAACTGCTGTCGTACAGCTTTGTTCCCGAAAGAAGCGGACGGATGCTGTCGGGGAAAGTGTTTGTGTCGGTGGTGATCGGTGTGCGGTTCATGGTGTGATCCTTAAATTGTGCTGTAATACAAAAAACCACCTCGGTGTGAAGTGGTTTTTCTTTGCTCCATCGGAGAATCGAACTCCGGACACCTTGATTAAAAGTCAAGTGCTCTACCGGCTGAGCTAATGGGGCATATTTGTACTTTGAATTTCAAGCTATAATATGATACTACATTTGCCTGGCTTTGTCAATAGTTATTTTATTATTATTTTGAGTTTAGAAATGGGGAAATTTTCGGTGGAGATAACCATATTCGTGCGTTTTGTGTTATACTTAATATGTTGACAAATCCGAACCCGAACCTACAAATTTTCACGGAGGTTATATCCATGACACAAAAAGGTTTTTACTCACCGCTTGACAAAGCGATCCTGAAAGAATCCGCATATTCTGAAAACAGAGAGCGCACGCTTCAGTATTTGCGCCTGCTCCCTGCGGATATGATGCTCTATACGTTCCGAAAGACTTTCGGTGTTGATACGAAAGGTGCCGAGCATCCCGGCGGATGGGATCATCCGTACGGACTTTTACGCGGACACTCGTTAGGCCATTTTCTTTCCGCACTGGCGCTTGCGTATTCGTCAACACAGGACGTTTATTTTAAGGATAAGATCGCTTATATCGTAGACGAGCTTCGCTCACTTCAGCTTATGAGCCGCGGTGAGCCCGCCGCATTTGTGACAGCATGCAGACCCGACAATTGCCGTCAGGAATCGTGGAGCCGCGATCCGTCAACGTGGGGCGAAGGCTTCATCAGCGCGTATTCTCCCGATCAGTTTGCGCTTCTTGAGCAGTTCACACCGTATGCGCGTATCTGGGCGCCGTATTACACACTTCATAAGATCATCGCAGGTCTTCTTGAATGCTATCTCCTTGCCGGAAACGAAACGGCGCTTGCGGTTGCTTCCGGCATCGGTGACTGGGTTTACGCAAGACTTTCCGTTCTGACACCCGAGCACCGCACGAAGATGTGGAAAATGTATATCGCGGGCGAATACGGCGGCATGAACGAATCTCTCGCAACACTTTATAACATAACCAAAAACGAAAAATATCTCACCGCCGCAAAGATGTTCGATAACGAAAATATCTTCCCCGGACTTTCCGAGGGTGAGGACACGATCAAGCGTCTGCACGCAAATCAGCACATACCGCAGATCATCGGTGCCGCTATCGAATATAAGGCAACGGGCGATAAGTATTATTATGACATCGCAAAGCATTTCTTTGAGATCGTAACGGCGCATCATATGTACGCTATCGGCGGCGTTGGCAGAGGCGAAACGTTCCGCGAACCCGACGAGCTTGCGGTTAACATCGAGCACGACCGTAACTGCGAAACGTGTGCGGCTTACAATATGCTGAAGCTCGCACGCGAGCTTTACACATACGAGCCCGATAACGCGGTATATATGCATTATTACGAGCGTACGCTCATCAATCAGATACTGGCATCGCAAAATCCGCACACGGGACACAATATGCATAACGGCGTTACGTACATGCTTCCCATCGGCCCCGGTGCAAGAAAAGATTATTCCGACGATTTCCACAGCTTCACTTGCTGTCACGGCACGGGTATGGAAAATCACGTCAAGTATCAGGATTCCGCGTACTTCATAAAGACGGCGAGCGGCAAAACGAGAGTTTACGTCAACCTTTATATTCCCTCCGAGCTGAATCTTCCCGAGCTTGGCATACAGATCAAGCTCAATAGCGGTTTCCCGCATCCCAAAACGGAGATAATCCTTGCGGGTGACGGTGATTATGAGGTATATTTCCGTCTGCCCGAGCGTACGAAGACGTCGTTTGAGAGCGAAAAAGCTTCGGTCAATGCCGTTGACGGCATTGATTATTATGCCGCTGAGCATAAGGGCGGCGAGGACGACACCGTGACGGTGAAGTTTGAGTATCAGGTGGCGCTTGAATATACGCCCGACACGCTCGACGGAGAGCCCGTAGCGGCGCTCATGTACGGACCGTTCGTTATGGTAACGAAGGACGACAGCCGCAGCTTTATGACGCTGTCGCTTCCCGAGGACCTCAACGACGGCACGTTCAAGGTGTCCGCAAATGACGAGGCGGGCTCGTATTGTCTTGTCGGCGCAGGTCACGTATTCCTGCCCATGTATAAGGCTCACGGCTTTCCGTATCACACATATTTTAAGATAAAAAAGGCATAAGCCTGACAAAAAATCCGCTCAAAAGAGCGGATTTTTTGTTGTTGCAACGGCTTATATATGGTAAAATCAAAGTGTAATATCATTCTTACCCAAAAGGTGATGAGTATGAACGAAAAACGGTTTTATTACGATATTTTATCCGAATTCAAAACGAATAGATCGGGTGTGAAAACGACGTTTATTCCGCCCGAAGCAGAGCTTGGCAAAGGTAGGGTCCCATACGGATTCGATTCAATAAATACGAGCGCCGCCGACGTTTACGGCTGGTACGGATTTCGCTTCGTTATGCACACGACGGCGGCGGATACGGACGTTACCGTCACGGTGAAGGTTGCGGATGGGCTGGTTTTGTCTCGGCGGCTGACTCTGCCTACGGCGGGAGAGCACAGCTTTGACTGCAGACTGCAGGATTTTGACATCGAGTCGGCAAAGCCGCACGTGTGGCACGAATTACATTCCGTTACCGTAGATACGAGGGCAGAGATCGTTGTAGCCAAGCTCGTACGCGGACGCGTGATCGCGGCGGTGTGCGACGTTAAAGGTAAGTCGGGCGAGGTCGGAGATACGCTTTCGTATACGGTCCGCGTTTATAACTGCTCCGATGCGACGCAGTCAGTCGTTGCCGAGCAGATATTTGACGGTTGGGAGTCGATAATATACGGTATTGCGCCGAGCGCGGCAACGATTCTGTCTTTTGGCGAAGCCGAGTTCACCGTTACGGGAGAGATACACGACTACATGGTGCGCGGCGCGCACGAAAAGGGAACGGTGCGCTTCACGCCGTCGGGTGACGGCGCATCCGCTGTGACCGTGGACGTTTATTCCATGCGAGCCGTTATTCATCCGTTGATATATCACACGTCGGAAGAATGGGAGAAAACGGCTGAAAAGATTGATAATTACGAAAAGTTCAAGCCCGAATATGAGCGCATGAAGCTAGTCGCGGACGGATGGGAGCCGAATCCTCCCGTGCCGCTCGGCGAGCGCGATTACTGCTACGATACGTGGGTCGAAGAACCGCTCGTTTTCACGGCGTATATGTATGCGCTAACACGCGATGAACGGTACGCCGAAAAAGCGACGCGGTTTATGGAATATTTTTCGAACGGCACCGACGGCTATCCCGTCAAGAAAAAGGGATGCAGTCAAAGCTACGTTCAGGAAGGTCATTTTATCGCTCATATCGCGCTTGCATACGATCTGATCTATAACTCACCGTCGGTTGCAAACGGGCTCAAGCAATCAATGACGGAGTGTTTTCGCATATACTGCGATATACTCGACCGAAATCTTGCCTCGGGGCATATTTCCAACTGGGTGCTCTCCGAGCTTTCGGGTGCGCTTTACTGCTCGGTCATGCTCGGTGACTACGAACGTATAGACAGATTCGTGTTCGGTCCTACGGGAATCATAGAGCAGCTTCGCTACGGAGCGTTTGACGACGGCTGGTGGTACGAATGTTCGATATCGTATAATACGTGGGTGTCGTCGATCATGCTTCATACGGCACATCTTATGCGCCGATACGGCGTTGATCTGATAAATGCATCTTTTCCGATTCCGTATAATAAACAGGTGCGTGCGTCGCATCCGTCGCGCCCGACAGAGGTGCGCTTTGCCATGGTCAATCAGAAGTGGGGCGGCATACGCCGCGGATATATACGTATCAAGGATCTTTTCGATGCGCCTATCCGCTTCGTCGATTATAAAGGCGTGATGTTCGGTGTGAATGACTCCGACGAGAAAAAACTCGGTGGAATGCATCTTGGCTCAACGTATGACCTTGCATATCATTATTACCGCGATCCGCTTTATATTTCGATAATCAAAAACGATCCGTCCCCCGATCCAATTTTCGGCATCGCGGAGCTGCCCGACACGGCGGACGGCAGTGAGCCGTACCGCGAATCGGCGTATTCGGATAATATTGGTCTATTGATGCTTCGTTCACGCGTCAAAGGCCGAGAGGCGAGAGAAGAGATACAAGCCATACTGCGCTACGGCTCGCACGGATTTGCACACGGTCACTTTGACCGCACGGAGATGTTATCGCTGATGCGGTACGGCAAGAGCGTTTATAATCCCGAGCACGTCTGGTGGGGATACGGTCACTTGATGTATAAATTTTATGTTCAGTCGTCGGCAACGAAGAACATGGTGACGGTGGACGGAAAAATGCAGCTTCCGTCCGATTCGGAACGGACTTTATTCTCCTGCAATGACGGATTCTCAGCGGGCGCTGTCAGGACGACGGCAGTATGGGCGTACCCGCCGTTCGGCGGCATGGTGTACGATACGGGAAGAAACCTGCACGAGCAGGTCGAATATAACGTTGCCGATCTATCATCGATCACGGCGGCGCCTCACGGAGAGGTGACGGAGCCGACGGAACCGATCCGCCAAAGCCGTGCCATGGCGGTGACGGATGATTACGTCGTCATGTTCGATCATCTGTGCGGTGAGCGTGAGCACGATTACGATTGTTTGTATCAGCTCGGAAGCTTGAGCTCGATTACGGCTTCAGGTGAAGTGCTGCACATCGGGCACAGAGCTCAGAAAACGACGGATCCCAAGTCTGACGCGCAGTTTATTACTAACTGTGATTTTTATAAAACTACGGGTGAAGTCAAGGCTTCGTTTTCGGTTAGGTTCGGCGACGAAGCTGATCTGCGCGGGGCGCGCTTCGGTCACTGCGAGCCGGGAGAGCTCATCACCGACGTGTATACGGCGTGGCCGCGTGAGAATACAGTTTCCGTCGGTCTTGTTGCCGCTGACATGGGGGTGAGGATCCCGTATAATATGACGGTCACGGCGGACGGTGACAAGATTATTTCGTATCACGCAAATGCGTGGATACTCGGCACACGGCAGCTTGACTGCGAGCTGTCGGGGCAAAAGAAGCTTACCTTTGACATCGAAAATCTGCCCGTATATAACGAACAGCTTTATCCGTACAGATCTTCGCAGGGACTTTTTCTGGCGGATGCCGTTATCGAATATGACGACGGCGAATGCGTTCGTGTTGCGGATATGGCGATATTGCGAGAAAACATCGACGAAGGACACGGGATCGGACGCGACTACATGGACGGTGAGGTGCTCATCACGGGTGTAACGTATTCCGATGCGATACCGATCAGCCCCGCCGATCACGAAAAACACGGATCGTTGACGGTGGATATCGGATGCGACGGCAAACGTGCCGTGCGCCTGACGGCGGTGGTGGGGGCGTGTGCATTTCCCGGTGATAAAACTCAGCGGCGCGTAACGTATGGGATCGCGCAAAGAGGCGTAGCGGCAAGATACGTCACCGTTATCGAGCCGCACGAGGGAGATGCTGCTGTCAGATCCGTTCGCGGCATCGACAAAAACACGGTTGAGGTAACGCTCCGTTGCGGTGCAGTCGAGGTCGTTCACATTGACGGCATTGAAGACGGAGCACCGACGGTGACGGTAACGAGAGCATAAATTAAAGAGAAAAACCCGAAGGGAGGCCTTCGGGTTTTTCTCTATCTCTCCCTATAATAATTGACGGTGCGGCAGGGCTTTGATATAATAGTAAAAAACATAAATTACGAGGGCATAATAATGACAGTAAACGAATATCAGGCGCTTGCCATGAAAACTCTGAATCCCGCGCTTCCGAAAAAGGACGTATTGATCAACGGCGTTATGGGGCTTTGCGGCGAAGCGGGCGAGGCGATAGATATTGTGAAAAAGCATCTGGCGCAAGGACACGAGCTTGACCGCGACGCTCTTATAAAGGAGCTTGGCGACGTTGCGTGGTATTTGGCGGAAACGGCAACGGCGCTCGACGTTACACTTGAAGAAGTGCTTGCGGGGAATATTGAGAAGCTGAAAAAGCGTTACCCCGACGGCTTTTCGACGGCCCGGTCAGTTGAACGCGTCGAAGAATAGATCGTTCCGATTACGATCAATCGTTCCGATTGCAATCAATCGTTCCGATTGAGCACAATTATACTTTACAATTAAAAATAGTTGTGATATAATATTCCGTGCAAACGAACATACGTTCATTTATTTTGGAGGCAGGCAAATGAGAGAGGGCTTCGTTCTGAAAAGTTCATATAAGCCGACGGGCGATCAGCCCGAAGCGATCCGCAAGCTTACCGACGGGTTGCTTCGCGGAGAGCGTATGCAGACGCTTCTCGGAGTTACCGGCTCGGGCAAAACGTTCACGATGGCGAACGTTATTGCGAATCTTGGCCGTCCTGCGATCATTCTTGAACCGAATAAAACGCTTGCGGCACAGCTTTGCTCGGAAATGCGCGAATTTTTCCCAGACGCGGCGGTAGAATATTTTGTATCCTACTATGATTATTTCCAGCCCGAAGCCTACATTCCCGGCAAAGATATGTATATCGAAAAGGATTCGCTCATCAACGATGAGATCGACAAGCTTCGTCACAGCGCAACGTCTGCGCTTTTTGAACGCAGAGACGTCATCATCGTTGCGTCCGTGTCGTGTATATATTCGCTCGGCGATCCGAACGAATATCAGCGTCAGCTCGTTTCCGTTCGGCCGGGACAGTACATGGAGCGCAACGATTTTATCAAACAGCTTATTTCGATCGGATACGAACGCAACGACATCGGCTTTGAGCGAACGAAATTCCGTGTGCGCGGCGATACTGTCGACGTGATCCCGTCAAATTCGGGAGATACGGCACTGCGCGTTGAATTTTTCGGTGACGAGATCGACCGCGTAACGGAGATCTCCACCGTTACGGGCGAGGTCAAGTCCGAGTTGCGATATGCCGCCGTTTTCCCTGCCACGCACTACGTTGCAGATCCCGCGAAGCGCGAGGCGGCACTTGAGGCGATCGAAAACGAAATGTACGAGCGCGCCGATTTCTTCCGCGCCGAAGGGAAACTCATCGAAGCACAGCGAATTGAGGAGCGCACGCGCTACGACATTGAAATGATGCGCGAGATCGGATACTGCTCGGGAGTTGAAAACTATTCGCGCGTCCTTGCGGGACGCGAGCCCGGCTCAACGCCGTATACGTTGCTTGATTATTTTCCGAAGGATTATATAATGTTCATCGACGAAAGCCACGTTGCCGTGCCGCAGGTCAGGGGAATGAGCGGGGGAGATTTGGCGCGCAAGCGCAATCTCGTCGATTACGGCTTCCGACTGCCGTCGGCGTTCGATAACCGTCCGCTTCGCTTTGAGGAATTTGAATCAAAGCTGAATCAGGTCGTATTCGTGTCGGCAACGCCGTCTGAGTACGAGCGCACGCATTCCACGTCCGTTGCTGAGCAGATCATACGTCCGACGGGACTCGTTGACCCCGAGGTAGACGTGCGTCCCGTTGAAACGCAGATTGACGACGTGCTGGGAGAAATACGAATCCGCGCCGCGCGCGGCGAGCGTTCGCTCGTCTGCACGCTGACGACGAAAATGGCAGAGGACATCACGGACTATTTTGAAAGCGTCGGTGTCCGCGTCAGATATATACACCACGAAGTTGAAACTATGGAGCGCACGGAGCTTTTGCGCGACTTGCGTATGGGCGAATACGACGTTCTCGTCGGAATCAATCTCTTGCGCGAGGGCATAGACTTGCCCGAAGTATCGCTTGTCGCGATACTTGACGCGGACAAGGAAGGCTTCCTGCGCAACGAAACATCGTTGATCCAGACGATAGGTCGTGCCGCGCGAAATGCGAATGGCAAGGTAATACTGTATGCCGCGTCCATGACGCGCAGCATCAAAGCCGCCGTTGCGGAAACGAACCGCCGCCGCGGAATACAGATGAAGTATAACGAGGAGCACGGAATCGTGCCGCAAACGGTCAAAAAGGATATTCGCGAGCTTATTTCTATCGGCGAAACAAAGGACAAGAGCGACGGCAAGACACGCCGCCGTGTATCCGCGATGACGCCCGCCGAACGCGAGGCTCACATCGCCGAGCTGACACGCGAAATGAAAGAGGCGGCGTCAAAGCTTGACTTTGAACGTGCCGCGTACCTGCGCGACAGGATAAAGGAAATGAAGGGCGTCTGATACGGCGTCCTCTTCATAAGAGGTATTAATGGCAAACGATAAAATTATCATAAAAGGCGCACGGGTCCACAATCTCAAAAATATCGATGTGGAGCTGCCGCGCAACAAGCTCATAATATTCACGGGACTTTCGGGCTCGGGCAAGTCGTCGCTTGCGTTTGACACGCTTTATGCAGAGGGACACCGACGTTTCGTCGAGTCGCTATCGTCCTACGCGAGAATGTTTTTGGGACAGCTTGACAAGCCCGACGTCGATTCGATACATGGGCTCTCGCCGTCAATTTCAATAGATCAGAAAACGACGTCAAAAAATCCGCGCTCCACGGTCGGCACGGTTACGGAAATATATGACTACTTACGTCTGCTTTGGGCGAGAGTTGGCGTGCCGCACTGTCCCGTTTGCGGCAAGGAGATCGCGGCGCAGACGACGGACGTGATCCTTGATAAGATCATGGCACTGCCCGAGGGAGAGCGCTTCCTCGTGCTTGCGCCCGTCGTCAGAGGCAAAAAGGGAATGCACGAGAAGGTCTTTGCCGACGCGAAAAGATCGGGCTACGTCCGCGTCCGCGTTGACGGGGTGACGTACGAGCTTTCCGAGGAGATAAAGCTTGACAAGAATAAAAAACACAATATCGACATCGTTGTGGACAGACTCGTCTGCCGTCCCGACATAAGAACGCGCCTTTCCGACTCGGTAGAGGCGGCACTCCGCGCTGCGGAGGGGTACGTTCTCATAGCGACGGTGCCGCGTGAGGGCGAGGGACAGGAGCTTTATTTTTCGCAGAACTACGCCTGCGAGGAGCATAACGTCAGTATTCCCGAGCTTGAACCGCGTCTGTTTTCATTCAACAATCCGTTCGGCGCCTGCCCCGAATGCTCGGGCATGGGCGTGATCGAACGCATCTCTCCCGAAAGAATTATATTCGACAAGTCGCTTTCATTGAAAGAAGGTGCCATCTGCGTCAACGGCTTCAAATCGCTCGATGCAGAAACGTGGTTCGGCCCGCTTTTTGCCGCCGTCGGCGAGGATTACGGCTTCACGCTCGACACGCCGATCTCGGAGTTTTCCGAGGCGGCGATGGAGGCGCTTTTGTGGGGCACGGGTGACAAAACATACGAGATCGACCGCTATTTTGAAGGAACTGTACGCCATCAGATCAAAAAGTTTGACGGTGTCATTCCGATGATAGAATGGCGGCGCAGAATGTCGGGGATCGGCGAATACTATAATGAATTCGTTGATGAACAGCTCTGCCCGCGCTGTCACGGCAGACGTTTATCCGACATCGCGCTGGCTGTGACGGTCGGCGGCATCGACATTGAAAGCTTCACTCGCAAATCGGTGTCGGACGCACTTGATTTTATAAATAATCTGTCGCTGTCTTCGACGGATGCGGAGATAGCACGCGACATAATTAAGGAAGTCAAAGCGCGGCTCGGATTTTTGATCTCTGTCGGGCTTGACTATCTGACGCTTTCGCGCAAAGCGGGGACGCTTTCGGGCGGCGAAGCGCAGCGCATCAGGCTTGCAACGCAGATAGGAAGCTCGCTTGTCGGCGTGCTTTATATACTTGATGAGCCGTCGATCGGGCTTCATCAGCGCGACAACAGCCGTCTGATCGCAACCCTGCAGCGTTTGCGTGACCTTGGAAACACCGTCATCGTCGTTGAGCACGACGAAGACACGATGCGCGAGTCCGATTATATTGTTGACATAGGCCCCGGCGCGGGAGTTCACGGCGGCACAATCGTTTCGGCGGGAACGCCCGATGAGGTTGCGGCGGATGAAAACTCCGTTACGGGAGATTATCTGTCGGGCCGCAAATACATTCCCGTTTCCGTCGAAAGACGCAACGGTAACGGACAAAGCTTGCGCGTCGTTGGCGCACGTGAAAACAATCTGAAAAATATCACCGTCGAGTTTCCCCTCGGCAAGCTCGTCTGCGTGACGGGCGTGTCGGGCTCGGGCAAATCAAGTCTTGTCAATTCTATACTCCACAACACTCTTGCGCGCGAGCTGAACCGCGCCCGCACTTTCCCCGGAAAGTGCGACAGAGTTGAGGGCATCGAGCATCTTGATAAGGTCATCTGCATCGACCAGAGTCCTATCGGGCGCACACCGCGCTCCAATCCCGCAACGTACACGGGGCTTTTCACCGATCTGCGTTCGCTATACGCGATGACGCCCGATTCAAAGCTCCGCGGATACGGTCCGGGGCGCGTCTCCTTCAACGTACGCGGCGGACGTTGCGAAGCCTGCGAGGGTGACGGCGTCAAGAAGATCGAGATGCACTTTTTGCCCGACGTATACGTCACCTGCGACGTTTGCCACGGCAACAGATACAACCGCGAAACGCTTGAGGTCAAGTATAAGGGCAAAAACATCAACGATGTACTCAATATGACGGTTGAGGAGGCGCTGTCATTTTTCTCCGAGCACCCCAAGATCCGACGCAAACTATCAACGCTTTACGACGTGGGACTCGGATACATCAAGCTCGGTCAGCCGTCAACGACGCTTTCGGGCGGTGAGGCCCAGCGCGTCAAGCTTGCGACGGAGCTGTCGCGCCGCGACACGGGACGTACCGTTTATATCCTTGACGAGCCGACGACGGGGCTTCATACCGACGACGTCGGCAAGCTTATCGGCATTTTGCACCGTCTTGTCGATGCGAAAAACTCTGTTATCGTGATCGAGCATAATCTTGATATGATAAAGACTGCGGACTGGATCATAGATCTCGGTCCCGAGGGCGGTGACGGCGGCGGTACGCTCGTTGCCGAGGGCACGCCCGAGATGATAGCGGAGTGTGAGGCGTCTTATACGGGAGCGTATCTGAAGCCAAAGCTCGCGGAAGCCCGCAGGGTTACGTTTGAATAACGTTCGTTAATTATAAAATCGAAAAAATGCGAAAACAAGTCCGCGTGCCGTGAGCACGCGGACTTGTTCTTATATTGTTTACAAATATTTTCGCGGAGCGCTTGACAAACGTTTGCGATAGTGGTAAATTATATTACGAAGTTAGCACTCAAACACAATGAGTGCTAAAAAATGAAGACGAACCGCAATCAGCGGACGCTGACGCGGAAGTATAATTCAGTGGGGAGGCGGCAAAAGTGGCACACAATGATACAGAGCGCCATTTGACGGAGCTATCTGAACGACAGAAGCTCATTTTGAGAGAGATAGTTGATTCCCACATAAAAAACGGCGAGCCCGTTGGCTCAAAGGCGCTGACCTCGCTCGGCGACAAGGTATATTCGTCCGCAACGATACGCAACGAGATGGCGCATCTTGAAGAGATCGGTTATCTTGAATCGCCGCATACGTCAGCCGGACGCATACCGACCGAGCTCGGCTACAGATTCTATGTTGATATGCTCCGTGAACGGTATGAGATGACGTCACGCGAGCTTGAAACGCTGAAGCTGATGACGGCGGCGAAGATGTCGGAGCTTGATTCGATACTCGAAACGGCAACGAAGCTTGCAAGCTCAATGACGAACTACACGGCGCTTGCCGTGCGTCCGAAGCGATCGCCCGCAGCGGCACAGCGCTTTGAGACCGTTTACCTTAACGAAAGCAATCTCTTGCTCGTTATTATGTTTTCCGAGGAGAATATAAGGACGGTTCGTGTGGGAAGCCGCGAAAAGCTGACGCGTGAAAGCGTTATGAGGCTTGCCGACGTTCTGAACAGATACGCCGCAGGCGTTCCTGCGGAGGCGATAACGCTTCCGGTTATCGTCGAGATGGAATCGCTCATGGGAGAGCATGCGTCGCTTGTGAATCCGATCATGAAAATGATCTACGAGGCGATGAACGACGGAGACGGAGGCGACGTTCACGTTGAGGGTGTCAATAATTTGTTGTCGTATCCTGAATATTCGAGCATAGATTCTGTCAAGGATATGCTTTCCATGTTTGACAGACGCGACGATATCGTGAAGCTTGTATCCGGCGCGGACGGTGACGACGTTAACGTCTATATCGGAAGCGAGAATGCCGTTGACACGAAAGGAAACTCCTCTCTCATATTCCGTACCATCAAGCGCGGAGGCGAGGTCGTCGGTGCGATCGGAATCATCGGTCCGCGGCGAATGGACTATTCACGCGTGATCGCACTGATAGAGCAGATCGCGGGCAGTGTTTCCGATGCGGTGCAAATGACACCGATGTTGCCGCCGGGAAGTGACGAGGGCGAAACAGAAAACGAATGACCTATAATCATATAAAGCGAGGGCGAAATGAACGAAGAAAAAATTCCAAATGAAACCGTTGCCGAAGAAGAAACGGCGACGGATACGGCTGATAAGCCAAAAGAAAAGGATAAAGATATAAAAAAACAAAATAAAGAGCTGAAAGCGGAAAACGCGGCTCTTACAAAGAAGAATGAGGAGCTCACAACCCTTGTCGCGGAGACAAACGACAAGTATCTCCGTCTTGCGGCGGAATACGAAAACTTCCGCAAGCGCAGTCAGCGTGAGCGCGAGGCAACTTACGACGACGCAACTTTCGATGCGATACGCAAGCTCCTGCCTACGATAGACAATCTTGAACGTGCGGCACAGTATACGGACCCCGAAAAGCTGGCTGACGGCGTTAAGATGATCCTCAAGACGCTTCCCGATACGCTTACGTCGCTTGAAGTTGAAGCGTTCGGCGAGGCGGGCGAGGAATTTGACCCCAACATTCACAACGCAGTTATGATGGTGAGCGACGGGAACACGGAATCGGGCAAGATCGCAGGCGTGCTCCAACGCGGATACCGCCGCGGCGAAAAGGTGCTCCGCTACGCGATGGTCACCGTTGCGGAATAATCGCACGGCAAAAAACAGAAACTAAAACAAATCAATATAAATTTACAATTTCGGAGGAAATTAAAAATGGCAAAAATCATCGGTATAGATCTCGGTACAACAAACTCCTGCGTTGCAGTATTTGAGGGCGGCGAGCCCACCGTTATCCCCAATCCCGAAGGAGCAAGAACGACTCCTTCCGTAGTTGCATTTTCCAAAACAGGCGAGCGTCTTGTAGGTCAGGTCGCAAAGCGTCAGGCAATCACGAACCCCGACCGTACGATCTCCTCGATCAAGCGCGATATGGGTACGTCAAGAAAAGTTGAGATCGACGGCGTAAGCTACACTCCCCAGCAGATCTCGGCTATGATCCTCTCCAAGCTTAAGGGCGACGCGGAAGCGTATCTCGGCACGAGCGTAACTCAGGCTGTTATCACAGTTCCCGCATATTTTTCCGACGCACAGCGTCAGGCAACGAAGGACGCAGGCAAGATCGCAGGTCTTGAGGTCATGAGAATCATCAACGAGCCTACGGCAGCGGCTCTCGCATACGGCATCGACAAAGAAAACGATCAGAAGATCATGATCTTCGACCTTGGCGGCGGCACGTTCGACGTCAGCGTTCTTGAGATCTCCGACGGCGTATTCGAAGTGCTTGCAACGGCAGGCAACAACCGCCTCGGCGGCGACGATTTCGACGACAGAATCATCGACTGGATCGCAAACGAATTCATGCGTGAAAACCCGGGCATCGATCTGCGCCGAGATAAAACGTCACATCAGCGCCTTAAGGAAGCTGCCGAAAAAGCGAAGATCGAGCTTTCCGGCATGATGTCCACAAACATCAACCTCCCCTTCATCACCGCTGATGCAACGGGTCCGAAGCACTTCGACGGCACTCTCACTCGCGCAAAGTTCAACGAGCTTACAGCTGACCTCGTTGATAAGACGATGGGCCCGACACGTCAGGCTCTCTCAGATGCGGGCATTCAGCCCTCATCCATTGACAAGGTGCTTCTCGTCGGCGGTTCTACGAGAATCCCCGCAGTTCAGGATGCGATCAAGAATTTCACGGGTAAAGAACCCTTCAAGGGCATCAACCCCGACGAATGTGTTGCACTCGGCGCCGCAATCCAGGGCGGCGTACTCGGCGGCGACGTTAAGGATCTGCTCCTGCTCGACGTAACTCCGCTGTCGCTCGGTATCGAAACCATGGGTCACGTTTTCAATAAGATCATCGAAAGAAACACAACGATCCCCGTTAAGAAGAGCCAGATATATTCCACCGCATCCGACGGTCAGACGTCCGTTGAGATCCACGTCCTTCAGGGTGAACGCAGCATGGCATACGACAACACAACGCTCGGTAAGTTCATGCTTGACGGTATCCCCGCAGCCCCCCGCGGAGTTCCGCAGATCGAGGTTACCTTCGACATCGACGCCAACGGTATCGTTAACGTAACGGCGACCGATAAGGGTACGGGACGCGAACAGCATATCACGATCACATCCTCCTCCAATATGTCGAAGGAAGATATCGATCGCGCAGTACGTGACGCGGAGCGTTACGCTGAAGAAGACAAGAAGAAGCGTGAGCTCGTTGACGCAAAGAACGCGGCTGATAACATGATCTTCCAGTGCGAAAAGTCGCTTTCCGATCTCGGCGACAAGGTCACAGAATCCGAAAAGGCACCGATCAGAGCCGCTATCGAAAAGCTCCGCAACACCGTAAGCGGCGATAACATCGACGCTATCAAGGCTGATACGGAAGAGCTTCAGAAGTCGTTCTATCCCATCGCAGAAAAGCTCTATGCACAGAATCAGGATCCCAATGGCGGCGCAGGCGCAGGTCAGGGATACGATCAGGGCGCAGGCAGCGACGGCACGTATTATAACGCCGACTTTGAAGATAAGACCGGCAACAACTGATAATCGGAATCAAAAGAGAAAATATAATCAAAACGCAAGGCGAAAGCCCGAAAATCGGGCTTTCGCTGTTGCGCGTATTTAAGCCGCCATGCGGCGTAGGAGACAGTAATGGCTGAAAAGCGCGACTACTATGAAGTCCTCGGCGTCGGACGCAACGCGGACGACGGCGAGATCAAAAAAGCTTACCGCGGACTTGCGAAAAAATATCACCCCGATATGAATCCGGGGGATGCCGAAGCGGAAGCGAAATTCAAGGAAATAAACGAAGCTTATGCGGTGCTTTCCGATGCGGACAAGCGCCAAAAATACGACCAATACGGCCACGATGCATTCGATCCGTCAAGAGGCGGTACGGGATTTACGGCGTCCGACTTCGATTTCGGTGACATCTTCTCTAGCATTTTCGGTGGAGGTTTCGGTGGCTTCGGCGGATTTGGTGGCACGTCGGAGCGCCGCAGAAACGCGCCCGTACGCGGAGGCGACGTGGCGCAGTCCATTCTCGTTTCGTTTGAGGAGGCTGCGTTCGGCTGTAAACGTGAGGTAAGCTACGGCAGGGTCGTGAAGTGCCCCGATTGCGACGGTGTGGGAGCGGAAAAAGGAACGCATCCGGAAACGTGCTCCGCTTGTAACGGAACGGGTCAGGTCACATCGACACAGCGTACACCGTTCGGCATGATGCAGACGCAGCGCGCCTGTGACAAATGCCGCGGAACGGGTAAATTCATCAAAAATCCGTGTCAGAACTGCCGCGGCACGGGGTATATCAAGATCACACGCAAAATAGAGGTGTCGATCCCTGCGGGTATCGACGACGGACAGCGCATCGCGCTTCGCGGAGAGGGTGACGTCGGCAGAAACGGCGGTCCTGCGGGCGATCTTATCATAACCGTAGGTGTGAAGTCACACAAGCTCTTCGAGCGAGACGGCTACGACGTTTATTGCGAGGTGCCCGTTACGTTTACGGAAGCGACGCTCGGCGCAAAGATCAAGGTGCCGACGCTTGAGGGAACGGTCGAATACGATATGCCGGAAGGCACCGAAACGGGAACGATGTTCACGCTTCGCGGAAAGGGCATCCAGAACGTAAATTATCCGTCACGCAAGGGAGACTTGCGCTTTACGGTGACGATCGAGGTGCCGAAAAATCTTAATTCACATCAGAAAAAGCTGCTTTCCGAATTTGCGGAAAGCTGCGGCGAATCGAATTACGCAAAAAGACGGAAATTTTTCCGCTTGTTCGACGGAAAAGGAAGGGGAGATAACTGAAGATGGCAAACGGATGGACACAGGTTCGTGCTTCGGGCGCACGAGAGGAGCTTGACGGCATTTGCGCCGTTATGAGCATGCTCGACCCCGGCTTGCAGATCGAGGATTACTCCGACCTTGACGAGCTTATCCTTGACGGAGTATACGGCGATCTTATCGATGAATCCGTTCTTAATGCCGACAGAACGAAGATCGCGGTGTCTATATACGTTTCGGACGAAAGACCGCTCGGAGAATATCTTTCGTTCATAAGGGAAAGATTCGCCGCCAACGGCATTATGGCAGAGCTTGAAACCGTCGGACTTTCCGAGGAGGACTGGGCGGAAAACTGGAAGCAGTATTATCATCCGATCAAGATAGGCCGCGTCGTTATCGTTCCGGCATGGGAAAAGTACGATGCCGAAGACGGCGAGATCACAATACTTATGGATCCGGGAATGGCATTCGGTACGGGTACTCATGAAACGACGAGACTCGTTATCGGATTGCTCGATAAATACATAAAAGCGGGTGACCGCATACTTGACGTCGGCTGCGGCAGCGGTATTCTTTCGATCGCCGCGTCGAAGCTCGGTGCTATGGCGTGCCGCGCTTACGACATTGACCCCGTTGCCGTTCGCGTAACGGCGGAAAATATCAAGGATAACGGAACGGATAACGTTGAGTGCGGTGTGTCCGACCTGCTCGCGCAGGTAGACCGCAGCATGAAGTACGACATCATCTGCGCCAACATCGTTGCGGATATAATCATCCGCATGACGCCCGACGTGGGAGAGCTTTTGGCGGACGACGGAATATTGTTCGTTTCGGGTATCATTGAAGAGCGTGCGGACGAGGTCATGTCCGTGCTTTTACGATACGGCTATGAAGAAATAGAGACTTTCCGTGAAAACGGCTGGTGCGCTTCTGCGGTGCGCCGAAAAGCTTGAAAATTGCATTAATGAACGCGTGAAACGCCGGTCAGGGACATTTTTGACCGACGTTTCTTGCTATTTTGGTGGTATTGACTGAAAATTCATGAAAAATCAACAAAATAGGCTTTGACAAATAGTGCAATTTGCTGTATACTATCGTTAGTAATGCACAAAAAACGAATGGAGCCGATATGCCGAGGTTTTTTATTGACTTTACCGCGACGGTAGACGATGTTATCGTTATCGAAGGCGAAGACGCAAGACACATCGCGCTTTCTTTGCGAATGGCGACGGGAGATACGATAACCGTCAGCGGAATCGACGGGATGGAATATGACTGCACGCTTGAGTCGATACGTCCCGAGTCGGTAAAGGCGCGTGTTATCTCGGAAAAAATGAACGATTCGGAGCTCCCCGCGAAAGTAAATCTCTACGTTGCGCTTCCGAAAGGAGACAAGCTCGACCTTATCATTCAGAAGGCGACGGAGCTCGGCGCATCGGAGATAATACCGTTTTCGTCGGAGCGCTGCGTCGTCAAGCCCGACGTGTCGGGAGCCGATAAAAAGCTGACCCGCCGCCGCCGTATTGCCGAGGAAGCGGCAAAGCAGTGCGGACGCGGTGTTATCCCTGAGGTTAAGCTTCCGCTTCGTTTTGACGATGCGATGCAAAACGCCGCTTTGGCAGACGTCCCGCTTTTTCTTTATGAAGGCGAGGGAACTGAGCCTTTATATACGGTGATCAAAGATAAATTGCGTCGCGGATGCACCGTATCCGTCGTGACAGGAGCTGAGGGAGGCTTTTCCGAGCGCGAAGTCGAGCGCGCAAAGGAATGCGGACTTATTCCGTGCGGACTTGGACGCCGCATTCTTCGGTGCGAAACGGCACCGCTTTACGTTCTTTCGTGCCTTGCGTACGAAAGTGAGTTGAATCCCGATTTTTGATCGGTCATTATTTGTTTTTTATATTATCGTTAAAAATTTCAGTCTATATTGCTAATACTTCTTGGGAGGAAAATATGTCCAACAGATTGTTTCAGAGAGTTATCCATCAGATGAAAGATGCCGTCGATCGCGTTATCGGTGTTATTGACGAAAACGGCGCCATTATTGCGTGCAGCGAGCTTGTTAAGATAGGCGAGATTCGTCAGGGCATCCGCGAGGAGCTTTCCTATTCATCCGATACTATCGTTTCGAGCGGATATACTTACCGTACCATCGGTTCCGCAACAAAGGCAGAGTACGTCGTTTTTGTTGAGGGCGAGGATAAGTCCGCAGAGCGCACCGCTATGCTTCTTTCGGTCTCTCTTTCCAACATCAAGAATCTCTATGACGAAAAGTACGATAAGAGCTCTTTCATCAAGAATATCATTCTTGATAACATCCTGCCGAGCGATATTTACATTAAGAGCAAGGAGCTTCATTTTAACACTGACGAATACCGCGTCGTTTTTCTTATCAGATTCACAGGTAAGCTTGAGATGTCGCCTTACGACATGGTTCTTTCGCTTTTCCCCGATAAGACGAAGGATTACGTTATAAACATCGGTGACAGCGACGTCGTTCTCGTTAAGGACACGAAACCCGGCGCAGATATCAGAGATATCGAAAAGTCCGCAAAAGTGATCTCCGATACGCTTTCGGCAGAATTCTATACGAAGGTTTCCATCGGTATCGGTACTGTTGTTGATAACATCAAAGATCTTGCCCGTTCCTATAAGGAAGCGCAGGTCGCTCTCGAGGTCGGAAAGGTCTTCGACAACGAAAAGAGCATCAACAGCTACGAAAACCTCGGCATCGGCAGACTCATTTATCAGCTTCCCACGACGCTTTGCGAAATGTTCTTGCAGGAAGTTTTTAAGAACGGATCTCTTGAATCTCTCGATCGCGAAACGCTCATGACGATCCAGAGCTTCTTTGAAAACAATCTCAACGTCTCCGAAACGTCGAGAAAGCTTTTCGTTCACAGAAATACTCTTGTGTACAGACTTGAAAAGATCCGCAAGCTTACGGGTCTCGATCTGCGTGAATTTGACCACGCCATTACCTTCAAGGTTGCGCTTATGGTTAAACGTTATCTCACGTCCAAGCCCGTGAAATTCTGATCGGGAGTCAATGCCCGCGTGTACGGAATAAGCCGTACGACAAACAAATAATGAAAGGAGTAACCGACAATGATCGAACTGAAAAATGTTGTAAAAACCTATTCAAACGGTACGACTGCACTCAACGGTGTCAATCTTACCATTGAAGACGGTGAATTCGTTTTCGTTGTCGGCGCATCCGGCGCAGGTAAATCAACTTTGATGAAGTTGCTCCTGCGCGAGGAGAAAGCCACATCAGGCAAGATAATCGTTGATGATGCTGATCTTTCCAAGCTGTCATATTTCAAGGTCCCCCATTACAGACGTAAGCTTGGCGTCGTATTTCAGGATTTCAGACTTTTCCCGAAAAAGACAGTTTATGAAAACGTTGCGTTTGCAATGCAGGTCGTCGGAACACCCGCAAGAAAGATCAGAAAGCGCGTTCCCGCGCTACTGAAAACGGTGTCGCTTGCTGAAAAAACAAACTGCTTCCCGCACGAGCTTTCGGGCGGCGAGCAGCAGCGAGTCGCTCTTGCAAGAGCACTTGCAAACAACCCCAAAATAATCATCGCAGATGAGCCTACGGGTAATATCGACCCGAAAATGTCCCTTGAGATCATGAACCTGCTCATTAAGATCAATAAGCTCGGCAAAACCGTCGTCGTTGTTACACACGAAAAAGGTCTTGTTGACTATTATCAGCAGCGTGTCGTTATGATCGATCACGGTATCATCGCTGAGGACAGAGTCGGAGGTATGTACGAATGAAGCATTACAGACTGACGTACTTTATCGGACAGGCTCTTGAGGGACTATGGCGAAACGGTGTTATGAGCGTCGCTTCGATCGCGGTGCTTATGAGCTGTCTTATCGTTCTTTCGAGCTTTGCGCTTCTTGTTGCGAATATCAATGTGAATCTTGAAAATCTCGGTCTTATGAATGAGATCGTTGTGTTCCTTGAATACGATCTTACCGAAGAAGAGATCGTTTCCATTGAGGAGCAGATAAAAAAGATCGAATACGTTGACGTTGACAATGTAGAGCGCATAACGGCTGACGAGGGAATTACATCATTACAGAACCAGGCGGGAGATTCGGGATATCTTTATGAAATGTTCAGAGAAGATAATCCGCTTTCGGACTGCTTCAGAATAACTTACGTTAACGCGGAAAAGGTAACGAGCGTAAGCTATAATCTGCGCCAGATCGAAGGCGTAAGAAAAACGAACGACCAGGTTGACCTGGCGAACATGATCTCAAGCTTCAAAAGCGGAGTTATGGTCATCTTTGTTTGGTTTTTAGCCGTGCTGTTCGTCGTCAGTGTTTTCGTTATCATAAACACGGTCAAGCTTTCCGTCTATTCAAGAAAAGACGAAATTGCCATAATGCGCTGTATGGGTGCGACGGGCTGGTTTATCTCGTTCCCGTTTGTGCTTGAAGGCGGTATCATCGGTTTGATCGCATCGATCCCGGCTTTTTTTGCTGAGCGTGCGCTTTACGGCTATACCGTCGAATCTATGGGGAAAACGCTGTCGATGCTTACATTTGTGCCTCTTGCGGATATAGCCTCCGCGATGTTTTTCGGTACGTTGTTCATCGGTGTTCTTACAGGTGTTATCGGAAGTACGATCTCGCTTTCCAAGTATACGAAGAAGTAAACCGTTACGTTATACGTAAGCACCGTTTTTAACGAAAGAAAAGAGGACCCCATGAAAAAGGTATTAACGTCAAAAGCGTTTTTGCGTATTTTTATGATCGCTGTGCTGCTTTGTGCGTCGCTTGTCGTTATGCACGCCGCAAGCAGTGATTTTTCGGATAATTCCACGGTCAAAAAATACCAGCAACAGCTTGCTGACTACGATAAAAAGATAAAAGACATAAAAAATAAAATATCGTCGCTCGGTGACGATATCGACGATCTTTTCGAAGAAAAAGAAGAATATGACGCGCTCATCGACACCGTCAACGGTAAAATTGAAATGAGCGAAAAATATCAGGAAGAGCTTTTGGCTGAGCTGGAGCGTCTTGACGGAGAGATTGCAGTTAAGGAAAAAGAATGCGCCAAGCTTTACGAAGAAACTAAGGAGCGTATGCGCGTTTCCTATGAGGACAGTAAGGCAACGACAATCTCCATGATCCTCGGCGCTGAAAGCCTTACCGATTTTCTTATCGGTATCGACTATGCGACGAGCATTTTACAGTATGACATCCGACTGCTTGAAAGCCTTGAAGCAGCGCAGGCAGAGCTTGAAGCTGCAAAAGCGACACGCGAAGCGGACAAAGCAGAGCTTGAAACTCTGATCGATCAGCTTGCAACTGACAAAACGGAGCTTGAGGCATTGTCCGCAACCTGCGAAACGCTCATCTCCGATAAAATGACGGATCTTGAAACCGAACAGAAGCTTCTCAATAAAATGGAGGCTGACAAGGAAAAGAAAGCGCAGGCGCTCGATGATTACATCGAAGAGCTTGAAAAGAAGCAGGGGCAGACACAGAATGTTGCCGAAGGTAAATTTATCTGGCCCGTTCCCGTCAGCGTTAAACGCATCTCGTCAAAATACGGATACAGAAGCGACCCGTTTACGGGAGAGCGTAAGTTCCATTCAGGTATTGATATTCCCGGTCAGGCAGGAACAAAGATATTTGCTTCTAACAACGGTACCGTTCTGCTCGCCGAAACGGACAGCAGCTACGGAAAATACATACTTATCGACCACGGCGGCGGAATTTATACGCTTTATGCACACTGCAGAAAGCTGCTCGTTTCTCCCGGCCAGTATGTAACGAAGGGAACACAGATAGCGGAGATGGGTACGACGGGACGTTCCACGGGCAATCACCTTCACTTTGAAGTCCGTGAGGGCAAGAACCGCGTAAATCCCCTGAACTACGTGACACAACCGTAAATAAAACATATCGGAGAATGCATATAGATCATTATGCATACAATTGATCATGAACGATAATAATTACGAAGATCGAGAGCTTCAGTCGCTCCAAGAAGCGTATGAGGAGCCGAAGAAACCGAAAACAAAAAAACGTGTATCCATACTGACGACGGTTATAATAGCGATACTCGTTGCGATCGTTACCTTCCAGGTGACATTTATTGCCGTTGACAGTGCATACAGCAAAAAAATGAACGAGGCAATATCAGCAGCCGGATACGATTCCGAGCTGTTCGTTCGCTTGTCCGAGCTTGTTTCAATTTACAATTCAAAGTATATCGGCGAGATGGACGAACAAAAGACCATCGAATACGTGCTTGATGCATACGTTGCGTCGATCGACAAGTACGGTCAGTATCTGACGGACGAAGAGTTTGACGCGCTGATGACGGACTATAATGCCGAACTTGTCGGAATCGGCGTTCACGTAATCTATAATGCCGATTACAACTGCATTGAGATCGTAAACGTTATGCCCGATTCACCCGCAATGGAAGCAGGCGTTGAGCCCGGCGACCTTGTCGTTTACGTTGGCGAACAGTCTGTTGCTGAGCTTGGCTACTATCCTGCGATAGATCTAATCAAGGGCGAGATCGGCACTTATGCTGAATTTACGGTGTACCGCGGCAAGGATTACTCCGAGGTGATCGAATTTTCCGTGCGCCGCGACAAGGTTACGGAGCAGACCGTTATGCATCACGTCATTTCTTTTGACGAAACAGTCGGTTACGTTAAGATCCTGAACTTTGATAACGGAACGTACGAGCAGTTTGTTGCGGCTGTTAACGAGCTGCAAAATTCAGGATGTGAGCAATTCATTATTGACGTACGTTATAATCCCGGCGGACTTCTGACCTCAGTTGTTGACGTGCTTGACTACCTGCTGCCTGCAGGACCGATCGTACGTCTTGTTGACAATGAGGGCAACGAGGAAGTTATCAATTCCGATGCAGGTTACGCGAACCTTGATTTTGTCGTTATCTGTAACGGAAGCACCGCCTCGGCAGGCGAGCTTTTCACCTCCGCGATCATGGACTATGATGCCGCTCTCGTCATAGGCGAGGTAACGTACGGTAAGGGAACGGTGCAGAGTATTTCAGCGCTCGGTCAGGGCGGCGGCCTGTCAATTTCATATAAGCTCTACAGCCCTCCGTATTCCGATAACTTTGAGGGCGTAGGCATCAAACCTGACATCGTTGAGCCTTTGTCAGAGGAGCTTGCAGACAAGAGCGTATTTAAGATCACAGACGAAGAAGACAATCAGATCGGGCGCGCAATAAAGGCGCTTAAAACAGGCAAATAACAGAAAGGTTTGGCACACATCATGAGTGAAATTAAGAAGCAGCAGTATACAGAGGACGGTTACCGCGCCCTCGTTGAAGAATATGAATATCTGAAGAACGTTCGCCGCGGCGAGGTTAAGGATGCGCTGGCGATAGCACGTTCTTACGGTGACCTTTCCGAGAACAGCGAATACGACGAAGCGAAGGACGAACAGGCAAGAGTTGAGGGCAGAATCAACGAGCTTGACAACCTCATCAAAAATGCCGTTGTCGTTAAAGAAACGGAAGTTGACTCTTCTGTCGTAAGCCTTGGCGCGTACGTAAAAGTGTATGACGAGGAATTCGAGGAAGAGATCGAATATAACATCGTCGGCTCCAATGAAGCAAATGCACTGCTCGGCAATATTTCCGATCAGTCCCCCATCGGATCGGCTCTTATCGGTAAGAAAGTTGGCGATACTGTCGTTGCACATACTCCCTCGGGCGCAACGATCACGCTCCGCGTCCTTGAAGTAGGCCGTACAAAGAATCAGTAAACAAAGGTCATACAGAGTATAACTGAAAGGTCGAACAATATGAACGAAAACGAAAATGTACAGAACGCCGGCGTAACTACCGAAGCGGAGATTTCGGATCTGCTTCGCGTCCGCCGCGAGAAGCTTGCGGCGCTTACAGAATCCGGCAACAATCCTTACGTTATAACCAAGTACGATCAGACCCATCACGCAACCGAGATCAAGGATAATTTCGACGCGCTCGAAGGACAGGGCGTTTCCGTTGCTGGACGTCTTATGTCGAAGAGAATCATGGGTAAGGCATCGTTCTGCAATCTGCAGGACCTCAGCGGCAACATTCAGTCCTACGTTGCACGCGATTCGATCGGCGAAGAGGAATATAAGGCATTCAAAAAGCTCGATATCGGCGATCTTATCGGTATCAAGGGTCAGGTCTTCAAGACAAAAACAGGCGAGACCTCCATTCACGCCGAATCCGTAACGCTTCTTTCGAAGAGCCTTCAGATCCTTCCCGAGAAGTTCCACGGTCTAACAAATACAGATCTGCGTTACCGTCAGCGTTACGTTGACCTTATCATGAACGCAGACACAAAAAAGACTTTTATCAATCGCTCGAAGATAATCAGCACGATCCGCCGTTATCTTGACGCGCAGGGCTTCATGGAAGTTGAAACTCCCATGCTCGTGTCCAATGCGGGCGGCGCTGCGGCAAGACCGTTTGAAACACATTTCAATGCACTTGATCTTGACGTCAAGCTTCGCATTTCTCTTGAGCTTTATCTGAAGCGACTCATCGTCGGCGGCATGGAAAAGGTTTACGAGATCGGCCGCGTTTTCCGTAACGAGGGACTTGACACTCGTCATAACCCCGAGTTTACGCTGATGGAGCTCTATCAGGCGTACACGGATTATCATGGCATGATGGATCTTACCGAAAATCTTTACCGTTACGTTGCACAGGAAGTGCTCGGAACGACCGTTATCTCCTATAACGGCATTGAGATGGATCTCGGCAAGCCGTTTGCACGTATCACGATGCTTGACGCCGTTAAGCAGTATTCTGGCGTTGATTTTAACGAGATTAAAACGCTCGAAGAGGCTCGCGCAATAGCGAAGGAGCATCACATTGAGTACGAGACTCGCCACGGCAAGGGCGACATTCTCAATCTTTTCTTTGAAACGTATGTTGAAGAGCATCTCGTTCAGCCGACATTCGTTATGGATCACCCGATCGAGATCTCGCCGCTCACAAAGAAGAAGCCCGAGAATCCCGAATACGTTGAGCGCTTCGAGTTCTTTATGAACGGTTGGGAAATGGCAAACGCATATTCCGAGCTCAATGACCCTATCGATCAGCGCGAACGCTTCCGCGCACAGGAAGCGCTGCTTGCTCAGGGCGACGAAGAAGCAAATACGACCGACGAGGACTTCCTCTATGCGTTAGAGCTTGGTATGCCGCCTACAGGCGGTATCGGCTTCGGCATCGACCGTATGGTAATGCTTCTTACAGACAGCCCGTCCATCCGCGACGTGCTGTTGTTCCCCACAATGAAGCCACTCGATTAAGAAAATGCCGTAAAATAGCGGTATTACAGGGTTTTCAAAGACCTACAAAAACCGATTTACGACACATTTACGACAAATGAAAAAATGAAGACACCCTATGACCGTAAAAAGTCATAGGGTGTTTTTTGCATATTCTTATCAAACAGCCGACAAATTGGAATTGGTTTAATCCTTGCTTAACACTTTTTTCTGCCAAGACTTTTTTTCGCATTGAGGGCAACGCATATATCTTGTTCTGCCCATGTGCGGAGCCATAGCAACGGCTCTATATGTCGGTGCATATCGGTGTCCGCATTCTTTGCATGTATAATATCCTGCCACTTGCTCCATCCGCAGTGCATAGAAGCAACCCGCTAAGAACAAAACAAATCCAAATACAATGAGAGTAATTCTTAGTCCATTTGACATTTGCACAAAAGCGGCAACAAATATCAAAGCAAAAAGAACGAC
>JAZNDW010000020.1:0-30141 GCA_045588245.1 Eubacteriales bacterium
CATCGGCGACAAGCTCGTTAACGACGTAGCTCCCAAGGACAGAGACATCGCGATGGTTTTCCAGAACTATGCTCTTTATCCTCACATGTCCGTGTTTGATAACATGGCATTCGGTCTTAAGCTCCGCAAGACTCCCAAGGAAGAGATCAAGCGCAGAGTTGAAGAAGCTGCTCGTATCCTCGACATCACTCACCTTCTCGACAGAAAGCCGAAGGCTCTCTCCGGCGGTCAGAAGCAGCGTGTTGCTCTCGGACGTGCAATCGTTCGTAACCCGAAGGTCTTCCTTCTTGACGAACCGCTTTCCAACCTCGATGCTAAACTCCGTGCACTCATGAGAACGGAGCTTACAAAGATCCACCAGAGAGTCGGAACAACGTTCGTATACGTTACACACGACCAGACAGAGGCTATGACGATGGCTACCCGTATCGTCGTTATGAAGGACGGTCTCATCCAGCAGGTTGATACTCCTCAGGTTCTCTATGATTCTCCTTGCAATCTCTTCGTTGCAGGCTTTATCGGTACACCTCAGATGAACTTCATCAACTGCGTTCTCGAACGCAAGGGCGAAGATGCTTATCTTACATACGGCGCTAACTCCATCAAGCTTCCCGCAGAAAAGGCTAACAACCCCGCTCTCAAGGAATACTTCGGTCAGGAAGTTATCGCAGGTATCCGTCCCGAAGCTATCCGCGACGAGGCTAACTATCTTGAAATGTACCCCGATTGTATCATCAACACAGACGTTGAAGTTACAGAGCTTATGGGCGCTGAAATTTACCTCTACCTCATCTCCGAGGAGCAGAACCTCATCGCTCGCGTATCTCCCACATCCACCGCAAGAGCAGGCGACAACATCAAGGTTGCTATGGATCCCACGAAGATCCACATCTTCGACAAGGATACAGAACGCTGCATCGTTCACTAATAAAATGCATTTTCAAAGCCCGACATCAAGTCGGGCTTTGTTTTTTTGCTGTTTTTTTATTAGTTTGATATTAATTGGGTTGCCAATTGGTGTCAGATTGTGATATTATTATTTCATAAAGTCGTATAATCTTTCGATATTTGAAAGGCAACAGATATGAAGATCATCATCGTCGGATGCGGCAAGGTGGGATATTCGCTCGCCGAGCGTCTTACGCACGAAAATCATGATATAACTATTATAGACACAAGTGCCACCGTCATTGCCGAGGCGCAAGAAGCCCTCGACGTTCTCGCCGTGGACGGTAACGGTGCCGCCCTCGAAACGCTGAAGCGTGCGAGCTCGGACAAAGCCGATATCCTTATTGCGGCAACGAATGCAGACGAAACGAATCTGCTCGCCTGCATATGTGCAAAAAAACTCGGTTGTAAACACACAATTGCCCGCGTTCGAAATCCTCAATACACAAAGCAGGTAATATTCTTAAAAAACGAGCTCGGTCTTTCCCTCGCGGTCAATCCCGAGCTTACCGCCGCACACGAAATTTACCGCATGATTCAGTTTCCTTCATTCTTAAAGCGCGACTCGTTCGACAAAGGAAGAGTTGAGCTCGTTGAGTTCAAGATCACGGAGGACAGCCGTCTCAACGGAAAAAAGATCATGGAAGTTGCATCAGCTCTCGGTCTGCGCGTCCTCATCTGCGCCGTTGAACGCGAAAACAACGTATACATCCCGAACGGCAGCTTCACTCTCATGGCAGGCGACAAGATCACCGTAACGGCGGCACGAAATAACCTCGCTGCGCTCATCAAGTCATTGGGACTTGTCAGCCACAAGATCAAAAGCGTTATGCTTATCGGCTGCAGCCGCATCGCCGAATATCTGACGGAAGAGCTTGAAAAGAGCGGCATCGACGTAACCGTCATTGAAAAAGATATTTCCCGTTGCGAAGCCTTCTCCTTGCGTTTTCCCAAAGCTCTCGTCATAAACGGCAACGCTTCGAAACACGGTTTTCTTGAATCGGCAAACGTACAAAACACCGATGCCGTTATCACACTGACGGGAATAGACGAAGAAAACCTCATCATCTCTATGTACTGCACTCACATCGGAGTTAAAAAGACGATCACAAAGATCGACCGCAACGAATATGCGCGTCTTTTCGCTAACCGCGACCTCGGCTCCGTCGTTTGCCCGAAGGACCTTACCGCGAGTGAGATCGTGCGTTATGTCCGAGCCATCTCAAACCGCGGGGATGAAGGCTCCGTTAAGGCTTTGCATCACATTGTCGACAGCAAAGCCGAAGCGATTGAGTTTTCCGTATCCTCTGCGACCGCATATACCGAGGTGCCGCTGTGGAAGCTGAATCTTAAATCCAACGTCCTCATTACGTGCATCAGCCGTTCGAACCAAGTCATTATCCCGAACGGAAATGACGTACTTAAAGTCGGCGACACCGTCATCATCGTCACCACTGCCGAGCGCGCCATATATAACCTCGGCGACATATTTGAGCGCGATCCCATCAAAGTATGATAAAGCTATAATCGGCTTTATATCAAGGAAAGGCTCGGATCATTATATATGAACTATAGGATAGTTTTGAATTATCTCGGCAAGATACTTTTGCTTGAGTCGATATGCATGCTGCCGTCGCTCATCATCGCCATCTGTGCCGGTGAGAATGCTTCATTTGAAGCATTCCTCGTAACTATGCTTCTTCAACTTGCGGCAGGTACGGTAATACTGATCTTCTGCAAGCCGAAAAATAACAGCATATACGCACGCGAGGGCTCCGTCATCGTTGCGCTTGCGTGGATACTCATTTCACTTTTCGGTGCACTGCCGTTTCTCCTCTCAGGTACCGTAAACTCCTACATTGATGCGCTGTTTGAAACCGTTTCGGGATTTACAACGACAGGTGCAACGATTCTGAACGACATAGAAGCTGCTCCTATGAGTCTGCTTTATTGGCGCTCGTTTACGCATTGGCTCGGCGGTATGGGCGTGCTCGTCTTTATTCTTGCAATAGCACCGTTCGTCCGCGGCAACGGAATGTCGCTTCACATTCTGCGTGCGGAAAGCCCGGGACCAACCGTCGGAAAGCTTGCGCCGAAACTGCGCTCAACGGCTCGTATTCTCTATTCGATATACATCGTTTTGACGGCGAGCGAGTTTATTCTGCTTCTTTTCGGCGATATGCCCGTGTTCGACGCGCTGACGACGGCGTTTTCAACTGCCGGAACGGGTGGTTTCTCCATCAAAAACAACAGCATGATGGCATATTCTACATACTGCCAGACCGTTGTCAGCATTTTCATGATGCTCTTCGGCATCAACTTCAGTATGTATTTTCTGCTTCTCGTCGGGGATATCAAAAGCATACTTAAAAACACGGAGCTTCGCACGTATCTGTTGATAATCGTCATAGCAACGGTACTTATAACGATGCAAACGACCGATATGTTCAACAGTGTCGGGGAATCGGCGCACCACGCTTTCTTCCAGGTATCGTCTATTATAACAACAACGGGAATGATATCCTGCGACTATGAGATTTGGCCCGAATTTACGCACGGAATCCTTCTTATATTGATGTTCATCGGTGCCTCTGCCGGCTCAACGGGAGGCGGTATCAAGGTTTCGCGTCTTATCATATTAGTAAAATCTCTTTTCTTTGAGATAAGAAAATCTCTCTTCCCGCACAGTGTCAAGGTCATGACCGTTGATGGCGAGGTGATCGACAAAAATGCCGCCGGCCGCTGTTGTATATTCTTCGCCACGCATATAATGCTCACGATACTCTCAACGCTTCTGGTCTCACTCGACGGCTATTCGTTCGAAACGAATCTCACCGCCGTCATCGCCTGCATCAACAATATCGGTCCCGGCTTCGATCTTTCCGGCCCGACTGAATCGCTATCCTTCTTCTCGCCTGTCAGCAAGCTGATACTGTCCTTCAATATGCTTGCAGGACGCCTTGAGCTGTTCCCCGTGCTCGTTTTATTCGCTCCGCAAACATGGCAAACAAAAAAATAACATTTGATCCAACAACAAAAAACAGGTTCATTTTGAACCTGTTTTTTTACGCTTAACGTAAAAGCTACGTTTGTGTTATATAGCGCATCCGTCTTCGGTGCAACCGTTTTTTTCACGTTTTTGACTACTACTTATTTTGGCAAGCTCCGAATGAATCACGGAAAGCCTGTTATATTTGGAAACTCGCTCTCCGCGGCAAGGCGCACCTGCTTTGATAAATCCGGCTCCGAGCGCCACGGCAAGATCGGCAATAAAGCTGTCATCGGTGTCACCGGAACGGTGCGACGTTATAAGATCATAGCCTCCCCGACGCGCCAAAAGCGACGCTTCGATCGTTTCAGTTACAGTCCCGGCTTGATTCGGCTTTATGAGCAGTGCATTGCCGTAACCGTTACGAATGCCATTCGCAACTCTCGTGCTGTTTGTGACAAAAAGATCGTCTCCGACGAGCATGATCTTGTTTTTCATCGCTGTCGTCATGCGGCGCCAGCCGTCGATGTCGTCCTCGCCGAGACCGTCCTCAATCGACATGATCGGATATTTGCGGCACAACGTCTGCCAGTACGATATGAGCCCGTCCGTGTCGTGCTCGCGTCCGCGCTTCGGCAAAACATAATTGTCACCGACGCACCATTCGCTCGATGCCGCATCGAGCGCAAGCTTCACGTTCTCGCCGTATCCCGATGCCGCGGTCGCTTCGAGTATCAGCTCGATTGCGTCCTCGTCACGTTCAAGCATCGGCGCGTAACCGCCCTCGTCGCCGACAGACGTTGCGAATCCGCGTGATGAGAGCAGCTTTCCAAGCTTATGATATATCTCCGAGCATGCACGCATACGCTCTGCATGATCCTCTATACCGACGGGCACGATCATAAATTCCTGAATGTCTATGTTGTTCTTCGCGTGAGCGCCGCCGTTGAGCACATTCATCATCGGCACGGGCAAGCCGCAATGACGGCTCAATATTCCGCCGAGATAAACGTATAACGGCAGTCCGTAATACTGCGCGGAAGCGCGGCAATACGCAATCGACACGGCAAGCGTGGCATTGGCACCAAGGCGAGATTTATTCTCCGTCGCGTCAAGCTCACACAGCACCCCGTCGATCTCTGCCTGTCCGCTTTTCTCCGTTTTTCGCAGCACTTCGGCAATTGCATAATTCACGGAATTTACCGCGTGCGTCACACCCTTGCCTCCGTATCGCTCCATATCACCGTCGCGCTTTTCGTATGCTTCATGCTTTCCCGTTGACGCGCCCGACGGCGCTGTGGCACAACCGAATGAGCCGTCCGTTAGTGCAAGCGTTACCGAAACGGTGGGGTTTCCACGCGAATCAAGTACTTCCACCGCCGACACCGATTCTATTTTAGGCATTTTTCTATTTACGTGCATACCGATGATCCCCCGATTTTTCTTTATTCTTATTGTCACCTCTATCTCCGATTTTATACGCAAAATGAAAATAATCCCTCACTCAAACGGGATTTTACACATATAATGACAGTAAAAACAAAGAAAGGAACGGTAAATACATGATAATATACATAACCGACGTCGGAGATACCGTCTATTCCGTCGCAAGTGAATTTGGCATTCCGCCGTCACTCATCATTACCGACAACACACTTGACTCCCCCGACAGGCTCGCTCCGGGGCAAGCGCTTCTCATTCGCACCCCAACAGAAACATACACCGTCGCTGAAGGTGACACCTTGACAAGCATCGCCGCTATGTTCGGCGCAAGCCTAAATGAGCTGTACCGTCTTAATCCCGCGCTTGACGGAAGAGATAACATCTACCCGGGACAGTATCTCATTATAAGCACACCGCCCGCCGAGGGCGGCACCGTCATAACGAATGCATACGTTTACCCGTTCGTTGATCTTGAAACGTTGCGGCGCACGCTTCCTTATCTGTCGTATCTGACGCTTTTCACATACGGTATCAATCGTGACGGAAGCCTCATTCCGCCCGGCGCGAATGAAGGCATCAACCCCGGACGAGAGGGCGAGATCATTGCGCTTGCACGTCAATACGGTGCCGTTCCGATCATGCTTCTTTCAACGCTGACCGCCGAAGGTGTCTTCTCAAACGAGCTTGCATCGTATATTTTTCAAAATCCCGCCATTGAATCAGCTGTCATCGAAAATCTCGTGAACGCCGTCGTTAGCCGCGGATATGGCGGCGTTGACCTCGACTTTGAATATGTAGGCGGCGAGCTTGCCGACGAATACGTTAACTTTGTGCGGCGCGTCAACGCCGCCCTCGACGCTCGCGGCGATTACGTCACTTTCGTCGCACTTGCACCGAAGACCTCCCCCAGTCAACCCGGACTGCTATATGAAGGCCACCGTTATGGCGAGCTTGCCGACGCCGCCGACCTCGTTCTGCTCATGACTTACGAATGGGGATACACCTACGGACCGCCCATGGCGGTCGCTCCCATCAATCAGGTACGCCGTGTCGTCGATTACGCTATAACGGAGATGGCGCCCGAAGAAGCCATTCTCGGCATACCGAATTATGGATATGACTGGACGCTCCCTTACGTGCGCGGCGAATCCAAGGCGCGGTCGCTTTCAAACGTCGATGCCGTCCGTCAAGCGGCAGACGTGGGAGCGCGTATCATGTTCGACGAGGTGGCGCAGGCGCCGTTTTATAACTATTACAGCACGGACGAATCAGGGCTGACACGCGAGCACGTCGTTTGGTTTGAGGATCCACGCAGCATACGTGCGAAGCTCGCCTTAATCGACGAATATGACCTCGCAGGCGGCTCGGTATGGAATGCGATGCGCTGGTTTCCTCAGCTATGGCTGATGCTTGACGGCACGTTTGACATATATAAAGTGGGCGAATAAACGATCGCCCCCCGTTTCGGAATACCGAAACGGGGGACGATATTTTTTGTATTCATCAATAGCCGTTGACGGTCTTGCGTCTGCCGTCAAGATAGTCGCGTTCGAGCTTGAGTACGCCGTTATCCATTCGGAAGATGCGGTCCGCTCGGGATGCGATCTGCAGGTCGTGAGTTACCATAACGAGAGTCTGTCCGATGGAATCTCTCGTTTTGATGAGAAGATCAAGCACCTCATCGGCATTCGCACGGTCAAGATTTCCCGTAGGCTCATCGGCAAAGAGGATCTGCGGCATATTTATAAGCGCACGTGCGATAGCGACACGCTGCTGCTGACCGCCCGAAAGCTCGCTCGGCAGGTGATGGAGTCTGTCCTGAATATCGAGCGTCTGAACGAGACGGCGAAGTCTTTCATCGTACGAGCCGTCGGGTTTATTGCACATCAGAGTCGGAATCAGAATGTTTTCAAGCGCCGTAAACTGCGGGATAAGATTGTGTCTTTGGAACACGAATCCCATGTTGGCTCCGCGGAAGCGTCCGAGCTCATCGTGTGACATCTTCGTGATATCCTGTCCGCGTATGTAGATGCGTCCCGCATCTACCTTATCAAGTCCCGCGCAGCAGTGCAAGAACGTACTTTTACCCGAACCTGACGTACCGATGATGGCAACAAACTCGCCCTCCTCCACCTTAAGATCGACTCTGTTGACGGCGGTGATGGTTTCGTCGTATTGCTTATACTGCTTGATAACGCTTTCTGTTCTTAATATATACTTTGATTTTTCGTCAGACATTATTTGTTACCGACCTTTCTTTCATTATCTTCAACGAACCGCATCATCAGTCCGATACATCGCCGTATTCAACCGAAAGCGTTTTTGAACGGCGCTTCATGTAGCTGTGATACGGCAGGTAAGAGGAGAGGAATCCGCACGCAACGGATACGACTATGCTCAAAATGATAGCATACCAGGGCATATAGAACTCGTATCTGATATAGCTGAGCGTCCACTTGGGAATCGTTACGTTTACAAAGCGATACAGCCCAAAGCTCATCAGATAGCCGAGAGCTATACAGAAAATGAATGACAAAATACTCATGAAAATACCGCCCGTTACGTAAAGCCGTCTTATATCTGTACCGAGAGCACCGATCGACTGAAGTATCGTAAACTCGTTTTCACGCTTCACGTAATAAAGCATTTGCGAGAAGAACCATATCATCGGTGAAATGGTAAGAAGGAGCGTTGCCACAAGCGTGAATATCTCGTCGTACTGTTTATCTTCATTAACGATGCTCATGTGCAGCGCGTGGGTATTCGTGACATCGGCTCCGTCGTAAAGCATTCCCCAGTTACGAAGCTGTGTTTCAATGTTCAATACCTCAGCAGTTGAAAGCGACTGATCCACAAATACTTCAAGATTATAATAACTTACTTCAAGACCTGTCACCGTTGTGAAAGCGGAATCTGCCATATATATCGGCATATTGAGCGTCGGAATATCGTATATGATGGCACCGATCGTATACGTATGATATTCAAATTCATAATACTGAAGCTGTTCTTTGAGAAGCGCCATGCCCGTCATATTGTAATCGGGCGCTTTATTCTTCTTTGAAACCGTTGCGATCTCAATGGTGTCGCCGACCTGATAGTCAAAGCGACGCGTATTGTTGATTGAATCGGCAACGACGACCATATTTTCGTCCTGTAGAGGTGCGGAAAGATCGCCGACGTAATTATACTTTTCAAGATTGGAAATGATATCTTCATCTATCGTTCGGTACTGTATCTCGTTTGTCACTCTGTAGCCGTCGGACGAAACGACAAGATTTGAAAAAGCAACGGTATGATCAGACTGCACTCTCATGTGCGTTTCGCTTTGGTTTGCATTATCGGTATTCGACTTGCTTACAAGCGTGATGCCGTCTATATTATAAAGCTCATAGCGCATGAAATCGTTGTATTCAAGGCCGTCCTCGTCGAGCTGAATGGTAAACTGAGCTTTTTCATGCGAAAGGGTTACTCTCGTGATCTCCGCGATATAAAGACCCGAAATAAACAAAGACGTAAACAATACGGCTGAAACGATCAGGCGCAGATTGTATTTTCGAAATCTCCACGTTGAAAACATCTCATATTGCAACGGGAACTTCGTTCCGAAAATTTTGATGGAACGGCGCGGGGATGAAACGAGGTTCGAGTTATCCTGCGATACGATCAGCGACATCGGCTCCTTGATCGACATCAAACGCATCGGGAACCACACCGAAAGAAGCAGCACTATGAGTCCATAAACTATCGTTAGCAGAAGCATCCATACGTTGACCGAGAACGGCAGCCCCGCACTCGTCAGTATGAGTCGGGATATCAGAATCGACACCGCGGTTGCGGGAACGAACGTGATAGCGTAAACGCAGAACATTTCCCAGAACGCCGTTTCAAAAAGCTTTTTGAAATCGGCGCCGAAGCTCATATAAATACCATAAATGAACTTATAGTGATTGATTCTGATGTTATATAAAACGACGAGCAGAAAAACGGACAGCGCGATAAGTGCCGCGATTGAAACCGCATATATTGCGCGGTTGGCAAGAAGATTGTTGTCAAATCTCAAAAGCGGCGTTCTGTAATACGTAATAGCCTCGCCGTTATCGCTGTGTTTAACGAGCTCCTTCAGGTATTTATTGATAAACCTATCTTCTGAAAACGCGATCTCTTCATCGGTGTCGCCCTTCAGCATGATATACATATCGTAATCGACGGTGCTGTCAAACTCACTCGTATGCTTGATCACACGAACGATATCGAAAACATTATCGTTTGAAAAGACCACAAGGCTGTTGTTTTCGATCAGAAGCATCTGATAATCGTTGAGTCCCTTGACCATCATGTGATAATCGTATTCTTCTTTGACGTGCTGCCATTCGATCTCGTCGTTATTAAAAAGAATAACCGTCAGCGTTGCAAAAAAAGTATGTATAATAAAAAGCGCGGCAAAAAAGCACAGATATTGCGAAAAGTTCGCAAATACGTTTTTTACCGCCATTTTCAGTGATTTATGTAGGTACGTTATAATATCGCCGAGCATTATTCCCTCACCAAGATAAATATATTAATAACATTAAGATTATACACCCGTTATCAAAAATTGTCACTATCGTTTTTGAAGTTTTTTTCCGTTCATGATTTTTTTACAATCATTTTTGTAAAAAAATCATTCTATGTCGAACGAAGTGAAATCTTGCGCGTCATGATAATTTATGTTATTATTATATCATAGAAAAATCGGTAATGAACCGAAAACCACGGAGCGATAAATGCTTAAAATTATCCACACAGGTGACATACATCTCGACAGCCCTTTTTCGGGACTCGATGAAAGACGTGCCGAAATCCGCAAAACCGAACTTCGGGGAACATTCTCTTCGCTGATGACGTACATCCGCACGAATGCCGTCGATATTTTGCTCGTAGCGGGCGATTTTTTCGACCGTGGATTTGTGACTCGTGAAACTGTTTCGATCGTTATGCGCGAATTTTCGCGTGTTCCGGACTGCAAGATCATAATCAGCCCCGGCAATCACGATCCGTACACGCCCGACAGCGTATACGCGAAGGTTAGGTTTCCTGAAAACGTCTATATCTTCAAAGACGAAAAGCAAAGCTGCTTCTCTTTTCCCGAGCTCGGAGTCGACGTTTACGGCTACGCTTTCACGGGTGAGTCGCTCGCCGAATGCCCCGTTGAACCTGCGGAGAATAATGACCGCATAAAGCTGCTCTGCGCACACGCACATCTCGGTGCGCCCACATCGACTTATGCGCCCACGTCCGCGGCGCGCCTTTCCGCATGCGGATTCGACTACGCCGCTCTCGGTCACGTCCACAATGCACCGCCTCTCGCCGAAGAGGACGGCTGCGTTTACGGCTATTGCGGTTGTCTTGAAGGACGCGGATTTGACGAAACGGGCACGAAGGGCGCCATTCAGCTTGAGATCAACGAAGGAAAACTGACTGCCCGTACGCTGTCTTTTGCAAAGCGTAAATATGAATGGTGCCGTATCTCCGTTTCGGGTGTAACGTCCGCACACGAGCTGACGGACCGTATCCGCGCTCTGATCAAAGAAAAACGCTACGGCACGGAAACGCTTCTGCGTGTCACGCTTGAGGGATCTTTGCCGTCATCTCTTATCGTGTCGCCTGACATGATCGCCGCAGACATCACCGAAGTTTATTCCGTTGAGATCAAAGATGAAACGACACTACTTCTCGATGATGAATACCTGATGAACGATCCCACCGTAAAAGGCGAGTTTTACCGTTTGCTCCGTCCACAGCTTGAAGACAGTGATCCTGAAATTCGCCGCACCGCGCTCCGCGCTCTGCGCTACGGCATGGCGGCTATGGCAGGCGAAAACATCACAGATTAAAGGAGCCGCAGAATGTATATAGAAAGCATAAACATCAAAAGCTTCGGACGCCTTACCGATTACAGTATAACGTTGTCGGACGGAATGAACATCTTTGAGGGCGATAATGAATCGGGCAAATCGACAATCGCTGAATTTATCAAATTCATGCTCTACGGAATGCAATCGAAAACCGTTGGCGATAACGTACTTTCCGAACGCAAAAAGTACATAAACTGGAACACAGGCCTTGCCTCAGGCTCCATGACCGTCGTTATCGACGGGATTCGTATCCTGATCGAACGCTCAATGACAGCATCGACGGACGGCATGGGCAACATCGCTTACCGCGAAACGCTGAAAATGACAGACACTGAAACGGGCGCACAGCTTCACAGAGGCAAAAATCCCGGTGATGCGCTTTTGGGCATCCCCGAAGACGTTTTTGCGTCGACCGCATTCATCCGTCAGCTTTCAGGAGCACGTGTTGACGGCGATAAACTTTCTTCATCTGCCGAAAACCTGCTTTTCACAGCGGATGAAGCCGTCAGTACCGAAAAATCCATCGAAAGGCTCGACGCTGTGCGCCGACAACTGCTTCACAAAAACGGAAAAGGCGGCTCTATATATGATAAAGAGCGCCGACGCGCCGAGTTTTCAATGAAGCTTGAATCGGCAAAGCGCGTTGCGGGTGAGCTTATCATCGTTGAAAATTCCATCACAGAGCTTACGGAGAAGCGTAAGACCGCCGAGAGTAACCGAGAAGCAAGCCGCAAGAAAAACAAAAACTATGAAGCTGTAAAAAAGCTTCATTTGTTCAACAGGCTCCATAGCGTTGAGGACGAACTTTCCATGCTCTGTTCGGAGCGGGAATCGCTCATCACGTCTGCGCTCGTCGGCGATCACTTCCCCGATAAAGATTACGTTAATGAGCTTCATGCGTGCGGCAACACACTCTCCTCCGCATCTGCTTCAATCACAAGATTGTCTCGCCGCCTCGACGACTGCAGGCGCGAACTCGGTAACGCTTCGGACGTCGAACGCCGACGGCACCTCATCTGTGACGAAAACGCCGCAGACGAAATCCTCCATACTGCCAAAAAGAAGCAAAAAGCAAAGCGTTCGCTCCATATCACAGCGGCACTTCTGCTGATGGTCACCGTCATTTGCGTCGGTGTTGCTGCCGTATACCGCGCGTCTCTGTTGCTCCCTCTCGTCGGTGCCGCAGGAGTCGCCGTAACCGTTATCGGCGCCGTCGCCTGTCTTTCAGCCGCCTCTGCCGCATCACGCAAGCTGAATGCTTTACTTACGGAGTACGGCGCTAATTCCATAGAGGAGCTGCCGATCATACTTGACGAGCTTGCGGCAGCCGCCGTCCGCGACGATGAGCTTTCGGCTGAAATTGAATCTCTCGACGAGGAGCTTCGTGCAAAATATGATGTTTATGATGGCGAGCTTGCTCACGCAAAGGAGCTCATTTCAAAAAGAGGAATCACCGTACAAAGCAATGACGATATCCCCGAAAAGCTTGGTTTGCTTACATCCGCATCCGAGATGATATCCGTGCGCGAAGATGAGCTTTCGAAAAAAACAGAAGCGTGCCGCAACGTCAAAGCCGCAATTCTATCCGATCTTGACGGTGCCGACGAAAAAACCGTCCGAGAGATCACAAAAGAGATAAACGTAGCTGAATACGATGCCATCACCCCTTCCGCGCTGAGGCTTGAGGTGGAATTCAACGAAAACGCCGTAGCGCGGCTGACCGAAACGATACACGAGCTTGAAGTCAAGCGGGTTCAGCTTCTTTCCATGCGCGAGGATCCCGCAGAGCTTGCCGTAAAGCTTGATCTGTTGACGTCGGAAATATCCTCCGAACGCAAACGTTACGATGCCATAATGCTCGCCATTCAAACACTCGGACGCGCCGGCGAGGGCGTCCGCGAAAGCATCGTACCGCGCATACGCGAATTAGCTAAGCTCTATCTTTCGGGAATCACAGACGGGAAATATACAAATATCGCCGTAAACGGCGAATTTGCGATGACAGTCAATGCAGACGGAGCATTCCGCGAGCTTGAATACATGAGCGAGGGCACCGCGGACGCGGCATATCTGTCGCTTCGTATGGCGCTGATCAGAATCTTATATAAGAAAACGCTCCCCCCTCTCGTATTCGATGAAACGTTCGCTCACATGGATGACAACAGAGCCGCCGCCGCGATGAAATTGCTTTCATCTGCAGGCAATATGCAGTCTATCATTTTCACCTGCCATGACCGCGAGAGCAAGCTTGCATCGGCTTTATCGGAGCGCACGTATAATCAACCCTATAAAATAAAAGTGTCGATCGTTTAAGATCGACACTTTTTTGTCATTTTCACTTGATCAGCTTAAATACGGGCATATAATCAAGCGGTGCCGACGCCGTAACGTATTCGCCAACGCTTTCGATTATACCGCTGCCGTCCTGCGCTTCCCACTTGCCTTCGGGCAGGTACACACGGCGCTCTCTTGCGCCGTATTCGGTAACGGGCGCGACGAGATAGTCTGCTCCGAACATATACTGATCGGCAGCATCCCATGCCGCCTCGTCGTTCGGGAATTCAAGAAACATCGCTCTTATCATGGGCTTACCGTTCACTCTCGCTTCGTCCGCCGTAGCCTTGATGTACGGCTTCATATCCTCGCGGATACCGAGATATTTCAGAAAAATCTCGTAATTTTCCTCTCCGTAGCTCCAAAGCTCATTTTCCGCACCTGAGGAGCAGAAGCCGCCGCCTCGATCGGTATTGTGTGCGAGCGCACCGATATTGGGCTGTCTGTCACCGTGCATACGTAGGATCGGCGTGAACACCGCCCACTGATACCAGCGGACGATAAGCTCGCGGAACACGGGATCGTTGATGTTGCCGCCGTAAAATCCGCCCGTGTCGGAGATCCAATACGGTATACCCGCAACACCCATGTTTATGCCGTTGGCGATCTGCCGTTTCATCTGCGGGAATGTAGAGTCAATATCGCCCGACCAGACGAGCGTGCCGTATTTGGGGCTTCCGACCCACGCACAGCGAACGAGATTCAATATATCGGGAGTGCCGTCGGACTTCAGCCCATCGTATACCATTCTCGAATGCAGACGCGGATATATGTTACCGACCTGCAGGTCGGCACCGAGATAGTAGCGGTACAGATCGTAGTCATAGATCGAATATTCAGGCTCGGCTTCGTCGAGCCAGAACATATCTATACCGTATCCGCCGTAGTTTTTCTTAAGGATATTATATGCAAATTTTCTTGCTTCGGGATTCGTCGCATCGTAAATGCGTTCGGGGCCGTTAAAATCGAATGCAATCGGAAGCCCTCTGTCGGAGCTGACCAAAAATCCGTTATGTGCAAAGCCGTGATAGTTTTTGCTTCGCGGGTCTACCGTCGGCCATACGGACACCATAAGACGCGTTCCCATAGATTTAAGCTCGTCTACCATCGCCTGCGGATCGGGCCAATATTCAGGGTCAAACGACCAGTCTCCCTGATAGATCCAATGGAAAAAGTCAATAACGATAACGTCAAGCTTTATGCCGCGTCGGTGATATTCTCTCGCCACGGTGAGCAGCTCTTCCTGTGTGCGATAGCGAAGCTTACACTGCCAGAGTCCGAGCAGACTTTCGGGCAGCTCAGTCGGGCGTCCCGTCACCTCGGTATATTTTTCAATGATCTTTGCAGGTGTGTCTGCGGCGCATACCCAATAATCAACCTTTTTCGTTGACATAGCGCGCCACTCCGTTATATTTTCCGCGAAATTGACGCTTCCGATAGCGGGATTGTTCCACAAGAAGCCGTAGCCGCGATTTGAAATGAAGAACGGTACCGAAATCTGCGAATTTCTGTGTGCGAGCTCAAGCGAACAGCCCTTCAGGTCGTATTTTGCTCCGCGATACTGCCCCATACCGTGTATCTTCTCGCCGTCAAAGGCGCGGAAGCGCACCGTCGCCTCAAAGCCGTCGTTTCCGAGCGTGGGACGGTACTGACGTGCCGAGGTATGCAGCGGCCATTCGTAGTGTTCCTCTTCAAAAAGAAGACGTTCTCCGTCCGTAAAACGGAGGAACGAGCCGTGCAACTCACAGCGGATACCGCTGTTTTCAATATAGACAGGACCGCGTTCTCCCGGTTCCGGCGCCGCCACTTTAACGTCTGCGGCAGGGGTAGGTTCAAGCGCCCACATCTCGTCGGGGATAGGACCGTATGGGACGGTACAAACGCGCAGTCCGCGTCCGACAGCCTCAATGCGGATCGTTTCGTTTCCGTTTGTAACGGTGATGGAAGTGTTTGTTTTCGTAATCATAGGGTAGCCGTCCTCCCATATTATTTTTTCATTTTTATTTTATCATATTAATACGGTTTTGTATTTACATTATCGAAAATATTAATGACATTTTTTGTGCTTTTTGAATGCATCGATACTACAGTATACCGCCGCAACGTCAAACGGGCAAATCTCCTCATTTTCGGAGATTTGCCCGTTTTTTTATAGAGAGTTATTTTTCTCGATCGTATAGCCCATGGCTATGATCGCCCTCAGTGTTTCGATCGCCGTTTTTCTGTCATAATCCTTTTCCGATTCGGGAAGCTCGGAATACGGCACGAGGCACGGCGTCGTTTTTTTGTCGTCGTCTCTCTTTTCTCCGTATGTCCATCCCTGCTCGATGCGTCCTATTGCCCACGTTTCGTGAACGTTTTCGGCGATCTGCTCCATAAGCTCCATAAGCTCTATGGGTAATTTAATCTCTTTGGTATCTATCGGTTTCGGTTCGTACATAGTGCCCCCTCTTTCAGGATTATATTATTTACGATTCTTCAGCTTTTCATCAATATAGCTTTGCGGGATCACCCACACTTTACTTTCGGGATAATGAACGGCTCCGCTGACTTTTCCGCCGTCACAGCGTTTGACGAGACACCCTGCCTTGACGGACAATCTCGCCGCCGCTTCATCCACGGTGCAATATGTTTCATATTCATGATGCGGATAATCGTACATTTTGAAGTCGTAGCCATTAATGCGCTCAACTGTGAGCTTCTTTTCTTTGTTCTCGTCCTCCGTTTCCTTGAGGTACAGCTTACGGTAAAGCGTGTACGACAAGCGGTCAAGATAATCAAAGCTTGCCCACACGTCAGCATCAGGCAACGTAAGCTCATCCGTTATCTCGGGAAGTGTTTCTCCTTTTGTGATATCGGGTAGTATCTCTCCGTCTGTGACGGCAGGATTCATTCCCCTCCATCCGCATTCAACAAGGCAAGGGTGAAGCTTTAATGACATGTGCTTATAACTACCCGTTGCACCGAAGTAGCTAAGATATGCCGTGGTGCCTCTGAAGCCTCTTGAACGGGTATAGGCATTCCACCGTCTGTGTTCAAGCCACGCCAGTCTGTCACTTGCGTCCGCAAGCTGTTTTTCATATTCCGCGTCGGCTTTGTCGGGATATTCTCCCTGATAGATCACGATCCTCTTATAGAGCGCACAGGCGGCTGCAACGTTATTCTTGTGTTTGCTTTCCGTTTCAGCCGCCGTAGCAAATATAAGCTCTTTAATGTCGCCTGCGTCATCATCAGCAGATTCATTGACAAGTCCGAAAACGGAATCTTTGATCCACCCGAGCGAGAACACCTTATATTTCAAATGCATCGCCCGTGCGATATTTGCCCAGAATTTATAGTCATTGTCAATGTCCGAGGAACGCTTCACATTCTGTATGACGTAATCCTTTTCGTTGTGCGAAAGCGAATACGACATACCGACTTCTCTTGCCTGCACAGCCCCCTTCGTCATAAAGATGTTTTCGTAGCTGTAAACGTCATCAAGACATCCAAACGCCTTCATATATATGTCAGGCGCATTTTTATTCCAAGATGCAAAGTGTCGCTCAATATTCAGCGTCCGACACAGCTCGGAATCATACACAACGTAAGCGATAACAGTCTTATCAGCAGATCTCGTCTTTGCGTGCTCCTCGCCGACAAATCTTTGCAGATTTTTCGCAACGGAGATATTATCAACGTCATTACCGAGCGCAATGACGAAATAATCCGTCTTAAGAAGCGTTTTTGTAACGTCGCTGTCATTTTCCCAGAACGAGCCCGACTTTACGTCAGATTGATAATAGTGAACGTATGCATACGGAGCAGAAAAACCGTTGTCCCCGTCGTTATATCTGAGGATCTGTTTTTTCTCTTCACCGTCGCCGTTGAAAATGACCGTCCCGATGATCTCGGGATTGATATAATCGATCTTTTTGCGGAAAACATCTATCTCATCCTTGGAAACGATATTTATATTTAATCGGCAGTTTAGCATCTGACCTAACCAATATGCATTAAGGAACATCTCCGTGCCGATTATGCCGTTACCGAGTATCGTCAGCGACAGCTCATACTCTTTTCCCAAAGCCACCTTATGCACTACGGGCTCATATAAAGGAAGCTCCATCAACAGATTCGTTGCGAGATTGCGGTAGAACTGTATCGGAATAAAGATAGGAAGATCCGTTTGCGCAAAGTGCATCTCAGATAAAAGCTTTTCGCGTACCTGATGCTCAACCTCCGTGTAAACGTCATTCTGCGAGAAGAAATAAACCTCAGATCTTTTCAGATACTTGCAGTTGTTTTTATCCGACAGATTTATGTATGCTTCAAGATTTGCTGTCTCGCTTTCATCCATAAGGAAGAACTTTTTCTTTGACAGACGTGCTTTTTTCACGTGCGCCAGATCCTCACGGACGCATATCGCTCCGCGTTGCTTCGCCTCAAGCAGCATCTCTGTCTTGCTTTCGTTGTCGTTGTCGCGGTATACGTCGGTTATAATGATCACCGGCTTAGGCCGCCACCATACCTGACTGTCGCAAACGCTGTTAATAAGCGCCAATGACTGCTCGTTGAGCTCGGAAAAATAGTATTTTTCACACCAAACGAGAATACCCGATATAAAGATACGAATCGTCGGAAATATGTTCGCAAGGATCTCAAAAATAATCGCGCCTCCCGCGATAGGTGCAATAACGTTAAGAATCATCGCCACGATTCCGTACCACGTCACAGCGGCAGAGTTACTGCCGAAAAGCACCGTCATCATCTCACGTCCGTCAATAATATAATCCGTGTAATCCTCATCCATGCTGAACGTCTGCAAAGCGTGAATGACACTGTTGAATATTTCCTCTGCGGTCGTCAGCATCTCGGACGGCTCTCCGTCAACAATATCTTGAGGTTTTACGATATTATAGTATCCGACTGAATATCTTAAGCACCATATCGCAACGATCAGCAACAAATATAAAAGCAATACTCCGTCAAATCCGCCGCGTTTACGGCGGTGAAAACGAAAAAGCCGTAAAAGCCCCCATACTGCAGCGGCAGCAAGAAAAATGATCGCCGCGATCAGACAGCCGTATATAACGTTAGTCTGTTGTACTGTCAATTCTATCATATTCGGATTTCCTTTCGGTTATATCACATTTGCACGAATTACATTCAAAATAATTATACAAGAGCTTCACGTATTTGTCAACGACAGCCCCTTTTTGCGATGCAAAAAGGGGCTGTTCGGATCCGTCACAAAAGTTCGCCAAACACGTCCGCTATCGAATCGCGTATAACAAATTCAGCATAGCTGTCATACGACGTCGGCGAATAATTCACAATGATAAGATGCTCGCCTTCAAAATCGGCAACGAGCGATGCCGCAGGATACACCGTCAATGACGAACCGCCCACGATCAAAACGTCGGCTTTGCCGACGTCATCGGCGGCTTCCTCGAATATTCGACTGTTCAAAGGCTCACCGTAAAGCGTAACGTCGGGACGCACGACTCCGCCGCATTCAATGCAATAGGGCACATCTTTGCTTTCGGCGACGTATATCTGACTGTGAAGCTTGCCGCATCTGTTGCAGTAATGCTTCTCTGTCGTTCCGTGAAGCTCCAGAACTCTGCGGCTGCCCGCTTTACCGTGCAATCCGTCGATGTTTTGCGTGATAACGGATTTTATGATACCGCGCCGTTCAAGCTCAGCCAAAGCGCGGTGAGCTCCATTCGGCTCCGCTTCGGGATAGAGCATCTTTGTTCTGTAAAACTCATAGAATCTCTCAGGTTCATGAAAAAGACAAGCACGGCTCAGATAATATTCCGACGACAACCCGTCATCACTGTTATAAAGTCCACCGGCACCGCGAAAATCGGGGATCCCGCTCGCAGTTGACACTCCCGCACCGCCGAAAAATACAGCGTATTTGGAATCGTACAGTATTTCCTTCACCTTTTCAATAATGTTGGCATTATCCATAATGATTTCACCTCATGTTCAGCACTCGGAGCGTTGCGCCGCACCTATATTTTACAATAACGAGATACCTATCGTCAACACTCCGTTTTCCGCGATCTCTTCCTCACCATAATGTTCCGTCATCATCTTTACATACTGACTTTTCAAAATACCCGAATAACCGAGCTGCCACAGCTCCGTACACTCCGTCACAGCCTTGAAATCTTTATATATAGACGCTGTTCTGACACGCGCCGCGATCGATATATCAGGATTCCCGTCACAGTAAAATATCACCGTATCGCCTGCGGCAATATTCTTATATTCGCTGTTCATAAGTCGTGCGTCGGCGGATTTTGTGCCCGTCTGCAGTGCATAAAAACATTCGGTATCAAGCTTCATCCGATATGTTTCCGACTTTCTCAATGTATCCTCAATGACGAGTACGTTTACTCTGCCGCTGTCAGCGGTCCCCGCATCAATAGCGATCATACCGTCGCCGAAAAACGGCGAGCGGTCGGTTGGACGGCGCGCACAGTCAAACAAAAATCCGTACGCAGACGTGCGGTGACCGCATACGAGCGTTTTGTCAGGTAGCGGACGCCCGTTTTTATACTTTTTCTGCCACTCGGAGTATCGGCTCCATTCCCACTCCTCAAACGGCGCCAGCCGCCAATTGTCAGCCCACAAAGCATTTTCTGTCATGCGGGCTGTCGGTATCCACCCGTGTACGAAAACGAAATTTTCCGTTTCAAAATAATCTACCGTTGAATAGATAAATCGGCGGAGCCTGATCTCTGCGGCTATTTTCTTTTTCACGCGTCCGCGTGAGTCTATACTATCACTCCCGAAAAATTCCATAACGGTAACGTCCGTTCCGTTATGAACGTCCGTATAATTTATGTGCCCTTCGTTAAGCACGCGCAAAAGCAAAGATTCGTGATTCCCGCGAACGAGCACCTTGTTCTGCAGCGACGTCAAAAACTCCAGCATGGCGGCATTTTCCACTCCTCTGTCAAAATAGTCGCCGCATCCTACGAAAAGATGATTCGGATCATTTTCATTAAATCCCGCCGCCATAAGCGCGTCCTTCAGCTCGCTTGTATGTCCGTGAACGTCCGACACAACGAACAGCTTTATTCTTTTCTGCATGGTTTTCTCCTTTGCCCGTATGTTGTAACGTGACGATCAATCATCCCACGGCCAAACGTAGTCGTCATCGTCATCATCGTCATCATCGTCGTTTTTGCCAAGCCCGGCCAGGCTTTTTATCTCCATAAGGTTAGCGTACGTCAGCTCCTCAATTATCTCATTGGCAACTTTTTTTACGATATTTTTGAATTCTTCGGGACAAATCGGGGAAGCATCGATAATCTGTACGCTCTTTTTTGCCCACATATCAAACTCTTCCTTGCTTTCATAATCGTGATCTCTGGCGAAGATCTCGACCATATCGAACATAATGATCTTCTCCTCTTCATCTTCTTTTATCAGCTCAAAAGAGCCCTCGGGCTTGCTTCCGCAAAGCTTATAACGAGCCATCGTTTGCTCTATATACCTCGCACAGTCTCTCGGAATAAGCGGCGCTGACATAACGTCATCGGGTTCAATGACGTTTTCGATCGCGCCAAGCGCGATCGCATCGGCGATCTTTTTCCATAAAAGAATATTATTCTTATTCGATGCAATGGATTCGATCCTGTTCATTGTCTTTTCCGACAAAGACAAATAATACTCCCCGTCAAATTCGTGAATATATCCGTATTCGATTAGATTTGCGACGGCTTGAGGATTAAGATCGCGTCGAATGCGGCTTCTATCTTTTTCTTTTTCGGAATTACGGCTAATGTCCTTGAAGATCAGATATTCCATATTCGTGAGCTTGCGCCACACATCAAAGCATTCTGCTTCCGGAATGTCGACTCTGTTGATATGTTTATGGTTGACGGCGCTATAGATTCCGACTATGTTACTGCTTACCCATTTATGTTCACGGCAAACAGAAATATATGATTTTGCGACAGCATAAGAGCATGAAAATGCCATTTGAATATCGGGAATCGAAACCCGCTCTTTTCCGTTCAGAAACTCAATAATACGATTTTTCATTTTGCACCTCACTATATGATCACAGTTATTATTAATAAAGCAAAATGCAAGGGCAATAAAACATAAGCAGTGTAATAAAGGAGAGCCTGCCGCAACTGATATAGATCGCCGATCGGGAAGAAAGGAAACCCGAACGGAAAGAAAGGAGCAACGAAAAAACCGGCGGCATATAGCTTATGTAAAACACAATTGATAGGAGGAATAATTGCCCTTGCATATATACTAACAGTAAACAGCGACTTTTTTCGCAGACGAAATCACTATTTTTTCGCAGTAATCACCTTGCCCGAAAAAACGAAAAGAGATGTTAAAAAACATCTCTTTTTGATTTATTCCGATATGTTAAATGCGCTTCACCGAGGCATTCCAAAGCTTTATGAGCTCTGCTTCAAGCTCATCATCGGTCATATCTCCGACATTACCGATCACACTTATATTCATATCGTCAGCGCGTTGACGCAAAGCGCGGTTATGATCGCTCCGCATATCAAGCTCCGTTGCAACGAGAACGCGCTTTGCATACTGACCGCCAAATCTCGCCGCCACAGAGGAAAGCTTATATAGCTCGTCCGTTTCTACGTATCCGTTCTTGCACGAAACAAAAACTGGAACGATGCCGTGCATCATCATAACGTCAATTTCGTTATGCGTGTCGCAAGTGCCCGAATCGCTGTGTATGTCGCCGTCCCAATCGATGTAAACGCCGTTTTTAACGTCGTTATAAACGAAAGCTCCGTCCTTATCTTTTGCAAACTTAGCCGTTAAATATACCTTCAGCTCAAGTACGAGCCCCGCTGTCAAAAGGCAACGCTTGATCTGTTCGTTTTTGAACGTTACGGCAAGCTCTTTATTTGTGCAGGAAAATGACGTCAACACACCGATGCGGCAGAGCTTTTTATAAAATTCGGGGTCAACGTCTGTGAATCTTTCGTTTTTGCGAACGATATGATTACGTATCTCATTGATCGTAGCCGAAATCGTCAAAGTATTTCCGTTGCCACGGCAGGCATACGCCGCATCAAGATTCGCCGTCTGCTGATTCCACATCTTCGGATCGATGCGGCAAATACGCCACATTTTTTCAACGTCCCCAATGAATTCCGCGTTCTCGTCCCACCTGTACGTTCCGTTCTCCTTAACGTCTGAATAAACGACATCACCGCCGAAAACACGGATATTTTCTTCCACCGACAGACGGGGCTGTTCCGTTTCCATGATCGTCACACCGTCGCAATCACAGTCTGCTATCTTGTTGTTCCTGATATTATAACGGTGCATCTGAATGTTTTTATCTCGGAATCGCTCGCAGACAATACCGATCGCCGTCAGATAAAGCTCGTCCCCGCCCGTCAGGTCGATAACACAGTTATCGTACGTCATAACGATCTTTGTCAGCTCATCAATTATGGTCTGCATCTTACTTCTCGTTATCGAACGGCAAATAAACTCTACGTCATGTCCGCGCGAAAGAAACATTTCGCGGTAACGCTTTGCGTGCGCATCTAATTGCTTTTCTTTGTCTCCGATAAGTATAACCTTTGACGGCACGTTTACAAGACTTGCACAGATATTTTCCGACGCGGTATTGTCCAAAAATTCAATATATGTCATAACCCTCTTTAATACACAAGCTTAAGCCCCGAAGCATTCGGGGCTTAAGCTGCATGAATAATATTATTGCTGTATACTTTCAATAAAATCCTGAATGCTCAAAACGCCCTTTCCAACAGCAAGAAACTTGTCATTATATTCGTCAACCATATAACAGGAGCAGTCGATCAAATACTCAAAAAGCTCCTCGCTGACCGTGCTGTTCATAAAGGCAGCGGTCATCCTGAAGCAGATAGCACCTTCGGATACGTCATAATCAAAGTATCCGTCCGCCATTGCATAGGATGCAATACTCGTCATAATAGCGCCTTCCATACGTTTATCTTCAGGCATTTTATAAGATAACGGCGAGATAAGTCTGATAAGCTGTCTTTCAATATCGGCCATGATAAGGAAGTTCATGGGAATATCGTCACCTGAAACGCCGAACTGTACGATGAGGTTATTATCGTCTTTTGTGTATTGCCAATTTCTGCTGTCAAGCATACGGCAAAGAGCAGCATATACTTTTTTTGCATTTTCAAGCTTAATTTCGTTTGCCAAAACAATATCCTCCCGTCATGCATTTTGAGATGCAATAAACTGTTCAAGTGTCAACACATTCTTCGCGATCATCAAAAACTTATCATTGTACTCATCTACCGTCGCACAGGCACATTGAAGCATATACATAAACACATCCGTGCTAAGATCGCATCCGATATAAGAATTCGAAATACGGAACAACAGGTTGCCGTTCATAACGTTGTAGTCGAAAGTTCCGTTTATCATGCCGCGATTGGCAACGCTGACAGCAACGGCTAAATCGAGTCTTTTTTCTTCGGGGATCTTATACGGCATAGGAGAAAACAGAACTACGAGCTGTCTTTCTGCCTGGACCTCGATGCCGATCTGTACGGGAATATCTTCTCCCTGTACTCCGAATCGCACAGTTAACTCATCCTCGTTTTTTTCGTAATGCCAATCATCTCCGTCAAGCATCTGACATATAGTGTCAAACACCTGCTTTGCTTTTGTCAAATTTTGCTCATCGACACCCATTTCCGATCCCTCCTCAAATAATTAAAAATTATTATGAAAAAACACAAAATGAATATATGATATAAACTTATCTTTCGGTAAGCTCCGTATCATCATATACTTCACTAAGCATCTCTTTATCAACATTTTTGCGTATGGCTTCGACTAATTCTTCGCGTCCATACATCACTCTTTTCATTTCTTCATAAACGGCTGTAAATGCTCTGACTTTACAGAGGCATTTGTCACATTTCAGAATGTGTGAATTAACCTTTGATATAAGCGCCAGCGATTCCGCATCCAGTTTTTCAACGGACACGAAATCGATAATCTCGTTAACCGTTAAGTGCTTCATCATTACTGATTACCCGTTTGATAATGTTATTCATTCTGTTCACCCAATCACTAATCGTTTTTTTGCCGCCTTTTTTCATATAGTACTCTTTATATCGGACCTCGCCGTACGTTCGGGTACCGTCAAAAGACTTTCTTAAAGCTGTGTCAATTTTGTCATATTGACGCGGCGTGATCTTCGCCCAAGAAACTCTGTTTGAAAATCTCACCACCATGTCACGCATTTCAAACAACGTTTTTTCTTCAAATTCGCATACTATAAGATCTGTTGATTGAATCTTCGTAATATCATATTCAAGCATGAACAAGCTTTGTGCCAGCCATGTCAATATCTTGTAAATGCTTACGTTTGAACCGATAACAATATCAAACATTTGCGCTAAAAGCTCGCGTTTTGCTTGCAGTATCTCGTCGTTCTGCTCACCCGGATCGGGGATCATGTTATCCCCGTCTTCCTCAAGACCGCGGTAATGATAGCTGTAACGGCGCACCTTTTCCGCATAATCTTTAACAGTATTTTTTGCGATCAGGAAGAGCCAGTTCTGAAAATATCCGATATCGGTGTTTAATCCGTCGACACCTTCCTTACGCAAAAATGAACTGACACAGTTTTTCACGACCTTAACGCGTATGTCCTGCATTATTTCTTCTTCATATTCCTTGTCCTTCAGCTCCGTGATGCTTCCGCACAAGCCTACAACGTACCGTAAGAGCGTTTTATCAACGATATGTAGCAGTATATCGTACGATTGAAGCTCGCTGCCAACAAGTTCGTCTATCATGATATTGAATTCTTCGACAGCGATCATCATAAACACTCCCTTCTTTGCCAAAAGATTCATTATGCTACATTATATCACACAATGGTTCTTCGGTCAAGGCAAGCATTGAGACTGCGATTGGATTTGAAGTGCTGTGAAGTAATATTTACTCCACAGCATTCCGTCGCCGCCTATGATATTACCCGATATCAGCCGATCAATCTATCTCATCCAAAAAAGAAGATCTCACTCTTGTGCGCCGTTGACGTTTCGGTATGTATGCGTACTTCGGGTCAGAAAATCTCACCCGTTGCTCTCTTTGAAGTGAGCTTACCGTTTCAGTGTCAAATTCGGGGCACAGATAGCTTCTTTCAATTCTCGACCACAGTACGTCCTCACGCATCTGCGTCACGATACATTCCCCGGGGGTGATATGCGTCAGCGCACTGACGGGAACGAGCGCTACCGTGTCTTTTTCATATCTGTCGATCGATTCGCCGCTTCCGTTCAGGGCGGAGATCGGTGATATTATCGTTTTTTTGCCGCACTCCTCGGAAAATTCCCGCTTCGTTTCGGGATTGTTCGTTCCGAAGAAAATGTGTGTATTCAAATTATCTTTGATTATCTCGGCTGTTTCTTTGCCGTATATGTTATATAGCTGTGCATACGACTGTAAGATCAGCAAAAACCAAATGTTTCTGCCGCCGCAAGCGGAAATGACCTTATCAAAATCGTTGAACTTCGGCAAGTTGCCAAATTCATCGAGCAAAAAGTAAAAGGGTCTGTCAAGCTTGGAGTTTTTCGCGCGCGCCACCGCGATCAGCTCTGTATACAGATTGCTCAAAAACATACTGATGATCTCGTAGTGCAGACACTCTTCATCCTTGTACGACACGAAAATAACCGTTGGCTCACCGTCATCAAGCTCGCTCATCTCAAAAGAATTCGTACAGGTGATCCTGCGCACCGACGTATCCCGGAATTTGTTCATCTTCGAAGCAAATTCCGAAGAAATACAGCGGCGTGTATTATCTGCCTGTTCAAGCACGCATTTTCTTGCGAGCTGATGTGCTTTGGACGTTTCAAGATCCCTGCGTGAAAAGTATCCGCCGTCATAAGTCGATTTTGAATCCGAAAAGGAATCAAATATCCGAAGCACCGAGTCAAAAGAGAAATTATCCTCCGTTATCGTGCCATCGGCGCTGTCCTCAAGCATCCCGTAAATGATTGCGCGAAGCAGATCGCGTGCGGAATCATCCCAGAAAGGATCCTTTGTGTTTACGGTCGGAAGGATCGCCGCCGTCAGCGCGGTGATACCTTTCTCGGCGTCGTCGTAATAACCGTCCTTCCACTCCGTAATATCGCGGTCCAGCTCCTCCTGATCCTCGTAGATCTTGCCTTTGAATACGTTTCTTGGCCCATCGGGCGTTTCCGTTACCTCCACCTCGTCTTCAACGTGCAGATACTTCTGATAAAGGCGGAAATACTTCGTCAAAGGGTTCCAACAGTCGCTGTGACGGTAATTCGTAAAGTCGAGCAGTATTATGCGGTAGCCCATCTTCTCAAACTTAGCCGCATTACCGCAGTACAGTTCTCCTTTCGGATCGCTTATTACAAGGCTCGGCTTATTCTTTTTCCGGAGCAACACGTTCAGCGTGGGAACGACGTATCCAGTCGTTTTACCGCTTCGCGTAGCTCCGATCGCAAGCAGGTGCGTATCAGGGATAAAGGTCACCTCAAGATAGCCTTCGGGTGACCTTGTAACGCAGATCGGAATACCGTCAATATCCGCTTGGGAAAGCTGATCATATCTGTACGTCCTGCCGACGTGCGACGCGCGGTAATCTTCAACCGTAGATATTTTTCCGTTTTCGTAATCGCGGAACAGTTCAATCTTTTGCATTCTGATCGCCTCCCATGTATCCGAATCCGCGCTTGGATCCGCTTATGTTCTGTTCCTTGCAGATCGCTTTCAGATCGGCAAGAGTGATGATGTTTTTCTTTTCAAAAACAGCGCTTCTCAGCATGCCGTCGATCGCCTGCTGAATTTGTTTTGTGTCGTAACCCGTCAAGTATTCGCGACACCCATCTTCCATACGCACGTCTTTAAGTTTGAATGACTTGGCGCGGCAGTCAAATACCGAATCCACAACGGATATTTTTTCTTCGGCACTGATACGCTCCGCACGAAGCGTGTCACAGCTTTCGGAAAGCTTGATACATCGTCTGTTGCGTTCCGCGCCAAAAAGGACGAAGATCAGTCCCGACAAGTCAAGTGATACGGGCGGCGCAAACAGCTTGAACTTGCGTCTGTATTCGCAGTCGAGCATTTTTTCAAGCTCTTCAAGCTGAGCGTCATCAAGCTCCTCGCAGTGACGGATCATAAAAAGCGTCCGTGCCGCTTTCGTTTCCGAAAGTCCGCGCAAAAAAACGTTTTCCCTGCCTGCGGTGAAATCCTGACCTGATAACGTCGCCGCGTCAAGTTCAATGACAGCGGATTCCGAAAAGCCACGCTTCAACATTTTACTGTACATATCGACGATGTAATCGTCCGAGGTAACGATCATGAGAGGTGTGTATGCCTCTGCAGAGCAAGTAGTCGCAACAGCGATGTTTTGTAATATCTTTTTTATCTCACCCGCCCGACAAAGCGGTAAAGACTGCGTGCATTTTTCATCAAATATAAGCTCGCCGCGGGTAATGCCGAACGGAATATCCGACAGGGACGCGATCATGTCCTTTTGTTTGCTCCATAGGATCTTTTCCTTATCCTCTGCGGAAACTATCTCGGAAAATGCAACCTTTGAGAATGCTCTGTCATAAACGTTTCGTTTTATGATGCCAAGTCCGAATGCCTTTTCAATTATTTTTGCTATACTGTTTTTCTCACAGCTTCCGTCGTAGCTGCGCACTTCTTTGATGTGTTCAAACACACGTTTTTGTGTTGCACTGCGCATGATCGTATAAAGAATGCTGTAATACTCCGCCTTATTTTCATCATCATAGCAGATTCCCATAAGGTTAGAAAAAAGGTTGTTCCATTTTGCGCACAGTCTCATGCGCTTTTTTGCACTGATCGCATCACGGCAGACACAGATCCCGTTATATTCCATGTACGAAAGGATTGACATAGCATCAATGTTGCCGTTCATCGCCATGGTTGTGATTGCGCTAACAACGGTATCTTTGGTCATGTTTTTTGCCGTGCGGAAAAGCTCAGACTTTATCGCCATAGCTTCGCGTTTCTGAGCCAAAATTATTCTGTCGCGCTCTGTGATCTCAATGTCCTGACCGCTTCTTTCCGCAAATTCTATGGTACGGCAAAGACGTTCGTAAGAGGCGAAATCCGTAACTGTTCTGTAATGGTCAAGATTTGAGTCAGCATGGTAGCATTCAAGCTCTTCTTTGTCGGAGATCGCAAAGATTTCCGACAGCCCGTAAAACATTTCTGTTTTCGCTTCCTGCGTTAAGAAGCTGCTGCATATCGCTTCGAGCAGATAATACTGTATCAAAAAAGGTTCAAGCAAGTATTCGTTCATCAAATAATACCTCCTGTTGCTTTGATTCTTTTTGGGGTGAGTATACCGTCGATGAGGCCGTATTCCAAAGCTTCCGTCGGCGACATCGCGTAGTCGCGGTCCGTATCTCTTGCGATCTGATCGACAGTTTTGCCCGAATTCATCGCAAGGATAGAGTTCAGTTTGCGGCGCGTATCTTCGATATGTCTTGCCGCAATGATTATATCCGTCGCCTGGCCTTGAGCGCCTCCCAAAGGCTGATGTATCAGAATTTCGCTGTTTGGAAGCGCAAGACGCATACCTTTTGTTCCTGAAGAGAGAAGAAAAGCACCCATTGAAGCCGCCAGTCCGACGCAGATCGTGCGTACTTCACACTCAAGTGAATTGATGGTGTCGTAAATTGCAAGCCCATCGCTGACAGAGCCGCCTGGACTGTTGATAAGGATAGTTAAGATGCGCTCATCTGTAGGCAGATCTTCATCGATCATTTTCTGTTCGATGTAGTGCATCTGGGGGATTACGCGTGCCGCCATGCCGGTCTCAATCGCGCCGAATATGTATATCTGATTCTTTCTCAGAAGATACTGATCGGACAGCACTTCGTTTGCGGGATGTTCTCTGTTCATTTGTCGTTCCTTCCTTTCGCGTGTCTTCATTTTTTCTTTACGTATGTAATGACGAATTTGATCCGTATTTTTCGCATGGAAAATAAATTTTATATTTGATTATGTAACAAAAAAGCCGACGAGTACTCCGTCGGCTTTCGATGTGTATATTGGTATATCTTGTATTGATCAATTTTGTTCGTTTGAGCAACATGATGGATCATATATATAATTAAATGAAGGAAAAACAAAAAAGACAACCTATTGGTTGTCTTTTTTGTCCGCCCCCTTCAGGACTTGAACCTGAGACCCCCTGATTAACAGTCAGATGCTCTAACCGACTGAGCTAAGGAGGCGAATGTTATTTTTTATTAAATAAAAAATATGCACCTTCAGGGACTCGAACCCGGGACCCACTGATTAAGAGTCAGTTGCTCTACCAACTGAGCTAAAGGTGCTTATCTTTTCTAACCGAAAAGGAGAAGAAATCGATTTAATCGAACTGTAAGATTGAACTACGAAGTAGTTCAAGCCCTCGGTCAATTAGTATCGGTCAGCTGCATGCATTACTGCACTTCCACCTCCGACCTATCAAACACGTAGTCTACATGCGAC
>JAZNDW010000021.1:0-3479 GCA_045588245.1 Eubacteriales bacterium
TATCCTGTATGATACGGTCGATCTCCTCGTCCGTATATCGCGTCTTGACGATGATGGGAGACGCCTGGGGTTCTTCGGTGGTGGGCTGTACCACGGCCTCGAAGTCTGATGCAGCCGCAGCATTTCTTCTGTGTGAGATCACAAACCATGCCGCACCAGCTATGATGAGGACAACGGCGGAGGCGATCAGCACAATGGGAAGTGCGGACACTTTATTTCGGTAATACGCATAGTAGGTCACATTTTCTGCACGCAAAAGGGGTTCACCGTCCGCAATGGGCTCGCCTCTGCCGTCCGGCATGGTAAACCAGCCGACAAGGACCTGTCCGTTTTTATCCGGCGGTTCGGGGAATGCCGGCGGAGAGCCGTATGCACAGCTGACCTTATTCTGCATTTCGCCTGATACAAACGTGACCTCGTAGGTATTCGGTGTCCAGACGGCACACAGATCGATGAATTCCGAACCACTGCCCACATAGACCGTCGAATCGTGCTCCCAATCGCATCCGTCCTCATACTGCCAGCAGTCAAACGTGCAGCCTGTCTTTTCATATTCGGGAAGGAGCGGCTGCTCGCCGTATCCCACGGTGACGGTATGCTTCACTTCGCCGTCCACAAGAAAACGGTAGGTTGTATCGGAATGTGCGTTATTGCCGACAAGGAAGCGGCCATGCCGGTTGTCAAAGCGATCACCGGCCACACCCTCCAGCACGGCAGAGTTAAGCTCGATGCTTCCATCCAGATGCTCGTACGGATCACCTGTATGAAGTACATCGGTCGCATAGCAATACCGATTGTCATCGGACGGCATCGCCTCTCCGCGGTCTTCGCCGTGAAGGGCGCATCCGAACAGGGACAGACGCTGGGCATCATATTCCTTCATAGCAGGTGTGTTGCCTGACAAGGTGGAAAGAATAAGGAAGGTCTTGCCGAGCCCTCCGCCGCCAAGCACTGCTTCATTTTCGGATATGTAAAGCGCGCCGCCGTCCGCTGCCGTATTGTTCGCAAGTGTGCCGTTGACGATTGTAACGAGATTGTTGCCGTTATTCTCATTCCAGATACCGCCGCCGTTTTCTCTTGCGATATTGCACGATATCACACATCCGTCAAGATCGCTTTCGGTATAGGAAAGAGCCACACCGCCGCCGTTTCGCGCTTCATTATCCGTTACATAGCAATTTTTCATCGTAAGCGTTCCGCGTCCCACATAGATACCGCCGCCCTTTGTCAGCGTATCGGGGTAGAAATCCTCAAAGCGGTTTCCGGTGATCCGACAGTTCTCCAGCGTGACCGCTGTCTGATCCGCCCATATTGCACCGCCATAGCCGGCAACATTGCGGGACAGCTCACAGTTTTTCATGGATAAAAAGATGTTGCCTGCCCCGGACAAATAGATTGCGCCGCCGTAGCCGCCCGCATTGGAATTCAAGGAACAGTCCTCAAAGGAAACGGACAGTCGGTATCCCTTGCTGTCGGCAGATGAGTATATGCCGTAAACGGCGCCGCCGTTTGCCATACTGTAGCCCGAAAAATCACAGCGAACAAACGCGGCATCGATACAGCGGGAGAAAAACACCGCCGGACGAACCTTGGTCGCGGTCATGATCTGCTTTCCCGTAAAGTCAATGCTGTCAATATCATTCACACCCGAAAATGTGATATCTTCAAAGCGGATACTTATGACATCCTGCTCGGATGCGCCGCCCATCACGGCAAACGCACCGCCCGAAAAGACCGCAGGCGTGTCCTTTCCGCTTTTGACCGTCACACCCTTTGAAAGTGTCATACCCATCGGTGAGTAAGCAAATTCAATATCTCCGACAAGAATCGTATCTCCCTCTTTGGCGTTATGAAGTGCTTCCTTCAGTCCTGCTTCGGTGGTGATCAGATCAGGTTCGGCGGCAGAAACACATACGCTGACTGCACCGAGGATCAGCATAATCATGAAAAATACGGAAATCGCGTGTGATATAAGCTTTCTGTGATTCATTCCGAATCCACCTCCTCAAAGTCGATCCCTTTTTCCCGACAGAACGCATAAAATCTGCCGAGAGTCTTCATCCGGGGCTCACGGTCTTCGTTCTCCCATCGGCTTACCGTCGGCAAAGATACGCCGATTGCGTTCGCAAGCTCGGTCTGCGAAAGACCAAGCTTCATGCGGACAAATTTAACAGCATCGCTGAACTTCAGTTCCTTAATATTCATTTGCTCTCCTCTCTTGCACACTTAATCATTATTGTTTATATTATATCACATCTCATCTCTTTTTTCAATAGGTGAGGGAGTATTTCTTTGTAAAAATATATAGCATTAGAACGGTTAGGAATTTCGGCGCGTGACTGTTTTGCTACCCTTAATGAAAGGGACGGTGTCACGTTTCATAACACCGTCCCCCGTATAGAGGCGATCATTCATCGCTGTCCGCTGCCATCACCTCGATTATGATTCTCGCGCCAATGGTGAAGCCTTTCACAGACGCCTCGCGCTCGGTCAGATCGTGCATCTCCGTTGTGCAGTCCGCGAATTTTTCGAAGATTTCCTTTTCTTCGTCATTCAGCCGGGAGAGCAGGTCTTCCTGATGCCGCACCACCAGCGCCAGCAGTTCGGCATATGCACTATCCTTCTTGAACGGCCGCTCGCACGGCGAGATGTTGCCGAACGACAGGTCTTCAAGGATGTTCATGTTCCGCCTCCTCGCATACAGAAACGGTGACCGCATCTCCGAGCTCACCCTCGGCTATGCAGTCACCGTTTTGTTTCATTTTTTCGGCTGTGATGAATGTCTGACGGATCAGCTCCATCTCGAGCCATGTTTGTCCGTCCGCTGTGTGCGGATCAATGCCGGACCGGATTGCCTTTGCTCCGACGGCGGAGAGGATGGAATATTTATCCCCGCGGTAGAGCTCTTCAATCGTGTATTTTGCCATTTGTGCTGCCTCCTTTTTGTTGGTAGCACAAGGATATCACAAGCGGAGGCAGAAGTCCAGAGATTTCATAAAGTTATCATTTCAGCCACAATCTTAATTTACGGTACGGAGTGCTGCAATCAATTTTTCGCTTTCCGAATTTCCGATTGTACTGAATCGAACAATCGGTATATCGTATTTTTGAAGAATCGAATCTTTTACATGATCACGCTCGCGCTGCTTTTCCGTATTGTGATAAGTAAAACCATCAACTTCCACAACCATGATCGGCTGATGTGTCAATTTTGAGAAAATCAAAAAGTCAACGTGCGTCAAATGGTTTGTTGCAAAAGAAAGCTCACGAGTGTTCAGCTTTTGTAAATCATTCAGAATCATACGAATCGGGACATGAATGACCACTTCGTATTGCGAAAATTCATTTTGCACCAACACATCGCGGATAACACTGTACATCAGATTTTCGCTTTCCACATCAGAAATTCGCCCGTATTTTTTGAGAATTGCTTCTCTGGAATTGGCATAATTCTTATAAAGGTAATCGAAAACCGAATG
>JAZNDW010000022.1:0-81934 GCA_045588245.1 Eubacteriales bacterium
ACATATTTTTGTCCTCCAAAAAGTATTCAAAAGCGCATTTGTGATTTTATTATATCAGATTTCAAAAATTATTCCACGAAGTGTTTGTTGAGGAAAAGTATAGTTTTACTTTGATTATCAAAGATATTATATCACAAAAACAGCAAGAAGTAAACAACTTGTTCGGATTGCATATCAACTCACAGTTGTTCGTCGTTTGTCAAAAACTATAATCAGTTGTTTTTCGCTTTCCCTCCGCTTGCGTCTGAGGCAAGCATAGCGCGTGGATGTCCTCGCACAATCGGGCAGAAGCCCGAACCCACTATCCGCAGAAGAACGGCGCGTATAAGGCTCCCTTGTGCAAAGGGAGCTGTCACCGAAGGTGACTGAGGGATTGTTTTGCTTTCTTCTGTGATTTTACAATCCCTCCGTCTCGCTTACGCGAGCCACCTCCCTTTACACAAGGGAGGCTTTAGTAAGTTCACACCGACAGAAAAACACCACCAAAGAGATTTTCTTGGTGGTGTTCGTGTTTTCTCCGCTAAAGATGCATAGCAGAGGGTGCTCTTTTTTCGCTTATATCAGACCGTTTTTCGAAGCATTTTTACAAAAAAGCAAATTTGTCGGCAAAATCGGCGATTTTTCTCTTTACAATTCGGGCTTCGAGTGGTATCATATTAACAGTGGATTTTTAATCCGACACAGAGATGTCGGCAAGGTCTTTTTCATATTTCGCGGCGCAACAAGCTGTGCCGCCGCGCGATTTTGTGACCTGCCGATGGCAGGTTTTTTCATTTTCACGGAGGGGTACGATGCAATACAAAGCCGAAATAATGGACGAATCCGCCGTAAAGCGCTCCGTTGCGCGTATCACGCACGAGATCATCGAACGTTATCGCGGCACCGACAACATCATCCTTGTCGGCGTGCGCCGCCGCGGACTTCCGCTTGCTGACATGATCGCCGCCAACATCGAAAGATTTGAGGGCATCCGTGTACCTGTAGGTTACATCGACGTCACCCTCTACCGCGATGACTTGACAGAAGCCGTCGAATTGCCCGAAGCCGCCGACACTCACATTCCCGCAGAGCTGAACGGCAAATACGTCGTCCTCGTCGATGACGTGATCTACACGGGCAGAACCGCACGCGCCGCCATCGAAGGTGTGTTCCGCCACGGACGTCCCGCCTCGATCGGACTCGCCGTCCTTTGCGACCGCGGTCACCGCGAGCTGCCCATTCGCCCCGATTTTGTGGGCAAAAACATTCCGACCGCAAAGTCGGAGATGATCGCCGTTCACGTTCCCGAATATGACGGCGACACGAAAGTCCTGCTCTACGACGCAGAAACACGGCAATAATTCCCCGAAAACGGGATTATTCATATACTAAAAAACGGAGGAAGTTTTCAAATGAAACTTATCTACAATGTAAGTGACAGACCCAAGTTCCGTCAGGTCATCGTTTTCGCTTTCCAGCAGCTCCTCGCTATCATGGCGGCAACGATCGCTGTTCCCGGTATCATCGGTAACGGTATGACCGCATCCGCAGCTCTTTTCGGCGCAGGTGTAGGAACGATCGTATATCAGCTCATAACGAAGTTCAGAAGCCCCGTTTTCCTCGGCTCCTCCTTCGCTTTCCTCGGCTCCATGGGTGCCGCTTTCGCGGGCGGTGTTTCGATGAGCCTCGGTTTCCTCGGACTCATAATCGGTGCTGTTTGTGCCGGTCTTGTTTATGTAGTTCTCGCCATCATCGTTAAATTTGCCGGCACAGGCTGGATCACAAAGCTTATGCCTGCTGTTGTTATCGGACCGACAGTTGCCATCATCGGTCTTTCCCTTGCAGGAAATGCCGCAGGCGATATGGTCAAGGGTGACGTTGCAATTGACGGTGCTACCGTAGCATCTCCGCTGATCGCACTCGTTTGCGCTCTCGTAACACTCTTCGTCGTCGTTCTTTCTTCCACATACGGCAAGAAGATGGTTCGTCTTATCCCCTTCATCATCGGTATCCTTGCAGGATACGCTGTTGCACTCGTGTTCACCCTCATCGGTAACGCAACAGGCACAGACGCTCTCAAGGTCATTGACTTTACTCCCATCACCGCTCTTTTCGCAGAAGGAATCGGTCTTTCCACGTTCCTGACGATCCCCTCATTCACGTTTGCTACCGCTATCGGCGGCTTCGGTGAGCTTTCTCTTTCCTATATCAGCACGATCGCAGTTGCGTACACACCCGTTGCTTTCGTTGTATTCGCAGAGCACATCGCTGACCACAAGAACCTCTCCTCCATCATCGAGCACGACCTTCTTGAAGATCCCGGTCTTCACAGAACTCTCCTCGGTGACGGTATCGGCTCCGTTGCAGGTGCTCTGTTCGGCGGATGCCCGAACACCACTTACGGTGAATCCGTAGGATGCGTTGCTATCACAAAGCACGCTTCCGTCGTTTCCATCTTCACCGCAGCCGTTCTTTCCATTCTCGTTGCTTTCGTTTCCCCCTTCGTCGCATTCCTTGATTCTATCCCGGCTTGCGTAATGGGCGGCGTTTGCATGACGCTTTACGGTTTCATCGCAGTTTCCGGTCTTAAGATGATCCAGACCGTTGACCTCGGCAAGAACCGCAACCTCTTCGTCGTTTCCATCATCCTCATCTCCGGTGTTGGCGGACTTTCCGTTTCCTTCGGTGCTGTAACGATCACTTCCGTTGCAACCTCCCTCATTCTCGGTATCATCACCAACATCGTTCTTTCCAAAGAAAAGGACGAGCCCACAGAGAAATAATCTCAATAGCTCAATATCTGCATAATAAAAAAACGTGTGCCCTCGGGCACACGTTTTTTTGTTCGTTTTTCGGTTTATTCGTTTTCGTCTTCTCCCGTTTCCGGCATGGGGTCGACGTGTACCATACAGTGCTTACAGTTGCGAAAATTCGCCTCTATGGCATCGTGAACGCGGTGGGCTATATCGTGACTTTCCAAAAGCGTCAGCGTGCCGTCTGCGTAAATTTCCACGTCTACGTACATCTTTGCGCCGAACTGCCGCGTCTTCATACTGCGTATTCCGCGCACACCCTCTATGCTTTCAACAAGCTCACGCATCTGCTCTTCCGTTTCGGCATCACAGCTGCGATCGACCATTTTTTCAAGTCCGTCTCGGAATATGTCAAACGCCGCCTTAATGATGAACAGCGAGATCACAGCACTTGCTATCGGATCCATTATTGGCAAGCCGAGCCGTGCAAAGAGAATGCCGATGAAAGCGCCGACAGAGGACAGTGCGTCCGACCTGTGATGCCATGCGTCCGCCATGAGCGCACCCGAATTGATCTTTATCGCCGTCCTCCTCGTATAGCGGAACATCCACTCCTTTACGATAATTGACACGATCGCCGTGACAAGTGAAGATATTCCGGGCACGGCAAGCTCACCATAATCTCCCGCGACGATCTTTTTTATGCCGGAATAACCTATGCCGGCACCGACCGTTGCCAAAAAGAGAGCTAGTATGATCGCCGCCACGCATTCCATCCGTTCGTGACCGTAAGGATGCTCCGTATCTTCCTCTTTGTCTGCGAGCTTTATCCCCACCATTACGACAAACGTACTGAATACATCCGAAACCGAATGTACCGCATCCGATATCATCGCACCCGATCTGCCGACAATGCCGACGATAAGCTTGCCGATCGACAATATCACGTTGACGGCAACCGTCACCCGTGACACCCTCATCGCAAGAGCGTTTCCGTCAGTGAACGTGCTATTTTGATTTTTCATTGAACGTTCTCCTTATCATGATCGCAGCATCATATTAATGTTATGCTCTCCGAATCTGCGGCAGAACCGCCGTCTGCCAAAGGCGCGAGGGAGTTTCCCTCGCGCCGTGGTCTTATATCATATATCCGCCGCAGCGATGTAATTGACACCGTGCTGCGTTATGAATAATTTCCTTGCGGGCAAGTCGTCACCGAGGAGCGTTTCAAAAATGACCGCCGTCGCTTCCGCGTCCGCGGGAGAAACTCTGATGAGTCTGCGCGTTGCGGGGTCCATCGTCGTTTTCGACATCATCTCAGGCTCGTTTTCGCCAAGACCTTTACTTCTTTGAAGCGTGTACTTCTTTCCCTTTGCGTCGAGCTCTGCGGTGATCTTTGCTTTTTCGGGTTCGTTATAAGCGAAGTAAGTTTCGGGCGTTTTTTCCTTCGTTGTGATCTCAAAAAGCGGCGACTCCGCAATATAGATGCGCCCCTTCTCGATCAGTGTCGGCAACAGACGGTAAAACATCGTCAAAAGAAGCGTTCTGATCTGGAATCCGTCCTCGTCTGCATCAGTACAAATGATGATCTTGCTCCAACGGAGTGATTCATAATCAAATTCGTTGTTGTGACGTCCTTTCGTTTTGATCTCGACGCCGCATCCGATCACCTTCAAAAGGTCCGTGATGATCTCGCTTTTGAATATCTTTTCATACGAACTCTTCAGGCAGTTGAGCGTTTTTCCGCGAACGGGAATGATCGCCTGAAAATCTGCCTTGCGTGCCAGCTTGCAGGATGTGAGCGCGGAATCGCCCTCAACTATATAAAGCTCGCGTACGTTCGGATCCTTCGATCGGCAGCTGACAAATTTTTCAACGCGGGATGCCGCGTCGGTCTGTCCTGTCAGCTTCTTTTTCAGGTTGACTCGCGCCGTTTCCGCTTCCTCGCGGCTGCGCTTGTTCACGAGCACCTGACGGGTAAAGTCCTCTGCGTACTGCTTATTCTCCGCGAAATAGTATTCAAGCTGCTGTTTGATATACGCCGTCATCGAATCGGCGATAAACTTGTTGCTGATCGCCTCTTTTGTCTGATTTGCGTAGGACGTCACGGTTGAATAGCTGTTCGTGACGAGAACGAGGCAGTCTTCAATGTCCGAAAAAGTTACGTGGGATTCGTTTTTGTTGTATTTGCCCGTATTTTTCAAGTAGTTATCAACGGCATAGGCAAATGCGTTGCGAACGGCGCGATCTGGCGATCCGCCGTGCAAAAGGAAGCTTGAATTGTGATAATATTCAAGCATATTGACGCGGTTCGACACCGCAAACGCGATCTCGACCTTGAGCTTATAGTCATCCTTGTCGGCCCTGTCGCGTCCCATATCTTCGTATTTCCACATAACGGGCGGCACGATGACGTCCTCGCCGACGATCTCGGCGATGTAGTCGGCAACGCCGCGCTCATAAAGGAACTCCTGAACGTCAAATTCTCCTCCATCGCCCTCGATTTTAAGGACAAATCGGAGATTTTCGTTGACGACCGCCTGCTTTTTCAAAGTCTTTTCAAAATATTCGCGCGGGATGTTGATGTCCGTGAACACCGCGATATCAGGCCGCCAACGAATGATGGTGCCGTGCTTCTTCTCGCGCTTTTCGATGGGACGCACGCGCAATTCCGTCACAGCTTCGCCGCGCTTGAAATCTATCTCCGACAGATTTCCGCCGGCATACGAACGAACCGACATATATTCCGACGCATACTGCGTCGCGCAGGCACCGAGTCCGTTCATGCCGAGCGCATACTCATAGTTTGCGCCGTCGTCGTTGTTATTATATTTTCCGCCTGCGTACAGCTCACAATAAACGAGCTCCCAGTTAAATCTGCCTTCGTTCTCGTTCCAACCGAGCGGAACACCGCGCCCCGAATCCTCAACCTCAAGGGAGTGGTCTGCGAACACGGTAACGATGATCTCGTCGCCGTACCCCTCACGCGCTTCGTCAACAGAGTTTGCAAGAATTTCAAAAAATGCGTGCTCGCAGCCTTCAAGACCATCCGACCCGAACATTACCGCAGGACGTTTTCTGACTCGATCCGCGCCTTTCAGCGAGGATATACTCCTGTCATCGTAGACCTGCTTTTTCGTTTTTGCCATATTAATACCTCAAAATGAGTGATAGTTATTATTTTATCAAATCGCTTACTTTATAGTATACCATAATTTGCACCAAAATTCAAGTTCGCGTTTCGACACCGCACCGTATAACAAAAGTCACGGCATAAGGGCTGCTTCTCATAAGAAAGTTTGATTTCTCCTTGTAGGGACCGGCGTCCTCGACGGTCCGTCTGTATCCGGCGTCCTCGACGGTCCGTTTTCCGTGCCTTTTACCCAAAGCATAATATGAATATGGTTTGGCATGATCACATAACTCTCAACGGATAGATAATCGTAAAAATCGTTTAATTGATGGATGTATTTGTCCGCGATTTGTCCGTATCTTGTCAATTCGATTTGCGGACCGTCGGGGACGCCGGTCCCTACGGATTTGTTTTTGTCTGTGAGCGGACCGTCGAGGACGCCGGTCCCTACAATATGTGAAAGGATACATTTTCTTTCCTACGTACATATCGTTAGAATAACGGCTTGATTTCGACTATAGTCCGCCCCCTTCAACCGAGTGGTCTTGCGGCTTTTCAAATTATCCATTTTCATCACCCATATCATATAACACAAATCGGCAGAGAAAACAACATCTCTGCCGATATTTGTAAACATCCTTATGAGAACGCTCCTAAACCGTGACTTTTTGTTATAATCCGTGTCAATTACACATATTATAAAAACAGCATTATTCGGCGTTCTTCGCAAAGCCTTCGCCGATTTTTTTATAGCACTCTTTGCAGATGAGCTTTCCGCCGAACAAAGACGTATCGTCCGCAGAGCCGCAGAACATACACGCAGGCTCATATTTGCGCAAAACGATCGAATCATTATCAATATAGATCTCAAGAGCGTCTCTTGTTTTTATTCCCAAAAGATTTCTCGTTTCAATAGGAAGAACGATTCTTCCAAGTTCATCAACTTTTCTTACGATTCCAACTGCTTTCATTTCTTTTCTCCTTAATTTTACATACTATATAGTTTGCACCGCGCAGATAATTTCACTTCTTTTGACTAATTATACCATTTATAGCGGTGTATGTCAAGCATTTTCCGTAATTCTATCTTTTTTTCCATTATTTGAGATTTATTATCAAAATTCGTTGAGGCTACTATGATTGGTAAATGTTTTGCCGTTTTTTGCGCCGTTTCCGTCGTATTTTCAATATGCACGGGCAACCTCAGCTCACTTTCCGACGCCATCCTCGACGGTGCCGCGCGCTCCGTCGAGCTGTCGCTGTCCCTGCTTGGAATAATGTGCCTTTGGGGCGGAGTGATGTCGCTTCTGCGAAGTGCGGGAGCAATAGAAAAGCTGTCGTGGCTTTTGCGTCCCGTGCTGAAGCTTGCGTTTCCCGACGCTTTTGGCAGCGGGATCGGTGCGGAAGAAATAACAGCCAACGTCAGTGCAAATCTTTTTGGCATCGGCAACGCCGCAACGCCATTAGCCATCTCCGCGATGAAAAAAATGCAACAGTCAAATCCGACCCCCGACGTCGCCTCCGATGATATGATCACTCTCGCCGTCCTAAACTCATCCTCGCTTGATCTGTTCCCCGTCACGCTGATAGCCCTTCGGCGCGCTGCAGGTGCCGCCGATCCGTATTCCGTCATCGTGCCGATCTGGATAACGTCGGCTCTGTCGTCGATTATTGCCGTTGTGATCTGCCGACTTTTCGCCGCCCTGACAAAACGCAAAAAAAGGAGTGTCGCATGATCGAAAACATCGCTTCCGCGACGCTGCCGCTCGTAATGCTTTTGGTGTCGCTCGTCATACTCTCGTCAAAAAAGCCACTTTTTGACTCGTTTTTGTCGGGTGCAGGCGAAGGAGCCGTAACAGCGGCAAAGCTCTTGCCTGCCCTCTGTGCCCTCATCGTTTCCGTACAGATGCTATTCGCCTCCGGCATCGCGGATGCCGTCGCCGAGCTTCTTTCCGGCTTCACCGAAAAGATCGGCATTCCGTCTGAGATACTCCCCCTCTTACTGACGCGCCCCGTTTCGGGCTCTGCCTCCTCCGCCACCTTTTCCGAGCTGCTCTCCGTTTACGGTGCCGATTCGTTTGCCGCCGCCGTTGCCTCCGTCATAATGGGCAGCTCGGACACGATGATATACATCATGTCCGTTTATTTTTCTTCCGTAGGCATAAAAAAAACGCGGCACGCTTTGCCTGCCGCGTTTTTGGTGATGATATTTTGTATTCTTTTTTCCTCGTATATCTGTAGGCTTTGGTTCACCTGACGAACGCTTAATCCTTCGGAGGTTTAGGATCATCGTCGCGAAAGCCGTGACGCTCCGCCTGCTCGCGTGCGCGCCGTTCTTCCTCTTCGTGACGTCTGCGTTCCTTTTCCTCAAGCTCGTCAAGATACTTGCGACGAGCTTCGTTTTCCTCTTCGCTCTTCTTCTTTTTGGATTCGACCATAGCGTCAAGTTCTTCGTAGGTGACGTCGTCACGCGACATGCAAGCCTCGAACTGAACGTCGTCCATAAGCTCGTTTGCGATAAGGTACCCTGCAATGAAATGGAGCTTATCCATATTCTCTGTAAGGATCTTCTCGGCTTCCGCGTATGCACTTTCAACTATGTTCTTTATCTCAACGTCGATCTGATGCGCGGTTTGGTCGGAATAATTCTTGGACGAGGAGAAATCTCTGCCGAGGAAGACCTCGTCGCGGCTGTTGTCGCCACCATATACGATCGGTCCGAGAGTTTCGCTCATGCCATACTTGGTAACCATGTTACGTGCAATGTTTGTAGCACGCTGGATATCGTTGGATGCTCCCGTTGATATATCGCCGAGTATGAGCTGTTCGGCAACACGTCCGCCAAGAAGCGTAACGATCTCTGCCTTCATATAATTCTTCGACATATACGAGCGTTCATCCTTAGGCAAGGAGAGCGTGTATCCGCCCGCAGAGCCGCTCGGGATGATCGAAATCTGATGAACGGGCGTGTCGGGCTGAACGTGCTTCGTAACTATGGCATGACCTGCTTCGTGGTACGCCGTCAGGCGCTTTTCTTTTTCGCTGACGACCTTGGAACGCTTTGCGGGACCGACGATGACTTTTATCATCGCCTCTTCCATATCCGTCATACCGATGAGAGTCTTACCTTTGCGAGCCGCAAGAAGCGCCGCTTCGTTCAACAGGTTCGCAAGATCTGCTCCCGTGAAGCCAACAGTCGTTTTTGCGATCGTTTTGAAGTCAACGTCCGCTTCAAAGGGTTTGCCGCGGCCGTGCACTTTCAGTATCTCCTCGCGTCCCTTTATGTCGGGGTAGTTCACCGTTACCTGACGGTCGAAACGACCGGGACGGAGAAGCGCGGGGTCAAGGATATCGGGGCGGTTCGTCGCCGCGATAACGATAACGCCTTCATTGGAGCCAAAGCCGTCCATCTCAACGAGGAGCTGGTTCAGCGTTTGCTCTCTTTCGTCGTGTCCGCCGCCGAGGCCTGCGCCTCTGTGGCGGCCCACAGCGTCGATCTCATCAATGAAAATGATGCTTGCGGGGTTCTTTTTCGCCGTTTCAAAGAGGTCGCGTACGCGTGATGCGCCGACGCCGACGTACATTTCCACGAAATCCGAACCTGAAATGGAGAAAAACGGCACGCCGGCTTCGCCTGCGACAGCCTTCGCCAAAAGAGTCTTACCCGTACCGGGAGGGCCTACGAGAAGCACGCCGTGCGGTATTTTTGCGCCAAGCTTTGTGAACTGTGTGGGATCGCGCAGAAATTCAACGATCTCTCGCAGCTCTTCCTTTTCTTCGTCTGCTCCTGCGACGTCGCGGAAGTAGACCTTTTTCTTATTGTCATTTGCAAGCTTCGCACGGCTGCGTCCGAAGTTGCCGATCTTTGAGCCCTTGCCGCCAGAAGCCTGATTCATCATATAGAACCAGGAGAAGATGAACAGCGCAATAACGATGAGATAGGGCAAAAAGCTGACCCACCAAGGGATAACGGTCGGCGGCGGAAAATCGTAGTTTTCTATCGTGCCTGCCGCATACTGCTCCATGATGAGCTCATTCAAGTCAGAATAGAAGATCGAAATATCACGAAGCTTATATTCAACGTAGGATTCGCCCTCCGATCCGTCCGCGAGCGTCTCGCGGATCTTCATCGTTAAGACGTTGTCGCCGTCCACGACGAATTCTATGACTTTTTCTTCTTTGAAATATTTCACAATGTCACTGTACGCAAGATCCTTGCCCGAAGCGCTGTCGAACAGCGCCGCCGTCGCAAAGATTATGACGCCGATCAGCACGATGTAAAATATTATGACCTTCAAATTACTTTTCATGTCAGGGTAATGTTCTCCGCTTCTTTATATATTTTTGTCTCGGCGACGAGTGTTACCGCGCGGTCATGCGGAAACGGGCATTCGCCGTCCTCGGCATAAAAATATCGCATATTAAGCTTATGCGTATATTATTACTCGTAAAGCTCCGGTTTAAGCACACCGACGAAAGGCAGCGCTCTGTATTTTTCGGCAAAATCGAGACCGTAACCGATAACGAACTCGTCGGGGATCTCAAATCCGCAGAAATCGGGTGTAAATTCGACCTCGCGGCGGCTGGGCTTATCAAGGAGCGTGCAGGTCTTAACGGAGGCGGCGCCTCTCAACTTGAGATATTCAACGAGGTAGGAAAGCGTTCTTCCGCTGTCAACGATGTCCTCAACGATAATGATATCGGAAATATCAAGGTCCGTTCTCTTAAGGTCGAGCAAGATTGTGACAGTACGGGAGGACTGCGTGCCCGCGCCGTATGATGAAACCTTCATAAAATCGATCTCAAGCGGCAGATTAATGCGCTTCATAAGCTCCGCCATAAATACGACGGATCCTTTAAGAATACCGAGAAGTACAAGCTTTTTTCCGGAGTTAGCATACGCTTCTTCGATCTGTCTTGCTATTTCGTCAACCTTTTGATTGATCTCTTCTTCGGAGATGAGCACCTTGGCGATGTCGGATTCGGGATAGTTCTTTGTTGTGATGTTTTCCATTGTCATTTACCTCGATTTGTTTTTATTCGGTTCGTAAAAGTATAACGGGCTCATTCGGGCGTTTTCGTATCGCACGCAAAATAGATATACAAACGCTCACGGCTGTCGGCAGCTGCATCTCGTATTTCGGCGCCGTCACGCGCCTCCATGAACGGGATCCACAAAATACCGTCGCAATCGCAGAAGACGGGCAACAAATTACGCACGTCAAGCGGTATCTTATATTCGCAGTACAGCTTTTTGGTAAGCTTGGACATGCCGCCGGACACTATCTTATCTCCGGGGGTACGGTTTCTTATATACAAGTTACCATTGATTTTATCAGACGCAATATTCTTCTGTATAAATATTTTGTAAACATTCTTATATTTCAGCTCAAAATCGCTGTCCGGAGCACGTGAAATAAGAATTTTTGCATCAAGTTCGGGAATGTCATAGAGTCCTTCGCCGATCGGGATCCAGAATTCGGGAACGTAATTATATTTCCCCTCGTATTCTTCCTCTCCGATGAAGAAGAACTCGTCCCCTTCAACGGCGGCGCAGATCCTCTGCGGCAGTGAGATGCGCGAATGCGCTCCACCCCACCATACAACGCGCGAAACGGAGCGTATATGCGAAAAATCAAGAGTCACATACGGACGTTCTCTGCCGTAGATATGCTCGGCGCAGCGGTCATACATATAGCGTATAACACGCGAGGAAATAGCCGGCTCCTGCGATGCGAGCAATTTTCTGTCACACGATGTATCAATCCCATTTTCGCGGACAAATTTCATCGCCTGCCCCTGAATATATACGTCATCGTTACGCAAGAGCGTACACAGCTGTGAGATGGCGATCTCGGGGGACGGGTTAATGTTGCGCAAACGCGGCAGTATCTCCTGCCTTATGTAGTTGCGCGTATAATCAACGTCGCTGTTCGTCGTATCGTTGACATAAGGAATGTCGTTTGCAATACAGTAGCCTATGATCTCACTTTTGGTGCAGTATATAAGCGGACGAATGACGCGCTCGCCGCGCACGGGCGGAATGCCCGCAAGCCCGCGTGTTCCCGCACCGCGGATCATGTTGAAGATCATCGTTTCCATGTTATCTTCGGCGTGATGTGCAAGCGCGATATGACGAAGCTCCTCGTGCTCGTCGATCAAGCGGTGGAACGTTCTGTAGCGAACGCCGCGTGCGGCTTCCTCGATGCCCTTGCCGTCGCGTGCGGCGATGGCGGGAACGTCAAATCTGTCAACAAAAAGCTCAATTCCGAGGTTTTCGCAGACTGCACGGCAAAATTCTTCGTCGCGGTCCGCCTCCTCTCCGCGGATCCCGTGGTTCACGTGAACGGCGGCGATATGTATATTGTGGTTCTTCGCATAATTATATAGATAGTGAAGCAACGCTCCCGAATCGGCACCGCCGGAATATCCGATCAAAATTCCGTTCAGCTTATGTGCCATTCCGAAATCGCGGATCGCCTGCTGTATCTTTTGTTCAACCATGCGGCTGATACTCGATTTATCCAATCATGCTCACCTACCAATCCATATAAACATATACAAAGTTATTGTATCACAAATAACACCGCAGAGCAACAATATTTTTCTACTTTTATGAGCACGTACACGGGATTTTCATTCTAATATATCATAAATCACGTCGTATAGCGTCGTTGGTGTGACGCACCCGTTTACAACGAGCGAAAAGAGCTCGATCGCCCTCGTCGGCGAGGAGGTGACGTCTCTCACCGTCTTTTTTTCGGTACCGTTTTTGTCCATAAAAACAGCCGTTATATTATACGAGCCCCGAATTGGTCCCGCATCGACGTCGGCTTTTCGCTCCACCGTCAGAAGATATAAAGCCGTATACTCTTCGTCACGTACCGTCGCGGCGCACACTGCTTCTTTATTTATGCTGAAAGTTACTGTCATGATCTGTTCATCCTTTGCAATTTTTATCGTGAATTAATCATATCATCTGTTTTTCAGTCGAAAAAATTAAAAATCAGCCACTTTGCGCCGCCGCTTTTTTCCTCCTTGGCGAAATGACGGATTTTGTCACTCGCAACGAGGTGTATATGCGTATATTATTTCATTATTTTGGTTAATTTTAATCTATTTTCTCATTTTTGGTTTGTAATCGAGCGTATGCGCCACTTTGTTCTTCGCTATTATCGCATCTGCCGCATTGTTATTAAACACATTGTAATATTTTGATTTTATTGCCATTATTATATTATTGAGCTTTCCGCAATATTATATTATAATTATTTTCGGTAATTATTTTAATAATTTCGAGGATAATTATGAAAAACGCAAAGATTTATGCATTTATACATAGCTTTATGAATAACCGTCTCTCGATCTCCGTGGACGCCGTTCTCTTCTTTTTCTTCTTTTCGGGCGCCGCCATATTTGAGGTGATCATGTCGCGCCTGATACTGCATCTTGCCGACGCTGGGGTCTATTCATTTCATGCCGCGGCGCGCTTCGCACCTATCATGGTCAACTCTGCCCTCCTCTCAGTCGTGCTCGCCGTAGGCGGTGCCGTTGTCATCGACTTGCTCGCGCACGAGAACAAAACAAATGCCGATTGATTTTCCCTTGACGGCGCTACGATTTTGTGGTATCATCAAAATGTATACGAGGGAGAGTAAACTCATAACAAAAAATCATGCGTATGCAGGTACAATTGAATATTCGCTTTAATGAACAAAGGAGGGGAAGACACCCATGGAAAAAAACGTAACCGTTCTGTCGAGCGAGGGTGAAATGATAGGTGTGACCTACCCTAAAAGGGCTTTGGGTCTTGTAAAAAAAGGGAGGGCACGCTATCTTGACGGTGACGAAACCGTCATCGTCCTCGCGAGTTCTCCCGTAGATATTACGTCACAGGAGGACGATATGAACAATAATTTTAACTTTGATGAATTCATAGTAAAAGCAAAAGCTACAGCTAAAGTCGCAAGCGAGGAGGTTTCCGAACTTGCCGACAAATCCGCAAAAAAGATCGATGATGTTTTCGCCAAGCTCAACGACGCTTTCCGCGATTATGCCGCGAAAATCAACGAAGCCGCCGAAGCCGTTAAAGCCGAAGAAGCCGGATCCGACGCTGAATCGGAAGAGGCTGTTGAGCCCTTCGAAGAGGTTATCGAGGATGTTCTTGGCGACATCAACGACGAGGAAGTAAGGGCAAAAATCCGCGCAGAAGTCGAGCGCGAAAAAGCACGCCGTGAACGCGCAAAAGAGCGCGCACAGCGCAAGGCGGAAGTCGAACGCAAGATGAGCGAGGTTGCAAAGGAAGCCGCAAAAACGGTTGCCGTTGCCGCACGCGACGCCGCGGCATGGACAAAGCAGACGATAAAGAACGCGGAAGCAAAGCTTGCCGAGGCTAAAGAAAAGGCGAAGGAAGCGGAGCTTATCAGCAAGGAAAAGGTTGCCGAAGCTAAAGAAAGAATCGCAGCAGCAACGGCTGCCGCCAAAGCCGAAAGCGAGCCCGCACCCGAGCTCACCGTCGAGGGAATGCTTTACGAAATACGACGCATCGAGCGCGATAACGAGCATATCATATCTGCGCTTGATTCTGTACTTTCCATACAGTCAGACGGACCAGGCGACATCGGCGCTCAAGCAAAGGCAAGCGCGATCGAAACGATCGTAAAGTGCCGCGAAACAACGAATCAAAAGCTTTTAGATACCTATTCCGCTATGCTTCAAGAGCTTACACATGAGGAAATACTTCGCAAAGCCGAGGAAGAAGAGCTTTTGGAAGCTCACCGAAAGAAAAAAAACGATGCAAGACTTTCAGTTTTTGAAGATCTGCTTGATTCGATCCGCAACACCGACGTTGTGAGCGACAAGGATCGGCTTGCATTTTATATGAAAACCGCAAAAAAGCTTGCCGAAAACAGCAACGTGATAACGCCCGAGATGGTGTCCCGCATTCTCGAGGTCATCGCAGAGCTCGATCCGGTAAAGGACCGTGAAAAGTTTGCTTTCTTTATGAGTCTTATCGGATAATTACAAAATCAAAAGGAGTTGCCGCAAGGCAACTCCTTTTTTGCGCTGTGTTTTCTCATGTGGTGCACGTCTTTTGCAGAATCAATTGCACACCGTTCACGGTATGCTACTTCTTCGCCTTCGCTTTGAAAATCAAGGCGGCGAGATAACCGAAAACGAGAGCCGCGGAAATTCCCGCCGCCGCGGAAGTAAGTCCGCCCGTCAGCGCGCCGAGAAGTCCTTTTTCGCTTACCGCCTCTTTGATCCCCTTGCCGATCAGCGAACCGAAGCCCGTCAGGGGCGTGAGCGCGCCCGCGCCCGCCCACTCGATCAAGGGCTCGTACAGCCCGATGGCGTAAAGGAGCACGCCTACAGAAACGTACGCAACAAGAATACGCGCCGGATTCAGCTTCGTTTTGTCTATCAATATTTGTGCGACGACGCAGATCGCGCCGCCAACGGCAAACGTAATGATATAATCGAGAATTCTATCCATTCTTTATTTTTCTCCTCTTCGCTTTTGCGGCATGACTATATGAACGAGATGGCATATTCCGGGGATGTTGTTACCCTGCTGAACGCTTGCGGGGCTCATCAGCGCCCCCGTCGCCATGAATAGAATATCGGAGAGCTCACCGCGCATCATACGCGGCAGTATATGCGCCGACAAAACGGATGCGGAGCATCCCCATCCCGAGCCGCCCGCATGTTTGTCGTCGCCCTCGCGGTCGTATATCATAAGTCCGCAGTCAGCATGAAGGTTACCGATCGGATACCCCATTGACGACATAAATTCAGAGAGAATGCGGCTTCCCTCAAATCCGAGGTCTCCCGTCACGATGAGATCAAACGAATCGGGGCTTCGCCCCGATTCGTCAAAATAGCGCGACAGCGTGTCGATAGCGGCGGGCGCCATCGCCGCGCCCATGTTGTTCAGATCGTTGATCCCGCGGTCAATACTCCGTCCGGGCAAAACGTCCGTGACAGACGGCGCCGTCCCGTCACCGTCGGGCGAAAGAATGAACGCGCCTGCGCCCGTCACCGTCCACTGCGCGGTGGGTGCGCGCTGTCCGCCGTACTCGATCGGATAACGGAACTGACGCTCCGCGGCGCAGTTGTGCGAGCTTGCAACAGATGCCGTCGTCACGCCGTATGCGGAGGACAGAATCGATGCGAGTATCAGCCCCTCCGCGCACGTTGAGCACGCTCCGTACAACCCAAAAAACGGCACGTCAAAGCCGAGCAGTCCATAATTTGAGCCGACGCATTGATTCTGCAGGTCGCCTGCAAATATCGCCGACAACTCCGACTCGTCAAGCCCCGCTTTTTCAAGCGCACGGGTGAGAACAAGACGCTGCATCTCTCCCTCCGAGCCTTCCCACGTTTCTTTGCCGAATTTATCCTCGCCCGTTTCGTCCGTTATGTCAAAGCTGCCGCCGAGCGGCCCTTTTTCCTCGTTATACCCCGCAACGGACGCAGACGACGTGATATATACGGGACGACAAAGCGTCACTATACTTTTTGCCATAATAAAATAAAGCTCCGTAAACTTTTTTAGTAGTTTACGGAGTTTTTATGAAAATATACGTTTTTTTGCGAAGGAGTCAGCGGACCTCGCCGCCTTGAGTTTTCACGGTTCGGCGCAGCCGAATGCGCATTTTCCGCAGCCATACTGACGCATACCGCGCACCAAGCAAGTGAAAATCTCCGCTTTTGCGAGTCCGCGTCAGCGGATCTCGCCGCCGCCCACAAGCACACCGTCACGATAGAACACACAATGCTGCCCTCTCGTCGGTGCGCGTTGCGGCTCATCGAAAACGACTCGCCAGACGTCCCCTTCGGGATACACCGTTGCCGCCGCTTCGCGCGGCGTATACCGTATTTTCGCTGTGACACGGAAAGGCTCCGTCACAGATTCAAATGCAGATGTATATACGTCCCCGATCATGACCGTGTTCGAGAACAGATCCCTCTCGTCGAGCGTGACCGTCACCGTGTTATCGACGGCGCTCTTGTCAATAACATACGCCGGCTTTCCGAGCGCGATGCCGAGGCCCTTGCGCTGTCCGCTCGTGTAACGTGCAAATCCGAGGTGTCTGCCGAGGACGTTGCCGTCGCGGTCAACGTAGTTCCCTTTTTTGTGCGCAAAACCCGCACGCTCCATGTAGGATGCATAATCTCCGTCCGGTATAAAGCATATATCCTGGCTGTCCGCCGCACCGCCTACAGCAAATCCGCGAGAGGTGACGTATTCCCGCACCTCAGGCTTCGTTTTGTCGCCAAGCGGCAAAATGAGCCGTGACAGCACCGTTTGCGGAAGCGTATAAAGCATATAGCTTTGATCTTTTTTCGCGTCCGCGGAGACCTTGAGCGTCGTTCGCCCGTTTGGCAGCCTCTCAATGCACGAATAATGCCCCGTTGCGATAAAGTCAAATCCCATCTCATCCGCAAGCAGCAAAAGCTCGCGAAGCTTGACGGTTCTATTACAGATAACGCACGGATTTGGCGTTTTTCCGTCGGCGTAAGCGGCAACGAACGGCTCGGTCACATTTATTGCAAACTCACGCCGCTTGTCGCGGACAATGTGACCGATACCGAGCGCGTCACAGAGCTCTCGTGCTTTATATGACGCAGTATTTTCTTTATATGATAAAAAATCGTTTGCTTCCTCGTCCGTGCCGTGCATAAAAAACGTCACACCCGTGACGTCGTAGCCCGAATCACACAGATACAGCGCCGCTGCGGCGCTGTCTACACCGCCGCTCATCGCCAAAAGCACCGTTCTTTTGTTTTCGTTATCAGTTATCATAACCGTTCGTCCTTAAATCGATTCCAAAAAATCATATAGCTTCGCCATATAAAGCTTCGGATTTTTATAAATGCTGTACGCGTGTGGCGCTCCGTTCACGATCAAAAGCTCGCGGCGCGAGGCGCAAGCTTCATAGTTGTCGATTGTGAAGCGTGCCGGCACGTATTTGTCAGCGTCACCGTGGATAAAAAGTATCGGCACCGTCGTGTTTTTCACGGCGCGTGCCGCGTCGGCATCGTTGAATCGCCAGCCTGCGCGACGGTGACACACAAGCTCCGCCGCCGCAAGTATCGGTGTCGGCGGCAGATGATAATCGCGGCGCACGATGTAGCGAAACTGTTCAAGCGGTGAGGTGTAACCGCAGTCGGCAACGATGCCTGATACGGTCGCCTTCACTCCGGCGAGCTCCGATGCCATCAGCACCGTCGCCGCTCCCATAGAACAGCCGAAAAGAACGATCTTATGCTCCGTCCCGTACCGTTCCGCAACGAATCGGCACCAGCCTTCAACGTCATAACGCTCAAAAACACCGAACGAGGTCGCCTCCCCCTCGCTTTCGCCCGACGCACGCTGGTCTATCATTAAAATATTATATCCCAAAGACAAAAGCTCGCCCGAAAGATACGTAAAATCGACGTAGCCCGCGCTTTTATAGCCGTGTACGAGAATTGCGGTTTTGTTTGCCTCCGTCACCGAAAAAAGCTTCGCAGAAAGACAGAGTCCGTCTCGGCTTACGATCGACACGCGTTCGCCGTCATTCGACTTCAGATACTGCTTACGCTGTGCCGTTTCGGCGAGCATATATTCGCGGTCCGTGCCCGTGAGCGCGGCACGGAACTGCTCCTCGTATTCATTGGGCGGTGAGGCGGGACGCTTTATCGCAACCTTATAAAAATATTCGCCGACTGCATAAAATGCCGCCGCAAAAACAGGCACCGCTATCAAAATGATATATACCGCCGTCAAGCCTCCACCTCCTTTTTTGCTGTTTACTTTTGTGCGATAATATAGTAAAATATAAAAAATGAATTCTGATTTTTGAGGTACACAATGAAAAACGATAAAAATATGAACGTCCGACTTTCTGAAGATCTTATGCGCCGTTTATACTACATCGCGGCTGCTGAGAAGCGCACGCCGAACAACCACATCCTGCACATGCTCCGCCAGAACATCGCATATTACGAGCGCGTTCACGGCAAGATCTCTGATGCCGCGCTTAAAACCATCGAGCTTCCGGAGGATGCCGAGTAACTCTGTTTTATTTATTCAACGCGGCTCGTCAGCTCGATCAAAAGGTCAATGTTGTCGGGCTGTACCGATGCCTCGTGAGCGGCGCGGTTGCGCCCTACAGCACCGCATTTTTCGCATTTGTGAATGATGATGTAGCCACGCTTTCTGTCAGGCTCCGCGCGGACGGGACGCATGATGCCGCCGCATCCTGCGGCTCTGTCCCCGGGATTTATGTCAAGATGAAGCGAACAAAGGCATCGCGGACAATGGTTGCGCGACGTATATCCGAGAGGCTCAACCTCAAAACCGCAGTTCGTGCACACAAATCCCGAATCATTTTTTCTGAATCTTTTTTCATCCATAATAGTCACTCCTGCCGCGACTCGTCGCGGCTTTTTTCTTTGTTTTTCAGGGATACGGCGTGCTCAATATTGAGCATCGCCTTCTTGCGAAGCTCGTCGCGCCGTTCTATATCAACACGTGTCGACATGGCTAAGACGGCGGCATGATACAGCTCGTCCGCCGTCAGCGTTTTAACGTCAATGACGTGCCGCAGTCCTGCATATCGCATAAAGCCGCTGACCTTCGGGTCATATCTGAGCGCCACTGTCGGCACTCCCTCCGAAACGGAATACACCGTCGCGTGCAGGCGCATTGCAATATTCAATTTTGCGCCGCCTATCAGCCCGATGATATCTTTTATGCCGAGCTGACGTGACACCGTATACGCGCCCTCGCCTATCATCGCCGCAATACGGCAGGAAATGTCCGTGTCGGCAGTCATCTGCATCGGGACGAAAACGATACTGCATCTGTACCGGTCACGCAGGCGGCAGAGCACCGCCGCAACCGACGTTTCCATGTCCTCAGCACAGCGTCGCCATTCGCGGAGCGACACCGTTATATATTCGCCCTCAGGGATCCCACAGGCGCGCATCAAACGCTCGGTTTCAGCTTTCGGCTTACCTGAGAGCAGAAGCGCGGGGTCCGCGGCGAGCGTTTTCGGTGCGGTCACACCGATTGTGTTAAGTAGCTCCATTGAATCCTCGTCGCGCAGCGTTATATCATCAACGCATTCATTTATGATCTTCGCCGTCAAGGTACGGCTCCGCTGTCGGTGAAGCGGTCCGACACCGTTGCCGATCATCATAACGGGAAGCCCGTACTTTTTGGCAATGCGGATAACATAGAGATAATAATAAAGAGATTTTACGCTCGTTTCATCCTGCAAAAGCGAACCGCCGCCCGACAGTAAAACGTGCGACTTTTTTATGACACCATAGAGCGCAAACGGACGCATTCGTCCGTACGTGTCAATGCCGTAACGGATCGCACTCCGCTTCGGATCGTGCGCCAAGACCGCGATACGCGCATCGGGTTCGGCAAGTTTCAGCTTCTCCGTCAGTGAGAGTATCACAGCATCGTCGCCGTTATTGTCAAATCCGTAATATCCTGAGAAAATATAGTCGTAATGTTTTTTGTACTCGGTCACGTCAGCGTGATCACGCAGAAGATTTTCATACACCTTGAAATAATCGCGTGCAAAGCGCTCTGCGGAAAATTCGGACATCACACGCGCCTTGATGTTATCTCCGAGTTTTTGACGCAGATCGGGCGAATCAATGAGCAGCGCAAGCTTTTCGGCAAGCTCACAGTGATCTTCGGGCTCAAACAAAAGCCCCGTTTCCCCGTCGCGCACCAGCGTCGGAATTCCTCCGACGCGTGACGCCGCAAAAGCCTTGCCGACAGCGGCGCCCTCAAGCATCGAATAGGGCAAGCCCTCCGAGCGCGACGCGAGCGTGTTGATATCTATCAGATTGTAAAATGAATATATATCGCGCTCGTATCCGAGAAAACGGATGCTGTCCCCGTGTCCCGTTTCTTTGGCAGTTCTCTCAAGACGATCACGCTCACTGCCGTCACCTGCGATAAGAAACTCCACATTGTTATAACGGCGGAGGATCTCTCCTGCGGCTTTTATGAAAACATCGACACCCTTTACGGGCTCAAGACGGGCGGCAGTGCCGATATATATTTTGCCGGGGTCATACTCAAAGCCGTGACGGCGGCAATATTCCGCACGATCTACTGTATCAGACGGAACTTTAGAAAAGTCCATGCCGTTATATACCGTGTAAACGGAATTCGGCTTAAAGCCGCGGCGTATCATCTCACAGCGGAACGTGTCGGAAACGGTTACGTAATACGGTATTTTGCGAAGTGCGTAAATGTTAAGTCCCGTAAAGAGGATCTTTTTGACGGGCGATTCAAAATCGTACAAATAATCGCTGTGCATCGTCGTCACAACAGGAGCCGAGATCTTGTTTTTTACGAAAGACGCAACAAAATTCGCTCTTGCTCCGTGCACGTGCAGAATATCAAAACCCTCGTCGTTGATCATCCTTGCGATATCGTTCACAACGGACAGATCGAATCGGTTTTTCTGACGGAAAAGCACGTAGTCAACGCCAACGTCGGGGAGATCACGGTAAAAGGCGCCCTCAAAAAGGCACGCCACACGGATGTCTGCAAGATGGCGCAAAGACGAGTACAGCGAAAAAAGGCACGTTTTTGCGCCGCCGCTGTCGCCTCCCGATATCAGATGCAGAACCTTCATGTTTCCCTCTCTCCGCACACAGGCGTGCGCGGTCGCTCCCGTCAAAGCATTATTTTTCCGCATTGATTATATCACACATAATAGACTCGGTCAAGGCGGCGACGGTGCGCCGTCGACAGTGCCACACATTTTTCCAATGATTTCCTCTTATATAAAGCCACAGTCACGGCAAAACTATAACTGCATCGCAAGCGATGCACTATAATGATCGAAAGGACTCCTACACGAAGTCATTATGAAACAGAACAGCAAAAAAGCCATAGTAAAGACGATCACTTCCGTTGCAGTCTTTGCCATGACGGTAATGCTTTTGTTGCCCGCGATGTCGGTAATATCATTTGCCGCAGACCGTGACAGCAGATCGACAATGCCGGATAACGGTTATTCCGTCGGTAACGGCACAAACGGAAACAACAATTCCTTTGCCGGCAACGGCGGCGGTGTCACAACGGATACAGGTCACTACACCGGCAACACTACCGACAGATATAACGGCAGACGCGACGCTGCAACGGACAACAATAACGACACAACGCACAGCGGCATTTCCGACAACGACAACAGTAACGGCACAAATAACAGCGGCGGCGTTATCGGTAACGGAAGCGACACGAACAACAGCGGCATCGTAGGCGACGTTGAAACAACAGGCGGTGCGGCAGGAACGACCGATAACAATGGCAAGGTTACGGGCGATATCAACGGAGAAGAAGAAGGCGAGGTCCTCGGCGCCGTAGACGAAGATAACGGCGCTGTCGGCATCATTATCGCAATATTGATTGCGGTTGCCGTCATCGTTCTCATAATCGCACTTGTGCCCAAGGGCACGTCGGGTGCGTAAAGTCACAAAATCGGCAGAGATTTCTCTGCCGATTTTTTATCTATACTATATAGCATTTTTACATTATTTAAGCTTACGTTATTGCAAGAATCGGGAAAAGAATATATAATAATACATATATCTTGAAAAATCGGAGTGTATGATCCATGAAAAACGAACGCAATCTGACAATGCTCTGTGATTTTTATGAGCTTACAATGGCAAACGGATATTTGAAATGCGGCAAAGCCGATGAAATCTCCTATTTTGACGTGTTTTTCCGTTCCGTTCCCGACGGCGGCGGCTACGCCGTTGCGGCAGGACTTGAACAGATCATAGACTACGTTAAAAATCTTCACTTTGACGAAGAGGACATTGAGTATCTTCGCGGCAAGGGCATTTTCGACGAACAGTTCCTCGATTATCTTCGCAATTTCCGTTTCACGGGCGATATGTGGGCGATGCCTGAGGGCACCGTCATCTTCCCGAATGAGCCGATCATAACCGTTCGGGCTCCCGCACCCGAGGCACAGTTCATTGAAACGTATCTGCTTCTGACGATTAATCATCAGTCCCTCGTCGCAACGAAATCTTCGCGTATCGTCCGCGCCGCCGACGGCAGAGCCATCAGCGAGTTCGGCTCGCGCCGTGCACACAATGCCGACGCCGCCATCCTCGGCGCAAGAGCCGCCTATATCGGCGGTGTAAACGGCACAGCCTGCACCGCGACAGATGAGCTTTACGGCGTTCCCGCAACGGGAACGATGGCTCACTCGTGGGTTCAGATGTTTGACACCGAATACGAAGCCTTCCGCACGTACTGCGAGCTTTATCCCGAATCAGCAACGCTCCTCGTTGACACCTATAACGTCCTCAAAAGCGGGATCCCGAACGCGATCCGCGCATTCCGCGAGGTTTTATTGCCGAAAGGCATAAAAAAATGTGCGATCCGTCTTGATTCGGGCGATATTACGTATCTTTCAAAAAAAGCGCGCAAAATGCTCGACGACGCGGGCTTTGATTACTGCAAAATACTCGTTTCCAACTCGCTTGACGAATATCTCATCCGCGACATGATCCGCCAGGGCGCCGCCGTTGACGCGTTCGGCGTCGGCGAACGCCTTATCACATCGAAAAGCTCGCCCGTCTTCGGCGGTGTATATAAACTCGTAGCCGTTGAAGATAAAGAAGGCAACATTATCCCGAAGATCAAGATCAGCGAAAACGTTGCAAAGATCACGATCCCTCACTTCAAAAACGTGTACCGTCTTTTCTCAAAGGAAACGGGCAAGGCGATCGCAGACCTCATCACGCTCCACGATGAAATTATCGACGACAAGCAGCCGCTTGAGATCTTCGACCCGAGCTACACCTGGAAGCGCAAAACTCTCACCGATTATTACGCACGTCCGCTTTTGAAGCAGATCTTCAAAAACGGCGAGTGCATTTACAAAAATCCCCCCATCGAGGCGACACGCGAATATTGTCTGCTTCAGCTCCACTCCCTTTGGGATGAGGTACTCCGCTTCGAAAATCCGCACACCTATTACGTTGACTTATCCCAGCGTCTGTGGGACGAAAGACAGAAGCTTCTCTCGAAGCATTCCGCCAACTAAGTCATAACAGACAGCCCTTAGGGCTTGCGGAAAATGCAGTGGGGGCAGCAAAAACTGTTATATGTTTTATCTCGACCGCCGCCGCGCCAACCGCGACGGCGGCGCGATTTTTCTCTGCATCATTATGTGAACGCAAATCGGGGAAAGCTTTGATTTTTGTTGATTTTCCCCCAATATTATTGTATAATTAAACCGTATATAAAAAACGCAAGGAGAGAGGAAAATGAAGCCAAGATTACTCGTTATCAGCGAAGCTAATATGGATTTTGTTCAGCGCACCGATGCTTTACCCGAAGTCGGCAAGCCCGTCCATGGAATCACCTATGACTATGTGCCCGGCGGCACGGGAGCTACATACTCCATAACAGCGACCGCTCTCGGTGCAGAAGCAATTCTTTGCGCCCGTGTCGGCAACGACACCAACGGTCAGCGTCTGCGCGCCCTCTACCGTGAAATGAGCATAGACACGCGCTTCATATTCTCGGAAAGACGTGCGGCAACGGGGCTTTCCTCCGTTGCGGTCACTCCCGATGGAGAAAAGCACGTGATCCACTTCCCGGGAGCAAACTCGTTCCTTTCATCTGTTGACGTCGAAGAGGCATATACGGCACTTCCCGACGCGGCTGTAATGAAGCTTCTTATCCCCGAGCGCACCGCCATCTCCGCCACCGAATTTGCGGCGAAAAAGAACATACCCTTAATCGTCAGCGCCCAGGGAGCGCGTGCGGACTATCCGCTCGGCAAGCTATATCCCTGCGAGGTATTCTGCCCCAACGAAAGTGAGCTTCAGATGTACAGCGGTATCGCGCCGTCAACGACCGAAAACTGTCTGCGCGCCGTCATTCGTCTTTCGTCTATGGTTCGTGCCAAATACTACGTCGTCAAAATGGGTGAGCGCGGAGCTTTCCTATACGACGGCAAATATTATAATATCGTTCTTGCACATAACGTCCAGCGAGCCGATACGTCGGGCTCGGGCGACATTTTCACAGCCGCTCTCGCCGTAGAATATGCGAAGAGCCGAAACATCATGCGTGCCGTCAAATACGCGAACGTCGTGGCGGCGATCTCCATTTCGCGTCACGGGCTGCTTGACTCTATTCCAACCGAAGACGAGGTACAAGCCTTCATCGCCGAGCGCGGCATTGAGCTATAACGGAGGGTTATGATAAAACATAAACGTATACTCGGCGTCGATTACGGAGACGCCCGAACAGGACTTGCTTTATCCGACTTGTCAGGTTTTCTTGCGTCAGGTATCGGAACCGTTAAGGCAACGGGCATGAGAAAAACTGCGGAAGCCGTTGCCGAAGCGGCAAAAAAGAACGACGTTTGTGAGATCGTTCTGGGGTTGCCCGTAAACATGAACGGTACGGAAGGACCTCGCGCCGAAAAAGCGCGTGCGTTTGCCGCAATGCTTGAAGAGCTGACGGGACTGCAGGTGACGCTCTTTGATGAGCGGCTGACGACCTCAGCGGCTCATCAGATCATGAATCTGACAGACACTCGCGGCAAAAACCGCAAGGGCAAAGTCGACACGCTCTCGGCGGAGATAATACTTCAGGATTATCTTGACAGTAAGAGGAGAGGTTAATGAAAACTCTCATTTTGAACGGATCGCCGCGTCCGAGTGGCGACACCGTCAGCCTCATAAATATCTTCACATCCGAACTTCCGGGCGAATATCGCACCGTCAACGCTTACAGATGCAACATTTCCCCGTGCATTGATTGCAGATACTGCTGGAAAAACCGAGGTTGCGCCATAAACGATGAAATGCAACAGATATACACCTACATCGAAGAATGCGACAACATCGTGATCGCGTCTCCGATATATTTTTCTGAGCTGACCGGAAAACTGCTCGACGTCGGAAGTCGGTTGCAGACATATTTCTGCGGCAGATTTTTCCGCGGTGAAACTGTTATCACAAAGCCGAAACGCGGCGCCGTCATTTTAGTCGGTGGCGGCGACGGCAACGGCGATGCAGCTTACGAAACCGCAAAAATGCTCCTGCACCATATGAACGCATACGACATTCATCCGCTCGTTACATCCCACAACACCAACTCAATCCCTGCGGCAGACGACGCCGTCGCCGTCGCGGGCGTAAAGAATATCGCTGCCTTTTTCTCTAAATAAGAACTCTCTCGCAGCGTGTTGGCGGTAAAATAATTTCAAATTAAAAATATCTACAGACAAAAAGGACAGAGTACATAAAATCTCTGTCTTTTTTCCCGAGCAAACAAATTCAGTTATGAGTGATGAGGCTACACCGTTATGCGCTTGCTACGCAAGCGTTATGATATGATCGCCACTGCGTTCTAAACTGCCCGTGAGGGCATCATAACTTGGTAAAGTGAACCATAACTCGCCGTAGACGATCATAACTGTGTACCTGCTCAGCGGCAGGTACACACCGAAGGTTCTTTTTGATTCTCATCTATGTTTCTTCATCCTGACGACGCACTTGCGCAAAAGGTCAAACGGCACCACCGAAAACGCAAACGCGAGCGCAAAGCACAAGTCGCGCGCGCAAAGCGGCGTCGTGCGGAACACCTCGCCGCCGAAATACACGATCAAAAGCTGTACTGACGCCGTCATCGCCATTATAAACAGAAACGCCGGATTTTTGCTTATGTGCGAGGCAAGATTGATCTGCGTCGTTCGGCAGTTGAACGCCATGAAGATACCGCAGAAAACGAACATGGCGAAAAACACGGTGATAAACCGTCCGTAATCGGTTTCGTATCCGAATGCATCGCGGAAAAACGGTAGCTTCAGGTAACAAAGCGACATAACGACGGCAAAACCGCCCGTTACAAACACGCGGTAAAGCTCATCTACACCGAGTATCTTCTCGTCGCGCCGCTTAGGCGGCTCACGCATATAGTCGCTTCTCGGCGCCTCGCCTGCAAAGGCGAGCCCGCCGAGTGTGTCCATGATCAGATTCACCCACAGCATCTGTATCACCGTGACGGGTGACTCAACGCCGATGAAAGGCCCAAGCACGGACACGCCGACGGCACAAAGATTCATCGTCAACTGAAAGACGATGAATTTTTTTATGCTATCAAAGATCGTTCTGCCGTAAAGTGTCGCACGTCCGATGCTTTTGATATTATCATCAAGGATAACGATGTCGCTTGCCTCCTTTGCGACCTCCGTTCCGCTCCCGAGCGAAAAACCGACGTCCGATGCTTTCAGGGCAGGCGCGTCATTCACACCGTCACCCGTCATCCCCACAACGAGTCCCGCCGCCTGCGATATGCGTACAAGCCGCTCCTTATCGCTCGGCAGGGCGCGGCAGATAACGCGGACACGCGGCAAAAGCCGCGTCAGATTTTCGTCCGTCAGCGAGCGGAGCTCCTCGCCCGACAGCAAAATGTCCGAGTCGGAATCAACGATTCCGACTCTTTCCGCAATTGCGCGTGCCGTGTCCGCGCCGTCGCCCGTTATCATCACCAAGGACACGCCCGCGCCGCGTATCTCCGATACCGCCGACGCCGCCTCCGTGCGCGGCTCGTCGTTAATGGAAATCAGCGTAACAAACGAGAGCGTTTCGGGGAGCGTGCGACGATCCCCGTCCGCCACCGCGACCGCAACGACGCGGCACCCTCTCTGCGACAGCTCGCGGCATCTTTCTTTGATTTGCCTTTGCGAACGGAAAAGACGGCGCTCTCCGTCCCCGTCAATATATGATTCTGCTCGCGGCAGTATCAGCTCAGGCGCACCTTTGATGAGCGTCATTCGCCCGTCGGGCGCGTCAACGACGGCTAACGAGTATTTGTTTTTGCTGTCAAACGGCAGTTTATATATAACTCGGGCATTCGTCGGCTGCTTTTCGTCAATGACGGAATCAAGCAGCGCACGGTCCGTGGCGTTGCCTCCCAAAGCCTGCCGACGTGTACCGCGAACACCGATCCTGCTGTCGGTGTTATATCGGCAGGACAATAAATAAAGCTCGTATATGGCGCGGCTTCTTTTAAGATGCGTCACTGTCGGTGCCTCGCCTACAGCCGTGATGTATTTTGTGACTGCAAAATCACCGCGGGTGAGTGTACCCGTTTTGTCGCAAAAGAGAATGTTAAGACTGCCCGCAGTCTCAATGCCCACAAGCTTCCTTATAAGGACATTGTCGCGGAGCATCCGCTTCATGTTCGAGGAGAGCACCACCGTTATCATCATCGGCAGTCCCTCTGGAACGGCAACGACGAGCACCGATATGGCAAGCGTCAGGGCGGAGATCAGCTCTGCGATGAGGACTCTGCCATCCGACAGCGCCGCTATCACCGCAGACAGCTCCATGCCGTTAGCGATAAAATATACGTTGAACAGATACGCAACGGCAACCAATACTGCGGCGGCATATCCGATCGAGCTGACGCTTCCCGCCAACTCCGAGAGTCGGTGCTTCAGAGGACTGTCGCGCTTTTCGTTGCAGAGAGATGCGGCGATATTGCCGTAAACGGTCTTTTCGCCAACAGCCGTAACCTCCATTTCTCCCGATCCCGACGTAACGATACATCCGCAAAAAAGCGCGTGCGTACTGTCAAGAGAAACGTCAGCGCCGTCTTTGACTTTTACGAGAGGCATTTTTTCTTCCTCTTTGGATTCGCCGTTCAGCGGGCTCTGATCGACGGAGAGCCGTCCCGACACGATGATGCCGTCAGCCGGTATGCCGTCGCCCGCGCCGAGAATGACAGTGTCGCCCACAACGAGCTCCGACGACGGCACCGCCATCGTTTCTCCGTCCCGTATAACGCTGCATTCACTGCGTGACGATGCCTCCGACAGCTTTTCAAATGCGCGTTCGCTGCCGTGCTCCGAGAGCGCAGACACGACTGTTGAGATCAGCACGGCTACGACGATCCCCACCGTTTCATACACGTCCACGTGACCGATCGAAACTATCACGTTCAGAACGAGCGCACCGAGCAGGATTCTGATTATCGGATCTGAAAAGCCCTCCAGATACCGACGGAGGAAAGTTTTCTTCCGTCCGCGTTCTATAATATTTGCGCCGTGGCGCCGCCGCGACGCCTCCACCTCCGCAGATGTTAATCCGCGGCGAGGCGGCGTATACGTTTTTTCGATTGATCTATAGTGCAAATTCACTTTGGAAACCGACATCCTTTCGTGGATTGTATCACAACATATATATGATGACAGGCGGCAACAAATAACATTTGACTTGGCTTTTTCCGTTTGGTACGGTTGCAGATTTTCCTTTTGCGGTTTTTTTATATTTTTTGAAAAAAAGATATTGCAAAGCGAGATTTTATGTGATATAATAGCAAAGCTTCAAAGGCATGGCCCGTTGGTCAAGCGGCTAAGACGGCGCCCTCTCACGGCGCAAACAGGAGTTCGATTCTCCTACGGGTCAGAAAAACAGCACACTTTTACGGTGTGCTGTTTTTTTATTCGTGACTGAATTGAACTCGGGGAAGTTCGCAAGTAACTGACAAAAGCCTCTGCCCTTGGGAGAGCCTTTAATTCGTCCGCTTCACAAAACAGGGGAGGCTTTCGCCTCCCCTGCAATATTCATTCTGCCTTCGTGTCACAGTAATAACATCTGTATTCCGTCTTTTCACGGTCAGTGAGGACGAAAATATGCTCTATATCCGTCTCCGTTGTGGTAATGCAACGGGGATTTTTGCATTTTACGATGTCGGTAAGCTTTTCGGGCAAGCCGAGGTGACGCTTTTCAACCATTTCTCCGTTTCGAATGACGTTGACCGTAGCGTTCGGCGCCACAAAACCGATCACATCCATGTTAAAGTCGAAAAGCGAATCGATCTTGATGATGTCCTTTTTGCCCATTTTACGGCTCGGCGCGTTTTTGATAACGGCAACGGGACAGTCAAGCTCACCGAGCTTGAGCATCTCATAAAGATGCATGGCGCGCCCTGCCGAGATATGGTCAATTACGATTCCGTTTTTTATGCTGTCTATATTCATTCGGAAATCCTCCTCACTCTCACGCGTTGTCGGGCAGCCTCAGTCCGAGCAGCTTCATTATCAGCGCCATGCGAATGTATCTGCCGTAATGCGCCTGCTTGAAGTAGCACGCTCTGGGGTCGCTGTCCACAGCCGTTGATATCTCGTTGACTCGCGGCAGCGGATGGAGCACGATCATATCGTCCTTCGCGCGATCAAGCTTGTCTTTTGAAAGAATATACGTGTCGCGCAGACGGAGATAATCCTCCTCGTTGAAGAAGCGCTCGCGCTGTACGCGTGTCATATAAAGAATGTCAAGCTCGCCGATGACATCTTCAAGTGACGAGCACTGAACGTATTCAATGCCGCGATTTTTGATGTAAGTTTCCTTAACAAAGCTCGGCAGCTTCAGCTCGTCGGGCGAGATGAGCACGAATTTGACACCCTCATATCTCGACATCGCCTCGATCAGCGAATGAACGGTACGTCCGAATTTGAGGTCGCCGCAAAGACCGATCGTTAAGTTGTTGAATCTACCCTTTTCGCGGTGAATCGTCAAGAGGTCTGTGAGCGTCTGCGTCGGATGATGGTGTCCGCCGTCGCCCGCGTTTATGATCGGCACGAGCGAGTGCATAGACGCTACAAGCGGTGCGCCCTCCTTCGGATGGCGCATCGCAATAATGTCAACGTAGCCGCTGACGACGGAGATCGTGTCGGAGACGCTTTCGCCCTTCGACGCGGACGAAGAGTTCGCATCGGAAAATCCGAGGACGTTGCCTCCCAAAGAGAGCATCGCAGCCTCAAAGCTGAGACGCGTTCTCGTTGAGGGCTCAAAAAAGAGCGTTGCAAGCGTCTTGTGACGTGCGACTTCGTTATATTTATCTCGGTTCGCGATCATGTCCTCCGCTATGGCAATAAGCTCGTCGATCTCGGAAACGGACAGATCCGAAATATTGATTATATTTCTCATAATAGTCTCCTCACCGCCGTGCGCGGCGGCGCAAATAACTGCTCGCAGATTATATCAAAGCTTCATTGGCGTAAAAGTTACGCCTGTGCTCCGTTCACTGCAAGATAATTCTTGATTCTCGTTACGTTTTCTTCGTTTGCGGGGTCTTCGGAGAGGTACTCGATAATGTCGTATACATCAACGACGGAGTATACGGGGAAGCCGAATTCGTCCTCAACTTCCTGCATCGCGAGCTTTTCGCCCTTGCCCTTTTCCTTGCGGTCAACCATGATGAACGTTGCCGCAACCTTTACGTCTGTAAGTCCTGAAAGGATAGCCATGCTCTCGCGGATAGCTGTGCCTGCGGTGATAACGTCCTCAACGATAACGACCTCTTCGCCCGGCTGCGGAACGTAGCCAACGAAAACACCGCCCTCGCCGTGGTCCTTAACTTCCTTGCGGTTGAAGAAGAAGGGGACGTTAAGTCCGTTCTTCGACAGCGCAACAGCCGCGGAAACCGCGATGGATATGCCCTTATATGCAGGACCGTAGAGAACCGTCTTTTTGTCGCCGAGCTTTTCAGCGTATGCTTTTGCGTAAAATTCGCCGAGCGTTGCGATCTCTTCGCCCGTCTTTATCATGCCCGCGTTGATGAAATACGGGATCTTTCTGCCGGACTTTGCCGTGAAATCACCGAACTTCAGAACACCTGCTTTTTCAAGAAACTGTATAAATTCTCTTTTGTAGCTTTCCATTTTAATCTCCATTCCGCCGCCAATGGCGGCACAAATTATTGATCGAAATCCTCGGTGCCGCACTTGTGCGGCGACGTGGGTTGAGCTCTGCGTCGCGAGGATTTGAGCGTCTAACAGTTTAATTAACGCAAATGGGAATTAGACTTTCACGCCATCATCCAACGAATTCAGCAACGCAGCGGCGGTATGCGGCAACGGGATCGGCAGCAGCCGTGATGGGTCTGCCGACAACGATATAATCCGAGCCGATTTCCTTCGCGGCGGCGGGAGTCATTACTCTCTTCTGGTCACCGACATCACCGTCAGCGAAGCGAACACCGGGAGTTACCGTGATGAAGCCTCTACCGCAGCGCTCGTGCACTTTACCTGCCTCAAGCGGCGAGCAAACGATACCGTCGAGCCCCGAATTTTTCGCAGTCTCGGCATAATGCATAACGACCTTGTCGATCGGCTCGTGAATGAGCAGGTCGCGCTCCATAGACTCCTGATCGGTGGATGTGAGCTGGGTTACGGCAATGAGAAGCGGACGCGTTCCGTCTTCGCGTGTGAGTCCCTCAAGGGCTCCCTGCATCATTGCCATAGTTCCTGTGGCGTGGACGTTACACATATCAACGTCGAGGCGCGAGAGCACCTTCATCGCCTTTTTAACTGTGTTGGGAATGTCGTGAAGCTTCAGATCGAGGAAGATCTTATGTCCGCGGCGCTTGAGCTCGCGCACCATTTCGGGGCCTTCCGCATAAAAGAGCTCCATTCCTATTTTGATAAACGGCTTTTCCTCACCGAAAAGATCGAGGAAATTCATTACAGCCTCTGCGCTTGAAAAATCACAAGCGATGATTACGTCTTTACCCATTGTGTGCTCCTCCTATTATGTCACTTAATTTTTCAATTCCGTATTTTTCCATTACCCGCGGCAGATCGAGAACGATCTTCTTGCATGCGAACGGATCAACGAGGTTGGCGGCTCCAACCTCGATCGCGGTCGCACCCGCGAGCATCATTTCAATGACGTCCTCTGCGGACGAGATGCCGCCCATACCGATTATGGGAATTTTTACAGCCGAATATACCTGATGAACCATGCGAAGCGCAACGGGGAAAACGACAGGACCCGAAACGCCGCCGTAGCAGTTGGCAAGGATAGGCTTCTTCGTTTTCTTGTCGATGCGCATACCGAGCATCGTGTTTATCATGCTGATGCCGTCAGCACCTGCTTCCTCGCAAGCCTTTGCTATCGAAACGATGTCAGTGACGTTCGGCGTAAGCTTAATGTAAACGGGCTTCGTCGTCACAGCCTTCACCGCTTTTGTGACGGCTGCCGCCGCTTCGGGCGACGTACCGAAGCTCATTCCGCCGTGGCGTACGTTCGGACAGCTAATGTTGACTTCAAAAAGTCCGACGATGTCCTCTCCGTCAAGCTTTCTGCAGACCTCCTCGTATTCGGAGATCGCAAATCCGCTGACGTTTGCGACGACTTTTTTGTGAAAGAACGTCTTAAGCTCGGGCAGCTCGTGTGCAATAACGTGGTCAACACCGGGGTTTTCAAGCCCCACCGAGTTGAGCATACCGGAGCTACACTCTGCAATACGCGGAAGCGCGTTGCCCGGACGCGGGTGAAGCGTCGTTCCTTTGAAAGAGAACGAACCGAGGCAGTTAATGTCATAGAGCTTAGAGAACTCACGTCCGAAGCCGAACGTGCCCGATGCAGGGATCACGGGATTATCAAGCTCCCATCCCGAAAGCGTTACTCTTGTGTCTGCCATATTATCTCCTCCCTTCCGAAAACGGGACCGTCAGCGCAAATGCGCTTGTTTCCGAGCGTCGTTTTGCAGGAACATCCCATGCATGCACCGAAACCGCAGCCCATGCGCTCCTCAAGGCTGTATTCGCCGTCCGTCGCCGCGATCTTTTCCATCGCGCGGTACATCGGCATAGGTCCGCAGGAGTAAAAATACGAGTATTCGACGTTTTTCATAACGTCGGTGACGAATCCCTTTGTCCCAAGCGAGCCGTCCGCAGTCGCAACGTAAACGTCGGCACCGAGTGCGGCAAACTCATCATAAAGGAACACCTCCTCGACTTTGTTGAAACCGAGGATGACGGTCGGATGCGCTCCGCGCTCGATGAGCTTTTTAGAGAGCAGATAAAGCGGCGGCACGCCAACGCCGCCTCCGACGAGAAGCGGTTTGTCCCCGCTCTTCGTAACGTCAAAGCCGTTGCCGAGTCCCGTGAGCGCGGAAAGAGAAGTGCCTGCCTCCATCTTCGACATCGCCTCCGTTCCTTCGCCGACGACGCGGTATATGATCGTCAGCTCTCCGTCCGTACAATCATTGACGGAAATAGGGCGGCGCAAATAAAGCCCGGGAATCTCTATGTTGATGAACTGACCGGGGGCTGTCACCGCGGTCGTGTCGCCGAGAAGTATCATTTTATATACTCCCAGAGCGATCTCTTTATTGCTTTTAATCGTAAAAATCGTTTCTTTCATGTCTATAACTCTTGTTTATGTCACGAATCGATCGTGGAAACACAGATCGTTGTTTCTTCAAGTACGTCAAGCAGAACGCGAACCGTGTCAAGAGCGGTGAACATAGTGATGTTATTTTCCGTGGACAGGCGGCGGATCTCGTGGCCGTCCATGTGACCTGCGGAGCCGACGTCACTCGTGTTGATAACGTACGCGATGTGTCCCTGACGCAGAGCGTTCGCAATATCGTTGTTGCCGTCCGTGATCTTTGAAAGCACTCTTGTGCGGATGCCGTGCTCCTTCAGGAAATTCGCCGTTCCGACGGTAGCTTCAATATTGAAGCCGAGGTTATAGAAGCGGCGGATCAGCGGCAGCGCTTCTGCCTTATCCTTGTCGGCAACGGTTACGAAAACGGTGCCGTAATTCTGCAGCTTCATGCCCGATGCCTGCAGCGCCTTATAAAGCGCGCGGTTGAGCTTATCGTCATATCCGATAGCCTCGCCCGTGGACTTCATTTCAGGTGAGAGATACGCGTCAAGTCCGCGGATCTTGCTGAACGAGAAGACGGGAGCCTTGACGTACCAGCGATTCTTTTCCGTCGGATAAAGATCGAACACACCCTGCTCCTTGAGGCTCTTGCCGAGGATGACCTCGGTTGCGATGTCTGCCAAGCTGTAGCCCGTGGACTTCGAGAGGAACGGAACCGTTCTTGACGAACGCGGGTTGACTTCGATTACGTATACGTCTTCCTTTTCGTCAACGATGAACTGAATGTTATAAAGTCCGACGATGCCGATACCGAGACCAAGCTTTTTTGCGTAGGTGAGGATCGTGCCCTTCACTTTCGGGGAGATAGAGAACGAGGGATAAACGCTGATCGAGTCGCCCGAGTGGATACCCGTTCTTTCAACGAGCTCCATGATACCGGCAACGAAAACGTCTCTGCCGTCGCAAACGGCGTCGATCTCAACTTCCTTACCGATGATGTATTTATCGACGAGAACGGGCTTTTCGGCATCGATCTCAACAGCCGTTTTGAGGTAATGGCGAAGCTGTGCTTCGTTTGCAACGATCTGCATCGCTCTGCCGCCGAGAACGAAGGACGGACGAACGAGCACGGGATAGCCGATTGCGGCTGCAGCCGCAACGCCCTCTTCGATGTCGGTAACGGCTTTGCCCTTCGGCTGGGGAATGCCAAGCTCAGAGAGCAGCTTTTCAAACGCATCTCTGTTTTCGGCGCGGTCGATGGCTTCCGTATCCGTGCCGATGATTTTGACACCGCGTGAGGAGAGCGGAGCTGCCAAATTGATGGCGGTCTGTCCGCCGAGCGACGCGATAACGCCCTCGGGCTGTTCTGTCACGATGATGTTCATAACATCTTCAGGTGTCAGCGGCTCAAAATAGAGCTTATCGGGCGTTGTATAGTCCGTGGAAACGGTTTCGGGGTTATTGTTGATGATGATAGCCTCGTAGCCGGAGCGTTTGATCGTGCCGACGGCGTGAACGGTGGAATAGTCAAATTCAACACCCTGACCGATTCTGATCGGACCTGCGCCCAAAACGACGATCTTCTTTTTGTCGGTGACGATCGAATCGTTTTCTCCGCTGTAGGAGGAATAGAAATAAGGGATATACGCACCCGTATGGAGCGTGTCCGCCATGCGGTAAACGGGCATGATGCCGTTTTCGCGGCGTGCGTCAAAGACGGAAAGCTCGTCGCTTCCCCAAAGCTTTGCGATTTCGGGGTCGGAGAATCCGAGCTTTTTCGCATGACGAAGCACTTCTGTGTTGCCGGGATTTGCGGCAACGATATTTTCTTCGTTAACTATATTATTGATCGCTTCGAGGAAGTACGGCGTGATCTTTGTAACTTCGTGAAGCTCTTCGACGGTCGCACCGATGCGGAAGCACTGTGCCACGGCGAAAAGGTTGTCCGACTTGAACTCGGCAAGATACTCAAAGAGTTCATCCTTTGTCATCTCGTCAAACTTGGCAAGACGGAGGTGATCAACACCGATCTCAAGCGAACGTACGGATTTAAGCAGGCTCTCCTCAAGGTCGGAGCCGATACCCATGACCTCACCCGTCGCTTTCATCTGCGTACCGAGCGTGTTCTGTGCCGCGGTGAATTTATCGAACGGGAAGCGCGGGAACTTGGAAACGATATAGTCAAGTCTCGGTGCCGTCGCCGCGGTGGTGTTGGCGATGCCGATCTCTTCGAGCGTCATTCCGACGGCGATCTTCGCCGTTACCTTCGCGATCGGATATCCGCTCGCCTTCGATGCGAGCGCGGACGAGCGCGAAACGCGGGGATTTACTTCGATGAGGTAATATTCGCTCGAATAGGGATTGAGCGCGAACTGAACGTTACAGCCGCCCTCGATCTTAAGTGCTCTGATGAGGTTGATCGCGCTGTCGTTGAGCATCTTGTGGTCGTGCTCGTTGAGTGTGAGGATAGGCGCAACGACGACGGAGTCGCCCGTGTGAACGCCGACGGGATCTATGTTTTCCATGCCGCAGATGGTGATAACGTTATCCTCTGCGTCACGCATCATTTCAAATTCGATCTCCTTATATCCGCGGACGCTCTTTTCGATGAGCACCTGATGCGTGGGCGAAAGTGAGAAAGCGTTGTTTCCGATCTCGATGAGCTCTTCTTCGTTGTTAGCAAAGCCGCCGCCCGTGCCGCCGAGGGTGAACGCGGGACGGAGAACGACAGGATAACCGATACGCTCTGCCGCCGCCTTCGCTTCATCGATCGAATACGTGATCTCCGAGGGGATCGTAGGCTCGCCGATGGACTGGCAAAGCTCCTTAAACATTTCTCTGTCTTCAGCCAGCTCGATAGAACGGCTGCTCGTACCGATCAGCTCCGTCTGACACTCCTTGAGGATGCCCTTGCGGTCAAGCTGCATGGCAAGATTGAGTCCCGTCTGACCGCCGATGCCGGGGATGATGGCATTGGGACGCTCGTAACGAAGAATCTTCGCAATATATTCAAGAGTCAGAGGCTCCATGTAGACCTTGTCCGCCATGGACGGGTCCGTCATTATCGTTGCGGGGTTGGAGTTACAGAGAACTACCTCGTAGCCCTCCTCCTTGAGCGCGAGGCACGCCTGCGTGCCCGCATAGTCAAACTCTGCAGCTTGACCGATGACGATAGGGCCCGAGCCTATTATCATAATCTTTTTCAAATCAGTTCTTTTTGCCACTTTTTTATCCTCTTTTCGATTAATTTACTGTGTTATGAGCGTCTTTATTCGGAATAAAGCACCTTACCGTCCTTCACAGTAAGAACGCATTTTCCGTAAACTTCCTTGCCCAAAAACGGCGAGCTCTTGCCTGCGGAAAGGAAGTCCGACGGGTCAACACGGTACGGTGTTGCCGTCTCAAAGACCGCAAATCCCGCATCGCCTTCGATCCCGAACCGTGCACGCGGCGCCGTTGACATAAGCTCTGCAAGCTTTTCTGCCGTAAGCACTCCAGTTTTTACGAGGTCCGTATACATTATCGGAAATGCGGTTTCAAGTCCAACGATACCGAAAAGGCTTTTCTCCAGTCCGCGTGATTTTTCCTCCTCCGAGTGAGGTGCGTGGTCCGTTGCGATCATGTCAAGCGTTCCGTCGAGGATGCCCTCGATGAGCGCCGCCATGTCCTCTCTGCTGCGCAAGGGCGGATTCATCTTGAATCTGCCTTCTTCCTTCAAGTCCTCGTCGCACATGACAAGGTAGTGCGGTCCCGTTTCCGCCGTTATATCGACGCCCTCCGCTTTCGCGCGTCGGATGATATCGACGCTCTCTTTTGCGGAAACGTGGCAGACGTGATACGAAACGCCCGTTTGCCGTACAAGCGGAATGTCACGCTCGATCTCGATATACTCGCTTTCGCTGCATATTCCGCGGTGACCGTGCGCCTCTGCGTATACGCCCTTGTGAATATATCCGCCGTCAAGCAGCGATTTGTCCTCACAGTGGGCAACGATTAGCTTGCCGAGCTTTGCCGCCTTTTCCATGGCGGCACGCATGACGGCTTTGTCCGTCACGCCGCGTCCGTCGTCGGAGAATCCGCAAACGTACGGTGCCATCGCTTCCATGTCGGATAGCTCAGCTCCGTCTTCGCCGACCGTGATCGAGCCGTACGGTATCACCTCAACGGCGGCATCCTCAGCGATTGCGTCAAGCTGCAGCATGAGGTGCTCTGCCGAATCGGGAACGGGATCAAGATTCGGCATCGTGCAAACGGTGGTGTATCCGCCGTGTGCTGCCGCCATTGATCCCGACTTTATCGTTTCCTTATAAATATAGCCCGGTTCGCGGAAGTGCACGTGCACATCACAAAAGCCGGGCATAACGATAAAATTATCTGTTGTAACGGGAGTTTTACCTCCGCGAGAGAGAAAAGAAACAACTGCGCCACAGATTTCGGCGTTTTCGATCGCGTTAAGTTCAAAACTCTGCATTTTCATAACCCTCTCCTTTGATATTATAATAAAAATAGTCCTGCCGACAGGGGCAAGACCAACAAAGCATGTCAAAAGACGGCACGTATATACACGCCCCGTATTCATTTGCTATAACCTTGCCGGCATCTCTGTACCGTCTTAAAAATCACATTTAATGTATATCACATTTGCCCCTATTTGTCAAGACAATTTTGTGCCTCATCGCTTTTTTGCGACACATTTTGAGCTTCCTTTTGCCGCTCGTTCACAGAATTCACATTTTCTCAACAAAATGTAAACAATTATGTCTGCGGTTGACTTTCATTCACAACGGTATTATTATTAAGCTGTAATAATATGGTGTTTTATTTATTATTTGTGCCGACGTGTGCGGCATGACGGAGATTTATATGAAAACATTAAAATTCGGCTTAAAATACTGGCGGCGGAACATTCCGCTTGCTGTGTTAACCCAGCTTATCAGCTTTGTTGCAATAATTGCCGACCTGATGATCCCGATGCTGTCCGGATTCCTTTTGAACTACATAATAAAAGGCATTTCGTTTGATGAAGCCGACGGCGGTATTTTTTCATTTTTGCTGACGGGCGAATACGGAAAAGTCCAGACATACGAGCTGTTTTTCAACGTCGCCTCTCTGTATCTCGTCTTTATCCTCGTCCGCATCGTTCTCATTTACGCAAAAAATACGACGATGCAGCGCCTCGGTCTGAACCTTGAAACCGACCTGCGCATGGCGACTTACCGTAAGCTTTTGGAGCTTGACAGCATGACGGTCTCCGAATACAATTCGGGCGAGCTGCTTCAGATAATCAACAGTGATACCATCATGTATAAAGAGATCTTTCAGCGCATGATTCCTAATATCATTGACAGTGTTTTCGTTCTTTCGTATACGATATATCTGCTTTCAACGATCAATCTCCGCTTCATTTTCATTCCGCTTGCACTTCTGCCCTTCCTCGTCGTCACACTCATCAACTTCCGCCGCCGCGCGCGCGATAACTTCCGCCTCATCCGCGAAAGCAGCAGTAAAATGAACCTCACCGTTCAGGAAAACATCGAGGCTGTCCGCCTCGTGCGCTCCTTCACAAACGAGGACGTGGAACGCCGCAAGTTCGACGTTTCCAACAAGGAGTTTTTGGACACCCACATCCGTCAGACGTGGCTTTCCTCAAAGTTTGACGTTATTTTCAACTCCATTAAGCAGATCGCCTACATCGGCACCATTGCCATCGGTGCATACCTCGTCATAAACGGCGATATGCTCGTCGGCTATATCGCTACCTGCTCGGCGTACGTTATGAAGATCATGGATCACATCACCCAGATCAACAACACCCTATTTCAGATGCAGCAGCAGATGGTATCCGGCGCCAAGATGCTCAAATACATGGAGTATGAATCGAAAATCCCCGACTGCGGCGACGATCCCCTCACTGCAGACAAGCCTCACATAAAGCTCGATAACATCTCCGTTTCGATCGATGACAACGAAGTTTTACGCGGCATCTCCCTCGATATTCCCTACGGCAAAAAGGTCGGCATCGTCGGCGGCACGGGCAGCGGAAAGAGCGTGCTTTTGAAGTCTCTCGTCCGTATACACGATACCTCAAACGGCACCATCACCGTTGACGGACACGACGTCCGTCACTTCAGCCTCAAAAACCTGCGTGATATTTATTCATACGTCTTCCAGGACGTTTTCCTCTTCTCGAACACCGTTGAATCGAATATCGCATTTGCATATCCCGAAACGGACGACGAAGACGTCATCAAAGCCGCCATGAACGCGCAAGCGCACAACTTTATCACCGAGCTGTCCGACGGCTACAAGACCGTCATCGGCGAACGCGGACTCGGCATTTCGGGCGGTCAGAAGCAGCGCATCTCCATCGCCCGCGCGCTCTTGAAAAATGCTCCCGTTCTCATTTTCGACGACTCTACGAGTGCCCTTGACGTTAATACCGAGCGACGCCTTCTTGAAACGGTGCGGCGCGAATACGGAGAAAAGACCCTCATCATCACCGCGCACCGTCTTTCCTCCGTCGTTGACTGCGACGAGATAATATATCTCAAAAACGGTGTTGTCACCGAGCGCGGCACCTTTGCCGAGCTGATGGCTGAAAACGGCGACTTTGCTGAGGTTTATAATATTCAGGAATCTCAAAAAGCCTCCGTCGTTGACTTTGATGCACTCGCAAACGGAGGTAACGCATAATGGCAAAGAGAAATACATATTTTCAGGATGAAGTCATAGAGCGTCGCATCGACCTAAAACAGCTCGGACGCACGCTCCGCTACATACTCCCCTACCGCAAGATCTTCATTCTCGTCTTCTCGCTCATGTTCATCTCCTCGCTTGTGGCAATGATACCGCCGCTCGTGTTAAAAGAGATCACGGATACCGTTATCCCGAACAAGGATTACGCGGAGCTTCTTTACATGGTGCTCTCTTTAGCGGCGCTCGCAGTAATCGAGATCACCATCACCTTCTTTCACACAAGACTCATGGGAAAGGTGGGACAGTCACTGATCGCTGACATCAGACGCGACATCTTTTATAAGCTACAGGAGCTGCCGTTCGACTACTTCGATAACCGTCCGAACGGCAAGATCGTCGTCCGCGTCACCGAATACGTCAACGGCCTTGCAAATTTCTTCACCAACTTCGTTATGACGTTCGTTATATACGTCATCAAGATCGTCGTTGTGACCGTGTTCATGCTCTCTTTGTCGCCGAAGTTGACGCTGATCGTTTTCGCAACCGTGATACCGATGATGATCTGTATTTTCACGCTTCGCTACACGATCAGAAAGCTCTTCACCGTTCACAGAGCAAAGGTCTCAAACAGGACCGCGTTCCTCGTTGAGTCCATCATGGGCGAAAAAATCATCAAAAACTACAACCGCACCGACATGAACTATGACATCTACGGCGAGGTTCACGGCGCGAGCCTTTCGCATTGGCGCAAAATCTATATGCGTAACGAGCTGAATACCCCGATCGTTGAAACGTTCTGGAACATCGGCACGCTTTGCCTTTACGCAGTTGCGCTCGGTATGCTCATCGCAGGTGACCCCATCATCAACGTCGGTCTTATGACGACGTTCACGACGTATATGTCGCAGTTCTCAGGTCCGCTGACGATGATCGCCATTATCGTTCAGAATCTGGCTCAGGTCAGCTCAAACCTTGAGCAGGTATTCGACACGATCGATTATCCCGTGTCGATCAAGGATTCCGACGGCAGCGTCACACTTGATAACGTATCGGGCAAGATCGATTTTGACAACGTCACCTTCGCATACGAAGAAGACGTCAATATCCTTGAAAATTTTGATCTTCACGTAAATCCGGGCGAAACAATCGCCCTTGTCGGCCCGACAGGCGCGGGAAAAACGACCGTTATCAATATGCTGACTCGCTTTTACGACGTAAAAGCGGGCTCCGTCAGAGTAGACGGACACGACGTACGCGACGTCACACTCGATTCGCTGCGCCGTAACGTCGGCGTTTTGATGCAGGATCCCTTCATTTTCAAGGGCACCGTCATTGAAAATATTCGCTACGGTCGCCCCGACGCGACCGACGAAGAATGCATCGCCGCCGCAAAATCCATTCATGCCGACATCTGCATCGACAAGCTCAGCGACGGCTATTACCACGTGCTCGACGAGCGCGGTGAGGGTCTTTCCGCGGGCGAAAAACAGCTCATCAGCTTCGCGCGAATCATCCTTAAAAATCCCGCCGTCATCATCCTCGACGAAGCGACAAGCTCCATCGACACCGAGACAGAAACGCTCATCAAAAAAGCTCTCGACGTTATTATCAAGGATAAAACGGCGTTCATCGTTGCACACAGACTCTCCACCATCCGTAATGCGGACCGCATACTCTATATTTCAAATAAGGGTATCGCCGAGGAAGGCTCGCACGACGAGCTGATGGCAAAGCACGGACTTTATTACGCGCTGAACGTACAGTAATTCCACACATAAAGCAAAAAAGAGCGTGTTGACCGCAGTCAGCACGCGCCTTTCTTATTTTACAACCTTTGTCGGAACACCGTTTGAGTCAAAGAAATCAGCAAGAGTTTTAACGTATGTATCTCCGTCGACAAGATATGACAGTCCGTGTCCTGCGTTCGGGATTGTCACGAGCCGTTTTGCCGACGCGCACGCCTCATAATTGATACGGCTCATCTCGCACGGAACGTAATCGTCCGCCTCTCCGTGATAGAATATCACGGGGATCCGACACTTCTTCACCGCCTCAAGCGGGGAAGTTTCATCAGGGTCAAAGTGCCCGAAAACGATCGCTCCCAAGCGAACGAACGGATACATCGCTGATGGCGGCAGATGCATCTCTCTTATGGTTTTTTTGATAATATCCTTCGCTGTTGTATATCCGCAATCGGCAAGAACGCCGACTACGTTTTTGGGAAGTTCTTCGCCCGCCGCAATGAGTACCGTTGCCGCCCCCATTGAAATACCCGTGAGGATGATCTTTACGTCAGGCCCGAAATGTTCGATCATAAACTTCACCCATGAGTGGCAGTCGCGGCTTTCGTTTATGCCAAAGGAGATCGTGTTTCCTCCGCTTCTGCCGCTTGCGCGCTGATCGACTATTATTGCGCTTCGTCCGACAGAAAAGCAACGCTGAACGCCGCCGCAAAGATCGCGCTCTGCGGAGCCTTTATACCCGTGAAACATCAGCTCGATCACAGCACCGGGCTCGTACTCGTAGTACCGCCCGTAAAGGCAGAGTCCGTCGTGCGAGGTGATCATCAGATCATCATGCGGCAGCTTCCGCATTTCTTCCCGCCATTTCTCCATTGCAGGACGGTGTGGCTCGTATATGTCGCCGGGAGGCAGGCTGAGCTCGTCATTTGCGCCGGGCTTTCTGTCGGGCATATAATACGCCATGCGATAGCAGACGTATGCAACAAGAAGCACAAGCGCCAAAAGTGCCGTTATGACGGCTATAACGTATAGTAATATATCCATTTGTGACCTCGGTTATTTTTTGCTGCGTTTATTTTATCACACTTGCCCACATAATTCAAGAAACGGAATCCTTCACGCACTTTTTTCGTGTAAAAATATGATCAATCAAAAACGAAATGGCTTAGGCTGTTTCTCACAAGGAGCATTACAAATTGTTGGGACCGGCGTCCCCAACGGTCCGTTCAAATCCGGCGCCCTCAACGAAACGTTATTTCTCCCCGTAGGGACCGGCGTCCCCGACGGTCCTTTTCCCGTGCCTTTTACCCACAACATAATATAAATATGGTTTGGCATGATCACATAGCTTTCGACCGATAAATCATCGTAAAAGTCGTTTAATTGTTTGATATTTTTCCGCGATTTGTCCGTGTTTTGTCAATTCGGTTTGCGGACCGTCGTGGACGCCGGTCCCTACAATGTACGAAAGAATGCATCGTCTTTCTTTCGTGCATATCGTTAGAAACACGGCTTGATTTCGATTGTTGTCCGCACCTTTCAAGCGAGAGGTCCTGCGATTTTTCAGTTCGTCCATCTTCATCACCCATTCAACTATAACACAAAATCGGCAGAGGAAATAATCCTCTGCCGATGTTTTTATTTGCAAATTAGCGACGGCTTGCCGCCGCGGCTTTGACTCGCTGCTTGTTTATCGAGCCCATTACGATGCCGACTACGATAATCACGAACACAAGCGCGCCAACCATAATAAGCGTTACCTGACCGAACGACAGTCCCCACGAGGAGTCCACGCCGGTAACGACGTATTCGATCTGTTCAACACGCGCGATAGCGTTCGCTGTCGCGTCATCAATCTCCGGAAGGATAACGTCCTCCGTACTCTCGCCCGGCACGTTCAAGCCGAGAACGTACTGTGTTTCGCTCTTGACGGACGCCAGATAAAAGTGTGCCGCACCGTTTATGTCGACCATAACGGCTTGCAGCCGTGTCAGCTCGCCGTTTTTCTCAACCTGATACAGATACGCGTTACTGTATCCCATGCCTGAGGACGGCAGTTGGATTATAACTTCAGCGTCGATCTCGGCAGATTCCGCGAAGGTGATGATATAGCCGCGGTCCGTGCCAAGGCGCTCCGCAAGCTTCGACGTAAGCTCCGACAAGGTGTACGAATAGCTGTAATTGCCGGAAAGCTCCTCGTCCTTCATCTCGGAGCAATCAAGCTGCCAAGACGAGCCTTCATCATCGACGAACTTGAGCTTAAGATCACGTCCGCTGAGAGATTTTATAAAATCTTCATCCGGACTGACGCCGTCTTTCATGTAAACGGTCACGCTGACGTGATCAGGTTTAACTCCCAAGCCCACAGCATCGCTGACGGATTGCAGCGACTCTTCAAGCGCTGGAAGCGCGGTGTCCCAGCCGTTATCGTTTTCGATCGTGACGGTAAAGTCTGCAGTATAGGTGTCACCGTCGTCGTCACCGTTGTCGCCCGACGCGGGACGTTCGTGCACGATAACCGAAGAAACGGTCGAATCTTCATCGCTGTTGAGTTTTATACTCTGTTGGAGCTCGTCTCCGTTGTCGGAAATGTCGGTTTTGCCGAAATAGCTGTCGGCGGGAATGTCGCCGGGGCCGATAACGCCGGTGCCGCTGAACGTGTCAACGTCTTTTACGATCTGTTGCTTGATCTGATCGGGATCGGTCTTCTCGCCGCCGTAATAGACGGTTGATAGTGCGTCACAATTCTTGAAGGAATAGTTTTCAAGGCTCGTGATCGTGTCGGGGAGCGAAACCGACATAAGCTTTTCGCAACCGTAAAACGTCCATTCGGGCAGTGAAGTCAGGCGAGCTTCTATCTTTGCGGTCATAAGGCTTTTGCAGTACGCAAAAACGGAATGTCCCATCGTTGATAGGTCGCTGTATATCGTTACGGTCAAGAGTGACTCACAGCGGTAAAACGCCTGATCGCCGAGATGTAACAGTCCGTACGGTAAACGAACGGTGTGAAGCGAAGTACAGCCGTAAAAAGCGCTGTTTCCGATTCGGGACACACGGGGTCCAATGTCAATCATGGAAAGCGAGCTGCAGCCCGCAAAAGCGAGCTCTCCGATAGTCAAAACCGTATCGGGGATATTCACCGCCGAAAGATTTTCGCAGCCGTAGAAGGCAAGCTTGCCGATCGAGGTGATGCCGTCGGGCATAATAACGCGGCGTATCTCATCCGCATACGCGTACCACGGCGCCATATTGTCCTCGGTGTAGTTTGTCATATCGCCCGTGCCCGAGAGCGTGAGCGTACCTGCGGTGTACGACCAGGTAAGGTCGGCACCGCATTTGCCGCTTTCAGCGGCGGAGGTGGGAAGCACGAACGCAGCCGACACAAGCGCCGCCACGACGCAAAGCGCCAACAGCCGCGATATATTAAGTTTCAAATATCGACGCATAAGTGCCTCCTTTGATGATTTTGGGTGCATCCCCTCCCAAAAAGGGAGGGGATGGGATGTGAGATTTTAAGATGGAGATTGAATATTACGGCCAGAACTGTTCGTATCCGTTGATATCGGAAGTGTAATTGTCTGCGCTATATAACTGCGGAGATTTTACACTACTACTAAGGCCGCTTGAGGTTGCGATAAGTTTTCCTCCTGTCGGCGTGTTTGACTGATACGTTGCGCCAGCAACATAGCCATACCGATATTCCGTTTCTGTAGTGGTCGTTGTGCCCAAACTGTATGTTTTACCCACTTTAGTGGGGTTAGCTGTTGCAACAGTATCACCTGATAACGTGATCGTATACGTCTTGCCCGCATAATACGTTACACCGTCGATTGTCCAGCTTGCGATCTCCATGTTTTGGGCAGTTGTTTCTCCCGTAACCGTTCTTGTGTTAATATATTCGGTCCAAATAAAATAATAATGTTTTGTGGTAATCTTCTTGTTTGTCGAATAGTCTGTACGAATATCCGCATTCTTGGCCCAGCCAGACCAATCAGAATATACGGGGTCAGCCGCTGTAGTTTCAACCCATGTCAGCTTGGGGAACGTTAACGTGACAGTACTACCCTCTGCCGTGACAGGATCGGGTCTGTCATCGGAAGGAATATTCGACGGAATATTACCGAACGAAAGCACGTAAGGCGATTCAGGTTGCTCAATCGTAACGGGCATGCTGAGCTGTACAGTATAGGTTACACCGTTATAAATAATCGGAATCTCTGTAAACGTTGTTTTGCCGGCAAGATACTTGGTATCATGTGCCGCTGTTTGACCAGCAGATCTACCTATCTTCTGCGTGTTAGACGCCGCGCCGGGAGCAAAGCTGAACACATGAGTCGTCGCTGTGTCGGCTGCATTCACCATCGTAAGCGATGCGGAAGTATAGTTAGCTACACCCGAAAGCTTCAACGTCACGCTCGGCATAGTATAACCCCAGAATCCCCAGCCACTCTTTTCGCCTTTCATATAAACGGTAGCGTGATCTTTGTTTGCTGAAATAGTATTATAAACTCCAGCAACTTCACCAACAAGCCCACCAGACGTTCTTGTCGTTGAGAACGTCTCTCCCGCTACCGGACTTACCGCCTCAACAGTAACCGTCGGAGCATCTGTATCGACAATAATATCTGCTGCGTTGGGTAAAGATTCTCCTGTCAATTTAATATCATAATAAGTTTCGCCATCATCGAACGAGAATCTATAGTCGACCGTTACAAGTTCATAAGTACCTGCATACATAAGCGAGTTAACGCTGCACGTTGTGATAATATCGTATGTCGAGTCTTTGTCACTATTGCGTTTTAACGTAATAGTGAAGTCACCAAACTCACCTTCCACAAATTCCGCAGCATCGATGGTATATCCACCCATTTCGCTCATGTTCTTTTTATAGTTATATGACAATGTGATAGTATCCAATCCATCAACAGGTTTGTTTTCAAAATCTGTTATGGACATCGCAAACGGATTAACTTCAAACGACGAAATCAAGAATTGCTTCAAAAATTCTCCCTCAAGAACCAAGTCGTCTCTGTTGATGAACAAATTGTTGATAACCGATACGACCTTCGTCGTCTTGCCACTGTTGCTTAGATCAAATACGAGCGGAGCTTCCTCTGTATAGCTATATGCAACACCGTTATCTTCGCCTTCAAGACCCCAGATGCGGATCTCCTTAACAGCCCATACACCGTCGCGGCTACCTGCAACGTCGGCAGGAATTGCAAACGTCCAGTTACCCGTCGTGTCGGCAACACCGATCACAGGTTCTTCAAGTTCCACGCCGTTCTTAGTAATGATCGCCGTGATGTTCGGCAGAGCCTCTGCATCGTTAAGCTTGAAGCTGAACTTAGCAATATCATTTCCTGTAGCGCCAACGGGTGAATACTGATAATCGGGCGTTACGTCGGAATCGAATGTAGGCGGCTTCGGCGAGGTGATGATAAACGACGGCGAAGTTGTTGCATGTGTGATCGTGTTCGTGCCGGTGTCCGTCGTAACGTCAACTCTGTAGAAGTCGTACATACCGATCTTGGACTTGAATGTGCCGGTATAGTACTCTCCGTCCCATATAAGGTCCGTATTTAGTCCGTTTTCAATGAGCGCAGACGTTCTGCTCTTATAGTAGAGTTTAACGCCCGAACGTCCGGGCAACGGATTGCCCGTATCGTCCATGATCACGACATTCATGGTCAAATTTTTCATGTTGTCGGTCATTTCGGATTCTTTATAAAGGAACGATGTCGGACTTTCCGTGTAGACCGCGACCTTCATGCCAAGGTATACCGTAGCCGATTTCTGCATATTTTCGTTCAATTCCTGGTATTCGCCATCGAGCACCACGTACTGCAGCGAATATTCGCCCGACGTATTGAACGTTACAGAGCCGTTCCACGACGCCGTCGTGGGATTATACGTAAAGATTACGTTCGCAACGGAACCGTCTTCTTCGCGGATGAAGCGTCCGACAACCGTTTTCGGCATCTTATTCACATCGGAGGATGCGAACTTCAACGAAAGGTCAGTCGAAACCGTTTTGTCCGCCGTCATGTACGTTATATGATTAGAAACGGACTCCCACGTAAGCTGTGTTACCGTAAAGCCTTCGATATGTACCGTCGGAAGCGTCGTCATATCAAGATCGTACTCGATTCCGTCAACACTGACGGTACGGAGAACGTAGTCACCGGGAGAGGTAAACGTGTAGCTCGACAACCACGTGTCGGACGCTTCGTCATACGTGAACGTCATCGTGCCCTCGCGCGATCCCTGCGTCGAGTTGATCGTACGAATGAAGAATGCTGTCAGCGTCTTCGGCTGCGTACCGTCAACTTTAACGGTTACGTTCGTCGTCATGGGGTTGTCTTCGGTTGCCGTATCGAAATCAAACTCTGTCTTGTCAATCGATGCGGTGATCGTCATTTCCTGATACTTCAGTTCTTCGTTCTCAAAGTGGTTGAGGTCAACGGAGCTTCCGAACTGAATGTTAAGCTGACCCTGAATGTCAGCGGCGGAAAGAACGTCGCTGTTGTTAAGCTTATCGCCGTCAAGATAAATGAGTGCTGTGATGCGGAACGGAACGTTCTGTTCAAGCTCTGTAATGGCAAGCACTTCGTTACCGTTGATGTCCTCGCCAAGGTTGAGGCTGTCGGAGCCGAGTACCAACGGAACGATAACTTTACCGTTGTTGGCGTAGTATTTATCGGTTGCCATTTCAGCGATGGCAAGCTGCGTACCGGTTGAGTCGATGAATACGACCTTCATCGCCTCAAGAAGCTTCAGGCTTCGCGCCTGATCTTCGGGCGTGTCCGCATAGTATACGTAGCAGCTGCCGCTGCCCTGTGTCGTGCTGTTTACGGAAAGTCCGGAGCTTCCGTCCCAAACGCGGTTTTCACCTTCGTATCCGATAACGGTCTGCACTTCTTTATACTTTTCTTTGGGCTCTACACCCTCTTCAGGCGTAAATACCGAATGGGTGTCGGCTCTGTACCACGTCACCGTGACTTCGTCGCCCTCGCCCTTCGTTTCGACCTTATATAGATCGTATGTTTCGGTGACCTGTTGCGTTACGGTTTCGGTTTCGCCGGTTTCTTCGTTGACCACCTCTTCGGTGAATTCCCTTGTAACGCTTACACTGTAAAGGAAAACTTCGTTACCGTTTGCGTCCTTTGCCGTGTCGCGTACCGTCTTTGATTCGGTGAGGATATTGCCCTCGAGCGTCAGATAGCTTCCTCTTGCATTCGTTCTGACCCAAAGGTCGATTGCCATGCCGTATATATCCTTTGCAACGAGAGTTGCGGCGCCGCCCTTGTTCATGCCTTCGGCGTATTTGATGTCCGTTGAGAAATGTGACGTTTTTGTCGCATTTGTGGAAATGAGCGCGTAGATCTTACCGTCCATCGTTATACCGAGACGTCTTGCAGTCGCCGTAAGCAAAAGTCCTTGGCCGCCATTATAATTCTTACCGACATTCATGTATTCGCCGGTACGCTCTTCAAAGCGCTTCAGAATACCGTTTGTGATTATCGCGTAGCACGATTTATTGTTATACGTCATCGCGTTTGATGCACCGATGCTGTTAACGGTAACGGGGTCACCGCTCGACCCATCAATAGTCTGAAGCGTACAGGAGCCGATGTTTACGATTCTGCCGATGATTCCGTTAACATCGTGATTGCCGTCATCAAACGTATATACAGTGTCCCATTGTACATCACCAAGTCCGCTTATATATACAAGACGTTCGTAGTCGTTTTTGATAACGTCATAGTCGCTATAAAACTGTTTAAGATCGGTAATTTTGACGCCGTACGAAGAAAGGCTGTTCATATTGGAACGCAGAGTTTCCGCAGTGAACGGTGTATATTCTCTTGCAACACCGTCTGCGGTGTTGTTGTTTATAACGAACAGCTGGAAGTTGGCAAGCTCAACGAGAGCTTTTTCTTCGAGCTCGAACGTTTCAATGAACGCGGCGTACATGTCACGCATGTTTTGAATGTTTGCGCTTTTAATAGTTGGGTTTTTAAGCGTATCGGGGTCATCGGACGCAGCCATGCGGTTAGTCATGTAAGTACCCATGATCGTCGCCAAAGATTCCATCCACGCTTTGTTCGACGTGATCTCGATATACTTGTTGGCGGCCGCAGCGTTCGCACTGGTAACGTCCGATTTTATCTCCTGATACTGATACTGATAGTCAGTAGCGCTACCAACCTTCGTTGAAGAAATAGCGCGGACGCCGAACGCGGCGTTTTCGGGAATGATAAACTGTCCGTTGCCGTCCTTACCAAGCTCCCACGAAGCATATGCAAAGTTACTCGCAAGCTCTTCCGCACGACCGTCTTCGCTGTAAACAGCACCGTAAAGCGGGCTTCCCGTAAGGTCTGACTTGTTCAGACGCGCAGGACGCAACGTCATGTTGTCAAGTCCGTAAGACGGGTCGGAAAGGTTGATAAGGTTACCCCACGTAATGTTACGTTCGATAAGCGGAAGATTACTGTCGCCCTCCGCAGATATCGCAGGGATACTTCCCTCCGGTCCGACAAGCGCGATCTCAAGGTTACCGTTCGAGGCGATCGTCGTGTTGACGCCCGACACCTCGGGGCTTGTGGAAAGAGAGAGCCATGCAAACGATACTGTGGTGAGCATCGTTGCAGAAACAATAAGAAGCAGCAACACCGCCGCGACTTTTTCTTTAAGTCTCGGCAACATCGACTGATATAATTTTATTCGTCTTTGAGATTCAGTCATCAGTTTGCGCTCCTTTCCGAATCGTTTTCGTTGACGCAGTCAACGATAAATATACATTCTGTAGTATCAATATCAAACTCTGCTGTGAGCTTCATTTCAAGCTCCGACACTTCGCCGCCTGCCAGGGAATGTGTCACTTCTTCGCCCGAGCGGATAAACGTATAGACCCATCCGGCGCCGAGCTTTGCGTACAGTGCCGAGCTCTCGCCGAGCTGCTCGTGCGTTGCGGTGTAAGTTCTGTCACCTTCGACCTTCAGCTTCAAAGCCGCACCCGCCAACGGATCAGCCTCCCCCGGAAGAAACACACGTATCCTCACCGTCATGTCGTCCGTCGGGACGTCATCGCCGTCGCTGTTTTTGACGAAAACCGTCAGGCTCTCCTGTCCGTCGTCTGATTCCCAAACGGGATCCTCGCCGCCGTCCCAGTACGTAACGTACGCGGCCTGCTTTGAGTGGACGTCGAAGTTCACGTTTTGATTAATATTTGTATAATACCGTCCGTACGTGATACCGACGGACATCTGTAAACAGATCCCAAGCAACAGCACCGCTGCCATAACACAGAACATGAACAGCTGTCGCCTGATATTCAGTTTTATTACGTTCATGTTTCCATGCCTTTCAAAAAATTATGGTTAAGCTATATAGTACCCGTTATTCCGCCGCAGTTACGGTGTAAACAGCCTTGTCACTGTCATAAGTGCAGATATATCCCGAAGCAACGAATGCGCTGACGTCGCTGTCAAATGAGCCGCCGCTTATCGATATCGTTGCATGGGGTGCCTCTTCTTTATATTTTCTGACCGCAACGGAGCCTTCCGCATCGGATTTAACCGTCGTATTATCTCCGGAAATGTTGATAATAACGTCGCATTCATAAGACGCTTCAAGATAAATACCGTCGCCGGTGTCAGTCCAGCCGCTTGTCTGATACGCGGGCTCCGTATGAAGAGCTCCCGTGCCGCAAACGGATGAATTAACGATGTTTACAGTTCCGCCCTTGACCGCCATGCCCGTGTATCCGGTTATGATACTTTCGGTCACGGTAAGCGTGCTGTCTTTTTGCGGATGATATATACCGGTATAGAATCCCTTTACCGTACAGTTAGATACTCTTATGTCTGTATCACCGTAAGAACCGTTGCAAATAATGCCTGCGTAGGTTTGACCGTAAATTTCGCTGTTTTCGACGACTACGACCGTGTCGTGCGAAGATTCATCCTCGTTACTGTAGATCCACAGACCGTATTTATCGCCCGTGATCTTAGAATCTCTGATATAGATAGCCGAGTCGGCATTGATTCCGTTTTCATGGTCACGCACGGTCACACCGCTGTCAACGCCTTCGATAACGACGCCGTCGAGCGTTACGCTCGCTCCGCTTGCGGCAATACCCGTAACGACACCGTCGCCGCAGCTGATAGTACCGTTAACAATAGTAACGGTTGCCCCTGTGGGCACGTCAAACACCTTTTCCGCCGTCGACGTCAGCGTATTACCGCCAAGATCGAGCACCGCATACGATCCGGGAACGAATGCAAGCGTTTCTGTCACCGCAACGTCTGCCGACAGCTCAAGAAGCATCGGCGTCGGCACAGACACGAGCGACTGCAAATTTGCTGCGTTCGCAATTTCAAAAGCTTCCACGCGGCTGTTCGTTCCGCTTACGTTGACCTGCGCCGTGCAGGAAAGATCGTCTCTTCCGGACAGCGCCGTGTCAGCTTCGGCGTTTGCGATGATCTCGTCGCGGGTGCAAAGGTAAAGCCACACGCCGTACCCGTCTTCGTTCACGTCGATCGGGCAATAGCCGGCCTGATTGAAGCCGTCCGTGTTTTCAACAACGCCGACGTAACCGTCCGAAGACGTCAGTTCCATCAAAAATTCATCAACCGTAATGTTCCCGTCGACCGTCAACAGCTTCCCTTCGCCGTCAAACGTTGTTTTAATCTCATCATAAGCGTACTGCACAGGACGGACGTAATCGAGCACCTCCATCACGTTCCCGTCATAGTTTCCGACAACGTAATACCCGAGGACATCGTAGACCCACATCCATTTTACAGCAGGTGTATTATGATAATCTTCACCCATGATCAGGGTGTCGCCCTGAAATACGGTATAAGTATAGCTGCTGTATTCACTTATATATACACGGTCCATTTTTTCTTCCGAGCGGACCTGAGAAGTTTCAACATAAAAGTATATGCGTTTCTTCATAAGCTCGTCCATGTCATGCTTCGACACGGTTACGCTTGCGGCAGCGATCGTTTCGCCGTTATTGATGAGCCGGATGGACACATACCCTTCGTCACCGGGCTGTGCCGTAACAGAAGTGTTGCCGACTAATATTTCTCCGTCAAAATCCCACGTTTCGGTAGTGAACATAAGTCCGCCGGTTTGCGTAACGTTCGTATACCAAGCCGCCGTCATCGAAAAAAGAAGCACGAGAGTTAAAGTAACGACAAGGACGATCATAATCGCACGCATTACGATATTCGATTTTAATATTTTCAGCTTTTTTAATCCGTTTTCCAAGGATTCAATGCTGATCGGATTATTCCTTTTCGCCACCCTTTATCAGCTCCTCCTTCAATTCCTCGATAAGCTCCTCGCGAATCGCATCACACATTTGCTGATACTCTTCGTCGGACATATCCACAGCGCTGACACTATCCTTTTCTTCATTCAAACGTATGTCTGTTGACTCCGTTTTTTTGTCCGCGGGCAAGGTTGCCGCCTTATTATCCTGTTCTGCCAGCTCTGTAACGAGCTTTGACATATCGTTTTTGAGTTTCATCACACTGCTCTGCATCATAATGCCGGCTACTAACATTGTCGGTAGCAATATGCACACCACAAAGCCGCTCTTGCTCGAAAAGAATGATATGATCTGGGAAAACACGTTCGCGTTGCCGAGAATGCCGGAAACACGTCCGATAAGATTGCTCGAATCGACGTAATATCCGTCCGCAACGAGATTCGCATCTCCCTTTGTTTGCAAAAGCACGTTTCCGTTTTCGGAAACCGTTATATCTATAATTCTGTGCGTGATGATCTTTCCTATTGTCGTCGGTGATTTGGAGCTGAACGTGATCACGTCGCCGACCTTCAATTCATTGATGTCGACTTTCTTTGTCATTATCAGATCTCCGACGAGGATCTCAGGCTCCATACTTCCCGTCACAACTCTGAAAAAGCTGTATTTGCCGAAAGATGCGTAACCTTTTCCGAGAACCTGTATTGAAACAGTCAGGCATATTACAACCGACAGCACCAAAAGAGCCGTCGTCAGAATTCCGACTATACGTCGCCGTTTTGTATTTTTTTTATTATTTTCCGATTCACTCATTTGGACTCACTTGACTACCTGCAAGTTCAATGCTCAGCGCCAGATCGCGTGCATTGATGCCGTTCGTACAATCGGCATCCTGTCCTTCGATCCAAATAAACATACGGATACGCTGAGGAACGTTTTTCTCCAACAAAGCGACCGTAACGTCATCCGTTACACCCGCCTTATCGATCGCAGAAAAAATATCACTGCTGACAACGCCGTTCTGAGCGTGGCCGTATAATGCCTCCGTATTTTTCACGAACGAGGCTTTATTGATATAAGGCATAAACTGCCCTTGCAGATAACTACCGTAAAACTTATATTTAACGTCCGCAATACTGTCGAACGTTTTGCCGAAAATCGCTGTACGGAACACCTGATCGATTGAGATTCCGTCGGCGGTTTTCTCTCTCCATGTATTTGTAAGCTGAACTGTGAGCCTGTCGCTCACGTTTGCAAGCTCAACGGATCCGCCGATTTTGGCAATCGGCTCCGTGATAAGGTAACCTTCCGCACCGTTGGGGTGCAGGTCGGCATTGGGCTCAAAAATAGTAAAATGGGTCGAAGCCTCGCTTGGCATTAACCCGCCTTTTTCGTTGTAGACGCCCTTCAGCATATTATACGCATCATTTTTGCGGTATCCGCTTTCCTGATAAGCCAAAAAAGCTTCCGCAGATGCGATCTCTTCGTTGACCAAAAAACCCACTCTCGCAGAAGCGGCGGCGGAGCCGTCGGTCGCCGTAAGCTTATAGATCACAGTCTCCCCTTCAGTATCCGCTTCGGGCTCAAGGAGCTCAACCAGATAGCTGCCTCCGACGTCATCACCCATCGAAACTCTGAGATAATAATCCGTCGCGGGAGAAACCATCCAAAAATCAATGTAAATATATCCGCCCGCTCCCAGCTCGGCAGATTCGGTTGCCGTAAGATTTGCAAAATTCAGTTCCGTATCAACCGCAAAGCTTTCAATCGGCTTCGCCTGACCGACGGTTGCGGTGCCATTCCGGATTTCCGCATCCGTTATATCATAATATGTGGGAATGAACCAATGAAGTCCGTCCGCTGTCGATACAGGCGACAGAGTCATTCCGCTGCTTAGATATTCGTAACCTTTGTTGCCGAGAAAATTCAATGTCGAAGAAAAAATTCCCGGGTGGTGATACTCTTCACCGTTCACCGCAGACACAACGTCGGGAGCGATCATGATCGCGTTGCCTCCGCTTATTGTAATCTGTATACCCTCTGCGACAGGTGCTTTTGACACCGTAAGCCATGCATACGATACGGTTACAACCATAGATGCGCCCAGCAAAAGCGCAACGGCTGCAAGTATTAACTTACGCATTGATTGATCCATACCGCAATCTCCCGTAAACTGATCCGTGAACCCGACATCACAAATAAGGAACACATGAATCGATCAGCCCGTATTCACCAAGCGTTTTCTGCTACGGTCCTGTACTCCTTTTTATCCGTCTTCATATTTTTTGAACGGCTGATGCATCGAACGCATCTGACGGTCCGCTATGCGCATTTCCCAGTCGCGTTTTCTGTTTGCAAGCATTTCACGACGCGCTGTCAGGCGGACCGCAACCGTTGATTTGAAATAATCAAGTTCTTCGCTGTAGGTCCTGACGGCTTCAAGATCACGTTCATGCTGCAGTCGGCGTTCTTCTTCAAGTCTTGCCTCTTCTTCACGGCGAAGCTGTTCTTCACGGGCAAGCTGTTCCTGACGCTCTTTCTCAATACGCGCACGCTCTTCTTCCAGCGCACGCTGCTGTGCCTGCTGAGCTTCGTACATAAGACGTTCGCGCTCTTCGCGTCTGCGGATACGTTCGCGTTCGGCTTCCTCTTTTTTGAGGCGTTCCGTTTCTTCCAAGATCCACGCCGCATCCTCGAAATCGTTTTTAATGACTTCCTCTTTTTCGCTTTCTGTGCGACGCAATTCTATGCGGGCATCAAGCTGTTCCGCGAAATATTCAAGCTCCGTCCGGAAAATCTTCGCACGGCGGCGATCTTCCTGTTCGCGCTCCATGCGCTCAAGCATAAGCCGTTGTTCTTCAGCTTCTTTTTCTTTTCTGATGCGCTCACGCTCCGCCTCACGTTCAAGACGGATACGTTCACGTTCAGCTTCTTTGGCGCGTTTCGCCGCTTCCGCTTCCTCGCGTTTGCGCTGCGCCTGTTCTTCAACGAGTCGACGGCGTTCCGCCGCCTCTTCCTGCATGAGCTGTGCTTTCGTCAGCTCTTCGATCAGAACTTTACGGATCTCAACATCGGGCAGATCGTAGTCCTCCGTAAGCTCTTCGATTATCTGTTTTATAAACTTCGGGCGAAGCGCACGCTTTCTTTCCTTGAGAGGCGTGGGCAACCGTCTGTCCTTATCGCGTTCAAGATGTCCTTTCAGAACGAGATAATTAAATAAAATATTGTGATAGATATCCTGTTCAAACTTCTCGTCTATAACCGGATTCTGCTCAATGATCTTTATTGCGTAACCGATGTCCTGATAATCCTTCAAAAACTCAAACAGCGCTACAATTGAACGATAGTTCGGGTTTTTCTTAAGCGCGTTCGTTTTTGTAATGGCGCCCTTAACTCTCGGCAGCTTCGCCATCTGCTCCGCAAACGAGCTTCTCATATACGTTGACAGTATGCGGTAAAGTCTTGATATACGCTCAAAAACGTCTCTGTTTTTGTCATCCGTATCAAGTGCGCTGTCAACGTCCTTGATGTGCATAAACATATCAAGATGAACGAGCTCTGTGGCGCTTGACATATCGGAACGAAGCTTCAACTTCGCGCCGAATTCTTCGCTCATGACCTGGAACAGCGCATCGTGTCTGATCTTGACGAACTGATACGCCATCTCAAGCGTTGTATAAATGAGTCTGTTTTCGTAAAGCTCGGAAGAATCCTCGCGGAACCTCTGCATAAGTCTGTTGGGACGTACTTCACCGGTATCCTCTTTGTAGTTATCTACCAAAGCCGCGTGCATGGACAGGTGACGCACAACGTCGCTTCCCGCTTTTTTTGCCTGTGCGACGTTTACGAGCAGCTCATCCTCGCGGATAAAGCTACGCGGAGACGATATAATGTTCTGAAACGCGTCCAGTGCTTTTTCAATCGCTTCGACCCACGTAATATCAACGATTTTTTCCATTCGTCTGTTGGAAAACTGAAATTCGTTGTCTGCGCGGCAGATCGCGTCCATGAAAAATTCGTAAAACTCCGTGCTGGAAAGAGCGCGAATGACACTTTTGGTAAACTTCTCGTAAACCGGATCGATCACACCGATCACATCGTTTTCAGTTGTAACAGGTGCCGCTTTTTCTTTTCGGGTTGCCAATACAGCGCTCTCCTTTCCCGGAATTTAATTATCAGTTGTTCTTCTTGAGATATTCGATATATCCCTTACAGATCACCATAGTGTTTTTGCCGAATACACGGTCAAGATACGTTGAGAATTTAGTAAGCTCGTCCTTCATAAAGCCAAGGCTCAAAGATTCAAACTTACGCAAAACCTTCTTTGCGACGATGAAGTCGACAGCCTGGATCTCGGTGCCTCCGCAAGCGACAAAGCACGGAACAAAATCCACGATCTGCTTCATGATTCGGTTACCGAACGCAAGTCTGAACGCCTTGATTATGTATTCGTTTACAACGTCAAGCTTATCGAGCATTTCGCTTGAAATGGGATACTTTTCTTTCGCCTCTTTGAATAGCTCGATCAAACGGTCCGTTGATATATATATCGGAGGTGTGTCCTCGCATTCAAATGCGTCCGCACGGCTGTCAAGGTCGATCGGGATCGCACGGTCATACACCTTGTCGGCAACGGCAAACGTCGAGTCGTCGTTGTTGATCGTTCCGACGAACCAAACATTGTTGGAGATCTGAACGTTACCGCCTTCGATAAGACACGGGTCGTTGTCGAACACCGCCGTAACGATATCGATCTTCCATTCCTCCTGACGGGGCATTTCAAGGATCGAAAGCATTTCCGCGAAGTAATACTCAACGCGGGCGATGTTCATCTCGTCAAGGATGATGATGTGCGGATCACGGTAGAAGTTTCCTTCATAAATAGCACGAAGGAACTCAGTTTCCGAATAACGCTTCGTAAATTCATTATAATAGCCGTAAAGCTCGGTACGTTCACGCCATGACGGCTGTACGGAAACGACCGTCGTATCCTTTTGCACGAATTTACCGAACGCATACGGCAAACTCGTTTTACCCGTACCGGAAATACCCTGCAAAATAATGATTCTCGTCGTACCGAGAGATGCGACAAAGTATCGCATCATGTCGATTTCATAATAAAGACGCAGACGGGATGCCGCAAACTTTCTGAATCTTTCGCAGAATTCCGGGAGTGTTACATCATTATCGTACTCAGGAGCAACGTACTCGGTCTTATAATAGTTATCAACGCTGGTAAGACGGAAGAATCTGCTCTCCGAAGGGTCGACGCACGGCGAATCAAAGCGGTTTCTCGCAGCGTTGATGTACGGAGCAGCATCGGTATCCTCTGTTTTGGTTTCGTCTGTGTCCGTTTCTTCTTCGGATTCATCTTCCTGCTCCGCATTAAATTCGGAAAGTGCGCTTTTATCTCCGCTGAGCTGTGCAACTCTCATCGCAAGGAGCTTGTCCTTTTCGTAGTTGGCACGGATAAGGTCACGCTGAAGCTTGTTGACCTGTTTGACAAGCTCGTCATACTTCTTCGGCGAGATTCTGACTCTGAAGATCTTCTTTATAAGCTTAAACAGCCCTATCAGCATCACGACGATGAGCACGACGAGAATGATGTTGACGACCAACATCATTATCCATTCGAGCGTGGAAAAATCAACGCTGTTTTTCTCGATGATCTCCATTCTCATCGGGAAATTCAAAAGATAATTCAAGAAATTCCCGAGCGCCGAGATAACCTCGACCAACGCACGAAAGACATTTCCTATGTCCTGAAAAAAATACCTGAAAAAGTTATCCATTTTTCCTCATATATGAGCCAACATCCGTCCGCACCGTCAATTAATCCTGGATCGGACGCATATAGACTCCGTTTATCGGATCATTCCGTTTCTGTGGGAGACGCCGCCTTCGCAGCCTGCTCCTCCTGTTCTTTTTTCATGCTTTCAAGCAGCTCTGCTTTCAGCTTTTCGCGCAGCTCTGCCTCAAGCGCAGCTCTCTCCGCTTCTTTCGTCTTTTCGTCGTCTTTCTTCGCCATAGCGACGTCAGCCGCGGTGCGCTCCTGCTCATACTTGATACGGTTCTTCACGTTCTGATACTCAAAGAGCACGCGGAAGAACTGGATCAAATGGAAAATAAAGAACAAGAATACCGGGATAACGACGACGATGAGGAAGCCCTCCGTCGTCTGCAGGTAATCGAATACCTTACCGACGCCGGGGATCCTGAACTTATATTGACCGACAAGCTCAGATTCATGAACTGTCAACGGGTCGACTGTGGGGTTGTTATCACCCTTCGTTTCAAAGATAAGGTACCCACCGCCATCATAAATGTTTTCAATACGGTGCGTATTGAGAACTCGTTCGCCGTTGATAACGGTCCAGAACGTGATGATATCTTTCGGACGTAACTCATCTGCATCCTTGATCGCTGTGTCTACGATCAGGTCACCCGAAAGAATTTCCGGGTACATGGAGTCGGTCTGGATGGACAAGAGTCTGAGTCCGAAAATACTCGGAACACCGTTTCCGGACGTCGTAACAAAAGAGACATACGTACAGATCGCCGCAACGATTATTGCTACAACAAGCACAACGTTGATAACGATGTTAAGCACCTTATGCGGTTTTTTGCCTTCGGTCTCCTCAACGACAATCTCCGGTTGAACTGCTGTCGCAGCGTCGCCCGCCATCACTTCTTTTTTTTCTTGTTCGTTCATTAGGTCCTTCCTTGTCTTGTCTATGCGACATTTATTAAAGCAAACTACTGTTGCAAGAAGTCAAAGTTAATGTTTTTATGTAGCGCCGTCATCATTCAATAGGCTGCATTCCCGAATGAGGATCGGTCGTTGCAAGGAATTGAATGTTCGCCATGATCTGCGCTTCTTTGATGCTGTTGTTACAGTCCATATCCTGACCTTCAAGCCAGATATAAAGCTGAATCATAACAACCTCGTTTTTGTCAATGGTAAAAAGGTCCACGGGAGTTAAAAACTCACCGAAATAAAAGATCTGTCTGTCACGCTCTACCGGATCGGATTCTTGCCATACGGTAGCCGTCTGCAGAATGATATTTTCGGACGGGATCAACGAATCCTCGCCGTCGATACTTGGGGTATTCACGTACCCATACGAACCATCGTAGTGCTTGTTGCAGTTCGGCTCATAAATATAAAATAACGGTTCTTCTTCGGTCGGCGCGTTGTTTTCGTCAAGACGTGTTATCTTGATCCCGACGCGAACGGCGCTTTCGGCGCCGTCTCCGACGTTCGTATGCGTAAGCGTCTCCGCATCCCAGAGAAGCTCACCTATAAGATATGTTCCCGAGCCGTCCTCGCCGCCGTCAACGGCGACAGCGGGAGCGAGGGAAACGCTTGCACGCTCGTCCGAGCGGGCAAAAAACGTTGCGATAACGTAATAGCCTTCGTAATTGTTGCGGTTGGCGTTGCGCTCGTCGGACAACGGGAGCCACTTTCCTGTGAGTCGTCCGTCAACGTCGTATACCGCGGCAAAAAAGCTGTCATTTTCATCGGAATAGGTCACCGGACGCAGCGGCGCGACCACGTTCATCATGTCGATATATGAAATCTGCTGTCCCCATTCGGTGCCGCTTACATCGGTTGAGATCTCAAGACCCATGGGAGTGTTAACATATATAGACATATTACTGACTCGGTTTAATCTGCTGCGGGCGAACCATGTATAAGAAGAAACCGTGAGCAAAAGCAGTAATACAAGCACAACATAGAAGTAAATCGCAATTTTTGTTCTCTTTTTGCGAGCCCATGTATTTACAGTCACAGTATCTCCTTTCCAAAAATTACAATTTTTGTATAATCGAATGTTGCACGGCGAGTGACGACTCAAAAAGAGCCGTCACTCGCTGTACTTGTTAAATTAAATGTTTCGGTTTGCGTTGAACACGTCAACGATTAGGTTGTAGGATTCGTTGCAGTTGTCTCTTCTGCTTCTGTTTCTGCGCTCGGATTATGGAAATCTGCATATTCCATAGGAACAAGGTTAGCAGAGCTGGAGAACTGGAGGTTCAGCTTCCCGGAAACGGATGCTGCTGCGTCAGCCGCAACGTCACCGTTGCCGATCGTTGTACCGTCGAGGTAAACGAGAGCAGAGATTCTTTCGGTAGCATTCTGAGTGAGAGCCTTAATCTGTGCATCTTCGGTTTCCTTAACCATCTCAACCTTTACGGTCGTTTCAACCGTCGTTACGTCACCGGTTGTCTCATCCGTTGTAGACTGGGTCACAGTGTTAGTGCCGAGAGCCATTGCGTATGTTGCATCAGTAACGATCTTGGTTGTTGTTGTTTCGGTATTAGAAGCTTCAGTGGGGCTGTTTTCTCCGGGAACTACAGTCGTCGTAACCGTTGTCGTAACCTGAAGCATATAGATGTTAGCTTCGTACTCGCCGCCATTGTTAACGGCAGCATCAGCATCAAGAACTGCAACACCATATACTTCATACGAAGTTGTGTTGTAGAATACGACGCGAACGTTCTTAAGCAGAGACTTCATCTGTGCAAACGTGAAGGAAGTGGAAGAAGACGTAAATGTCATCGTGCTTCCGTTACCCCAAGTGTTGTTAATGTCGGTCTCGTCAGCATTTTCCTTGTTATCATCGTAGATACGGTCGGTTGCTTCCGTCTGGAGCAGGAGATAGGACTCTGCTGCGTTCGTGCGGAATGCAAGGTCGATAACGTATCCATAGAATTCGGTGAGAGGCATTGCTGCTTCAGCATTCGTATCTCTGCCAAACTCCGGAACCACTCCTGCTACAACCTGGAGATATGCAGGCTTAACAGTCGTTGCAGTTGCCATTGTTGCAGGGAAGTCGTTAAGAGTGGTGCCGTTATAGTCGATATCCATCGTGATGGAAGCCTTATAGTCTGTGCAGTGGTCTGCGATGTCAGCATAAACGCCGCCGCCCGTCTTCATCGAAACAGTAACACCATTCTTCATTGCATCGGTAGCAAATGCACCGATATCAGCCTTGATTTCCGCAACGGTCTTGCCGTTAACAAGCATTCCGTCTGTATCAGCAAGCTTGTTAAGAGGAGTAGAGATATCAGCCCAAGCAATAGAATCTCCGGTAAGAGCTGCGATGTCTGTCTGCGCAGATTTAACGCTGGCAATAGTTGCATTCAAAGCGTTAATAGGTGCCATGAAATCAGCATTAACAACTGTTGTGCCGGCATATGTTTCAAGCTGTGCAACTACATCTGCAAGAGATTTGGTTTCGTCTTCAACAAGACCCTTAACAACTCTCCAACCGTTTCCTTCGCCATAAGTAGCATTAGAAGCAACATAAGCAAGAATATACTGCTTGTATGCTTCTTCAATATACTCAAGAGCACCTGTCTTGGTCGTTGTTCCGAGAAGGTCATCTACGATAGCTGTCATATAAGCAACATCTTCCTGAGTATATGTGTCACCTCCGGAAGAAGTACCGTGCTTAATAGCAATGTTTGCAAGATTGGAACCGTTTGTTTCAAGAGAACCTGCTGCGATCGTTCTTGCAAGACCCATAGCCGTGCTTGCAGCCGCCTTAGCGTTACGGTATGCAAGCTCACGGTCCGTCATACCGGAAGCAACACCAACAGCGCGGAAGCCGTAGTTGTTGTTCTGGGAGAAGGATCTGTTAACGTATGTACCGGTAACAGTGTTGGATTCAAGGCCGGATACACGTCCGTCAGCTCCGTATACGGGAGTCTTGAGGAGCGAAGAAGAATTGAGCTTATTGTCTGCCGATGTGTAGTTCAGCTGAGAGGGAAGAAGTGTGATATCACCTGTACCGTACACGGTATTTTCGGAAACATCTACAAGGTTGCCCCAATAGTGGTTGGCAATCGCGCCGTCAGTTAATACACCGTCAAGAACGTCCTGAATAGTACCTGTCCCTGCTACATCACTGAATGTAAGCGCCATTTCGAGTGCACCGTTGGCGCCAATTGCTGTGTTGATTCCCTTAACTTCGGGTGCCGTGGAGAGAGTGAACCATGCGTATGTAGATGAAATTACCATGATCATCGCAACCAACAGCATGCACATTGCCGAAATCAGCTTGGCGCGCAAACCGTAAAGGGAATTTGCCTTTTTGTTCATTGGTTTAATTCGTCCTTTCAAAAAATAGATTTTTGCGTGTTTGGATCTCTCCACCTCCGCCGAGGTTTGTTTATATCGACCCGCGTGCGGCGAGCGCAGCCACACAAGGATGATAACGATAAATAATTATTTGTCACTCAACGAGCTCCAAATAGATCTCAAGACCGAGATGTCCGCCCACAAGGTTGTCCGTACAGTCGGGGTCGTCGCCTTCAAGCCAAACGACAACGGTGTATTTGTGAACCTCCGTCGGATCGACGTCTCTTTGGATGCCCTGTGCCGCCACCGTATCCGATGCGAACGTCAGAGGAACGAGCCGCCAATAAGTGACAACATCCGTTTTCTTGATTACTTCAAATTGCGAGTCGGGATACTTGCATTTGCCGATAAGCGGCGCCACAATGTATGCCGAGTCGCCGTACACACGGGAAATCTGTGCGGACAGATGCGTATAGTCGATAACGCCGCTGACACTGCCCGATTTCGTTGTCTGGTCGGGACGAAGCGCTAAAAACTCGCGCAGAACAGTTGATAATTCATTGACCTGTTCCTGAGATTTCGCCTTGTCAATGATTGCTACCGCGGCATCGTACGCCTCTTGCAGCGCCGCCCACGATTCTTCCGTGTAGTCGTTTTCGTCAAGTCTGTCAACTCGCGTGAGCAGGGCGATCAGCTCTTCGTATCTGATCTTATTGCTCTCGGTCGGGGCAAGCTCAAGATCGTTGATCGCGGTCTCAAGCGACTTTGCCGCCGCGTCAACCTGTTCCTGCGAATCCGCATTGTTCATAAGCTCTCGCGCCGCCTCGTAGCTTGCAATCATGCTCGCCCATGATTCAGCCGTGTATTCGCCTTCGCTCAACACGTCTGCCGCAGGCAGCGTTTGCGGTCTGCCGTATTTGTTCGGCTTTGCGTAAAACTGCATGACGCCGTCTTCAAACACCATCAGCCACGCCGCGTCCGACAGATTTTGGCTTTCGGAATTCAGGCGTATCTCCCAGCGGTAGTCAGAGGTCGTTTCGCCCTCGTTTCGTATATAAAACGTATATGCGAAGTATTTGCCGTTGTGGTTTCCGTCAACTTCGTCAACGTTTTCGGGGATGTCCGTGATCGAAATACACGGCACGTTTTCCGCCGGCGTACAGAACAAATGTGACGTCGGGTTTTCAAAACCCGCGCTTTCGCTCAACGTGAAGCCTTCAAGGAAGAGCGAGTCAGACATACTGATCGTAAAATGTCCACGGTACTGCGAAAAGATCGACAGCAAATACAGGATCAACAGCGCAAGCGCGCCGAGTCCCAAGAGAAGCCAGCCGCCCGTGCTTCGCATGAACCACAAAAAGCCGGCAAGCTTTTTATTTTTATCAAAATAAAGCCCCATAGAGGACGCCGTCAGCTCGAACTCTTTTCTGCTCTTGATTCCGGCTTTCCTCAGCTCGCGGCGGAGTTTCTTCCTGCCGCGCTTTATTTCGATAACTTCATCTTTTGTTAAAACAGCACCGCCGCGTTTTTTCTTGAACGGACCGCGTTGCTCCTTCGGCGCACCCGTTATCTTTTGCGGTTTCGGCTCTTTCGGTTTCTTGGGCATGTCAGTCACCGCAGTTCCTTACACTTGCTCTTTTGCAAGCAGATCAAGAATCATTTCATCTTCGTTGACCTGAACGCCGGTGATAGTGCCGGACGAAGCGGCAACGCCGCTTGCGATCAGCCACGAAAGTGTCTCGTGAGTATCCGCATTTCCGCCGTAGACGGTGATGCCTTGACTGTTCAGCTTTGCGATAGCGTCAGCCGATTCCTGCGTCATATATAGATCAGGCGACAGTCTGACGCGGGTAACTCCAAGCTTAATAAGCTCCTCGGAAGCAATATCGTTCGGGTGGTACCCGTCAAGCACGATTGCGACACCGTGACGTGCATAGCGCGCGATCAAATCACGGTTCAGTTTGTTCAAGGATTTGAACGTTTCCTCGGGAAGGAGCAGCATCAGCTTGCTTTTTGCAATCATCTGATCGACAAAAAGCTGATTGAATTTTTGAAGCTGTGTTCCAAGCTGATAAAACTCAGGAATCATGCGAAGAAGGATTCCTTCCGTTTCGAGGTTACAGTTCGTCAAGCGCACAAGCGCATCTGCCGCCTCATAGAGGAAATACCAGGACAGATCCTCAACAAGATTCATTCGACGGAACAGATCACGAAGATCGTCGATCCCCTCAACTTCTCCGGGTTGATCGGCGATACCGCCGAACCACGGTTCGGCTTCGTGCATTGTAACGGTGCCTTCCTTATCGGAGATCATGGGACGGTATTTGAGCCCCATCGGACGCTCCGGACGCTTTTCCACAAGGGAGATCGTCATCGGCAACGTTCTTGTATACGTTATATATTTGACGTATACGGCTCTGCATTCCTCTTTTGCGGCTTTGAGAACCGCAATCAACTCAGGCGACCACAGCGTTCCGCTGCCGGCTAAAAGAGTATCGTATGCAATATCAAAAGGTGTTTCGGATTTTGTTTCGGAAGCTATACGGTCAAGCTCTTTTGCGATACCGACGACCTGCGCGATAGGACTTATATCACTTCCAAGTCTGCCGATCGGGTATCCGGAGCCGTCCCAGCGTTCCATGTGCTGTTCGCACGATTCACGCAGCATCAGCCACGGAATGTTATGTGTCGAATGTTCGATCATTTTCCCCATTCGCTTTTCTTTCGAACGGGCGCCCTTCTCTTGCAGGAAGGACATAAGTATTCTGCCGTCAACAGTATATTTTTTATAGACGGCTTCCTCCTCCTCTGTAAAATCAGACTGATATATCTGATATTCGGGCGGAACAAGAGCCTTACCAAGCTGGTGGTACATGCCGCACTTATATGCTACGTCCGCATACTGTCCGCGCATTCTCAGCTCGCCGTCTTTTGTATTTGCGCCAAAGTGTTGCTTGCATGCTTCGACAAACAAAGCCTGTGTATATGCCGCCACACGCACTGATTGTTGACGAATTACGGGAGTGAGTCCGCGAAAGGCTTCATCCCAGGATTCGTATTCCTTACGTTTCCACTTCAGTTTTCTCAACGGTTTGTCCTCTTGTCATTTCTTCAATGTCGGAAGTAAGGCAGAAGCCTTATTCTTCCGCATCGTCTTCTATATGATAATTAACGAGCGGTACGCCGTCCTTTTCCGTTTTTTTCTTCTTTATGTAAAGGGCAGCTATAAAGCCGATAACTACTACGTTCAATGTAAAGCTTACCCAGAAGAGGATCGGCCAAATGCGATGACGTTTTACGTTACAGTAATCCTCGTTCGGGTTAAAATTGTCTTTGTCTACTTCAACTATTTCCTTTTCGGAAAGTCTTTCAAGTTCAGCTATGATCTTCGCAAGAAGCTCAAGAATATCGTTAGCACACTTGTTGATCTCATCCTGATCGCCTCCGTTCAGAAGATCTGAAGCATGATTCAATAGATCGTGCATCTGTCTCCACAGATCAGACAGCGTATCCTTATCAGCAAGGGCTTCAACCTGAGCAATAGCATCAAGCAAAGCTGAATAATCGATTCTTACGAGGGCTTCGATAGCTCTGCTGAGCGCCATCGCCGCTTCATCAACTTCTACCTGGAGCGTGCTGTATGTAGCATTGCGGGCGTTCGTCAGAGCCGACATAAAATATGCCCAGCTATCTTTTGTATAGTCGTTTTCGTTAAGAATGGAAGCCTGTGCGATCAACGCATTCAATTCGGAATAATCGACCCAATTGCTTCCGTCTTTTTTGATCAGACCCCAGATCGCATTTTTAAGCGCGATGACGGCAGCATCTACTTCTGCCTGAGATGTGCTGTTACGGTTGGCTTTTGCGTCTTTGAGGGCTTCTTCGAGGACTTCCCACGTTTCTTCGGTGTAATCCTCTTCTTTCAAAGCTTCTGCCGTTGCGATAAGTGCAAGAAGCTCGTCATAATCGATACCGTTAGTTGTTTTTCTGACGAGATTGTCGATAGCCTTTTTAAGGCTGTTTGCAGCACCGTCAACTTCGGACTGCACTTTACTGTCGAGTGCTTTTTTAGCTGCGTCCAACGCAGACTGCATCTTCTTCCATGAGGAAGACGTATAATCGCTCTTTTTCAGAGCTTCAGCGCGTGCAATTTGTGCTTTCAGCGCCGAATAGTCGATATTGGCAGAATTAACCGTCAAAGTAACGACGTCGCGTTCATAATCGGGTATGGAAGGCAAATTTCCGCCAGAGGACGCTTCATATTCAAATGTAATGTCGCAAGTTGCACCTGATATAGCGTCTTTTGAAAGCGTAAGCTTCAGAGTGAGAACGGTATCGGTCGGGAACGTGCTGTAATACGCAGCTTTTCCGTTCGCGGGATTATATATACCCGCCATGTTCGATGATACAAGCTCTACCTTCGTAAACACTCCGGGATTTGAAAATGAAAATGTACCGTTTATTATAACGATATTCTCGTATGTAAACTCGATCTCGACGACCTCGCCGGCTGTGCCGTTCACATCCGCAGACTGAACGTCAGCGAATACAAACATCGGCATGCCCGCCAGGATACCGAGCATCAAGAGTATACATAACAATTTGCGCTTAAACTTCATCGTTTTCTCCAACATCGTAAATTGCCCAATAAACCGTTCAAGCAGGCACACCCTTTCATAGCTATTTTTAGATAGATGATGATAAGGATGCGCCTGCAAGCTACGGTTTTAGGTTGTGTTTTTATTTAGCAAGCTGTTTCTTGCGATTAATAACGTAAACAACGGATGCTGTAGCAACCAAAAGAATTGCACAAACAGTTCCGATATCACCCGTCTGAGGCGCTCTGTAAAGTACCAGAGCATCGATAGCAGCCGTGAGCTCTTCAGCAAGTTCATCTACTTCCTGCTGTGTTTCGGCGTTGCCGATAAGAGCTACTGCGCGATCGTAAACTTCTTTCATAGCTGCCCAGGAATCAGCAGTGTAATCGGATTCGGTAAGAGCGTCTGCTCTTTCGATCTGTGCGAGAAGTGCACTGTAATCGATACCCTCTTCGTCAACCACAACAACTGTTGCGGATACTGTCTGATACTCAGGAACTGAAGGAAGCTGACCGTTTTCGGTTGCTTCATACTCGAATGTGACAGTGCAAGCATCGCCTACCTGTGCATCTTCTGCAACGGTAAGTTCAAGCGTTACAACACATTCTCTGGGGCTTGCTGCGTAGAAAGCAGCCTTGCCGTTCGTGGGATTGAACAAGCATTCCATCTTGTTTGCGTTTTCGGGATCGTTTTCAACAGATACGGAAACGACTCCGCCTTCGCCTTCAGCGAAGATTTCAGGGTTGTCGAACGTGAACGTTCCGTTCACGTTGACAACTTCTTCAAATTCAAATGTGACAGTTACTGCTTCGCCCGCTTTTACCTGATAAATATCAGCGGTTTCTTCTGCGGCAAATGATGTAACTACCGTGGAGAATGTCAGCAAAATCACAAACATGAAACTTAAAGCAATTTTAATGTTCTTCATTTCAGCAGCACCTCCATTTAGTCATTCTGCCCATCGCCGTAGTTTTCAGCGATGTATCCTTCAAGATCAACATACTTCAATGCTACGAGATATGCATCACCAATGTCAACACGGTCGTTGCCCGCGCCGATCATTGCTGCGATCAGCTGTACTTCGTTAAACTCTTCAAGCTCAACAAGGTATCTTGTGATGAGCGCTGCGTCACCGGCTTCGTTACGGCCATTGCAGTTTACGTCACCGAGAACGATGATCGTATATTCTGCTGTATCAGTGATCTTACCTGTCTTGCTGTAGCCGATTACAGAAAGCTTGGAACCGTTGCAAACGATTGCAGCTTCGGAATCGATAGTAGCGAGAACGTCGTATACGTTGATAGAGTTAGGATAGAAATCAATGATTCCGAGGAGTTCTTCAACTGTGATGCCGTCAGCAACAGCGTCAACGATGATGTATTCTCCGTCAACATAAACGTCAATTACCTTTTCGTCTTCGCCGAATACAGGCTCACCGAGTTCGGGAGCGAGTTCTGCGCCGAAGAGAAGGAGCTGAACGGATGCGGAATCAATTGCGAGATCGAGGGTGAGGCTATAGCCTCTTGCGATATTGTATGTGCGGAAGAGATCGACGGGACCCTTTGCGAAGCCATAGGAATTGTTCTTATCGCCGTCGAAAGAACCGAGTGTACGGCTGCCTCTGTCGATATCGAGCTTGCGGAGTGCAGCTGCAAGAATTCTGAGAGCGGGAGCGTAAACGCCTTCGAGCTCTTCAATTTCTTCGCCGATAACATCCGTAATTCCGAGGTTTGCAAGAGAAGCTGCTACATCGTAGCTTCCGTTATAGCTTTCGATAGCACGGATAACATCAACGATTCTGAGATTATCGAATGCATGCTTAAGGTTAGCATAGTTGCCGGTTACGTAGTATTCCTTGATGCCTGCTACGAGATCTGCGTTAGCGGGAGCACCGATACCGTCAGCAACGAGAATGCTGAGGAGAAGCGAACGGGAAGGATCGCTGTAATCGAGAACGATGTCTGCGTGAGCGGACCAGTCGAACTTAAGATCCTTATCAGCGAAATCATCCTTAAGATCAACGCCTGCCTCAACGTCAACAGTTTCGCCGAGTTCTGCGAGCAGATCGGATACCGCCTGCTTATCTTCGTCTTCGCCAACAACGATAACGGAGATCGTTCTGTCCTTCTTGTTGCCGGAGATGAGGTTTACCGTGAGGTAATCACCGTCGGTAACGTGTTCAACCTCAACGTTCCAGGAACCTGTTGTGATGTCGTAGGAGAGAACTGCTTCATCGTTTTCAACCTTTTCCGCAAGACCTGCGAAATCAGTTACGTCACCGATGATCATGTTAACGATAGCGGAGATATCTTCAGAGCTGAACATGCCGGAGAGTTCTGTTGCTACAGCACCAAGTCTGTCAGAACTTGCAACAATGTTCACCAGATCCAGAACGGTAATGTCGAAGACCTTATTGCCTTCAATGTAGAAGGAGTTGCTCGTATATTCAGCGAAGAGCATTTCCGTAGCAACATCGATCAGAACTGCTACTACATCGGGAACTGTATCGGGTGTAAGAAGAGCTGCGTTGAGTTCTACGGTTACGTTGCCGTCTTCATCTCTTACGAGATCGAAGTAGATGTTTTCAACAACGCCTTCGGAATTCTGAATGTAACTACCCTTAATGTTAGATGTTACGGTATCTTCGTACTGACCGCCGAGGATGTATACGTCACCGGAAATATCGCCGGTAACAGCGCCTACGGATGTGGTTGCAGCGTCAACGATAACAACCTGGCCGTTGCCAACGATGTCGCCGTCAACGGTGAAGCCGTTGAGGTTAAGAACTGTCGTTGCGTCGAATACGAGGTCGCCTTCAACGTCGGAGAGGAGAACAACAACTGCTGCGCCGGAGAAATCCTTGTTCGCAAGCTTGGTTGTAAGACCGGCCTTGTTGGTAACGCCGTCAGCTCTTACGTCGATGTAAAGAGCTTCGTAATCCTTGCCGAGATTGTCAAGTGTAGCGGTGATCGAGAAGTCGATACCTGTGTTGTATTCAGCGATCATTTCGCCAAATGCGCCGAGATTGAGTCTGTCGATGAGACCCTTAATGGAAATGTTGCCTTCCATTGTGCCTGTCTTTTCATCATATGTAAACGTGCTGTTCTGGTAAATATCGCAGAACTTAGCGTAAAGCGTTTCATAGGATGCAAGATCAAGGTCATAACCAAACTTCTTAAGAGTATTGGTGAATGTCTTAAGAGTTACCTCGCCGGAGAGAGCGGGATCAACGATATCCTTGATGAAACCGATAGCGATTTCAGCATTTACTTCGTTGAGGTTCGTGAAGTCAACTGTGCCTGTTGCAAGGAGAACTGCGAGGTAAGCCTCGTATGCCTTGCCGGGCATTGTAACGGTCAGATTTGCGCTGCCGTCACTGCACTCGAAATCAAAGTAGTTGCCAACTCTGCCTGCCAGGAGGTTTCTTGCCTGAACGAGCATATTGTTGGAAGCACCGAGTGTGATATAAAGAGGATACTTCTTAGCATTTTCGGAGTTATTGCCGAGGTCCAATGTGCTCTTTGCAATTTCGCCGCCGTATGTTCCGAGCTGCGTGCTGGAAATTACGTTGCCTGCAAGAGTGATGTTGTTGATCTTACCGTTTGCGTCGATAGCAGTAAGGATAGTTCCCTTGCCAAAGCCGCTGTTCATGATAACGTCAATAACAGTCTGGATGGAGATCTGACCGTCTGCGGTGATCAGAGCGCCGCCGCCGAGACCAACGTGATTGTAAGATCCAAGCATGCCCATAGCGATGCCCTGAACAGCACCCATGAGCTCACCCATTTCGAGAGAGTTGATCTTCATAACGACTGTATATTCGCCGTTATTGTCGATGAGTGCAAATTCTACAGCACCGTTGCCTGCATCGTTGAGTTTGTCGATGAACAGAAGGAGGTTTTCAAGTTCAACGTAAACTTCTTCGCGTACAACTTCGAATTTGCCTTCTCTGATTTCATCTTCAGAGAATGTATAAGTAACAGTTTCAACCTTAACGCCGTTTACGTAATAATCGAAACGGTAAGCTACGTCAGAGCTTTCGGGAAGATTGATCTTGCTGTTGCTGATAGTGATGGTCTGATCTTCAGCACCTTCAACTTCAATTGTGAATTCTTTTTCGGTTACAGAAACCTTGAGCGATGTAATCTCGGTTACGCTCGATCCTTCAAGCTGTCTTAAATCGTCAGCATTGAAGTTGCTCTCATAGAAAGCTTCGTCATAGTTGCCGAGCTCATCTTCGATCTTTTCGATGATGGTTTCGATAACTTCGGGGGTAAGCTCGTCGATCTTATCAAACGTATTAACAAATACGTCTACGCCCTGAACCGTAATGGTAACGGTGTGCTTCTGGTCAGAGTCGATCGTGAACTTCTCTGTCTTGAGCATCAAGCCGTTAACAACCCATTCCTCAACGTCGCCCGCAAGAACGAGAGCGTCAACGAGAACGTCGAGCTTGTCGCTTTCAAGGTCAACCATTGCGTTGGGAGCCTTGAGGTCAGTCTTAACCTGGTTTATAACTTCTTCGAGATTTTCAAGCTTTTCAACGTACTCGCCATATCCGAGCGTTGCGAGAAGCGATTCGATATCAGCCTGGTTTGCACCGCCGTCAAGCATAACGGAAAGGTTAGAGCTGAGAGATTCGATTTCGTTGATAACAAGTGCGCTGCTCTTATAGTAGTAGAGCAGGCCCTGAGCATTGTATGCACGGAGATAATCGTAAAGCTTGAAGTTACCCTCGCCGTTCATGTTGTTGGCAACGATGTTGTCAATAACACCCTTAAGAGCTTCATTTGTAAGACCGCCCTTGATCATGTTGAGCATGGTCGCGTTAACGGAACCGATCTCATCTGTATAACCTGCGAATCTGTCAAGCGCCGCCTTCTGACCTGCAGCTTCTTCGTTGAGAGTTGCAACGAGGCCGAGGATCTCAGCAACAGCGTCATCATTCTTCACAGAAGAAAGATCGAGAGCGTAAACAACGTCAACTCTGTCGTATGCAGCTTCGGGCATTTCAACTTCAACAGCACCGTTGAAGTACTGAACTTCGCCGGCTTCGCCGTCAACAACGATGGAGTATGTATAAGGAGCCCAATCAAGACCCTTATAGCTGGAGGGGTACTTATTGGCAACGAGAACGCCGTTTTCAATGTAAACAAGGTCGCCCTTGCCGTTTTCATCGGCATCATTGTTGTCGGGGTAACGAACGCTTACGGTTTCGTTTCCGATGATCGCACCGGAGGTGAGAATCTTATCGGACTTGCCGCCTGCGGTGAAATAGTTACCGCTTACGATCGTATAAAGATCGGATACTGTGTATTCCTTGCCTTCCGCACGGTCGATTGTGAGATCGCCGTAAACGGTAACAAGAGAACCCTCAGCATAGTAAGAGCCGTTTACGGTGTAGTCATACGCCTTACCAACAGTTTCATGCTTAGGAAGGAGAACAGACGTGCCGTAATAGCACTCGATAGAGTCAGCACCGTAAACGAATGTTACTTCGTAGGTGTTGGGAGTTACGATGATTTCGTAACCAACGTCTTCTGTAAGAGCAAAGTCTTCGGGAAGTTCCGTTTTTGCGATGTTGTAATGTGCCTCTACGTAGGACGGGGAAACCTGAAGAGCATCTGCAAGGATACCGGAAGCTTCAACAGCTGCATAAACGTCAGCTGCAGTTGCGCCTTCGGGAAGTGTTACGGAAGTAGCAATATCCGTTTCAACCTTAAGCTCGTCAGTAGCTACGGGAGCGTAAACAGTAACGGATACGTTTACGTCGTACATGCTCATGTTGTAACGAACAGTAGCTTCGTCAGCAAGGAGAGGATTTACGATCTCGGGAACTTCGGTGAGTTCGCCGAGAGCAGCAACGAGAAGATCGAGAGCTACATAACCGTCAGCTTCGATGTCTTCAGCAACAATATCAACGCCGAGAATTTCCCAAGCATCAGCATTTGCAGCTTCAACTACCGTTGTCCAGCCGTTAAGAGTGGACTTAAGCATATTGAACGCTGTGAACGTTGCAGGATCGTTCATCTCCAGGTATGTGTCAAGGATCAAGTTGTTGAACAGACCGTCAGCGCTGATAGTAGAAACGTAATTATACGTCTTAGCGAGCGCATCTCTCGTTACAGCGCCGGATTCGACGAGATAACGAACAGCGGATTCCGCATTGCCGTATTCAGCGATCATCGCGGAAAGAGCAAAGATGCCGTCGTTTTCAGCCATTTCAGCTCTGAGAGCGTTGATAGCGTCAACCGTAGCAACGTTGAACTTGCAAGATACGGTACCGGGGCCAAATGCAACGGAAATTCCGTTCATAAGGTCGGTGATAACGTCCATGGAAAGTGCAGTTGCAATACTGTCAAGGTCAACCTTGGAGTCTGCAATCGCATCAAGATTTGCAATACCCTGCTTGAGGTATGCGGGAGCGTTCAGAAGAAGAGCCTGAACGTCTTCGTCAACCGATACGCTGAGTTCATACTTTACGTCAACAGAGAAAGCGTCTCCGTCGTACGTGTATGTACCCTCACCGTCGGTGAGTACAACGGTTTCGTATACGTCACCGTTTGCAACGATGTCCGCAGCAACGGGAACCCATACGTAATCACCGCTTGTGTAGCTTTCGGCAGAGATAGACATTTCGTCGATATCAACAGTGATTTCAACGTTGTCTGCCTCGGGCGTGGAATATACATGTGTGTTACCCACAAGCCATCCGGAGCCGATAAGCAACTTTTCCGTATCGGAGAGCTCATAGTTTTCCGATACGATCTTGCCGTCTGTCTTGGTGACGAGATCTTCGTCGCCCGCAGACACACCAAACCACGTGCCAATGTTCATTACCGAGAAGATCATTACAGCGGTAAGAAGCATCGCAAGCGAACGTCTGGTGATGTTAGAATACTTGCCCATATTCACAACCTCCAAAAAATTTTCTGACTTTTTCCGCGAAGCATCGTTTTTTCAAACAGGAAGACTCACGAACACGCACGGCGGAACGTCCGATAACACAAACGCTCCGAAGCATCTTTCACCGAAAAGGTTATGGGCTGTCTTTCCGGAGTGACACCCGCACGGTCTGCAAAAACCGCGCTCATTACGCATCCGCTTCGTATTCCACGCTAAGCGGAGTATCACACCTTTTTACTCAATTCGGACTCGTCCGATCGAAAAAAGGCATAACTATCCCATTTAAGGACATAGATACAGTATGTATTATAGCATGCGTTGCTAATTTTTGCAATAGGTGCACGTTATTTTTTTCAATTCATTCATCCGGTAAAATATTCGACACAAAAACGGGCAAACCTTTGTAAAATTTAGCCATATTCCGTTTTTTGTGCCTTCAATTATACCGATAAATCAACTGAAAGTTGCAAACAGCCGCAACCCAAACGCGAATAACGGTCGTTTTTGCCGTCAGGTTTAAGAACGCATAACACACTGACTTTTTTGTGTGTAAATCATAGCACAAAAACTCTCGCTTGTATACAGGTATATTATGGAGATTTTGCTTTTTGATAAAGTTGTAGGATTTTTGCGCCATAACGGGCGAACTGATTTTTTCAATGCTTCTTGTTTTTTGCTTCAATATTTTATATACTGTAGTAAAGATCGCCGTGTTCAGCACCGCAAGCGGCGCCGCCCCGATTCAACAACGGAGGACATATATATAATGAAAACAATCAGCGCAATAACACGGCTGACAGCCGCAGTGATTTCTCTTTTTCTGATGCTTTCTTTGTTCCGTTTCAGCATATTTGCCGAGCAGGACGCAATCACTGATCCCGATTACCTCGCACTCGGAGACAGCATCTCGACCGGATACGGCCTTGACGCACCGGAAGAGGACGGCTTCGTTTCGATCGTAGCAAACGAGCTTGGCTGTTCGCTCACGAACGCGGCGCTGAACGGATGCACCGCCGACGATATCCTTTTCATTCTCGGGCTCGGCGTCCTCGATGACGTCATCGCCGACTCCGAGCTGATCACCATCACCTGCGGCGGCAACGACCTGATGGGCGCGCTTTACTCCGCCATCGCCGCAGCATATAATACCGAAAACGGCACAGATTACACAGACTACGACGTGATCACCGCGTTTGCGGGCACGCACGCAACGCTCACCCCGTACACGTTCATGCTCACGGCGCTCAACACGATAGAAACGTTCAGCGAAACTCCGGAGTTTACCGAAGCGCTGGAAAAGTACGAAGAGAACTTGAACGGAGAGAACGGCATCATCAGCTACATCCGCAACATCAACCAAGAGGCCGTCATCGTCGTTTCAACTCAATATAATCCATACGCCTTCTTCACCGACGTATACGACGTCATAAACAGAGGCGTCGATGCGGGTGCCGTGATGCTGAACGACGTCATAGTATCATCCGCCGCATCTGACGGCACATACATCATTGCCGACACTTACACGGCATTCAGCCGCACCGACGTTAATCTTTGCAATGCAGAAGCAGTTCCGTTGAATCTCGATTTTCACCCCAATGCTGACGGCCACGCCGTCCTTGCCGAGACCGTGCTCTTTGCCGTTTCGGCAAACTGTCCGCACAACACAGCCATCGATTGCGTCTGTACGCTCTGCGGCGGCGACGCGCACACACCGACCGAAACCGTTTCCGATGAATATAAGCTGTCCGACGCAGACTGCACAAACGCCGCCGTTTACAAGGCTTCCTGCTCCGTATGCGGTCAGGCTCTTTCGAAAACCTTCACCGACGGTGTTGCCGAAGGCCACAGCTACACCGACGGCACCTGCACCGTTTGCGGAGGTGCCGACCCGAACTTCTCTGCAAACAACCCGCAAACGGGATTTTCGGATACCGCACTTTTGGCAGTGCTCTTCATTTCCGCTGTGACCGTATTCGCCGCATCCCGCCGACACCGCTTTTATTGACGCTTCGCACTGACATCGGCAGCGCTCTTAACAGGAGCGCTTATAATTAAATAGTAGACAACCGACAAAAAGCCTCCTGGGACGACTCATCGCCGCAGGAGGCTTTCTCTTTACGTTACAGCTTTTTTCGCCGCCGATCAACGTGCAAGCGCGGTGTGAAGCTTTGGGAATCGGGGAGACGTCCCGAAGAAGCGGTCCGCAAGCTTGCCGAATGCGGCAATCAAAGGCGAGTTTATCGCCGTCGTTACGAACGTGCCGAATCCTATGCTGTGAAAGCTCGTCACACCTATAGCCGACCAATCAAACGTGTGTACGTCACCGAACAAAACGACGGCAAGAACGATCGAAATAAGAAGCATCGAAATGTCAAACGTCCACTTCGTACGGCTGAGGTCAAGCTGAAAATGCGCCGCGATATCCGCCACGAACATCTCGCATACGGACTGCGGCAAATACGTGCGGAAAAAGCACGCAACGCCGAACGCCGTTATCATGTCACCGACAAAAAGCATTATCCAGCGGAGCCACATCGTGTCAAACGAAACGTCGCCAAGTATCCACAGAAAAAGATTGAGGGTATATCCGTATACGACGGCGGTCACAAACGTAAGAACGTACCTCCGCGCAATGCGGCGAACGATAACACACAGCGTTATAAGCTCGATTCCCTGGATAAGATATTCAACCATACCGACGCTGACGCCGCTCCAAACGGACGATAACGCTTCCGCCACAACAAATGCCGGTGCGGCAAGCATCGACACACCGAGATCCGCTTTTTTGCAAACGGCAACTCCGAACGCAACGAATATTATCCCGAAAACCCACATAAGCTCCGCCGCTCTGTCTATCTTTTTCATTTTATTTTCCGTCTTTCTCTCATTTTATATAGGATCACCTCACCGATCGGTACGATAACGCTCTGCCGTTTTCCGCCGACCGTTCATAAAAACTCCCGCCGCGGCGGGAGTTTTTATGATTCAGATGTCCGCTCGCCACAAGCCGTGGAGATTGCAGTACGCATACGCAGCCAAGGGCTTTTCATCGAAAAGAGCAAACGTTACGACCGGTGCTTTTCCGACCTCAAGGCACTTGCGCTGACCGCCCTTGTCGGTCTGAAGATATACCCACAGAATGCTGTGCTCCTCGATCATCGGATGCTCGATCGAGCCGACGGCAACCTTTACGGTATCGCCGTCAACGCTTACTGCGGGGATATGCTTTTCGTGGCTCGCTTCGGTGGTGCCCGGCTCAAGCTTCGTCATCTTCTGTCCGCAGCACATCATGGGAACGCCCGAATCGTTGATCATTCCGATCAGATTACCGCAGCGCTCACAAATGTAGAACTTGTTGTTATCAGACATTGTTTTGTCCTCCTGATTAATTATATTATTTTTTACCAAGTCTTACTCTTCCACGCCGTCCGGGAGCTTAACGAGTCCCGCAACGTCGGAAACAGGCAGGGAAAATACGATCCCCTGCGCCTTCTTTTGCATGCCCATCTGCTTATAAAGCGAATGGAGCACGCGGTCGCGGATCTCCCGCTCAACCACCATCATCAAGATCTCCTTTTCCGCGTGGATTGTAATGCCGAAAAAGGCAGCTTCATTTTCGCGTGCAACGCCGCGGCCGCTGATGATGGTGCCACCCTTGACACCCTCTTCACGTGCCAGAGCCATAGCGTCCTCTGCATAGCCTGCGTTGACGATGGCAAAAATCACTTCATGGTTGTCTGTAGTCACGGTCAATCCTCCCTCCCCTGTTTGTTGTTGCTCAGAAACTGATACATATTTACGCCGATAACACTCGACAGCGGCACCGCAAATGCGATACCTTTGCCGTTTCGGACGGTTTCAAATTTCCCCTCAAGGCACTTCATGATCGGATCTGCCATATCCTCTCGGACAACACTGAAGATCACCGCCTTGTGAATATTAAGTCCGAGCATTTCCACGATGTCGGAGGTGGCGGTTCCCTTTCCGCCCGTCACCATCTGAAAATTCACTTCAAACTGACAGAGAACGTCAAGGTAGAACTCGGCTTTGGAACGGTCTACGACCGTAACTACAAGCTTCAGCTTTTTTATAGCCGCTTCATTGACTGTATTCGCCATAAACACGCCCCCTTACATGAAATTGATGATCTGATCGTCATCCGCCTCAAGAATACGCTGCATTGCGCGCTTTTCTTTGACCTTGTTGGATACGATCGCCTTGAACCCCAGAAGCTGAATGGTGATAAGCGGCGTCATGGCAACGAGCGCCACGATGCCAAAGCCGTCACGCAGAACGGCGCCCTCTCCCTGCAAAGCGACGCATAAACCGATAGCGAACGGCAGAATGAACCCCGACGTCATCGGTCCGCTTGCTACGCCGCCCGAGTCAAACGCGATCGCCGTATACACCGGTGGAACGAACAAAGACAGCGCAAGCGAGATAAAATATCCCGGAACGATGTAATATACCAACGAAAAATCAAAAATAATGCGCACTACGCTCAAAGCGATCGCTGCGCCGACTCCGGCGCACAATCCGATCATCATGGATCTCTTTTTAACGTAGCCACCCGTCACTTCCTCGACCTGTGCGTTTAGCACGTGGATAGCAGGCTCCGCCAAAACGACGAGAACACCCATCACCAAGCCAACACCCAACAAAAGCGCCGGGGGCAAAGACGACATCTGCGTGCCCATTTTATAGCCGACGGGCATATAACCAACGTTAACACCCGTCAGGAACATGACGAGTCCGATATATGTAAATATAACGCCGACACCGATCTTCAAAAGCTGTCGCTTCGGAAGCTTCAAAAACAAGATCTGGCACAGCAAGAAGAATACTATTATCAGTCCAAGTGCAACAGCAACCTCTTTTGCAACGTGACCGAAGTTTTCAAGATACGACCCGAAGATATCCTGCCCCACCGAGCCATAGCTTACGGTATACTCCAAATCACTCTTTGCAAATATACCGAGCACTAAAACGGCAAGGATCGGTCCGACAGAGCAAAGCGCAACAAGACCGAAGCTGTTTTCCTGACTGTGGCGATCACCGAGTACGCTTGAGATACCGACGCCGAGCGCCATTATAAAGGGAACCGTGATAGGTCCTGTGGTAACGCCGCCCGAATCAAACGCCATCGGCAACAGATCAAGATTTTCGTTGACGGCGAGCATCAGAGCAAGCGCGAACAAAAGCATATAAAAAAGCATCAAGAGAATTGACAGCCGCCGTGCGAACACGATACGCAGGATCGCCATCAACAAAAACGAGCCAACGCCGAAGCCTACCACGTACACAAGGAGCTTACCGTTCATAACGGAGCTGACCTGATTTGCCAACACCTGCAAGTCCGGCTCCGCGATCGTTATCAACATTCCAAGCACAAAGCACACCGCCAAAAGCAGTCCCAGCTTCTTCTGACGCGACAGTCCCGCGCCTACGTGCGTGCCCATGGGAGTCATGGCGATGTCGGCACCGAGATTAAAAAATCCGATACCCAAAACCAGCAGTACGGCACCCGCCGTAAAGCTGATCATTTCCGTGCGATTGAAGGAAAAACCGGGAAGCAGCGCGATAAGATACACGATCAACGTGATCGGCAACGCCGAAACCAGCGCCTCCCGAATCTTCGCCCACAATTCTTTCAAATCACTTCACCTGCCCCAAATCTTTTCTATTATTAATAATAGTATAGCAGATAAACCGTCGTCTGCCAAGAGGAAATAAAAAAAGTCACGGGCTTTTGCGGCGCGGCGATGAGCTGTGCGTTGAGGGGAAAAATAAGGAAAGGGCTGACCTCACGGTCAGCCCCTTCAATGTTAAAGCAATCGCCTTTTTATATTCTTCAAGGTTTTTTCGATTGTTTTTTCTCAAAATCAGCGTATAAGTCAAACTCACTAAAAGTACCGCCTTCATCATTTGACCAACCAATCAGCCACTGATTTTTTCGATCATCTCCCAAGTTATCACTATCGGATATATAACGAAAAACGTAATATTCTTCTTTCTTTTTTACCTTGCCAAGATATTCTATCTGATCAGGTTGTTTTCCGAGTTCTGTAGGATATGTCAACCAATGAACCAAGTCGCCTTTTGCAAGATACTCAGGGGTGGACAATTCAGCAGGGAAAAGGGATTGCAATCCGTGCTGCTTTAAAATCGCATAAGTCATATTGGCATATACAATATCGTTGGCAAGAGCTGCAATAATATTTGAGGGAATGGTTTGACCAGCGTTCAGCAGTGTAGCTATTGCGTAATAATTAACATTGCTTTTTTCAAGCTTCAAAACGTCATTTAGAAGAGCAATGAGCGTATCATTTATAAAATATTTTGCCACGTCACATGCAAATTCTAAATTGTTGATTATAATATCATCGAGTGGAGTTTCAAGGTAACGTTTTAATTCGGAAGAAATATAATCGGCAAATAATATCTTCGAATCTACCGGAAGGTTGCTTATACTGTTTTGATAATGGAGCAATCCTTGATATATTTGCCCTTTTTGAAATTCATCATTTAAAGGAATTACAGAGGCGAGGAGTTGATTTACAGT
>JAZNDW010000023.1:0-31390 GCA_045588245.1 Eubacteriales bacterium
GGCAACGCCGATTCGGGATCTTTTCTTTTGTTTTTCATAGATTGGAAAAAATGACGCGCCGCGAAACGAAAAATCTTCGTTTCGCGGCGCGCTTTGTTAAGATTTAGTCTTCTTAAATTAGCTGTGAACTCGGATCATTCAATCGCGTCGATTGCGTTTTTCAGGTCATCATATTCAAGCGCATCAACGAAAATGTTTGTAATGATGCCGTTTTTATCAATGATGACGGTGTACGGATACGTACCGCGTCCGCCGAGGGATGTGTAATAGCTTTCGATGCCGTTGTCGCTGTAGTCCGTTGCGAAAATGAGTTCGGTGTCAGGATAATATTTTGAAATAAACTCGGGAGCTGTCGCGTTTACCATGTTCGTGTGAATCGCAACGACGGTTACGGTTTCGCTGTAATCGGCGGCGATCTGTGCAAAATAGGGAAGCTCGTTGACGCAAGGTGTGCACCAGGTACCCCAGAAATTAATGACAGTGATCTTTCCGGTGGCAGTCGGGTCGAACGTTTCCTCCGAAATGCCGTCGGTGTAGATGCGCTGCAGATCGTAGCTGTAACAGAGGTCTCCTACCTCGTTTCCGACGTCTGCCGTGATCGGCTCGGGCTGATTCCAATAGTAAATAACTACTCCGATCAAAAATACGATCATGATAACGGCGAGTGCTGATTTGACGGTCTTGTTGCGGCGGCGGATCTTTTCGTTACGCTTCAGCAGCTCTTCCTTTGTGAGCAATTTTTTGCCGTCACCGACGTTTTCGGTGCTGCCTATGCTGTTTTCACGAAGGAGAATCTTCGGTCCGCGCCAATCGATTGCTTTTGTCGGGCAAACGTCGATACATTCGCCGCAGAAGATACATTCGTTGTCACCGACTCGACTGATGTCAAGCTTACAACGGTTTACGCAGAGGTTACAGTCGGTACATTTTGAATCATCAACCCGGACTCCGAAGACCGAGATCTTGTTGAAGAAGCCGTAAAACGCTCCGAGCGGACAAATGAATCGGCAGAACAAGCGGTAAACGAAGATCGAACCAACCGTGAAGCTGATCAAAAGAATAAACTTCCATGTGAAAAGCGGACCGAGCATTGAAAAATAGCTTTCGTTGACTTTGTTGCTCAAAAGTCCGATGCCGCCTTCGAGAGTGCCCGCAGGGCAGATATATTTGCAAAATGCAGGCAGCGGCGTGTCGCGCAAGGCATATAAGATCGGGACGATAAAAACGAAGAAGACGAGAATAACGTATTTGAAAGCTGACAGAAGCTTTGTTACACGGCTTTTTTTCAGCTTCGGCGTCTTTATCTTATGTAACAGCTCCTGAATGAGTCCGTACGGACAAAGAAATCCGCATACCGTTCGTCCAAGAATGAAGCCTAAAAGGAAAAGTATGCCGAAAACGTAGTAAACGGTGCTTTTTCCGGCGGAAAATGAGCCTTGCAGTGAGCCTAACGGGCAGGCGCCAACAGCACCCGGACAGGAATAACAGTTAAGACTCGGAATGCAAACGCGCTTTGTGTTGCCTTGATAAATGCTGCCGTTTACAAATCCTTTGAAGTTCGCGTTGAACAGGAGAGCGGAGTAAAGCTGGATCAACTTGCGTTTTGTAGGGATGAGCTTAGTGAATTTTTCTTTGAATTTCATTTACGTCACCCCAATCCTATGCATTCGGTGCAGATGTTTTTGGCTTTTGCGAGCACGTCCTCAAATCCGCCGCCGAATATACCGAGCATCAAAAAGAGAACACCAAGCACGAAGATCACGCACTTAGTAACAAGCAAAAGACTGTTTTTATGTTCTTTTACGAACAAAACGAGCTTTTTGCAAGCGACGTTTTTCGCTTCGCAAACGTCTTTGCTAATGCCGTTCTTGATCACCTTTTTCAAATGCTCCGTTTCACGCTGCATACTCTTTTTGCAGATCGAAGAAAGAATAAGCGCGTAAACAAACGGGATGACGAAAGAGGGGATAAGGACCGCCATAGCGCCGATCATTGCGTCATTGACTGAGTCACGCGGGAAATTATCAACGTTTGCCGCATACGAAATAAAGACAGCGGCGCAAATAACGGTGACGCAAATAAGCGCGACGGTGTGTACGCGGCGCAGACGGCGCTCCCCTGCGATAATGACGGCAAGATCACCGTCCGCGGCGAATTTTGACGCACGCGCCGCTGTGTGCCGATACGTAAAAGCAGCGTCGGATCTTGCGGAATCTTTCTTTCTTTCGCAAGGCACGATCAAATCAATGAAGAATCCGCCTAAGACAAAAGCAAGACATAAATAAACAAGCAAAGCGATGCGCGAAAAGCTCTCAAGAACGGTATTCGCACTGTAAGAACCGCCGCCGTGATCGTAAATATTCAAGCATGAAAGAATAAACGCCGCCGCCGTTGCCAATATAAAAAGAGCCGTGACAACGCCGTAAAGCGTGTGAATAAGCTTAGATTTGCTATAGTTCATAAATCCACCACAATATTTGTTGATTCATATTATTTTATCACGAAATATTATTAAAATCAATATTTACTAAAGCTTATTTATTATTACGGCGATAGGGGGGGCAGAGAAATTAAATAAAATATCAAAAAACGTTGAATCAAGCGGTTAAATTATGGCTAAAGCCTTGAATTAAATATGGATGTATGATAAAATAAGCTGTTGAATAATGCATACTTATATATAATATATACCTATGCGCAAGTTTAGAAAGGCACAGTGAACTCAATGGACAATAGAACAGTCAGAAAAATATCATTCGGAGCGATCGTAATTGCCCTCGTTTTGGTGATACTGCTCACATCCGTAATCTTTCCGCACGGAGAGGCGACAATTTATGACGCGTCATACATCGAACGTCTGGACAATGCTGACGGTTTCGATTACCGCGATTTTTTGAACAGCTCCGTGATGTATGAGCTTCCCGATACTATCAAGGGAACGCAAGAGATCTCCGTTATCATTTCTTTTGACAGCGAGGACCTCATGGAAGCGTACGATAAAACGGACAAGTCCGCAAGCTTTGCGCAGTTCGTTAACGAAAGCGAAAAGGCAGTAGCCGTACGCGAAAAGATCGCCGAGGAGAAAGCAGCGTTCTTGTCAAAGCTTGACGAGCTCGGTGTTGAATACAAAACGGGCGATGACTACACGACGATACTTGCGGGCTTTGAGATACTCATCAAGGCAAGCGATTTTGCGGTAACGGCAAAATCGCTGAAAAACGGCACCGCCATCGTCGGCGAAGTTTATAACGTAGCGGAAACACAGCTCGTAGAAAACGAAGTCAACGTATACGGCACGGGTATATTTAACAGCTCTGACGTTGTTTACGACGGCTCGGGCATGGTCGTCGCAGTTCTTGACACAGGCCTTGACTATTCACACAGCGCATTTTCCACCGATAATTTCACCTCGAAAACGCTCGGACTGACGTATAGTGACGTTGCCGCGCTCGTTGACAATACCGTCGCTGCGACCCTCGCAGCAGGCCTTACCGTTGACGACGTTTACATAAACGAAAAAGTGCCTTACGGCTTTGACTATGCGGACGCCGACCCCGACGTATATTCAACGCACAACAACCACGGCACACACGTTTCAGGCGTTATCACGGGTAAAGACGACACGATCACGGGCGTTGCTCCCAACGCACAGCTCGTTTCAATGAAGATCTTCTCCGACGTTATGGATACGGCGCGTACCTCGTGGATCCTCTCTGCACTTGAAGACTGCGTCGTATTGGGCGTTGACGTTATCAATATGTCCATCGGTACAGCCTGCGGCTTCAGCCGTGAAACCGATGAAGAAGCCGTCAACGGTGTGTACGATAAGATCCGCGCAGCGGGCATCAGCATGGTCGTTGCCGCATCGAACAGCTATAACTCCGCATACGGCTCCGAAGCAAACGGCAACCTCGGTCTTACGTCCAACCCCGATACGGGTACCGTCGGCTCACCCTCAACGTACGACGGAACGCTCTCCGTCGCTTCGATCAACGGTACGGAAACACCGTATCTTACGTATAACGGATCAATTATTTACTTTAGCGAATCCACAAACGGCGCAACGAAGGAAAACGAGTTTGTCAAAACGCTTCTCGGCGACAAGGAAAGCCTTGAAGTCGAATTTGTGAAGGTGCCCGGTGTCGGACGTTCCGCGGACTACACGGGACTTGACGTTAAAGGCAAGATCGCACTCGTTCGCCGCGGTGACACGACATTCGAAGAAAAGGCGATGATCGCCGAAGCGCAGGGCGCTATGGGTATCATCATTTACAATAACGTTTCCGGTGACATTAAAATGAACGTCGGCGACGCCGTTATCGCAGTTTGCTCCATCTCGCAGGATGACGGTGAAGTGCTTGCGGCGGCAGGCAGCGGTACTATCGTGCTCAGCTCTTCACAGACGTCAGGACCGTTCATGTCCGACTTCTCATCCTGGGGACCTGCTCCCGACCTCGGAATCAAGCCCGAGATCACAGCCCACGGCGGAAACATTCTTTCCTCTGTAACGGGCGGCGGTTACGACCGCCTTTCCGGTACGTCAATGGCGTGCCCGAACCTTTCGGGCGTTGTAACGCTTCTGCGTCAGTACGTCGTTGAAAAATTCCCCGAGATCGCAGACGATAACGTTGCCGTTGCGGCAATGGTCAACAGACTCATGATGTCAACAGCAGACATTATATACAATACAAACGGACTGCCGTACGCCGTAAGAAAGCAGGGCGCAGGTCTTGCAAACCTCAAAAGCTCCGTGGAAACGCCCGCATACATCATAACATACGATAATGACGGCGGCGTGATGGATAAAACGAAGCTCGAGCTAGGTGACGACCCCGAAAAAACGGGAGTTTACACGCTCAATTTCACCGTTGTGAATTTCAGCGACGAAACTCTTACGTATGACCTGTCAACGCACGTCTTCACCGAAGGTGTCAGCGAAACCAAAACGAGCCACGGTGAAACTACCGTAACCGAAGAAGCATACGTACTCGGCGGTGCCACAACAGTTCTCACAACGAGCGACAGCGATGGCGGCGGCATCAAGGATAATACCGTTACAGTTCTCGCCGGCGGCGAGCTTGACCTGACGGTGACGATCACGCTTTCCGATGAAGACAAGGCATATCTTGACACTTCCTTTGAAAACGGAATGTACGTTGAGGGCTTCGTAACGCTTACGAATCATGACGAAAACGGTGTCGATCTTTCCGTGCCGTATCTCGCCTTTTACGGCGACTGGTCCGTAGCGCCCCTCTTCGACCTTGATTATTACGAAACGAACGCCGACGAGCTCGACGATTCGATCGCAATCGAAGATAAAACGATGCCTGACGCGTACGCGACGCGTCCTATCGGCGGCATCAGCGAAGACTACATCAGCTATCTCGGATCTTACTATTTCCTTCAGGATCCCGACGATATTGTGATTTCCGCAAGCCGCGATTATATCGCGCTTTCAAACCAGGAGGGAACGGTTCATTCGCTTCGCTTCGTCTGGGCAGGTCTGCTCCGTAACGCGGCGAAAATAGAGATCACGATCACCGATGACGCAACGGGCGAGGTCGTTTACGAATGTGTTGACGAAGACGTCAGAAAGTCGTACGGCGACGGCGGATCTATTTATCCTGCAAACATCGAGATCGAATTCGATACGATGGACTATAACCTCAACAATAACACGAGATATACGGTAACTCTTGTCGGCTACCTCGATTATGAAGACGGTGGCGTGCAGACAAATGAAAAGAACGTGTTCACGTTCCCGCTTACGATAGACTTTGAAGCTCCCACCGTATCGGACGTTGAGTTTTACTACGAATACGACAAAACGCTTGAAAAGAACCGCCTTTACGCGAAAGTTGCCGTTTTCGACAACCATTACGCTATGTCGATGCAGCTCGGATACGTCGGTATGAACACAGATGAAGACGGAAACGCAACTCCCGTTCTCATGTCGTTTGAACAGTTCCCGACACCTGTTTACTCGGAGCGTAACAGCACAACGTACGTTACCTTTGAACTTACCGATTACATTTACGATATGAAGGAGCTGGCGATCACGCCCTCTTCCTTCGTCCTCACATGCTACGACTACGCGATCAACTATGCAACCTACGAAATCGGTCTGCCCGTTGATTATATAGACTTCTGTTTTGAGAATATGTCCGAGGGACTGACTCTCTCGCCGAACGAGGTTTTCACGATCGAGCCGATCGTGTACCCCGACACGAAATGGGCAGAGCTTCTTGAGTTTTCATCGTCGAAGACGAGCGTGGCGCGCATTGTGAATAATAAGATCGTTGCTGTAGGCCCGGGTAATGCGATCGTAAAGGTACGCGATCCCGAAACGAACAAGAGCACGTCGTTTGTCGTTACCGTTCTATCAGAGGGTGATGAGGGCTATCAGAACTTCGATAAGCCCGTTGCAGATGTATTCAGACTCACAGGATATGAAACGATAAAGGCTTATTACGTTGTTGACAATACCGAGCAGGACATCGGCGAAACGAACGATATCCGCTTCTTTGAGGGTGATTATTCGCTCGCACTTTATCCGTCCGAAACGGTCAACCTCAGATATGATCTTGACGCATACTTCCCGAACGATACCGAGGTCGTATTTGAATCGAGCAACGAAAATATCGTTCGCGTCGATGATCTCGGCAACGTAACGGGCGAGGCGGAAGGCTTCGCTTCCGTCACCGTTAAGCTGCTGCTTGACGGTGTCAGCACGTATTATTCCGAATCCGTAACGGTTGAAGTCAAGGACCCGTATATCACAACGGGCGCAAGCCTTACGCACTATTACGGACGTGGAGGCGTCGTAACGATCCCCGAAACACTCGATTTAACGGAGATCGGCAGCTTCGCTTTCTCAAACTTTGAATATATTGCAAAAACAGAAGAGGAACTCGCGTTTGACGACGCGGAAACGTCGAAAGCGTGGTTCATCGGTGACAATACAGTAACGAAGGTTATTATCCCCGAGGGCGTTGAGAAGATAAACTCATACGCTTTTGCAAATCTTACGGCGCTTGAGGAAGTCGTTCTTCCATCAACGCTTGAAGCGATCGAATACGGAGCTTTCTATAATTGCGTATCTTTACAAAAGATCAGCTTCTCCTCAGAAAACAACTTAAAGATCATCAACCAGAATGCGTTTGAGCTTTGTAACCTGACGGGAACTCTTGATCTGTCCTCCGTTTGCGTAATCTCCGATTACGCTTTCGCAGGTAACAAGAACCTTAAAAAATTAATACTTCCCGAAACGCTTCAGTCCGTCGGTCAGTATGCATTTGCGGCGTGCGAATCACTGAGCGAGGTCACGATCGCCGCCGCAAAGGTCAAGTACGGACAGTATGCGTTCACGGGCTGTGAATCGCTCGAGTCATTCACCGTTAACTCTGCCGTTATTCCCACAGGAATGTTCTATGAGTGCGAATCGCTCGAAAATATCACCGTAGGCGCTGACGTAAACTCGATCGGTGAATTCGCGTTCAAGGATACGGACATCTCGGAATACACGGTAGCAAGCGGCAACAAGGCATACAAGAACGGAACGGATGAATGTATCGTTTCCACAGACGGCAAAACACTCGTTGCCGTGCCTGCGACGCTCCGCGGAGAGTTCAGTCTTGACGACGCGAAGATCACGACGGTCGGCAGAGGCGCGTTCTCTCACAGCAGCAAGGTCACAAAAGTGTCGATGCCGAACGTCACAACGGTACAGCCGTACGCTTTCGCAAGTGCGGAGCGCCTTGCCGAAGTAACACTCGGTACGCTTGACAAGATCGGCGAATACGCGTTCTTTGAAACGGCTGTCACGGAGCTTCCGAAGTTCACATCAAAGACCGAAATAGGCAGATACGCATTCTCGTATACGGATATCAAGACCGTCACGATCCCTGACGGAATGAACATTCCCGAAGGCGTATTCAGCGAATGTACGAGCCTGCACACAGTCGTCATCGGCGACGGAGTTGTGCTCGGAAAGTATGCTTTCAACGTCAGTAAACACGAGAGCATGTACGTTGTCAGCTACGAAGAAGGCGATAACGTCTACTGCAAGTATGAATTTTCGACCGCGCTTACGTCTTTGACAATCGGCGACAACGTAACGATCGGCGAAAATGCATTTACGAATGCAGGCAAGCTTGAATCCGTCACCCTCGGTGACGGTGCCGTTATCGAATATATGGCATTCTATAATAACTCAAGCTTAAAATATATCGATCTTTCAAAAGTAAAATCCATAAAGGACTATGCTTTCTCCGGTGACGTTTATTACGTTTGCCTCGACGAAGGCATGGAATATCCCGAAGTAACGGCGGATGGATATTACGTTTACACATACCACGCACCGCTTTTCGAGAGTATTGACTTGTCGGGTGCGGAATCTATCGGCGCATACGCTTTCGCGTATTGCCGCAACCTTACCGAAGTTAACCTCGGTACGATAATAAAGATCCCCGAATACGCATTCGCGGGAACGGTGGCGCTTCGTACGATCGACTTGAGTGACGTAACAGAGATCGGAGCGTATGCGTTCGTTGAATCTGCGCTTACTGAGATCAATCTTAAGTCCGCCCGGACGATCGGCGAATATGCTTTCGTTTACTGCTACGACTTGATGACGGTGATCCTCAGCCGTGACGGTACCGATATTGATGAGGGTGCATTCGCATATACGTCATCGCTTGAGTATATCGAGAATCTCAATAATACGGAAAACATCGGTGCGTACGCATTTGCACACTCCTCGATCAGAAGTGCAGACGTCAGCGGAGCTGTCGTGATCGACGATTTTGCGTTCCTCAAAGAAGAACTCACACCGTTTGATGTGACACTCGGTGACAAGCTCACAACTCTTGGTGACAACCCGTTTGCGATGTGTGACGTTATGCCGTTCGGGAAAATTGAGGTTGAAACCTTCAACGGTGTAGACTACGAAAAGACGGTATATACGTACAACATCAGCGACACGGTATACGTTATCGACGGCTCGCTTTATTGCCGAGTGCCTAACGGCCTTGAGCTTATCACATATGCGGGAATCAATCCCAAAGACGAGCACGTAGCTGACGATACCGTAAGGATCTCCTCGATGGCATTCGCAGGAAGCAACGTCGCTATGGTAACGCTTCCTTATACGGTTGAGTCTGTCGGTCACAAGGCGTTTTACGACTGTGACGGCTTGCAGATCGTCGTATTCACAAGCTATTACGCCCCCGTTCTTGAAGAAGAATTCGACTCAGCTTACTACGAAAGCTTTGAGCATATTCCGGGTTCGGGAAGCTTCGGAACATACGAAGATTATGACGGCAACGAAGTTGAGATATTCGGCATCAACCTTATTCCGTACTATATGTGGAATGCGACTGATATGATGTATTCCAACGTATTCTACGGAGCTAACTTCGTCGATTACGTCGGATACGTTCGTGACAAGCTCGTCATGGTCAGACCTGCTAACGGTGTAGGGTACGAAACCTTCATCACAGCTCAGTATTTCTCCGTAACCGTTGACGGCGATATCGCGGCTGACGATGTGACGCTCGCGGCGATCGCCGCTATAAACGCGATCCCCGAACGTGTGTCGCTTGAGGACGAACAGCTCGTCATCGACGCGCGCACCGCGTACGATAAGATCGCAACGACAGAACAGCAGGCGTGCGTTACGAATTACGCCGTTCTCGTTTCCGCGGAGCAGAGAATCATCGCTCTCAAATCGGCGGCGGAAACACCCGATGACGGCGGTGACGGCGGCGACACTATTCCCAAGCCGAGCACGCTCAGCATAATCATCGGAGCCGTATCGGGAGCTGTCATTATTGCAGCAGGTGCTGTCGGAATCGTTTTGTCAGGCAAAAAGAAGAACGGTGCAGACGCCGATGATGAAGCATCAACCGACGACGCAACCGACGACGCAACCGATGATACAACCGACGACACGTCTGACGACGCTGACGACACGGCGAACGCCGACGAATAACAAATAAAACGAATCGGGAGCCGAAGTCGGCTTCGGCTCCCGTTGTTTTTTGAATAACGAAATATGAAAGAAAAAAAGAAAATGAAGTATAGAGTGATGTTTTCGGTCGCGCTTTTGATCTTGTGTGTGATGTTCGTATCCTCCTGTGGGGAGGAAGCATCTCCTTACGAGAAAAACGACGCCGACGGCTATAATATCAGCGTGCGCTATGACGCAAACGGCGGTGTATTTACAACGAATACCTCCGTTATCGTTGACTCGTACAGCATCTCCGAACTGCCCGTCAATGAAAACGGCGAGTTTGAGATCGCACTCATCGCTCCCGACAACGAAAGCCGTGGAAAAAACGCATTCACACCTACGAAAAGCGGATATTTCCTTGCGGGATGGTACCGTGAACGCACGGATAACGGCGACGGTACGTATACGTATGCGGGAAGATGGGATTTCGATTCGGAAACTCTGAAATGCCCAAGTAACGGAGAATATATGGCGCAAGAACCCGAACTGACGCTTTATGCAGCGTGGGTTCCGCAGTTTGAGATCAATTACTATTCTCTCGGTACGGGCGAATTTATTGATAAATACGTCTATAACCCGACAACCGACAACGAGATCAGATTGCCTGAATGGAACACCGAAACGGGCAAGATCGAGATGTATAAATTCCCGACGGTTGACGGTTACACCTATAACGGCGCTTATTACGACGCAGAGGGTGAATCCCCTGTTGCCGGTCAAACTCTCGCTCACGTCGGAAGTGTCAATTATGAAACGGGTACTGCCGAAAATACCGCTATGAATCTTTACATCGATCTTATGGCGGGCGAATGGTATAACATTTACACAGCCGAACAGTTTATTGAAAATGCAAGCGTCGGCGGATGCTATATCATCAACGCTGACCTTGACTTTGACGGACTTTATTGGCCTACGTCCTTCACGCAGGGCAACGTAACTTGTCAAATCATCGGCAACAGTCACACCTTTTCCAACATCAACGTTGAGCAAACCAACAATTCAAAGGTGAACGTCGGACTTTTCGGTCACCTTGATGAAGGCTGTGTAATCGAGTCTGTTAACTTCGATAACGTTACATTTACCGTTAAAGCGGGAACGCGTGTTGCCGGAACTTCGTACGGACTGTTCGCAGGAATCATATCGGGCGGTACCGATATATCCGACGTCACGATCGAAAACAGCAGATTACTGATTGATTCGGGCGCCTACTTCGGAACCGACGATTATTCGATCGGCAGAGTTGCCGGAATGGGTGACTACAGCGGCGTTACAAGCTATGATATAACGGTAGACGGCGCAGGAGATGCTCCCGAAACCGTCCTCATCACCGAAAACGGAGATGAAATTACAGTCGAAATCGTCAACGAGTAACATCAAGTGACGCACAATACATCAAACACAAAAGGAGAAATCAAAATGAAAAAGAGAGTTCTTTCTCTGATTCTCTGCATTGCAATGTGCATGGGCACAGTATCCCTTATCGCGGGATGCAGCAGCTCAGGCTCTGCCGATGCACTCGTAATTATGACAGAACAGCCCGACGGACTGTTCAATCCTTTCTTCTCAACGGCTGCTGCGGACGGTACGATCGTTGCCATGACGCAGATCGGAATGCTTTCCTCCAAGTACGTCAACGGTGAAGTTGAGGTTGCATACGGTGAGAATGAAGCTGTTGTCGTAAAGGATTATGACATCGTTGAAAACGATGACGATACGACGACGTATACGTTTGTTCTTAAGAACGGCATCAAATTCGCCGACGGCGAACCGCTCACGATGGAAGACGTTCTTTTTAACTATTACGTTTATCTCGATCCCGTTTACACGGGCTCCTCAACGCTCTATTCAACCGATATTATTGGTCTGTCCGAATACAGAACGCAGACGGGCGGCTCTGATTCCGACAATAATGACGATCTCATCGCCTCCGCCGCAACAACAAGAGCGCAGACAAGACTCAACGAGCTCGTCAACCTTTATAACGGTCTATTGAAGGCATCCTCCACAAACGAGGTCGGCGTCGATGAAATGAAGACAGCCATTCAGTCTCATTCTCTCGGCTCGGGCTATAAGTCCGCTATCTCCAATAACGAAGCTGAGGTAACGACAAAGAATCTGCTCGCAGACTATGAGCATGCGCTCGAGCTCTTCCGCGAAGAGCTTGAATCAGACTATCTGTCCGCACAGGAATCTTATACGGACGAGCCCTATAAGTCACACGAGGAATTCAACGACGAAATCTTCTGCTTCATGTATACGGAAGGCTACGTCGAAGTTGAATACGCCAAGGACGAAAACGGCAAGACGGACAAAACAAAGATCGAAAAGCTCACCCCCGGCTACAGCCCTGAGAATATCTCCACAAAGGAAAAGGCTATTGACTACGTTTATGACGATAAGGTCAGAACAGAGCTCAATATAATCCTTCAGTATTGGGCAACGGCAACCGAGCTTTTGACGGAATATACCGCAAAGGCAAAGGAAGTTATCCTCCACGAGAATACCTCCGAGGACGGCTCGCTCAAGATCCCGAACATCTCGGGTATCGTTTCTCTCGGTCACACGGACGCAAAGGGAACTACCGTTAAAGTCAACGGAACCGATTATAAAGTTGCCTCTGCTCATAACGCAGACGGTACTGTTGCAAACGAAGGCGAATACGACGTTCTTCGCATTACAATCAAGGGAATTGACCCGAAAGCTATCTGGAACTTTGCCATCACCGTTGCGCCGCAGCATTATTACGGCGCGGGCAGCTCCGTTCCCGTTGATATTGAAAACAACAAGTTCGGTGTTGAATTTGCATCCTTCAGCTTCATGACGGATATTATTCAGTCCACGAAGAACATCAAGCTTCCCATGGGTGCAGGCGCATATAAAGTAACCGACAGCCAGAACAGCGACACACCCGCCGAAGGCGCATTCTTCACAAATAACGTTGCTTACTTCAAGATGAATGAAAACTTCACGACGGTAGGCGAGGGAATTGAAAACGCGAAGATCGAAAAGATCCGCTATCAGGTCGTCAGCTCGCAGAACGCTATCGCGGCGCTTGAAAGCGGCGACGTTCACTATATCAGCCCCTCTTTAACAACCGACAACTACGAAAAGCTTCAGGCAATGTCCGGTAGCGGCGTTGTAACCATCGTTGAGGATCAGCTCGGCTACGGTTACGTCGGTATCAATTCCGCGAAGATCAACGACATTTATTTGCGTAAGGCGATCATGTGTGCGATGAATACGTCGCTTGCGATCACATATTACCGCGCAGGTACAGCTTCACAGATCTTCTGGCCGATGTCCAAGGTAAGCTGGGCTTACCCCAAGGGTGATTCCGCTTCCGATAACGGATTTGATTATCCGCAGATCGGTACCTGGAACGAAGATATCGCAATAAAGAATATTGAAAAATATATGCAGGAAGCAGGCGTCAGCGCAGGCGATTCCTCGCTTTCCGTAACGTTCACGATCGCAGGCTCGAGCCTGCAGGATCACCCGACGTACAGCGTATTCCGCGATGCGGCGGCGCTTCTCAATGATCTCGGCTGGGACGTTGACGTCGTCTGCGACACACAGGCACTCACCAAGATCAACACAGGCTCGCTCGAAGTCTGGGCGGCAGCATGGTCATCCGCGCTTGACCCCGACCTTTATCAGGTATACCACAAGGATTCAACCGCAACAAGCACGCTTGCATGGGGTTATAACTACTTAAAGAACAGTGGCACAGCACAGGAGCTTGCAATCCTTGACGATCTTTCCGAACTGATCGACGAAGCACGTTCAACAAACGATAAGGCAGAGCGTGCCGCACTTTACGAGGAAGCTATGGAGCATATCCTTGATCTTGCAATTGAGCTTCCCGTATATCAGCGCAGCGTTCTTTACGCATACAACTCCAAGGTCATCGATTCCGAGTCGCTCCCGAGCGAATCTGAACTCAACCCGTATTCATCTCCCCTTGACCGTATCTGGGAAATTGAATTTGCCGATTAAAATTAAAGACTTTTATGTTAAAGTATATACTTAAAAGATTACTCTTGTCCGTCGTCATACTTCTTGGCGTTTCAATGATCATATACTTCCTTATAAGACTGATGCCCGTCGATTTTATTCAGGAAAAAATCGACGCCATCAGCAGAGGCGGTGCTACCGTAAGTCAGGAAACGCAGGATGCCATGTATAAAATGTACGGACTCGGCGACAACAGCTTTATGGGTATCCTCGGCGGATATTTCAGTTGGCTCGGCGCGCTTGCGAGATTCGATCTCGGAACGAGCTTCGTTTACGGCTTGCCCGTAGCCGACGTTATTTTCGATCACATGGGAGTATCGTTTGCCGTTGCGCTTGTTGCCACGATTTTTGAATTTATGATAGCGATACCGCTCGGCATAACGGCAGCAACGCATCAGTACAGCCTGCGAGACTATATTGTAACGATATTCGTTATGATCGGCATCTCCTTGCCGTCGTTCTTCTTCGGACAGATGCTAAAGGATATGTTGGCATTGAAGCTTGGCTGGTTCCCGTCGTTCGGCATCGTTACAGGCTCGGAATCATATACGGGTTTCGCACTCTTGATTGACTATGCCCGCCACATGTTCATTCCTATATTGACTATAGTGATCCTGTCAGTCGGCGCGAGAATGAGAATGACGCGAACGAATATGCTTGAGGTCATGGGCTCGGACTATATCCGCACCGCACGTGCGAAGGGACTTTCCGAAAGCCAGGTCATCAATAAGCACGCGTTCCGCAATACGCTCATTCCGCTTGTAACGTCTCTTGCAGGACTGTTGCCGTCGCTTTTCTCCGGCGCAATTATTACCGAGCAGGTTTTCAACCTGCCCGGTATCGGTAATATCGCGCTTGATGCCATGAACCGCGGAGACATACCGTTTATCATGGGATATAATATGTTTTTGGCGCTTTTGAGCGTTCTCGGTGTATTGCTTGCTGATTTGATGTATGCAATCGTTGACCCGAGAGTTAAACTTGACTAAAAGAGGAGACTGTGATGGAAGAGCTTAAAGAAAATGTAGAAGAGCTTACCGAAAACACGAACGCAGACACGTTCGACACCGAAACTCCTCTTGATAAAAACGTGCGGCTCATGTCACCGACACGAATGGTCGTTCGCCGATTCTTCCGTTCAAAGCTGAGCATTATCGGACTTATTATGGTCATCGGACTGTTTTTGTTCAGCTTTGTCGGTCCGTATGTTGTGGCAGACCTCGGCGAGGTCGATGAAAACGGCATACTTCATTATCACGAAGATGACGGGAAATGGGGCGAGATCGAGCTTGACGAAAGCGGAAAGACCGTTTACGCTGTTGAAAATATCACGTATACCGTAAACGGCACAACATATACCTGCCGTCAGACGACGGAAACCGAGGAGATGTATAACTTCCTTGACGCCCCGTCAAAAGAGCACCTTCTCGGAACGGATAACGAGGGCTACGATATCTTCGTGCGCCTTATGTACGGCGGACAGATATCGCTTATCGTCAGCTTTATCGCCGTTTTCGTCATAACGATACTCGGCGTTATCATGGGCGGTATCTCGGGATATTTCGGCGGTGCTGTCGATAATATCATTATGAGAATCTGCGACGTTCTCATTTGCCTGCCGGGCATTCCGATCCTGCTTATCATCAGTACGATACTCGACGCATCCGACATTGACGCGAAGTACCGCATTTATCTGCTCATGATATATCTGACGCTCTTTTCGTGGCCGGGTACGGCGCGTCTTGTAAGAGGACAGATTTTGTCGCTCCGCGAGCAGGAATATATGATCGCAGCTGAAGCTATGGGCTATTCGCCTGCGCGCAAAATATTCAAGCATCTCGTGCCGAACGTAATGCCTCAGCTTATCGTGCAGATGAGCTTGTCGCTCGGAAGCATGATACTGTACGAAGCAACGCTTTCGTACCTCAATTTAGGCGTTAAAGCTCCTTACGCCGCATGGGGAACGATGATAAATATCATTTCATCGAATCAGGACGTTTTACAGAACCATCTTTACGTGTGGGTGCCCGCAGGCGTCTGCATCGTGATCGCCGTTTTGGGCTTCAACTTTATCGGCGATGGCTTGCGTGATGCTCTTGACCCGAAATCAAGGAGATAAGAGATGAGTAAGCGAGAAAATAACAATAACGAAACCAAAACGAAGAATTACCTTTCGGGCAGGGAGATCCGCGCGATCGCCAAGGAAAACGCAAAGGTAATGAAGGAGCTTGAGGCATACAAAAACCGCCGCGCCGACGAATCCGAATTTATCTCGTCCATGGCGGACGACGCCAATATCCTTGAAATAGAAGACTTGCACACTTTCTTTTTCACTGAGCAGGGCGTCGTAAAAGCCGTAAACGGCGTTTCGTACGACGTGCCGAAAAACGCCACCGTTGGCGTTGTCGGCGAGTCGGGATGCGGCAAATCGGTCACAAGTATGTCTGTCATGCGACTTATTCAGGGGCCGACAGGACAGATCTATTCGGGAAGCATCCGCTTCCGCGCACACGATTATAAGCGTGACGCGAGCGGTGAGCTGATCCCGATATACGAAAAAGACGAAAACGGCGATACCGTTTACGTTACCGAAACAGACAAAAAGGGAAGGGACGTAAAAAAGCCGAAGCAAAAAACGGACGAGCACGGCGTTTTGCTTTACGAAACTATAGATAAAGTCTACGATATCGCAAAAATGCCCATGAGCGAGATCCACCGCATACGCGGCAAGCAGATAGCGATGATCTTCCAGGAGCCGATGACGTCGCTCAATCCCGTTTTCACTATCGGTCAGCAGCTTGACGAGGTCACGTTTATCCACGTGCCGGGCGCAACGAAGGAAATGGCGAAAGCAAAATCCATCGAGATGCTCAATCTCGTCGGAATTGCCATGCCTGAACGTGTTTATAATTCATTCCCGCATGAGCTTTCGGGCGGTATGCGTCAGCGCGTTATGATCTCAATGGCGCTTGCATGCAATCCGCGCCTTATTATCGCCGACGAGCCCACGACGGCTCTCGACGTCACGATTCAGGCGCAGATACTTGACCTTTTGCGCGATCTGAAAACGAAGATCGACGGCTCGATACTGCTTATCACGCACGACCTCGGTATAATCGCAGAAATGGCAGATTACGTCGTCGTTATGTACGCAGGCAGGGTTATCGAACGCGGTACGGTTTCCGAGATATTTCACAATCCGCTTCATCCGTATACAGTCGGACTTCAGAAGTCGAAGCCGACGCTCGATTCGGACAGCGACACGCTGTTCAATATCCCCGGCAACGTTCCGAACCCCATAAATATGCCGAATCACTGCTATTTCAAGGAAAGATGCTCGAAATGCACGAAGAAGTGCTCGGGCGACTATCCCGGAATGGTGCAGGTAAGCCCCACGCATTTCGTTGCGTGTCACTTGTATGAAGAGGAGAGTTTCAATGGCTGATAAAAAGTTAAAACTTGTAGCGGATGATACCGTCAACGAAACCTCTTCGTATGATGACGAAGCGGAAGCGGCAAAATATAACGAGAAAAAACAGGCGCAGATCGAAGAAGATATCAAAGCTCCGAACGATCCCGATGCGATACTCGACGTGCGCCATCTTCGCAAGTGCTTCCCGCTGAAAAAGACGCTTACGGGTAAGGTCACCCAAGAGCTGATAGCTGTTGACGATATATCGTTCAAGCTGAAGCCGGGTGAAACACTCGGTATCGTCGGAGAATCGGGATGCGGCAAAACGACGATGGGGCGCGCAATACTCAAGCTTCATAAGCCGACAGGCGGCAAGATAATTTTCGACGGCGAGGATATCACCGATTATGATTCCTCGAAAATGCGCGATATACGCAAGAAAATGCAGATAATCTTCCAGGATCCGTATTCCTCGCTTCCGCCGCGAAGCACCGTCGGCGGTATCCTTTCCGAATCCGTTTCGGTACATAATATCGTGCCGAAAGGTGAGGTTAAGGATTACGTCCTCGCACTTATGGAAAAATGCGGTCTGCGTGATTATTATTACGAAAGATATCCCCACGAATTTTCGGGCGGACAGCGCCAGCGAATATGTATCGCACGTGCGCTTTCTGTGAATCCGCAGTTCGTTGTATGTGATGAACCGGTTTCCGCGCTTGACGTTTCGATTCAGGCGCAGATCATCAACCTCTTGAAAAATCTTCAGGAATCGATGAATCTGACGTATCTGTTCATCTCACACGATTTGTCTGTCGTAAAGTTCATTTCCGATAAGATCGGCGTAATGTATCTCGGATCTATGGTCGAATTCGGTGCCAAGAGAGATATTTTCAATAGTCCCCTGCATCCGTACACAAAAGCGCTCTTCTCGGCGATCCCGAATCCTAATCCCGACATAAAGATGAACCGCATCGTTTTGTCGGGCGACATTCCGTCGCCGTCAAATCCGCCGAAGGGATGCAAATTCCATACACGTTGCCCTTATGCAAAGGAGATATGTAAGCACATCACCCCCGAATATAAAGAATACGGGGACGGCCATTTTGCGGCATGTCATCTGCTCGAAGAATAAGGCGCAATCAAAATGTAGCCGCCGTTATAAACGGCGCGGAGAGAACACATGAGTAAAAAGAAAAAGAAAGAAAAGATAACGTATATTGATGACGGCAGAACGATAGCCGATATGTCAAACGTCGGCGGCGGCCGACGGATCCATAATAATTCACTTCGCCCGTATTCAACGGCGAAGGAAAAGTGGCAGACGTATCTGTCTGCCGTCAAAATGATGTTCGTGCCGATGCTTATCGTCATATCTGCGCTTGTTATCATATATATGCTTCTTTGGCTCGTGTTTTTGCTTTTGTAAATATGCCGAAAACGGACACCTGCAGTAGTTTTGCAGGTGCCCGTTTTGTTTTTTTGCTGTACTCAAAGCCCATGGCAGTTGTTGCAAATGACGGTTAGCTATGGTATAATTAATTTGTCGAAAACTGCTGATTGTTGATAGGAGAATTGAGCTATGAAAGTTTTTGTCAGCTGGACAGGTGCAGACCGTGACGTGAAAAATGTTATCGTTGAAAAGCTTAAAGCCGTTGATTTGGAATGCTACGACTCTGATGAATTCTGCACGTCGGAATATTCAAGCGAATGTATCAAAGCAATCGACAAGAGTCAGGTCTTCATTGTTATCATCAGCGATGCGTCTATGAAGAAAGGGTATGTTCTGAACGAAGTTATCCATGCACGCAAGCTTGAAGATGCAGGACAGCTTAACATTCTTATTTATAAAATCACAGATTCGCCGTTTACGGAAGCATTCGAATTTCAACTGAATCATATCTCGTTCGTGACTGGTAATATGATATTGAGAAAAGAAAATATTATTGGACAGAGCAGTATTGATACTCTGATCAACCGTACCCGTAAATTGATCGAAAAGCGACTCAACGGCGAACCCGAAAAACCTTTTGAGGTCAGCCTTCCCATCATCAACGGCGCAAAAATAAAGGGCGGCGGATATTTCGTCGAAAACAGCCGTGACGAAGTGTTGGCTGCCATGGACGAAGCTTTTTCACGCTCTAACGTTATTATACTTAACGAGCTGTTCGGATACGGAAAAAGAAGTACCGTAAAAAAATACGTCAGTCTGCATGACCTCGAATACAAATCAAAAACGATAGTTAATAATCCGTACGATTCATTAAGACAATTTTTCTTACGGGAGCTTGAATTTTCGAATATCAACAAAAACGTTTTCGAGGGGATGGATGATTCGGCGCTGCTTAATTTGAAATTCAAGCAGCTTGGCAAACTTGACAGGTCGCATCTTTTGGTTATAGATAACGTGCAATTTGAAAACGAGCCCGACACAGCCGTTATTGACAAGCTGTGTGAGCTTGACTGCAGAATCATTCTGATAACTCAAAATACCGTAGCAAAGCAGTATACCGATCATTTTCCTGTAATCAGGATAGGACGCATGGAGAATCGGTATTTGTTTGAACTCTTTTTCCATCATTATGACGGCGTGACCGAATCCGAAATGAATGATTTGATGCCTGTTTTAGAAGAATTTTTTGAAAAGATCGGCGGTCATACAAAAACGGTGGAGCTGACGGCGTCTGTTTTGTCGCGTGCGGAAATACGTCCCGAGAATGTTTCCGAACATCTCCTTTTGAACAGCGAAGCCGATGCGGAATTTAACGATATAATCATCAGTCAGATATCTTCTTTGTTCAACATTGAAAAACTGAGCGATGATGAAACGGTCGCTCTGATTGTGGCATCACTCACGGCGGTACCGAACGTTTCCGACGAAAAATTTTATAAATTACTTGAGGAATGCGGCATTGACGATCGTAAAACGGTATTGCCGCTGCACAATCAAAGATGGCTTGATTTCGATTTTACCAACAGAATGATCAGCATTGAGCCGATCATAGCACAGATAGTTTTAAGAAAATATTCATGGGCGTACGGTATATTTTTGATTTGTGCCGATAGTATTGTGCAATCGCTGCAAGGACTGGATATGTCGTTATTGTTCTCAATATCTGACCTGTATGCCGCGATGAACAGGCTTGAAAATCTTTTGAACAGCACGGGACTGTCGGATATGGCGGGCATTCCTGCGGCGTGGAAGCACTGTTTTCTTGAAGACGAGCAATTTGACAAAGAAGAGCTCAAGCGAAAGATAGCTGAATTTGAAGCTAAGTATCCTATAGTGTCGGATGAAGACAAGGACGACGAAGAATACTACTACCCAGATGAGCTTGACGGTGAAGTTGACCTTGATTTTGACGAGGAACTTGATTGTGAAACCGAACAATACGGCGACGAAAGGCTCGACGGTGAGTCTGAGGCGGATGAAACCGAGTCGGACGAGCACGCTGTTGTTGAATATGTTTTCGACAAAGAAAGCTATGGGCGCGCGATCTCGTTATCTATGAGAAGGCTGATTCCTTTTGCAAAAATGGCGTCGAGCTCGGCTGCAACTTTCGTCGGAAACTTCAATTATGTTGAAAGCGAAAGCCTGATGAGCAATATCGCTGCCGACAATAACGTTTCATCGTATCTTGAAGGAATGTTCGGAATATCGACAAACGAGCTTTATGAGTTCTTAAACGCAGTGAAGAACAGCGAAGGATTTTCTGAAATTGACTTAATATCCGGAGAGTGCATCGGCGCTATATATGCAATATTCAACAGAGATTATTCTTCGCTCATGTCGCATATTCAAACGATATTTGATGTAATAGAGCAAGAGCCCGAAAGAATAGACGACGATACTGCAAAGCAGATCTTTGAAATAATCATCGTTGTTGTTACGGGATTATATAAATCGGCTGCATATAGCTCTATGATAAAGTTCTGCGAAAGAGCGCTACAGCTTGAAAACGACGTTCCCGAGCGCGTTATGCTTAATAGAATGTATGCAATATCGTTAAGTGCGTCCGGGGAATATTCGGACAGGCTGTATGAAGCTTATGAAACGGTATTGACGCGGTTTGATTCCGTTTTCCTTGCAAATACAGAAAACCGCGCAGAAAAACTGGAAGAAAAAAAGTGGTTGTTGCTTAGGTATTCTCTTGATCTTGCACGCGGCGGCTTGATGGACGAATCCGTGCTGAAGTTCGAAGAAGCGCAGAAGCTCGGAAAAGAGCTTGCAGCTGACGCTACCGTCAACAGTGCTGAAATGATTATCAAATGCTTTATCGGTGCAGGCGAGTTTGCGGCTGCTGCTGAATTTATCAGTCGCTTTTTCGGCAAGTCGCAAACGGAAAAGCTTAGAGACGTCTGTTCCGAAGAGGCTATTGCGATCCTTGAATTTTTTGAGCAGATCCGAAACGGTGCTGACAGCAGATCCGACGGTCAGAATAATAATCCCATGATGTATGAAAGCTATTATCAGGCTTATGCACGGGAGAATAACGGTATCGGTTCGCAAAAATACTATTCTGTCGCAAAACGTGCAATGGCGATAAATCTTAGCCGTCTTACAAACGAGCAAATTAAAATGCACGCATCTGAACTGCGTAAAAAAGCCAAGCGAATGAGAATGATGGATATTGCGCCTGAGGCATTCGCATTGGTCAGCGAGGCGGGAAAGCGCGTGCTCGGATATAAGCATCATTATGTACAGTACGTCGGAGCGGCTGTAATGGCAGACGGAAAGATCGCCGAAATGCTGAACGGAGAGGGAAAGACCTATACTATTACTCTCGTTGCGTTTTTATACTCTCTGTACGGCAAAAAAGTGTTCGTTATTGATTCTTCTCCGTTTTTGACGGAGCGCAATTATAAATGGATGCGCGGTGTTTACGATCTGCTCGGCATGAGCAGTGCGTGCGTGATAAACCATAAAGAAGACGGTGTTTTCACAGCCGACGGCGTTCAGGCGGACGTTGTGTATGCTGATTTTGTCAATCTGACGTTCTTGCAGCTCAATTGCGAGATCCATGAAAAAAACTCTGCGGCATGGCCTGTATTAGACTGTGCGATAATAGATGAGATCGACAACACACTTGTAGACAAAGCGAAGAGCCCGATCACGTTTGTCAATTACGTTTCGGACAGGGAAGCTTTGCTCATTCATGATGTTGCATATAAACTCGCAATAGAAGCTGATTATAACGAAGATTATTATCTCTATGATAAGGGAAGCGTTACGTTCAAGCCGCAGATGCTATCGCTTATTGAGAAACGTTTCGGTCTGTCATATTTGAACGCCGCACACGCAACAAAACTGAAAAAGATCGAAAGCATACTTCGTAAGGCGATTCTGTGCTGTCACTATTATGAAAAGAACAAAGATTATTTTATCCATAACGGAGCTGTCGTTTATGAAGATAAAGAAACGGGACGTTTTTCTTCATTTTCCGCATCAAATAATTACTTTTTATCGTTAGCTAATGATTTGAACACGTATTCGCTGAAAAATGCCCTTTCACAAAAATATGAATACACAAATTGGATATGTGTTAAGGACTTTTTCGGCAAATTCAAGTCCGTATGCGGAACGACGGCAACCGCCGTCAGCTTCCGCCGCGAGTTTAAGGAGTTATACGGGCTTGATTACGTGAGCGTCCCGCCGATGAATCCGTGCATAAGAAAGGACACCACATCTGCAGTCTATTTCAGCGTTATTGAAAAAGAATACGCGATAGTAGATCTTGTCAAGGAAAAGCACGCTAAACACCAACCGATACTCATGGTAACCGAAAGTGTCGAGGAAAGTGAACACTTCTCGGAGCTGTTGGAATATGAAGAGATCCCGCACAACTTGCTCAACGCGAAGAACGTCGATCAATCTGCCGAGCTGCTTGATATGGCGGGTATATCCGATTCTGTTCTGATAACGACGTCGATTGCTAACAGAGGAGTTGATATAAAATTAGGCGGAAATCCCGAAGCCATTACCCGAAAAGAGCTTGTCGGCATGGGTGTTGATATAACGGGGCTTGACGAGTTCATTTATTCAATTCCCACAAAAGAACAAACCGAGACCGAGCTTTACCGCAAGTATTACAGCGTTTTGCAAAAGAACAAACTGCTTGCCGGGAAAGACAGGGAAGCAGTCGTCGCATCGGGCGGCCTTTGCGTCATCTGCACAAGCTTTTTCTCTGAGCCGAGAACGGAACAGCAGGCGAGAGGACGCAGCGGAAGACAGGGTGACGTCGGCGAAAGCATCGTATATATTTCCATGGAAGATAAAACGATGAAACAACTCATCTCCGAAGAAAGCTTGCAGTTCATAATCAGTTTTTCCGAAGGACTTGATACCGTAGACGGTTCGTTATTACAAGGAGCTATCAAACGCGCACAGAAGAATCTTCATACGGCGCACTTTGCCGCCATTCGTAGTAACGAAGACATTACGGCGCAAATCGAACCGTATAGAGCGGAGTTTATCCGAAAACGTCGGGAGCTTTGTTCGGGTGCGCTGAACGTTGAAGATTTTCTGCAGGATTGGGCAACCGATAAATACATTCATGAGTGCATGGAAAAGCTAAAGCGCGGAGAGGGCGAGTGTGACTCATATTTGTTGGGAGTGCTTTACGGAAAATATAAAGAGCTGATCGGTAACGTATCAGGTTCAAAACTTTCTGCGATCTTACTGCGTTTGTCAATAGAAGAGCTGAACGAGCTGCTTACTATTCCGGGTGTAGATAAAGAAAAAACGATCGAAGTCATACGGGATATACTCTCTGTTCGTCTTGCAGATGCATGGGGAAAATACATAGGCACAGTCAATGACGTTTATATGTATTGGAACATGAAAACATCGAAGAAAGAAGCGGTCAGCTTTATAAAAAAGGAAAGAGAACGCTTGTACAGAGACGCCGTTGAGGGACTGTTCCGCTTGCGTAAACGAGTTGACTGATCAAAAGAAAATAAAAAACTCCAAGTAAATGCTTGGAGTTTTTTGTTTATGCGGGTAAAAGGACTTGAACCTTCACGGAGTTGCCCCCACTAGAACCTGAATCTAGCGCGTCTGCCGATTCCGCCATACCCGCATATTTAATTATAACCTCAACATTTTTCATGGCGAGGTTATCCGAGGCGGAGCACGTAGCTTTATCCGCAATCCGCTCACAATTGAGCTTTAATATTATACTACACGCACCACGATTTGTAAAGCCTTTTCCCAAAAAAAGTTTATCAAAATCACGTCAGAATGAATGTTTTGATAGCAAAACGAAGGCTATTGCATAAACTGATAAAAAGAAAGCGTTGCGCTTACTGTGACGCAACGAAAATGGCAAGGGAAAGGTGCGGTATAAACGAGTGCTGATACATAATGCTGTAAATCGCGCGGGAGCGCGGGGATATTTCGCGTCAGCGAACGGTAAAGACGGTTTTTTCTCGCTATATGGCGAGATCTATAATGAGAAAAAGCTCAAGAATTTATACATACTGAAGGGAGGTCCCGGTACAGGAAAGAGCACCTTGCTTGATAAGATCGCAAATAAGGCATCGTCTTTGAAACTCACCGGTGAGGTCTTCCTTTGCTCATCGGATTCGTCATCTCTTGACGGAGTCGTCATCGACGAGCTCGGTGTCGCCGTCATAGACGGTACTGCACCTCATGCACAGGAGCCGCTTTATCCCGGCGTGTGCGGTGAGATCGTGAATCTCGGTGAAAATTGGAACAGCGCACTGCTTAAAGACATGAGGGGCGAGATTGAAAGCTTGTTTATCGAAAAGTCGGCGGCGTATTCGCGAGCGTACCGATATCTGTCGGGCGTAGGAATCGCGGACGATGATATTACAATCGGAATCCGTGGCGCTGTAGATACGGATAAAATGAATGCGTCGGTTGAACGGATGTTGAATAAATTTGTGAAGCGCTGCAGTGCGGACGGCTGTTTGCAGAGACGTTTTATTACCGCTAATGCAACAGCAGGAGCCGTTGCGGTAGACACGCTTGATCGGATGGCGGTTCGAACGGTGACGGTGAACTACAGCTATGGTGTGGGCAGAATGTATATGGACGCAGTGAAAAACGAAGGTGTGCGCCGCGGCTTATCAATGACGGTAGCACCGAATGCGATCTCACCGGAACACACAGACGCAGTGTTTTTCCATGATTCAGCGCTGCTCGTCATACTCACAGACGGAGACCGATACGAGCTTGGCGACGTTTGTGTCAATTCCAAGCGCTTCGTCAATAACGAAGCGCTCTCGTCGGTGCGTATGAAGCTACGATTCTCCGAAAAGGCAAAGATGCTCCTACATCAGGAAGCGCTGCGGTCGCTGTCCGAAGCGGGCAGCATACACTCAAAGATCGAAACGCTGTATAAATCCGCGATGGATTTTGACAGCGTTACCGAAACGGGTGAAAAGCTGATAAAGAAAATATTCTCATAAACGTAAAAGTCCCATCTTCCGAAGAAGATGGGACATAAACGTTATACGTTAAATCTGAAAAGAACGACGTCTCCGTCCTGCATGACGTATTCTTTTCCTTCGCTGCGGACGAGGCCTCTTTCTTTTGCCGTGTTCATGGAGCCGCATTCATGCAAAGCATCGTAAGCCACGATCTCGGCGCGGAAGAAGCCGCGCTCAAAGTCGCTGTGTATCTTTCCTGCCGCCTGCGGTGCCTTCGTTCCGCGTGTGATCGTCCAGGCGCGGACTTCCTTCGGACCTGCCGTCAGATAGCTGATAAGACCAAGCAGGGAATAGCTCTTTTTGATAAGTCGGTCAAGACCGCTTTCCGTAAGTCCGAGATCTTCTAAAAACATCTCGCGGTCTTCTTTGTCAAGACCTGCGATCTCCGCCTCGATCTCGGCGCAAACGGGAATAATCTCCGAATGCTCCTCTGCGGCGATTCTGGAAAGCTCAATGTAGCCGGGGTTGTTGACGTAATCGCCGCCAATAGAATCTTCATCAAGGTTTGCTGCATATATTACAGGCTTGATGGTGAGCAGAGATACGTCGTCAAGAAGCGCACGCTCGTCATCTGTCATCTCCATCGAGCGCATCGTTTTTCCATCGGAAAGATGCTGATATGCACGTTCATAAAACGCAACGGCTGCACCGAGGGATTTGTCACCCTTCATGAGCTTCTTTGTGCGATCTATCCTGCGCTCAAGCGTTTCCATGTCAGCAAAAACGAGCTCAAGATTGATCGTGTCAAGGTCGCGCACTGGGTTAACGGAGCCTTCAACGTGAATGATATCATCATTTTCAAAGCAACGAACGACGTGAATGATCGCGTCGCATTCGCGTATATGGGACAAGAACTTGTTTCCGAGACCTTCACCGCGTGATGCTCCGCGGACAAGCCCTGCGATATCAACGAATTCTATCACAGCAGGTGTATAAAGGGTAGGATTGTAAAGCTCTGCGAGCCAATCCATGCGGCTGTCGGGCACAGCAACGACACCTACGTTCGGTTCAATGGTGCAGAAAGGATAATTCGCGGATTCGGCGCCTGCAGATGTAAGTGCGTTGAAAAGCGTGCTTTTGCCAACGTTCGGAAGGCCTACGATACCTAATTTCATTTTTGTTTCTTCTCCTTCAAAAAATCCTTTATTTGCAAGGGTTTTCGGCTTTTGGCATTTTGGTTACTACGCCATTTTTACGCCATTTTGCTATGGAATAACATAGAGTTTTATGCCGTAACCCCGTTTAGTTGGAATTGCTTTACAGCTTGATCCATAGATTCGTTCGTTACGTGAACGTACCGATCCATGGTCGTTTGTATGCTGGCATGACCCAACAATTTTTGCAGCACCTTGGGCTGCATTCCGCTTTCGATAGCACGTGTCGCATAAGTGTGGCGTAAAGCGTGCATACAAAAACGTTCAATCCCTGCTTCGTCGCAGAGCTTGTAAAGATGGGTATCGTAAGAGCTGTTTTTCGCCGGTGCTCCGGTGCGATAGTTGATAAAGACAAGATCACGCATAACAAGTTTGGATGTATGTCCTGTACGGCGATCCATATATTCCAAGACTTCCGATAGGATAGGGGACTCTTTACGGCCCTCACGGCTATCCCAGACGCTTTTGAGAATTTCGTAAGCCCTGTCCGTTAACGGAATGGTTCGATAGCTCTGAGGTGTCTTAGGCGGTCCTGCACGCCAAGTCTGGGTGTTATACCGAAACTCCAATGTCTTGTTAACGGTCAGCGTACGCTTCTCAAAATCGATCGCGTCCCAGGTCAGGCCAATCAGTTCGCCTGTTCGCAAACCGGTTTCAAGAATCAGAGCATACTGGTTATAATTGTGAGAACGTTTCGCTTGTTCAAGGAAGATCCGTTGCTCATCCCGTGTCAGGAATTTGATATCGTCCTTCGCTCGGACGGGCTTGGTGAACCGAACGCCGTCATGGGGTGCTTTCTGATCAGGTCGTTCATTTTTGCCGCCTTGAATATTGTACCCATGGTGATGTAAGTTTGACGGATGGTAGAGCCTGCATAATCGGCATCCATCAGTATGAACACCTTTTTGCAGTGCATCGGCTTGACATTGGACAGATACATCTTCCTCATAACAGGCTGGATGTTCCGAATATATCGCTCTCGGTAATTGCGGATCGTGTTGGGAGCTAAGTCTCCAACGATATTCTCAAACCAAAAGTTAAACCATTCGTCAACAGTGGTCTCGGTCGCAACAAAAACTTCTTCGTGTTTGTCGGCGTATTTTGCGTCCTCCATCCAGTTGCGTGCTTCAGGAATTGTTTGGAAATATTTTTCGTGTCTTTTTCCGAATTTATCTATAAACCTTGCGCTGTATAGACCATCCTTTCTTTGGTAGATACCCTTACCACATTCTTTGCCTTTGAGATTCTTTCCCATAGATGAACTCCTTTCCGCCTTGGCGAAAAAGAGCACACTGCTACACTATAATTATAACACAGTGCGCCCTTTTTCTCAAGACAATAATGAAAACTTTTCCGCAAGAATTTGCGAAGTGCTATCAGATGTAAAGGCTTTTGCTGATATACTCTTCAAACTCTTTACGTTTTACCAATTTCTTTTTCCCCACGAACAACACAAACGGGCAGTTTGGTTTGCGCAGATGAGCATCGATTCTGTTGATGCCTATGTTGGTGAGTTTATTCGCCTCATCGATCGTTAGTGTGATCTTGTGGTAAATTGGCACGAGATTTTTGGCTTCAGACATGCGATAGCCTCCTTCTTAATTATTTAGAAGTTTGGCACGTTCATCCGTCTGCAATGTCCGGCTCATTGCAGTGTCGTATCATTTGTTCATTTTGTGATGAACTTCTATGCTAATAATTTATGAGAGATTATGGTTGCGTTTCAAGAAAACATCATTTTTCTCAGAAAAAATAATTTTTGTATCGTTTTTTTGCATCAAAAAAGAGGGTAGAGCATATGTTGATTTCTTAGTGGCTCCACTTTTTAGAGGGAAAAAGCGTTGGGAATACAGGGGAAATGCGGTGTTGTTTTTGCAGGTTGAGATAATGGAAAAGTGCGTTTTTTAGGTTAAAATCGCCCCATAAGTCCATATAAATCCATGTAAATGGCATATAATTTGGACCCTACAACTGTTAACAGTTGGCTCTAAAGGCGCGGAGCACAAACAGTGCAAGTCTGTTGGGAGGGCGAAAGAGTTTGAAATCTCTACAAAATTCATACATTCCTCGTTAGCTCAGTCGGTAGAGCGCATGACTGTTAACAGTTGGCTCTAAAGGCGCGGAGCTCAAGCAGTGCAAGTCTGCTGAGGGGTGAAAGAGTTTGAAATCTCTTCAAAATTCAACATATTCCTCGTTAGCTCAGTCGGTAGAGCGCATGACTGTTAATCATGATGTCGCCTGTTCGAGCCAGGCACGGGGAGCCAGAAAAAGCCTTGAAAACACTGGGTTTTCGAGGCTTTTTAATATTTTACACAAATGTCCTTGACGCATGTTTTGACTCATGAATTTAAAAGTTTTGAAAAAATTCGAAAAAATCTAGCCTTGAGGCAGTCAAATTGGTTTGAATTTTTGACGCATATTTTTTGATTTTTGCGTCAGAAAAAACGCCGAAAAACCCTGTGTTTATGCGGGTTTTCGAGCTTTTCAAAATACTCAAAATGCGTCAAAAATCATAAGGATAAATGACACCACAAATCGCTGTATTTTTAATAGCTTGTTTTTACTAACAGTTGGCTATATACGCGCTTTTAAGCACATAAATGTCCTTTTTTATCTCGCGAGGAGTTCAATATGCCTTTAGAATCACATTTACTGGCATATATGAGCTGTTTTTACGGCTTATTATTAGTGATCCTTTGGAGTAATTGGTATTAACGAGCAAACTGCTACAGCATAGTGGCTCTATACGTAGGAAGAGCAAAGCTGATCAAGACACTCCTTCTGATGTGGCTGAGACAGATGTAGGTAAACGTCTCCGGTGATCTTTACGCTGGCATGCCCAAGTGTTTTTGAGATCGTAAAGATATCCATACCGCATTCGAGGCACCTTGTAGCGAAGGTGTGACGCAATGTGTGAAAATTGATATCGGTTATACCTGCTTCCTTGAGTATCTTCTGATAGTGGACGTAAAACGTTTTGGATCCAAGCCCGGTATTCTTTTTGCTTGGGAAGACGAAGTCGTCTTCCGAATGAATAAATCCTTTATCCTTTTTCCACCTAAGTAACTTTTCTTTATATTCTTCAAATTCAATCGCCAACGGTTCTATCATGTGGATAGTTCGTTTGGCGTTTTTTGTTTTTGGATTTTTGGGTTCAAAGCGTGTTTTGATTTCATCGGTGGAATTTAATTTGTATTCGCGGACCAATTGATGGTCAACGGTAATTGTTTGATTTTTAAAATCGATGTTGCTCCATTTCAGTCCGAGAACCTCACTTCGCCTGAGCCCTGTAAATAGGCAGAGGATAATCGCGAACATAACAATGTCGTCAGAGCTGTGTACGGTATTGATCAGGCGTACGGTCTCGTCCTGCGTAAGAGAACGGTTTTCAAAGACGCCCGTTTTGGGAATACGGATCCCTTTTGTCGGATTATGTATTATCATATTGTTTTGGATGGCATATTCAAATATCATATGTAGTAGATTGCGCAGACGCAGAAGATGGCTTTCGCTCATCCCGTTTTCGTCAGCAAGTAGGGAAGAGTTCGTAATGTGTTTTTGGATCATTAAGCTTGTGATGCGTCCAACCGGCATATCTCCAAGTTCACCCAGATGCAAACGAATCAGACGTTCATATGCAGCATAGGTGTTACCCTGAATATTGGCAATGCAATAGGTGTTAAGGCAAAGATACGCCCAGCTTTTTAGGGGAGTATACTTTGTGGGATGCTCCATTTCATATTTGAGTTGTGCCGTTGTATTAAGTTCGTCAATAAATACTTCGAGCTTTTGCTGAACCTCCTTTTTGGTTTTACCGTAGAAGCAATGGACGTGTCCTTGATCTGTGACACGGGCTGCGTACCGCCCGTCTTTTCTAAGTTGAATTGCGTAATTTCTAAAGTTTCGAATCATGAGTTTTCTCCTATCTGTAAAGTGGTACTTAACATTATATAAGATAGGTGTTTCGGCAGTGTAACCGATAGAGAAAGAGGTGGTTGTCTTTGAGGTGGATACCCCCAAAGTTACCCATCAAAATGTGTTTGTTAAATCGTGCCTATACAAGAGATGGGAAAAGATACAAGATAAAGCACAAGATAGAGAACAAGATAGAATATCATTTCGGCAGATTCAAATGTTTTTGCCAAAATGATATTTCAAGAGAGCAATTGATTCCGGAAAAGTGATGAGTGACGGAGAAAAGACGGAGAAAAACTTAATGTAACACAGAAATATAGTTGAAGCGATACGTTCGAATAACTATTGCGGAAATGTCAAATTTAACCTGAGAGAAAACACCCCAGTCAACACCCCTGATATCACCCCAGTTAGTGTGAAGAATATGTATTT
>JAZNDW010000024.1:0-35324 GCA_045588245.1 Eubacteriales bacterium
ATCATCACGGACAATCTCAAAGCCGACAAAGGCGAGATCACCTTCGACGGCGAAAATGTACTCAAAATGGGCGTGCGATTCCGCGAAATGCTCGGTTTTATGCCGCAGTATCCGGGACTTTACCCGAACTTCACCGTCGAGTGTTTCCTTTGGTATATGGCAACCTTGAAGGATATGAAGCGCGACGACGCGGCGCGTCAGATCAAGGAGATCCTCGCCGCCGTCGAGCTTGATGACGTGCCGAACCGCAAGATCGGCGCTCTGTCTGGCGGTATGAAGCAGAGGCTCTGTCTCGCGCAAGCCGTGCTCGGCGATCCGAAGATCCTCATCCTCGACGAGCCGACGGCGGGGCTCGATCCGAAGCAGCGCATCTCGATACGCAACTACATCTCGAAGATTGCGCTTGATAAGATCGTCATCATCGCGACGCACGTCGTGTCCGACGTTGAATACGTGGCGCGCGATATAATTATGCTCAAAAAGGGCGTTATCGTCGATAACGCGCCGCCGCACGAGCTGACGGCGAAAATCGCGGGTAAAGTCTGGAGCGTGCCCGTTGACGAGAGGAAAGTGACCGAAATGCAGAACCGCTACCACGTCATCAACATCTCCGTCGATGACACAATCGGCAAAGCCGTGTTGCGCGTCCTGTCTGAAACACAACCGACCGCTGATGCAAAAGCAGTCACGCCCACGCTCGAGGAGTATTATCTTTACGTGTTTGGGGAAAGCGGGCAATGAAAAAAGCAATATTAATATTTTCCATAGCGATTAGTCTGATGCTCACGTTTTCTTCTTGTAAAGCCGAAGAGATTCCCGAATGGTTTACCGTTGAAGGCGATACCCTCGTCAAATATACGGGCAACAAAAGGGGCGTTGAAATTCCCGACGGTGTCGTGACGATAGCAAACGGTGCATTCAGAGATAACAAAATAATAGAAACTGTCATTTTTTCGGCTTCGGTAAAAACGGTTGATATGAATGCTTTTCGTAGCTGTACGGCTTTGTCCGAAGTCAGGCTCAACGATGGAATTGCGGAAATCCGAGGATGGGCTTTTGCTCTTTGTGAGAAGCTTTCCGAAATAGACCTTCCCGATACGCTGACAGTTATAGCCGACGGTGCTTTTTCGGGAACAAGCATTGAATACTTGAAAATTCCGGGCGGTGTTACGAGAGTCAGCGGTCTTATGGGAATCGACAAAGACTGTCAGATAAGCTGTGATAACTCGCTGAAAGTTTTGGAGCTGTGTGAAGGAGTAGAGTACCTTGGTGACTTTGATTATTGTAATGCACTTACAAAAGTTATAATACCGAGTACGGTCGAGACGGTTGATGGATTTAACTATTGTCCGAATCTGACTGACATAAAACTTCCCGAGGGGGTAAAAAGCGTCGTTGGATTCCGAAGCTGTGAACAGCTTACGGAGATGAAGATACCGTCTACGGTCACAGGCTTTAACGCACTGCGTGAAACTTCATTTTGGACAGGCGACGAAAAGTTCACCATTGTCGGCGACGGCGTTCTTGTAAGGATCAAAACAGACGAAAGATCTGTCATGCTTCCGGAAGAGGTAAATTATATCGGGCCGACTGTTGAAACTGTGATCACGTGGAATAACGAAAGTTATATTTACTCACCACGGCTTGAAGAGATCATACTTCTGTATCCTATAGTGCGCGTTGACAGCAGCTTCGACGGACACACCCCGAAAATAACGATTACAGAAGCATACAACTGATAACCGTATTGACAGTTTTTATTGAGGTGACAGCAAATGATACTATGGGAACTGCAAAAGCTGTCGGGAAACCGATTTGTTCGCGGCACGGCTTTAACTGTTTTTATATTAGCCATAGTGTTCGTGTATTCCTTTTCAGCCTCCGAATCCGATGCGCTGACCGAGGCAGAGGTGCTGTTTACAGTCAGGCGTGTTATTGAGAATGCAGAGTCAAATTATAGAGCAGTCATCGAAAATTCACCCGACGATGAGTATGCGCTCCGATATCAGTTAAAAGCGCAGGAAGTATATACCGAGATCGCAGAACAGCTTAGTGTAGACGAAAATGCTCACGGATGGGACATATATTTCGGATGCAACACCTCGGTACTTACGCTTCTTTTGATCACGTTTATTGTGCCTACGGTCTTTTCAATTGAAAAAAGCACGGGGATGATGCCGATTATGTGTGCGTGCAAACACGGACGCAGGCACACGGTTGCGGCAAAGACGATTACAGCGGTCATTGTGTCGGTTGTATCGGTGCTTTTGATCAACGTTGCGGCAATATTCGTCGTATATATAAAATGCGGATTTTCTTCAATGGGGTATTCGGTTCAATCGTTCCGAGCACTTGTGTACGTTCCGTATTCTGTTTCTGTAGGTCGGTTTTTGCTGCTTCGTATATCGTATGAAGCGGTCGTTGCGTCGGCATACGGACTTTTGCTGAACGCTGTAGCATCCATAACGTATAACGGTCTCTTCTCATCGGCGGCAGGGATAGTCTTTTATCTCTTCAATCTGCTGTTCGATCTTACCTTATCGCTGAACGTATCTTCTCCCGTTCGCGTGCTCAATCTTATGTCAGCATCCGATGCAACGCTGATGCTGACGGATTATAATCTCGTTCATATCGGCAACGGGATGATGTGTGTATCATTTGTTATTGCTTCATATTCGATCATTGCGTTGGTATCGGCTCTTTTGCCGTTCCGCTTTTCGGCGGCGAAGGCGGTAAATTTGAAGGTGAATATATCTACAGCGGCAATAAAAAAGATAACGTCGAGGTGCAGGGAGCTCTTGCCGCGATATTACCCGAAAAGCGTTTTCGGTTGGGAAGCCTATAAGCTTCTGCTTTCGCGGTCGGGGATCGTGATATTGGTGCTGATGATAGTTTTCCAATGCATAATTCTCCAAAATCAATATAAATACGAAGCCTCAAGCGAGGAAAAGTATTATGCGGCGTATATGCAGAAGCTGGAAGGAGAGTATACCGAGGAAAAATATGAGTCTGTTATGTCGGAGCACGACGAACTCAATTCGATCGTGAGCGGATACGCAGACATAACAGCCGCATACGAAGCGGGGAAGATAACCCTGAATGAATTTGACGAATACAGAAGCGGTTATTATGAAGCGAAAGCTGAACTGACAATGCTCGGACCCGTGATCGAAAAAGCGGAATATCTTAAGGAATTGAAAGAGCGGGGGATCGTTGGGTGTTTCTTTGCTGATACAGGCGTGAAAAAAGTATTTACGCACGGTCTGAATCCCGTGCTCTACATTGCAGTCGTTATCTGTTTTTCATCGCTTTTTTCATCGGAATATAACAGTAATTCTTCATCGGTGACGACAGCATCGATCATCAAAGCGGCAAGACGGGGAAGATCTGCCACGTCCGTAAGTAAGCTTGCGGTTTCCTGTATTATGTCAGTTATTATGTCGACTGCAACTTTTTCTCTTGAGCTGTTGTATATCGATTCGGTGTATCCGATAAAAGGTGCGGATTTCCCGATATTAAGTATTGCCGAATACGGTGACTGTCCGATATATCTTACCGTAGGCGCATACAGTGTTATCATTTTTGCCGTTCGAGCGGTTGGCGGGGTCTTACTGTCGCTGTTGATGAATGCACTCTCCGAGCTGTATAGATCATCGGTCAAGAGCGTGATCAGCGGCATTTTGCTTACGGGATTGCCTGCGGCTATGGTTTTATTGTTTGAGTCGGAAGCATTGGGGGCTATAAGCTATTTTGATGCGTTCGACGGTAACGGATCGTGGGGGGCAATGCTTGTCTTTACGACAGTGATATTAATGCTTACTGTGGTTTCTTTAGTAAATTACAGCCGACGATAGATAAAGAAAGGAAGATCTGATAATGAAAAGGTTGATATTGTTGATTGCTACAGTACTCGTGCTTTTGACATCCTGCGATACGCCGATACGCAGCGAGGATCTGACTGAACCGACGGATGAATCGGGGCAACGGGACAATATGTATGAATATAACAGCGACGGCGAAGACGACGTATATATTGGCGGGAAATATTCCGATCCCGAAATCGGCAACACCCAAAAAGGGACAATGCAGGAATACACGTTTGCAAAAAACAGAGCGTTTTTCAACATTACATATTATATAAACGTTCTTTGCTTTATAGGCGATGAAACCGATGATGTTAATTTAGCTTGTCTTGACGTTACGTGTGATCATTTGAATAATGACTGTGTTTTATATATGTTAAGAGCACACAGTATGAAGTATATAGCAGACAGATTGATAGCAACCTTGGTGTATGACAGCAACGGAAGAACAGCCGTCGTTGAGATTGATCTTGACAGTCATAAGAAAAAAGAAATTTATAACACAGCAGGATCAATACAAGATATGTTTGGTATAGGGCGGTTTCTTTACGTTAACGAAGATATCGAGAAAGACGGCGACATTATAAATAGATATGTAAGAATCGATCTTGAAAACGGAAAAGCCGTGCTTCTTAAAACTCCCGAGCCGATCAGTTATTTTCACAGTGTCGTGCCGTATAACGGACGATTATACTGTATATCCGGAAATAATGAAATATGGTCGATGAACGCTGCTTTGTCGGATCAGAGGCTCGAAGTCAGCGCGGAGCATATTAAAGACTATGCGGTGAGAGATGGCTTAATTTATTTTATTTCGTGCAGCGGCGCTGTCGAAAGCCAAACGATAGACTATAACTATACGTTGTTGCAATATGATACAGATACTAAAGAAACGGTGAAAATAAAAGAAGACGTCGTTAATTTTTCTTTATTCGATGATTATATATACTATTCGGTATACGACCCTGTGTGTGTCGGAACCGTTACAAATTACAGAGCAGATCCGCTGTCGGGAAATGAATGGATCGAAAATGTGGATGCTTACGTATCACACGGCAATAAGATATATGAGGGCGAACTTTCGGACGGAGAAATAACCGATACGGGAAATATCATCGCGCCGCCCGACGGATATTATTTTGAGCATGAATATAACGTTCATAACGGGTATCTATACACGTTTTTGTGCTCGATCGAAGAATCTATCATTGACGACGGTGCGGTTTATTCAATAGTTTCGGGGAAATCGCGCATATCTCTTGATATGAAATCGGAGTACGTAAACCTTGATGAGCTTGGATGGGAGGTGTCCGGGTTGAATGAAAGGTTGTTTTGAATGTTGGTTGATTATTTAATATTTATAATAGAAAGAGGTGAGGCCAATGGGCTATTGATATTGGAATGAATAATAAAAATAAAAAGTATAAAATTGGAGGATTATATAAAAAAACGTATTCTTTTTATGTTAGCTGCTATCTTGATGCTGTCTTCGCAGTTGATAATATCTACAAGTGCTTTGTCAGGTGATAATAGTGATACCATAACGCCGTATTATGCACTTGGCGGTTATCACTATATAAAAAAGGATGGCGTGAACATTGGCTATCTTGAAATGTGGACGACTAGTGGTAAATACCAATTAAACGGCGAAGTGGTAAAATATGCAACATACACAGCAACTGACAGCATGTATATACGTTTGACGACTAACCTTGATGTTCGTGACACAGGTGCATCCAATAATGGCGATAGGAAATGGTATTTGGATATTTTATTGTCAGGCACATGGAAAGAAGTGACGTGTAGCAATGTATCGATCAGAAAAACTATTTCGTTGACTTTGGACGAAACAACACAAAAACCTGATTACGCTTTTGGCCGAGGATACATAGACAGTTATTATTCAGGCGAAATATATGAGGATTGGTAATACAATCAGTTTATCATAATCATCTGTATTGCAAACGCTATGAAAAAGCTGAAAAGATTAATGTGAATCGACTTTGCAGCTATCCGCATTAATTACGAAAATTGAAGGTGTTCAATTTTTTATGATGTTATCCGATTAAAGAAGAAAGATAGCCTTTCGACTATCTTTCTTCTTGGGATTCATTTTCCAACAGCGCTTTAACGGTTGCATAAATAACATATAAAGAACGTTTGTCGCAGCCGCAAAGCATAGAAATTATATACCTTTTGTTCTCTATGAACTAATATGATTTTATTTTTCCTCGCTTAATGATGAAGGATGAAATTGTTATGGATTTATTTGTATTTTGAAAGGAGGTCTTGCTGTGAAGCGTAAAAAGATTTATAAAAGGCTCAACATAGCCCCAAACGGCAAGTATCCGTTTCTCTTCCGCAAATAACATTATGTGCGGTATTCGGACTTGCACATGTACCATACAGGAAAAAATAAAACAAAAAAATCAATGTAGGGTGAATTTATGAAAAATAGATTATTATGGGTGTTTACAATTGTTATGGTTATTATGCTGATGGCTGTAAGTGTTAACGCTGAAATGGTGTGGCCGGAATACACCTCCGGGTACAATATTTTCGAAGTTGAGTGTGGTGCAACAACGAATTCTACTGGACGTAGAATCTATAATACAGGTGGATTGTTCACAAAAGCAAGGGCTCAGAGCGAAACTACTGTAGATGAAGCGGTTGATATCACAACAGAGATGAATTCTATATACGCAAGTGCAAGAATTCGCAACTTTAATTCCGGAGATAATGTGTATGCTTTCTCTCAAGAAATCAATTCTGGAACTCGCACTTGCGATGCAACAACGGAAAGAATAACAGAAAAGTATGCTACATATCTTCAGCATCAGTGGAGACTTTATCTAAAAAATGAACAAGAGCTTCAAGACATCTATACAATCAGCACGTACGAAAGTGGATATGAAGAATAAACTACGAGAGCGAATTTCGCTCTCGTAGTTTACCTATATTTTCACGCAAAGGAGCGAGTTATGAAAAACGGGCGACCGCAGCTATCGGATGAATTTTTTAGGGTGCCGAAAAAAGAAAAGCCGCCGAAAGAACGAAAAAAGATAAAGATCAAGCTGACGAAAAAGCAGATCGTCATTTTTTCGGTTGCGCTGTGTCTTATTGCCGTTATCGTGGCACTCAATCTGATAAAAGTGCCGATCGACTATTCCTATATCGAGGAAACGTTTCACGTCGGTAGCAACGATGACAGCGGTGTGTTTTTCGCGGCGTGGTATCCGGACGGTGCAATTCCGATCTCGGGTTATTATTCGGGTGGTGACGTAATTGACGAGGAAACGGACACCGTATACGAATCATACTATACCTCAATGGAGATTTCGCTGTGGAATCGCATTTTCGTTCCCGACGGATATTATGTGTTGAACGTATATCAGCACTATATTACTGATTTTCAATTTAACAAGGACGGAACTTTTTTGAACGGCGAACCGATACACGAAGGCGGACTTGTCGGCAGAATATATTACCGCGACGGCGACGGTGAGGATCACCTGATCTGGGAAAACGAAGCTCTCGCAGATATCGAAGAATGAAAACCTTATATTTTACATTCAATATGCTTCGCACGATGTTGCGGAGAAACACGTTTATGTGTGTTCTCTTATTCATAGGCACGCTCGCGTGTAACCTTATGTTCATCTATACGTACGGCGCCGTTGCGGCATCAAATCTGTCGGACGGTATGCCGGAGTTTTTGCTGTCATACGATTCGGGCGAGCTTTTGAGCGTCGATGACGTTTCATCAAAGCTCGTCACGCTTGATGACGCAAGCGTTTACTATTACGCGCCCGTCGATGCGTCGTCTTCGACAGAAATGACGGCGTCAACGGGTGGCGGCGTCGACGGATATATGATATGTGCATCGGATGCGGTCACAACGAAGAAAACGACGACGGGCGATGCAGAAGATTTGTCAGAGCTGGGGACCGTCGTCGTGCCCGACGATTTTGCGTCGATCAAGGTCGGTGACGTGGTAACGCTCAACGGATGCGAATTGCGCGTTGTCGGCACGGCTGTCAGCTTATATTATTACGTCAGCACCGAAACCTTCACTGACTGCGGATTTACGCCCGTCGGCTTTGCCGTTGACGTGCCGTACCGCGACGTTGACTATGCTGAAAAAATCATATCCGACGCCATCCACGACGGGTACGTTACGGAAAAGACGGAAACCGAGCTTGGATCACAAGGTATGAAGGATTATATGCTGACGTTTCTGATCTTTCTTTTGAGCATCGTTTCGTTTGTGTATATGTTCGTTTACATAAGCGAAGAAAACGCAAGGGAATACGCGATATACGAGCTTGTCGGAGCGAAGCGGAAGACGATCCTTTTGTCTTTGTCGCTTTCTGCGTTTGTGATATTGTGTGTGTCGACAGTCTTTGCCGTGGTGTTTCACGCCGCGTTTTATGACAGCTTTTTTGAGACCCTTATCGCAAACGACGAATTCTTTTATAAAGCGAGCGATTACGCGATGATATCGTTCATCTCGCTTGCCGCCGTTTATTCAGTCATAACGGTATATATCAATGCGAGAATGAAAGGCTCAACGCTCGAAAGCATCAGACGCACACTAAAATAACAGTAAAGGGGGCGGATCATATGAAATTTTTAACCGTGGCGTACAGATACATACGGCACAACATAGCTCCGATCTTGCTTACTGTTGTTTTTGTAACCGTGTCAATGTTCGGCATACTGACGCTTTACGGTCAGTACCGATATACCTCTTATAACAGAGACCGCTTTGCCGAATCGGGACTTGATGATGCGCTCTATTTTATGCCGATGGCGGCAGATATATGGATAGACGGGGACCCGACAGATGAAAGCAGCATTTACGATGAGCTTTTACCGTACAGCGACACCGTCGAGGTGATAACGTATCGGCATTATTACGGCACCGTTGACGGTGCGGAGTTTGATAACGTCTATATTTACGGCGGCGGAATGATCGAAAGCTTTGCGCTTCCCGTTGACGAGGGCAGGTGGCTTGACGCATCGGCAGAGTCTACAGAGGTCGTCTTGGCGGGGAATAAGTGGCGAGGAATAAACGTCGGTGATACGGTTACGCTAACCGACGGCGGCGATGCGCTCGTCGTAGGGAAGATCAACGCTCCTGTAAATATCCCCGATTTTAATTCGGGCTCCAATTCAGACGTCGCCGCGGATCACCTTTACTCGCTTCGCGAAAGCGGAATCTTCGCAACGGAACACGTTACCGATAAAATTTCCGCTGACCGAGAGATCAACTATACCGTTTGCTTTTTTGTCAGATTCCGCGACGGCGCGGATGTAGCAACCGTAACGGCGGTCACCGATCATCTTATGAGCCTCGGCAAGCTCGTCGGATATGAAAAGATAATCGAAGATTCAAACGTGAAGATAGACGAATGGATCAAAAACGCGCTTCCGCTGCCGATGTTTATGCTCGTTATTGCAACGATAAATATAATCTGCATTTCCGCGATAACGGTGAAACGCAGTATGAACGAAAGCTCGCGGTATTTTCTCGTCGGCTGCTCGACACGCCGAAGCATTTTTACAATTTCGGCGACGGTGGCAGCGTCGTTTTCGTTCCCGACGGTGTTTAACGTTTTATCAGTATCGTTTTTTCCGAACTTTCTGCGTGAGGATAGCCACTCCGCTATCGACTATATGCTCGACGCATCGTGTTCGTGGATAGCACTTTTATATATGCTCTTCGTCGTGCTGATAGTTACGCTTATTCCCATAGTGCTGTATCGGAAGTATTCGCCGCTCGAATTTTACAGGAGGCAGATATGATAAAGCTGAAAAATATAACGAGAAAATACATCATTGACGAAAACGTATTTTATGCGCTTCGCGGTGTCGATTTACATATCCGAGAGGGCGAAATGGTGGCGATCTGCGGTCAGAGCGGCGCGGGAAAGTCAACGCTGCTTAACATTATCGGATGTCTTGATACTTTTGACGAGGGTGAATATATGCTCGGCGATATTGATGTCGGCAGACTCAATCCGGCAGGTCTTGCGGCTGTTCGCAACCGATTCACGGGCTTTGTTATGCAGGATTTTTCGCTAATCAATCACGAAACTGCGCTATATAACGTAATGACGCCGATGCTTTTTAATAAAACTCCGTTCCGCGAGATGAAGTCGCGTGCAATAGAGGCGCTCTCGCTCGTCGGTATTGACGGTCAGGCAAAGAAATGCGTTGCGAATATGTCGGGAGGTGAGCGTCAGCGCGTTGCAATTGCGCGGGCGATTGTCAACGATAACCCCATCCTTTTGGCTGACGAGCCTACGGGAAATCTTGATTCCGAAAACACGAAAATGATAATGAGTATCTTCAAAAAGCTTAATGAAGCGGGAAAGACCGTGGTAATAATTACTCACGATCGCGAAGTTGCCGAAGCTTGCGGTAGAGTGGTGAATATTATTGATGGGGAAGTGCGGTAAAGCTGTTACGCCCACGCTCGAGGATTATTACCTTTACGTGTTCGGAAGTGAAATGTGAAAAACGCATTTATTATATCCGTTAATTGCTGCCTTGGCGATTTTTTCTATAACATAAAACGAAGTTCAACACAAAATAAATTGAAAGTGAGAAGGTATTATGGAAAAAAGAAAATTGATAGAAGCATTTGAAGACATTATGTGTGATGTTCCGGGTATTTGCGGATTCATATCAAACTGTAGCAATGATATAGTCATTGATAGTTTGCGTGAAATCGAAAATAATCCTATCACAAAAGTGCAATTTGATCAGCTTCTTTCTTTACAGGAGATTAAGTGTATTTCTGATGATGTCTTTGAATACTATTGGCTGACAAATCCTACCAATCATTTCTATAAGTTGCCCGATGCTACTTTTGATTTTTCGGACAGCAAAACAATTAAATCAATCAGTCAATTGAAGTGGGGCTTTACTCGTCTTTTTATAGACTGTCTATATCTTTTTGGCAATATTGATAAGGGGTTTGAAAGTATAGCCAATATGACACATGTTGAGTTGTCTGTTCTTTTTGAAGACCACGTGTTTCCCACTCAGCAAATTATTGACAGAGGTAATACATTAAAGTTTTTTGACATTAAAGAAGACGATAGATATTTGATTTCCGAAATGGCATGTAAAACATTCGCTCAACTCAGGGATAAAGAAGGACTGATTTCAAATCTCAAAAATGCCTACCGTGCAGCTGTAAGACTGGGAATCAAAAATCCTACATATCGCAAATTGTTGGACGGCACCTATATTGACAGTGCTTCTGATAATCAAATGCAAATGTTCGTTATGGGAGATGAGTTGGACTTGACGATTGCTGAAGAAGCGGAAATTGATGAAAAAGCTATAAAATTAGCTGAACGGTTTGAACGAGCGCATGAGTTAGCATTGAAGAACACAAAATTGTACCTTTCTTTAGTTAACGACTTGGATGTGTATGTTGCGACGAGTATGCGCACACGAGACCATTTTGTTAGTATGTCAAGATTTTGCCGTTCAATTTTTAAGAGCGATGAGTTGCGTGAATTTGATTTAAGGTTTTTTGATCCCACTATGTCTGCTGCGGATTCGCACGAGGATAAGGGATTGATCGAATGCTTAATGGTAAAGTCCGCAAGAATGCTTATTTATTCTTCAGGAGATAGAGATAGCTTCGGAAAGGATGTCGAGGCAGCAATGGCTCTTTGTCTGGGAAAACCTACTATTTTCTTCTGTCCTAACGATAATAATCGAGGACATTTTTTCCGCGATGTGCATCCGTTGAGTCGCTTGGTTGATTTTTCTAATGGTGTTGCAGGGGGGGCTATCGTTTGCCAAAATGAAGCTGAAGTTATTAGTATAGTGAAAAGATTGGTTACTAATACTATGAGCTATTCTATTTGTAAGAAAGAAAAAGGCAGAAATTATTATTTGTTAAAAGAGAATCTAACCGATTCGATCGTCCGAGTACAAACGGACGATACTTTGCTTAATAGTGTATTTTGGAACAATTATACAAAGGAAAGAAAGTAAGGCATAGTCGATGACAGTAAGTGTCTAAAACGGTCCCAATTCCACTATTTCAGCGATGTTATCCGATTAAAGAAGAAAGATAGCCTTTCGACTATCTTTCTTCTTGGGATTCATTTTCCAGCAGAGCTTTCACGGTTGCATAAATAACATGTAAAGAACGTTTGTCGCAGCCGTAAAGCATACGGACGAGATTTTCTATTTCGGATTTATTAGCAGTTTTTTCGGGATAGAAAATCAAGTCCGGTGAAATAGATAATGTGCGGATTAATTTATATAGGACATCAAAGGCGATCCGATGAGGATTGTGGTAATACTTACCGTATACTACGGACTGCGCAGAAGTGAAGTTCTCGGGATCAAGTGGAGCGCGATTGATTTCAAGGAAAAAAGAATTCATATACGCCACAAGATCATCGAGGATAAGACAAGCGGGAAAACGGTCATCCGAGGACTTGACGTAATGAAATCAAAATCGTCATTCCGAAGTCTGCCGCTTATACCGTTCATCGAACAGGAGCTCTTGAAAGAAAAAGAGAAACAAGAAGAAATGCAGCGAGTACTGCGAAATACATACAACAGAGATTATCTTGAGTATGTTTGCGTTGATCCTCTCGGGGATATCATAAAGCCACAGTATGTAACCGAGCATTTCAAAGTGATCCTGCGGAAGAACGGTATGGAGCAGATACGTTTCCATGATCTGAGACACTCGTGCGCGACGCTTATGCTGAACAACAATGAAGAAATGAAAAAAATCCAAGCATGGCTTGGACACAGCACGATAACCATTACCGCAGACACATATGCACATCTTGATATGTCGAGCAAGGTGGCGAGCGCAGAAAAAATCAGCGATTCACTTGCATCACTCGCAACATAAAAACAATGTTTAGTGAAGCAGGATACAAAAACGAAAACTATAAAAGGCAAAGAAAAAGAGCCGAAAAGTGCGATTTTTCGGCTCCTATGGACGGAGGGTGTGGGATTCGAACCCACGTGACGTTACCGTCAAATGGTTTTCAAGACCACCTCGTTATGACCGCTTCGATAACCCTCCGTATATCAAAACTGCAAAAAACAGTTGATATCGAGTAAATATTAAGTTTTGAAAAATGCGAGAAAACTGCGAGATGACATTATCGCAAGATGCACGGATAGGTGTCAAAACACCGGTGAAATCAAGGCTTTTCGGAATGAAGCAATGACGAACACAGGAGTTTTTCAAGACCGCGGTGCATCGGCGAAGCCGAAGTACTGTTATGTAGCGCTTCGATAACCCTCCGTGTGTTATAATCGGCGTTTCGATCTGAAACTTTCCGCGAAGCATTTCATATTATCGCACACAGCAGAGAAAAAGTCAAGAGAAATTTTCAATTCTCAGCCAAAAGCGGAAAATAAATCGAAAAATATGCTAAAAAATATGAAAATAGGTGTTGCATTTTGAAAAAGACTATGGTAGAATAACTGTTGCCTACGTTCTCGCAGGCTTATTTTATGATGCAATTCCAGGAGGATTAACATATTTATGGATACTATCAACATCGTATTTGGCGTGTTGCTTCTCATCGCCGCACTTTTCCTTATCGTAGCCGTTCTCATGCAGAACGGTAAGTCCCACGGTCTTTCCGGCGCTATTTCCGGCGGTGCGGAAACATTCTTCGGTAAACAGAAGGGTGGCACAATTGAAAAGAAGCTTTCCAAGCTCACAACAATCGTTGCTATCATTTTCGTTGTTATCGTTCTCGTTGTATACGTAATTCAGGATCAGACTGACTACGACAAGCTTTACGAAGATTACATCAACGCTCTCACGACCGATGATACCGCTGACAGCGAAACCGACACAGAGACCGAAGCGGACAGTGAAACGGAAACAGAAACCGAAACTGCCGAATAATTTGATTGAACAAAAAACGCAAGGGAGCTTAAAGAACAGCTCCCTTGTTTTTTTACTGCCCGTCAACGTGCAAAGCACAGTTCTCCCACAGCATACGTAACGTGACGGTAACGATTGGCAGGAAGAGGAAGCTCTTCGCGGCGAATAATATATAACGCACCGCCGGTCGGATCAAATCCCGACACGGCGAGTCTTGCGGCATAGATCGCCATTCCCGACGGTGACGGTGACGGCAGAATGCCGAGTGCGGCACCGTTTGATGTGACAGAGTTGGGAAATCCGTCGGATCTACATCTGTTCACGATAACGGCGCCGACGGCGCTCATAGATGACAGATCAAGCTTTTCATCCGTACCTTCAATGTAGGCGGCGAGTATGTCGGGCGACGGAGCTGATTCGGCGGAGCCGACGTTTACGGCAAAGAGTGCGGCAGATAATAAAACCGATAAAAATAAACTGAAAATTTTCATGTATATATGATGCCTCGTTCGCGCTTTTTCTATGCCCTCACGCAAAGTCAAAAGTTGACAACCAAAGGGCGTTATGATATATTTACAGTGAAAATAATAACGGACATTATCTGAAAAACGGAGAATTAAAACATAAAAATGCAGACATATAGTAAAGCCGTAAAGGTGAGACTGAAATCGCAGTTTCACGAGGTTATAGACGAACGAACGGACGCGGTCCGCTATTTTGCGGAGATGATGTCCGTCGCATCGGGATTTGACGCCGATGTTGACGAAATGATAAAGAATCTGTTTCCCGACGACACGGAAACGATGGAGATGTGTACCGAGGGTGAGCTTTATTACGGCGACGGCAGAATCGAGGTCAGATACGCCGAGCCCGAAATAACGGAAATGGGAGACTCCGTTACGGCGGTGTCGTTTGAGGAATCCGACCGCGGTCTTATTGCGGTTATGAGAGGCGGAGACGTGTATACGGCGCTTATCCTTGAACGCGGTGTACGCCATGCGTGCGTTTACAGCACGCAAATGATGCCGATCACGATATACACAACGGCAAAACAGATAAAAAACGGATTGAGTAGGGACGGCGGTACGCTTGAGCTCGTCTATACCGTTGAAACGTACGAGGGAGCCGTTCAGTTTAACCGTATGGTGATGACGGTCAGCCCGCTGTGACGCTCTATACGTAATTTGATGATAACAATCTTGATGCCGAACGAAGAAAAAGGAGAGATGCTATGCCGCAGATAACGGAAAGTGAATACAAAGCCAAAAGCCGTGCGGGACGCGGCGGCGTGTACGTTTTCTTCGGGGACGAGGATTATCTGATCGCCCATTACCGCGACAAGTGCCGTGCTCCGTTTATTGAGGATGCGCTTGAAGCTTTCAATTATATTAAGATCCCGTATTTCTCGGCTGAGGATGCTGAGCTGATCGTCAGCTCAGCCATGTCCCCGCCTATGATGAGCGCTGTCGGATATAAGCTCATTGAGGTGGCGGTGGAGAATATGGATCAGCTTGACGCAGATGCGAAGGAGGCTCTTTGGGAAGCGCTGTCCGACGCGGCGGAGTACGAGGACAACCTCGTTATACTGCCGCTCATGTCAGGCTCTTTTGACTACGGAACCCTGCCTAAACGACCGAGCGCATCGTATAAGCGGCTCTTGTCGGCAAACGGCGTTTCCGCCGTATACTTTCCCGAATCAACGCCTGCGCAACTGCGCCGCTGGATCGAGCGCCATTTTGAGCGTGAGGGGCTTATTTTCGATTACGATGCCGCCGACAGAATGCTTTATATCAGCGGCAAAAAAATGACGGTACTTGCCGAGGAGATCAAAAAAGTCATCGCGTACACAAAATCGCACGGGGCGCAAAAGGTCACGAATGCGGACGTTGACGCGGTGTGCTGTGCCGTCGATAAATACGATGCGTTTGAGCTGTCAAACGCCATCCTTGACGGACGGCGCGAGGATGCGCTGTCGGCGCTTCGTGCGGAGCGTCAGCGCCGTGTCGATCCTGTATTGTTGCTCGGCAGCATTATGTATGTTATTTCTAACATACTTTCCGCAAAAATACTCTTGGATCGCGGTGCGTCACCGAGCGAGATCTCCCGAAAGCTCGTTATGCACGAATATAGGGCAAAGCTTTACATTAATAGTGCGTCAAGACGCGACCTGCGTTCGATAGAAGCAGCCGTTACGGCTTGCGCTGAGGCTGACGAAAAACTCAAATCGACCCGTCTCGGATATATAGCACTCGAACGGCTCGTCTGTTCGATCGGCAGCCGATAAAAATTACAATTACCGAAAGAATCAGTTATGGAACCTATCCACGTTGACAGACCCGTTATCGTTGAGGGTAAATACGATAAAGCGAAGCTTCGCCTTATAATGGAAGGGATCGTCATTACGACGGAGGGCTTCGGCATATTCACGCGCGGAGAAAAGCTTGCGCTGATACGCAGGCTCGCGAAAGAGCGCGGGATCATATTGCTCACCGACAGCGACGGCGCGGGCGGTGTTATCAGAAGCTACATCACCTCCGCCGTCCTGAAGGGAAGCGTGACGCAAATATACATTCCCAAGATCAAGGGCAGGGAACGCCGTAAGCGTACGGCTTCAAAAGAGGGGACGCTCGGTGTCGAAGGGATCGATGCCGAACGCTTGCGCGAGCTCTTGCTTCCGTTTTCGCGTGAGGGTGGTGACGCAGGCATGGGCAGAGACGTCGGCGAAGACATAACAAAAGCGGATCTTTACGCATACGGAATGTCGGGAGCAGACGGTGCCGCCGAGCGGCGCGACCTCTTCGGCGATACGGTGGGACTTCCGTCGGGTATGACGCCGAACGCATTTTTGGCGGCGCTCAACGTCCTGATGAATAAAAACGATTTCCGCGCTGCGGCGGATGAAGTATTCACGGAGGCGGAGAATGATTAAAGAAACAATGCATAAATACAGAGAGATCGTATCATATCTGATATTCGGTGTACTGACGACGGCGGTAAGCTGGATTCTATATTTTATCATAATGTGGGCAGGGAAGAGCGTCTTTGACATTCCCGCAAATGAAACCGCAAGCGGCAGATATATTGCGCTATACACCACAGCGCAGATAATATCGTGGATTGTTGCCGTACTGTTTGCGTTTTTCACGAACCGAAAGTGGGTATTCACCGATGCTGACGTGAATACGGGAGTTATTTATCAGCTGGTGGTGTTTTCCTCGGGACGACTCGTTACTCTTGGACTCGATTACGTTATCACGCTCGCCGGCACGTTTCTTTTGACGGCAATACTGCCGTCGTGGCAGTCCGTGCTCATTCCCGTGATAGAAAAATCGGTGAATCTTTGCGAGATAGCGGCGAAACTTGTCGCAGCCGTTGCCGTTATCATCGGCAACTACATTTTCAGCAAGCTGTTCGTTTTCGTCAAAGGAAAAGAATAAAGCTCAGCGGCATATTTCGCTGTCGCGTGCGGTATACTTAACATGTGGATGCAAATGACGGAAGTGATGCTCGTGAACATTGAAAAATCTTGATTTTTTCAGTGATTCTGAGTGAATTTTATGAAAAAAAGTATTGCAAAACAAAGACCTCTGTGGTATACTGACACCATAAGAAGTATGGAAGTGAGATGAAGAGTGGGGCAACCCGCTCTTTGTTTTTGGAATTTTCAAAAATCTATCTATAAAAGAAAAGAGCTATCATGGCAAAAAATCAAAACGGCGGCAAAAAGAATATCGCAGGTGCCGTTGAAGAGCTGCTCACTCCCGTGATCAACGAGCTCGGATACGACCTGTGGGACGTTGAATATGAAAAAGAAGGTACCGAATGGTTCCTTCGCATTACGATCGATCTTTTTGAAGGCATCACCATTGAAGATTGTGAGCGCGTACACAGAACGATCGACCCTATACTTGACGAAGCAGACCCCATTGAAGGTGCGTACAGACTTGAGGTTTCCTCTCCCGGAATCGAGCGCGAGCTTCGACGTCCGAATCACATTCTTTCCTTCACGGGAACAGGTGAAGAGATCGAGATCAAATTCTACGCTCCGCGCGACGGTAAAAAGTCCGTCAACGGCGAGATACTTGAATATGACGCACAGGGCGATATCATAACGTTTTTGCCCGAAGGCGGCGAACAGTTCACGATCCCGAGAAGCGAATGCGCGAAGATCAAATCCGTGTTCGACTTCGGCGAATTCAATTAACGGAAAATCTGCTTGCGCTATTGCGTACGGCGGTGATAGATAACGACAGAAAGGATTACACAAAAATGAACAGCGAACTTTTTTTGGCGCTTGAAGCCCTTGAAAAGGAAAAAGGAATATCGAAAGAATATATGCTCGAACGCATTGAGGCGGCTCTCGTTTCCGCATTCAAGCGTGAAAACGGCGGCGATGGCAACGTTCGCGTTGTTATCAACGAAGCAAAGAAGGATATAAAGGTTTATCAGCAGTATGAGATCGTTCTCGAAGTGGAAAACCCCGTAACGCAGATCACGCTCGATGAAGCAAAAAAGGTTTCGAAGAGAAGCGCTCTCGGCGGTGTTTGCGAGATCGAGCTCAAGCCGAAGAATTTCAGACGTCTTTCCGCACAGGCGGCAAAGCAGGTCATCATTCAGGGTATCCGCGAAGAGGAGCGCAAGCTCGTTCGCGCTGAATATGAAACGAAACGCGAGGAGATCGTAACGGCGCTTGTAACGAAGGTTGATATTACAGACGGCGCCGTAGTCGTTGATACGGGCACAAGCGAAGCTGTCCTTGTCAAGGACGAGCAGATCCCCGGAGAGGTCCTCTCCGTCGGCGACAGAGTTAAGGTATACATTTCCGAGGTCAGAAACGAAACCCGCGGACCCATCGTTATTCTTTCAAGAACACATCCGAATCTCGTTAAGCGTCTTTTCGAGCTTGAAGTTCCCGAGATCGCAGACGGCATCGTGCTTATCAAGGGCATATGCCGCGAAGCGGGCTCCAGAACGAAGATCGCGGTTTACTCCCGCGACCCCGACGTTGATGCTGTCGGTTCCTGCATAGGTAACAGAGGTTCAAGAATCGCCGATATTCTCGACGAGCTTTGCGGAGAAAAGATCGATATCGTTAAATACAGCGAAGATATGGGCGAATACATCGCAGCGGCGCTCGCACCCGCAACGATCAACGAAGTTATTATTGACGGCGAACGTTCCGCTAAGGTTTACGTAAATTCCGATCAGCTCTCCCTTGCAATCGGCAAGGAAGGTCAGAACGCACGCCTTGCGGCGCGTCTTACAGGGTTCAAGATCGACATTAAAAGCGATCTTTGATCGAGCCGATCCGAAAGATCATTAAAAAAAGGAGGGGCTGTGCGGTGAAGAAAGAAGCATCGGCACCGAAGAAGAAAAAAATACCGGAGCGTCGTTGCATCGGTTGTGGCGAAACGAAGCCGAAGCCGCAGCTCATACGAGTCGTACGCTCGCCTGAGGGAGAGGTTTCTTTGGATCCGACGGGTAAAAAGTCAGGACGCGGCGCGTATCTGTGCCGCTCGGCGGCGTGTCTTAAACGAGCCGTGAAAAGTAAACAGCTTGCGCGCAACCTTGACTGTGCGATTCCCGATCTGATCGCAGAACAGCTTGCAGAGCTGATCGAGGCACGATCGGAGGACGAATTGTGAGCACACCGATAAGCTACATCGGGATCGCAAAAAAAGCAGGTAAGCTCGTGTCGGGGACCGACATGGTATGCGACGTACTCCGCCGGGGAGGTAAGCTTCCCGTTTTTGCGGCAAACGACATTTCCGACGTCACCCGTAAAAAGCTCGCCGATAAATGCGCGTTCTACGGCGCAGAGCTGATATATATTAACTGCAGCACAGCGGACCTTGCACACGGAATCGGAAAAACGGGAGCCGTCGCGGCTGTCTACATCAATGATGCAGGCCTTGCCGCCGCGGCAAAGAAGTCCGTTTGACGACAGAAGCCCCTATACTTAAAGAACGATAGATTATACCGATATACGAAACGAAACCGCATAACTTGCGGTGAGGAGGATTTATATGGCACAAGCCACGACTTACAGAATAAACCGTCTGGCTAAAGATTTTAATCTCAAAAGTAAAGATATTATTGACCTTCTGGCCGAGCACGGTCTTGAGGGAAAGACACACATGGCAATGCTTGAGCCGGCTGAATTCAGCCTGCTCATCGAGCTTATCACATCGCAGAATCAGATCACAAATCTTGATGCGTATGTTAAGGGAGATGCTGTCATAGAAAGGCGCGTGCCGAAAAAGAAAGCGGAGGCAGATGCTCCCGCGGCAGAGCCTGCGGCGCCTCTGAAAACGGAAGAAAAGCCGCAGAGCAAGCCGAAGACAGAGGCTCAACCGAAAGAGCAGCCCGTATCTACGGTAAAAGAAGCGGAGCCGAAGCGCGAAGCTAAACCCGAGCCTAAGCCCGAAGCTAAAACTGAAGCTAAATCCGAGCCCAAGCCCGAAACAAAGCCGTTGCAGCCTCAGGAGCAAAAGCAGCAGAAGCCCGTTCAGCAGAACCGCGAAAAGCCCCAGGGACAGAAGCCCGCAGCGCAGGACGACCGCAACAAGAACCGTCCCGCACCGCAGAAGCCTACGGAATCCGGCGGACGTCAGCAGAACGCACAGCGTCCCGCAGGTGACAGAGCTGTACGTACGGACGACAGACGCGACAAGCCGACGCAGGGACAGCAGAAGCTCGCAGTCACAGCTCAGGGACGCGGACAGGTTGAAGCTCCCAAGAAGAACCGCGGTCCGTGGCAGCCTGCCGAAGGCGCAGCTACACAGCCGAAACCGAAGAAGGCAGAAGCTCAGGGCGAGGCACGTCAGCGTACGGGTAATACACGTATCGTCGATACGCGTTCAAGCTCCGTTGACCTTTCCAAATATGACGAAAAGCTAACAAGCTATACCTCCGATCGAGATGATCATTTCGTATCGAAGCAGAAGCTGAAAAAGCAGAACAATAAATCCGTTTCCTCCAAGGATCGCGACAAAGAACGTCGTGCAATGGAAAAGATCCGCAAAGAGGAGATCGAGCGTCAGCGCCGTCAGCAGCTCGTCGTTAAGATTCCCGACGAGATCACGGTTGGCGAGCTTGCAAACCGCTTGAAGATCACGGCATCCGAAGTTATCAAAAAGCTCATGATGAACGGAATCATGGCTACCGTTAACGAAACCATAGATTTTGATACGGCGTATATCATCACGGAAGAGCTCGGTGCGAAGGCTGAACGCGAAGTCGTTGTGACTATCGAAGATCAGCTCTTCGATACGGCGGACGACGCCGACACCGATCTTATCGAACGCAGTCCCGTCGTTTGCGTTATGGGTCACGTTGACCACGGTAAGACGTCGCTTCTCGACGCTATCCGTCATACGCACGTTACGTCGGGCGAAGCAGGCGGTATCACACAGCACATCGGTGCTTACCGTGTTCTTGTCAACGGAAAACATATCACGTTCCTTGACACTCCCGGTCACGAAGCATTCACCGCAATGCGTCTGCGCGGTGCGCAGGCAACGGATATTGCCATCATCGTCGTTGCGGCTGATGACGGTATCATGCCGCAGACGGTTGAAGCTATTAACCATGCAAAAGCCGCAGGTGTTGAGATCATCGTTGCCATCAACAAGATGGATAAGCCCACGGCAAACCCCGACAACATCATGCAGGAGCTCACAAAGTATGACCTCGTTCCCGAAGAATGGGGTGGCGATATTATGTGTGTTCCCGTTTCCGCAATGACAAAGATGGGCATCGACGATCTGCTCGAAAACGTTCTTCTTATCGCGGAAATGCAGGAATATAAGGCGAATCCGAACCGACGTGCAAGCGGTCTCGTTATCGAGGCGAAGCTTGACCGCGGTAGAGGTCCTGTTGCAACGATGCTCGTACAGAACGGTACGCTTCATACGGGCGATATCGTTATCGCAGGCACGTCCGTAGGCCGCGTCCGTGCGATGACGGATGAAAACGGACGTCAGCTCAAGGTGGCAGGCCCCTCCGTTCCCGTCGAGATCACGGGTCTTGCAGAGGTCCCCTCCGCAGGTGACGAATTCAATGCAGTTGAAGACGAAAGAATGGCTCGTGAGCTTGCTGAACAGCGCCGCGAAAAGGAAAAGGAAGAGACCTTCCGCGCCAACGCAAGAGCAAATCTCAACGATATGTTCGCTCAGATAGAATCGGGCGTTAAGGACTTCAACATCATCGTCAAGGCAGATGTTAAGGGAAGTGCCGAAGCCGTTAAGCAATCGCTCCAGAAGATCACAAACGAAGAAGTCAGGATCCAGATCATCCACTCCGCCGTCGGCGGCATTATCGAAGGTGACGTACAGCTCGCGGCGGCATCGAATGCCATCATCGTCGGCTTCAACGTCCGTCCCGACAAGTCCTCCATCGACATGGCTGATAGAATGGGCGTCGAGATCAGAACGTACCGCGTAATTTACGAGTGCATCGAGGAGATCGAGGCTGCTATGAAGGGTATGCTCGCTCCGAAGTACCGCGAAGAGATTCTCGGTCACGCACAGGTGCGCCAGACGATCCATGTGCCGAACGTCGGCACGATCGCGGGATCGTACGTTCAGGACGGTAAGATCGCACGTAACGCGCAGATCCGTATCGTCCGCGACGGTTTTGTCATTTTCGAGGATAAGATCAGCTCGCTCCGTCACTATAAAGAGGACAGACGCGAGATGGCACAGGGCTTTGAGTGCGGTATCGGACTTGAACGCTTCAACGACATCAAGGAAGGCGATATTCTTGAGTGCTTCCAGATGGTAGAGGTCGAAAGATAATAACATCAATAAAACGCGCAAAGGCTAAGCCTTGCGCGTTTTTTTGTCATTCCGTTGACAAACGGAGAGCTTTATTGTATCATTGAAGTGATACACGGATGTATTATACGGAGGTGTTATTGTGATATGGAAGATTGACGGCAATCTGCCGCTCTACCTCGGACTTGCATCGGAGCTTCGGGTTGCGATCATTCGCAGTATATTCAAGGGCGGAGATAAGCTTCCCGGCGTGCGCGAGCTTGCTTCGGACGCAAAAGTGAATCCGAACACGATGCAAAGGGCGCTTTGCGAGCTTGAGGCAGAGGGACTCATAATAACGCGGGGAACTGCGGGGAAATTTGTTGCGGAAAGTGTATCCGTTGTTGCGGAGGCACGCGGCGCGATGCTCCGCAGGCTCTCAGGAGATTTTATAAAGCAGTGCCGCGCTATCGGTGCGGACATTTCCGAAATTGAAAAAGAGATAGAATATGTCTATCAGAACGGTGATGACTATGAATGATAATATCGTAGAGGCAAAGGGACTCTGTAAATCTTACGGTCCTGTACCCGTTATCTATAACCTTGATTTTTCTTTGCCTAAGGGAAAGATAATCGGACTGTTGGGGCCTAACGGCAGCGGAAAAACGACGCTTATAAAGCTTATGGCGGGCATCCTTACACCAACAGCTGGGCAAATACTCATTGCGGGACGCGAGCCTGACGAGGTGACACGTTCGCTCGTGTCATACCTGCCCGAACGCACGTATTTTTCAAATTGGATGACAGTTTTCGATACGGTCAATTATTTTGCCGATTTTTACGCCGACTTCGACCGTGAACGTGCCATGCAAATGATAAAGCACCTTGAAATTGATCCGAAGGCGAAATTCAAAACGCTTTCAAAGGGTACGAAAGAAAAGCTTCAGCTTATTCTTGTAATGTCGCGCAGAGCGCAGCTCTACCTTTTGGATGAACCCATCGGCGGTGTTGACCCTGCGGCGCGCGAGTACATACTCCGCACCATTATTTCGAATTATTCCGAGGATTCGACAGTTCTCATCTCGACGCATCTGATCGCGGACATTGAAACGGTATTGGACGAATTTGTTTTCGTCCGTAACGGTAAGTTTATTCTTCACTCTGCCGTTGACGATGCACGGGAGGAGCATGGCAAGAGTGTTGACGAGCTGTTCCGGGAGGTGTTCAGATGTTAGGCAAGCTTTACAAATATGATATGAAGGGCATGGGACGGCTGATATTGCCGCTCACGCTCGGTATATGCGGCGTTTCCGTTTTGTGCACTGTCGTCGTGAAGCTGCTCGTTACCGTCCAGAATATTGAGTCTTCGGGCGTCATAACGAATCTCGTATCAATTTTGGCAACGATAATGGGTACAATCTTTGTCGGAGCGTCTGCGGTTTCGCTTATTGCATATCCTACCGTGTCGATACTGATCACCCTGTACCGTTATTACAGCAATTTTTTCACAGATGAGGGTTATCTGACGTTCACGCTGCCCGTTAAAACGAAAGATCTGTTGCTGTCAAAGTTTTTGTCGATACTGACGTACAGCGTCGCATCGATATGTGTAACGTTCTTTTGCTTTTCTCTTGTAATCTTCTTTGGCACGTCTTCAACGGAATTTTTTAACACGGAAGCGTTAGCCATTATTACGGAGCTTTCCGAAATGTTTGATTTTTGGGTATTTGGTGACGCGATAGCTATTGTGTATGTGATAAGTATTATCGTTCAGGGGCTGTTTTCGTTGGCTGTAGCTCTTCTTGCAATCACGGTAGGCGCCATTATCACAAAGAAATACAAAATTATTGCCGCTATCGGTATTAATTACGCCATAACTACTGCGGCGTCGCTCGTGTCGGGTATATTCAGTACGGTGATCACCTACATTTGTTACGGGGATCCGTTCGGGTTGCAGGTGTCGTTCTATGACGATTCCGCAGCAACACTGATAATGTCGCTGCTCATAGTGTCGGTGCTCTATCTTGGCTTCGGCATAGCGGCATACGTTGTGACGCATTATATACTGAAAAATAAACTGAATCTGCAGTAACTCTCTATGATCTTGTCGAATAATAGACAATAATCAAAAAATGTCCGCGCCATGACGTTGCCGCGGACATTTTTTGTTCGGCGTAAATCAGGCAAAGCTGCTGTCCTTGACAGAATTGCAAGCGTGTGGTACACTATAATGAAATAATTAAAAAGAATCCGGGTTTTATATGCAGACAAATAATTATAGACCGAAAAAACATAACCGCCGACGTAAAAACACTAACGTTTTACCGCTTGTATGCTTTTTTGTCGTGTGGATCTTTATAATCGGAATCGTTTTTCTCGTGGCTCATCTGCGCTCGCAAGCCCCCGACGTGCCCGATACCGACAGCGGCAACGTAAGCACGAACACCGATAACGGCGGATCGGATGACACTCTCGTTACCGATAGAGAGCAGTCTTCCGACGTCGGTAACGACAGCGGCAACGATACATCTTCGGATACGACCGACACTATTGTCGACGTGCCCGATCCTGTAACGTATTCTGAAGCGACGATCGTTTCCGCGGGAGATTTGCTGTACCACATGGCGCAGGTCAACTATGCAGAAGCTGTGGGTAACGGCGGCTATGATTTTTCAAATTCCTACAAATATATAAAAGAGATCATTTCCTCGGCTGACTATGCTGTTGCGAATTTTGAAACGACGCTTGCGGGCGAGGACTACGGCTACAGCGGATATCCGTCCTTCAATACGCCCGATTCCGCGCTGACGGCGCTTTCCGATGCGGGATTTGACATGATGCTTTTCGCAAACAATCACTGCTATGACAAAAATCTTTCGGGACTTTTACGCACACAGCAGACGTTCCTTGACTATGGCTTTGACTACATCGGTGCAAAACAGAACCCAGACGACGATGCGTATAAGATCGTAGAGATCAACGGTATTAAGGTCGGCATGTTCAATTATGCGGACGATCTTTCGGGCGGAATCACCGAGACTCGTTACATTAACGGAAAGACCATCAAAAACGACGACCTATCCTATATGAATCTATATAATCTCTCGCTTCTTGACGAGTTTTATGCAGAGGTAGAGTCAGTTATGAGCGAGATGGAGGATGCGGGAGTCGATATCATCGTTGCATACATCCATTGGGGTTATGAATATAACATTACTCACAATAAGTATCAGGAAAAAGTTGCGCAGGAGCTGACGAATCTCGGAGTTGACATTATTATAGGAGGTCATCCGCACGTTATCCAGGACGTTGAGCTGCTCACGAGCGAAGACGATCCGAACCATGAAGCACTCTGCTTTTACTCGCTCGGCAATCTCGTTTCCAATCAGAACCGCAGATCTATGGGAAATACGCAGAACAGCACGTACACGGAGGGTGGACTTATCGTCGAGCTTACGGTGAGAAAATATTCGACGGGCGAAGTCATTATCAGCGAGGTGACTGAGATACCTACGTTCGTGCACAGATATAAAGCTTCAAACGGTTATTACGTTCATGAGATCGTTCCGCTTGAGTACGCGCTCGTCGATCCTGCAGGCTACGGTCTTACGGCGTCGAGCCACGGCAAGAATGATGCGGCTGAAGTCTATGAGCTTGAGCTCGACGTGCTCGACGACGTCGTTACAGCGTATAACGACAAGATCGTTTTGCCGACGATCGGGGAAGAATAAGCCGACCTACGAGTATTAAAAAGCCATAGTGCAAAATTCATTTGAATTTTGCGCTATGGCTTTTGTTGTGTGAACGGTGTGGCGTTTTATGAAACAATGACTGTTTTTTTGATTTGATTGTAAAAAACTACACCGCGCAATAAAACAATGTTAGTTTTTTGTATGCACGCGCTAACAATTTGAATGTAACAATACGCATAAATTTGCTAAAATTTTATCAGTCGGAGTTATATATTTTGGCTAACAAAATCTATTTGGAGGATCACAATTATGAAGAAACTCTTCAGCATCATTCTTGCCTCGGCTCTTATGGCTCTTATGGCAGTATCCGTATTTGCCGCAGACACAGAAAACTATTCCTGCGATTTCAGCGAAGCTAACGCAGATTACAAGTGCTATCAGCCCAGCGAAGGCAACGGCTTTATCGCAGACGGTAAGCTCACGATCGCTGCTTGGTGGCCCACTATGGTCAACCTTGACAACCACACATTCGGCGACGGTACATACGAGTTCGATATGAACGTAGGTGCCGATAAGGACTGGGCCGGCGTTATGTTCTGCAAGACCAACCCCGCTGATATTTGGGATCATTCGGGTTATTTGTTCCTGGTTACCCCCTCCGGTGACTTCCAGTTTCATCAGTGCACCGGCGGTCCGCAGCAGCTCGCAAACGGCACTATCGAAGGCTTCGTTAACGAAGAAAACCACTATAAGATCGTTAAAGACGGCGAATCCATCAAGATCTACTTCGGAGATTCCGAAACTCCCATCGTTGACGTGACTGACGCAACGTACACAGAAGGCTACTTCTCCTTCGTTTCCACTTCTGCAGGCACAAACGCTCACACAACGCTTGACAACCTTTCCATCAAGCTCCCCGGCAGCGATGAACCCGCAGAAACACCCGATGAGCCCGCAGAAACTCCCGACGAGCCCACCGAGACTCCCGACGAGCCCACCGACGCTCCCCAGACCGGTTTTGCAACGGTTGCTCTTTCTATAGTTGCGGCTCTTTCCGCAGGTTACGTTGTTTCCAAGAAGCACTGAAAACTGCGTGCAAATTTAATAATTTTTCTCCTTGATTAAGGTAAAGGGCTTTTGCATATAGAAAACATAAAATCTATAGGCGAGGGTCCTTTTACTTAAGTATTTCGATCAAAAAAGGAACACAGATATGAACAACACAATCAAAAGATCAGCCGCACTGCTTTTGACAGCGCTTATGATCCTTACGGTATGTCCGTATACGGGCATCGTATTCGCCGAGGATGCAAACGAGATCGTATACGCAGACTCGTTTGATAAGGACTCCTCCGACGCATTCATAAGCTCCGGCGCCGCATTTACAGTTTCGGACGGAAAGCTTTCCGTCACAGGTGACGGAGTTGTCGGCCTTGACGGACAGCTTTGGTATAACGGAACGTACGAAGTAAAGATCGATATGTCCGGCAAGAAAGAATGGGCGGGCATTCAGTTCTGTAAGCCCACTCCCACAGCTCAAAGAGACGAAGCGGGATATATGCTTTACGTCAGAGCCAACGGCAGCGTCGAGCTTTACACGGGTAAAAACGGCGTTATCGGCAGCGGCAAGGTCGATCTCGGCGAGGAAAAGACAGTCAGCCTCAAGATCGTTGCTGTGGACGGTGTGATCGCAGTATATGCCAACAACAGCGATACACCTTTATTTGAGGTGAAAAACAGCGATTTCACCTACGGATATTTCTCTTTTGTAAATTATATGGAAGGAACTGTTATTTACGATGATCTGAAGATCACCTGTCCCGCGGGCGACGGTGAGGTCAAGGAAATATTCCTTGAAATGCCCGATCATATGGTCGCGCTCGGCAAGGGTGAGACGGCGAAGCTTGATATGAACGTTCTTCCCTTGGGTGCATCCACAGACGGATTTACGTGGAGGATCACCGACGTTTACGGAAATCCCTCAACGCTTGCAACGGTAAGCGGTGACGGTTACGTCACAGCGGGTAACGCTACGGGAACGGTCAGAATCGAGGTCGTCTCTACGACTGACGCCTCCGTCAGCGATTACATCGAGTTTGCCATCGTAGAGGATGCACAGCGTGACTACGAAACGGTCGTTTCCGCACCTACTGTAGACTATTCGAACGATTTTTCATCCGCTGACAGCGATTTTGCCGCTTACAGAGCGAAAATGGACATCTCGGACGGCAAGCTGAATCTGCTCGCGCAGGGCATCACGATGACGAACCTCAACGGTCACGTCTGGGGCTCTGGCACATACGAATTCGATATGGACATCGGAGAGGTCGGTGAATGGGCGGGCATTATGATATGCAAGACGAATCCCACCGACATCTGGGACGATTCGGGATATATGCTTCTCGTCAAGCCCGACGGAACGTTCCAGCTCGGCGTTTGCGGCGGCTTCACCCCCATCGCGGAGGGGAAGATCGACGGCTTTGTTGACGGAGCTAACACCTACAAGCTCGTAAAAGACGGCGAACGCATACGTCTTTACGTCAACGGTGCTTCCAAGCCCGTCGCCGATGTGAAAAACAGTAAATACTCCGAGGGGTACGTTTCCTTTGTCGCATCCACGGGTTGGGATGCGGAAAAGACAGCGACCTACGATAATCTCAAGATAAAACCCACAGGTACATCCGAGGCACCGAAGCTTGAGCTCGAAGAGCTCTATCTTGTCGGACAGTACGGATGCAACACAGTAAAGACGGGCTCGACTCTCAACATCAACGCTATCGCAACGCCTTACGTTGACGTGACGGGAATGCTCACCTACACCGTTGAAAATCACGACGGCGCAGAGGCGTCCGTTGACGCAAACGGCGTGCTCACCGCAGGCGCAAAGACGGGCAAGGTCACCGTCACCGCAACAGTAGACGGTGTCTCCGCCTCCGTTACGGTAGATATCGTTGATAAAATCCCCGTTACCGCACTCAACCTTACCGCGGACAAGAGCGCGAGAATTATGGCTGTCGGCAAGGAAATTGGGATGCACGCCGTTGTATACCCCGCAAATGCCGAAGAGGAAGCTGTTATTTGGTCCGTTTACAACACCGACGGAAGCGAAACGGAGCTTGCGACGATCTCCTCCGACGGCAAGCTGAAGGCGGAAAAATGCGGCACAGTCAGGGTGAGAGCCGCTCTCGCGTCCGACCCCGACGTTTATTCCGAATGGATAATGACGATAAGCGAAGCCACGAACAACGGTAAAGCCGTTGTTCCGACGATGAAGTACTCCTTCTTCGCGCATTACGTTGCCGATCTGACGACGGACGTCAACGGTGTCGTCGTCACCGATCCGAACGAGCTCGCAAACGCGTTCGACGTTGAGGCGTACGCCGACAAAATGGCTGCTATGGGATGCGAATACATCGTATTCACGGCTTGGCATTACAGAATGGTTTGCCTTTTCGACAGCGAAGCTATGCTCAAATGGGATATGGCAAACCACCGCACGGACCGCGATCTTCTCGGCGAGATGATCAATGCCGTCAACGCGCGCGGAATCAACGTTGTTTTATACACTCATGCCTTCGACGGCTACGATTTCAAGACCGCCGAGGAAGGCATCAAGGTAGGCTGGGGCTCGGCGCTCAAGCCCGCACTCTCCCCCAATTATGACAAGGATTTCGATTACGACAAGTGGAACAACTTCGTCAACGACGTTTACGCAGAGGTTATGGAACGCTACGGCGACAGAATCTGCGGCGTATGGGTTGACGAGGGTAATATGTTTGAGGGAATGTCCCGCGCGGTCGACTTCGATCGTCTGATCAAAACGATCACGTCGTATAATGAAAACGTTGCGACCTTCCAGAACGACCACGGCTTCCTTTACGGATTTGAGTACAGGATCGAGGAATACTGGAAGCACAACGAGTTTGCCGATTATTCCGGTAATCTTATGAAAACGTTCAAGAAAAAGGTGCCCAATCCCATCATCAGCAACAACTGGTGGACGTCCGTTTCCGTAGATTCCGCGAATGCGGTTCCGTATGAAGGAAAGGTCCTCTTCAGATACCAGGTGCTTCAGTCATCCGCAAGCTCCGGCGGCGGCATACAGTGGGCGGCAGGCCCTTATCCCGGTGAGGGATGCCTTTACGAGCCGGGCGTATGCGAGACGATGGAGGTTATGAACGCATACCTGAATCCGATCGCGTGGACTGTAAAGGGAACGCTTCCGAGCACGTCATACGCAACAAAGGACAGCAAAAACATCACAACTATCGGCTGGGGCGTTGCAATGCAGAGCGTTGACGGAACACGCGAATATATCCACGTTCTCAACAGCGACGACGGAGCCATCGACGGCAAAACTCTCAAGCTGAGAGTCCCCGCGGACGGCAAGATCTTCACCGACGCTTATCTTGCGATCAACAACAAGAAGGTCGGGCTCACGCAGGACGAAACGGGCGTTTATCTCACTCTGCCCGAGGACGAGGAATGGAGCGATCTTGATACCGTTATTGAGCTCAAGGTCAAAACAGACGACGTCACCGATCCCACACCCGACGACACAGATGACACAGATGACACGACCGTCGATACCGACGCGTCCACCGACACAGCTCCCACGCCGTCCGAACCGGGCGACAAGGAACCCGGGTCCTTCCCGTGGATCATAATCGCAATCGCCGCTGCTGCGGCTGCTCTCGGAATCATCATTCCGACCGTTATCAAAAAATCAAAGAAGAAATAACAAAAACGCACGGACAGCAGATTATTTCTGCTGTCCGTGTTGGATTTACTTTTTTCTGTTCATGCTTCTGTACGTGCTCGGAGAAAATCCGTTATTCTTTTTGAAGCTTGATGAAAAATGGAACGCTGAATTGTATTTCAGCTTATCTGCGATCTCTTCAAGCGTGAGATCCGTCTCCGTCAGGAGCTTTTTTGCATAATCGAGCTTTTTGCGCGTGATATGCTTGTGCGGAGGCACTCCGTAATATTTTGTGAAAAACTTTATGAAATAATTGGGATGGAAATGGACGAGCTGTGCCAGGTCGTCTACAGTTATCCGTTCGGTTATATGAGATTCGATATACGCATCTATCGCAACAAACTTATCCTCCGGAGCATCGCTGTTGAAGCGGATATTTTGAGTTCCGATCCTTTTCAGAACAGCAGACAAAAGACGCGCCATAGCGATGTTTTTGTCGAGCGCCGAGAGCTCGGATGAATCTTTGATGTTAAGAATATCGTTGAATGCGGAGATGATATCGTCCGCATCTGTGCCGATATGAGTAACGTAAGGCACGCAAAGCAGCTTAAAAAGCGGAGTTGCGTTATAATTAGCTTGAAAATGGCACCAATATTTGCGATAATAGTCGGTAGAGACGGGCTTATATGAAACTGTCGCTCCGTATGGGATGAAAACAAGGTCTCCCGCCTTCGGGTACAGAGGACGGTCGTTAATGCATATCTCACCCTCTCCGCCTGTGATATAATAAATGCAGTTTCTCAGCGAGTGTACGTTGCTTTCGTGCCAATAGCTGTTCACCTCGGAATATGCGCACAGCTCAAGCATCACATTCGTCTGACTATAATACTGATTAAAATCCTTCACCGACTTACCTCCTTTTTATCCTTACTTATATTTTACAAAACACCGCCGTCCCCGTCAAGGGGGATTCGAAAAGAGGAATCTTATGCATTGGACAAAAAATATCAAAGATCCCGATAAAAAATACGGCATCGTACTGTTTTATTGGTGGTGCGGCGAGGAGCTGACAAAGGAAAAGCTCTCCGCACAGATCGATGAAATAAAGAAATACGCCGTCGCCGCCGTTCAGATCAACTACTGCCACAGCTACGAAGGCGGCAACTCCTACGGACTTACGTATCCGAGCTCGCCCGCCTTATTTTCCGACGAATGGTGGGAGCTTCTTGATTGGTTCACGGCAGAATGCGGCAAATACGGCATCAAGGTCAGTCTCTCCGATTATACGCTCAGCGGCGTAGGTCAGGGATATTACACGGACAGAATCCTCGCGGATCATCCCGAGTACAGAGGCAAGCGGCTCTGTGCCGCCAAAGACGGTGGCGGCGAGCTTACCGTTGCCGTCGAAACTGTCTATGCGTCCGTAAGTCCGATCAAGCCGGGCATAGGCAAACTCGTATGCGAATACTTTTTTGAAGAATTTGAAAAACGTACGCACGGAAAGCTTAAAGAAGATTTCGATTTCTTCTTCTCCGATGAGCTTGGCTTCGGTATTGACGGCTACCTTTGGGACGAGGAGCTCGAGGACGAATTCAAGGCACAGAAGGGCTATGACATAAAGGATCATTACCGTGAGCTTTTCATTTGTGAGGGTGACTACGTAAAAACGCGCACAGATTATTATGACGTAACGGTCGCGCTGATGAACCGCCACTATTTCAGCGTCATCTACGACTTTCACGAGTCCCGCGGTATGACGTACGGCTGCGATCACGGCAGCAGGGGGCTCGATCCCATCGAATTCGGAAGCTACTTCAGCACGCAGAAATATAATCAAGGGCCGGGCTGTGATCAGCCTATGCTCGGCTCGGATATAATCAAAAACAAGGTCGCCGCTTCAATTGCAAACGTAAACCGCCGTCCCCGTGTATGGCTCGAGGGCTTTTACGGAAGCGGATGGGGCACAAGCACAGAAATGCTTACAGACGCGATCTGCCGAAATTACGCGATGGGGCACAATCTCACAGCACTTCACGGAACGTATTACACGACGCTTGGCGGATTCTGGGAATGGGCTCCGCCCTGTAATCTCATCAGAATGCCGTACAGAGACGCGATGAAAGAGCTGCTTGACGCCGTCAAGCGTATGAGCTATATTATGTCTCGCGGCTACCGCTACACGAAGGTCGCGATCCACTATCCCACAGCATCGCTTCAGTGCGGCTGCGGCGGCGGTGACGTAAAGGAAGCTTTCGGCACAGCCGAATATCTTTACAAAGACGGCATCGATTTCGATTTTGTCGACGATGAGGCGCTCCTCGGCGCACAGATCGTGCCAAACGGCGTGAAGATCGGCGAGAATACATACGAATATCTGATTTTCCCGAAGAGCGGCGTTATGCGCGCCGCTGTGCGCGATCTGATCGACCGTATCAAGTTTACGGACGCGACTGTATTCTTCGGCGAAGACAAAAAGATCATCCGCGACGCGCTTCGCGAGCGCTGTCCCGACGTGACGGTTTTTTCGCGATGCGGAGACGTTTACGTCTCGCACCGCGTGTTCGGCGACGATCACATCTATATGATCTATGGCGCTGCCGCAGGCGCACGCATTGACGTTGCGGGTGCGGGGTATCTTTACGGCGTTGATCTTATGTCGGGCGAGCTTTATCCGCTCGAAAACGTATCGGAATGCGGCGGCTCGTCCGTGATATGCCCGCAGACGGAGCTTCCCGTATTCGTGATGATCCGAGCCTCGGAGCCGCTTGACGAGGCGGCGGAGACGCGCGGCTTCGAAGAGCCTCAAACCGTAGCGGAGCTCGATCTGTTCGACGTTGAATACGAGTCCGTTCTTAATAACAAATACGGTGATTTTTCCTTGCCTGCATTCGACGGACAGCTTCCGCTCGAGGTGCGCACCTTCGGTTACGTCGAAAATGACGGCTCTTTGCCGCTTAAAACGGAGCGCGAGGTGACGTACGGTGTCGGTCCGTACTATAAATTCGCCGTTTCGCACGGCGAGGAGGAGACGGAAGCGCTGATCGCAGACGCCGTCGAGCCGATCCCGTCGATGTTCCGCGATTACGAGATTTCCCTGCGTTACGGTGTTCCCGGTGATCCCGGTGTCCAAGGTTATCACGGGCTCAAGGGCATCATTACGGATGATTTTCTTGTGATGGGCGCGAAGTCCGACTCTCAGCTTGGATTTGATTATGTAGACGACGGCAGAGCCGCCACCCTGTTCACCTTCGACGTATATTACAGCGGTGAAAACGCGATGGCGGCATACGGCGCGATCAAGCCCTGCCGTTTGCTCGTAAACGGCAAGGAAACGTCCTGCGCAGACCTCGCCGGCGCGCTCGTTTACGGCAAAAACAGGATCGTGGCTGTATATAACGAGATCGGAAGAACGCATCTTTATCTCTACGATGCTGACGCACCCGAAAAGGAATATCCGCTGTCAATGTCAATATACAAACGCAAGTCGATCGTACCGATCGCGCAAAGCACAAGCTCTCACCGTTGGCTCCGCTTTGGCGGAGCTCCCGGAATTGAGGGGCTTGTCATAGATTCCGTTGACTCTCCCGACGTGTTTGTGGACGGAGTGCCCGTAAAAACGGAGAAGAACGGCGAAGCATATGTCTGTGAATTCGACACTAAACCTCACGGAGCCGAAATATGCCTCCGTTTTGAAGCGAAGAACGCTGTTGGCGGAGGTGCGGTGCTGCGTGCGCCTATTATTGAGCGTTGCTCACGCGGCAAAGCTGCATCGGGTGACTTGAGTTTGTGTGACGGACTCAAGGCATACTCGGGTGCCGTCAGATATTCCGCACGCGTAACAGTCGAGCGTGATCCCGATCTACGTTATTACGTTGAAACAGACCGAGTTGTGTCCGCGATGAGGGTATCCCTCAACGGTAGCGAAGCAGGAACTGTTTTCTGCGCGCCGTGGAGGGTGGACGTAACGGAACTGATACGTTCGGGTGAAAACGAGCTTCTTTTGACCGTATACGGTACACTCGCAAACAATTATTACACGGTCCCGACAAAGTATCGCGGCAGGCTCGAATACGGCATAATGAGTCCCGTGCGGATAATAAAAGCCAAAGGTTAAGAAAGCAAAAGGGAATGGCGGACAGCGCGTGCTGTCCGCCATTTTCGTGGGCACCGTAATCGAGGAAGCTCCTCGCTTCGCTCGGAGCTTTACGAGCTCAATTGCGGCATCAAGATACAAACAAAAAAGCACTCCGATTGGAGTGCTTTTTCGTTTATGACCCGTACTCGTAATCGAGGAATCTCCTCGCCATGCTCGGAGCTTCATGAAGTTCGGTGTCGTTCAGCCGTAGGCGATAGTTACGTGCGAACTTCCGAGAGCTTGATTGCGGCATCAGGATACAAACAAAAAAGCACTCCGAT
>JAZNDW010000025.1:0-53173 GCA_045588245.1 Eubacteriales bacterium
ACTTATGTCTGAACCTACTTAAGCTTGGAGTCACACACGACTTATGCACGAAAAATTTTTTTGAAAAAACAGGGGGGCATACCCCCGGGGGCGCTGAGCCGATTTGTTCTAAAGAGGATATTTCGGTTTGTTCGTTGATATTATAAAGCAAACTTATCTCCCTGCCGAAAACCATCGGCAGGGAGATTTTTCTGCATCCTATTGAAAACTGTTCTGTTGTATGTTATATTAAAAATGTTTAAATTATTATGCTTATTGGAGGAAATAGAGAATGAGTCAAAAAGAGTTAGTTTTGTATTTAGAGAATCTGAAAAATTTAGAAATACTAAAGCATAATGCTGTCTTACAACTGAACATGTATGACAATAGAATAGCCGAAGAAAGTAAAAAAATCAAAGAAAAGGGATATTGCTTCGATACATCAACGATTGTATCGTTAATTGTATCAGTTGTTTTAATTTGTGGGGCAATTGGAGTACGCTATTATTCGTCTGTTTATTCACAAGGGTCATATAACGGTTTTGTCCTTTTTTGTTTAAAATATATACTTCCTTATTTCTTAACTATCCTTGCTATTGTAATACCATCGGTATGTGGTGCGTTCTCGGATTTTTTTCAAACAATTCGCTGGAAAATTGAAGCAAAAAAACACAACAAACATGTCAAGCAAATTAAAGCGCAAGTTATAAAAGAAATAGAAAAAATCGGCAATCGAAAAGAGGAAATAAGAGTAGATATTATGGAAATTAATAAACTACTTGAAGAAGCATATTCCTTTAATTTAATTCCTCTGCAATTTAGAGAGTTGCCATATATAATTTACATATATGATTATGTGTCAACATCTCAACAAACTTTAGAAAATGCATTGTTACACTCACATATAGAAAAAGCCGTAAAACAAATAACAGCTAAATTGGATGTTATTATTGCGCAAAACATGCAGGTAATAAGTTTGTTAAAATACAACCTTTTGGCAACCTATGCAAATACTGCACAGATGATAACTTTGACAAATGATGTTAAATTAAATAATCATCTTGTTAGAGTTAACAACTTTTATATGCAATCCAAATTATTGTAAATGAATGTAAGTTGTCATTTCCCCCTTTTGCTATCAGCAGCACAGGCTGCTATTAAAGAATCTAAGTAATTAGGTTTATAAAGCAAAACTATCGCCCTGCTGTGAAAACGGCAGGGCGGATTTTTGTAAATATTGCAAACGAAACAAAAATATGCTATATTTTATATAACAGATAATAATAGGAGACATTTATTATGCCATATTATTTCCCCTTTGGACAGGAATTATATCCATTGGTACAAGAAGATAAATCTCCAAAAAAAGTTTTTGTTTTAGGTGTATATGCAAGTGCAGTGCATGCACGATGGAAGAAAGACGGAAAAGTTGTATGCCAGGCATTGGCTGTTGCAAGTGAACCTCGCATATTTTGGGACGGAAATCCGGAAGACGCAAAAAGAATTATCAATGCAGTTAATATTCCCAAAGCACTTGGCGTTTTAGAACCCGCAAGCAGGCAGTTAAACGGTCCCTCAGCAAAAGTTCTTGATGAGAACATTCTTGCACCGTTAGGATTTACCCGTGAAGATGCTTGGCTATGCGATTGTCTTCCCGAAACCAGAATCAATCCAAGTCAAGCTAAAGCCATTCGTGAAAAATACAATCCGCTTATTGAAGAGTACGGATTGAACTCGGTTACAATACCAAATCGTCCTTCGGATTTCTGCGACCAAAGGCGCAGTGAAGAAATTACAGAAGAATTGATGCAATCGGAAGCAGAGTTGTTAGTGCTTTTAGGGGATATTCCTATCGCACAATATCTTAAAAAAGTCGCAGATGTTCCATATTCTACGCTTGGTGAGTATGTGGATTTATATGGTTACGGAAATCCTACTGAAGCGATTATTTACAAAAAAAATATAAAAGTGCTTCCGCTTGCACATCCCAGACAGATTGGTGCATTAGGTACCCACAGTGAAAGATGGACTCTGGCACATAAAGAATGGGAAAAGGAAGTGGGAGTTTAATTTCACTCTTTTGTGCATAGCAGCATAGGCTGCTATTAAGGGCTAATCCGATCAGCTCGGTTTTTGTTTCGGACTAATGTCTGACAGCGTGTTTGGTACAAATTTAATTATTCTCAACGTCAACCCCCATCTTAACCGGTGGGGGTTGCTTTTTTTATATATGTACCCCCATATTTTCAAAATCTTTTTATCTCCAATACTTATGTCCATACCGTTAAAATTTGCTTTTGTTCGGATTCGACTTAAGTCTGATCAAACAAAAGTAGGTGTTTTCCGCTTTGATTACCGGCACTTAACTTTTACTCGAAAACAGAAAAAATCGTGTTTTCAACAAAGTTGTGCTTGATTTATATTTTGAGTATGTTATAATTCAAATAGTGAAAATTGAAAATTTATAAAGGAGATTTTCAAATATGCAATTGTTAGTTATGCTTGTAGTGTTTGCGGCAGGGCTGGCATTGGCCTTTGCTGCATTCAATTTTTTCAAAGTGAAAAAATTGCCCGAAGGTACCGAAAAAATGAGCGAGATCGCAGCGGCAATCCGCACAGGTGCCAATGCCTTCATCTCTTATGAGTACCGTATTTTGTATCTGGTTGTGGCAATCGTAGCGGTGCTTATGGCCGTAGTGACAACCTGGCATGCAGCGGTGGCGTTGATCATTGGCTCCATTATGTCCGGCTGCGCGGGTTTTGTCGGCATGAAAATTGCTACATACGCCAACGTCCGCGTTTCTAACACAGCCCGCGAAACGAACAGCATCGGAAAAACTGTTAAGGTTGCTTTCCGCGGAGGCTCGGTTATGGGCTTGTGCGTAGGCGGCTTTGCACTGTTGGGTCTTTTCCTTGTGTACATAATCTTCGGTATCGCTATGGATCAGATCACGATGACTGATGCAAGTTATACCAACCTCTTGGGCATGAAGTTTGTTCCCTTCACCATGACCCTGTCCGGATATGCTCTGGGCTGCTCCATCGTGGCTATGTTTAATCGCGTAGGCGGCGGTATTTACACCAAGGCTGCCGATATGGGCGCGGATCTGGTGGGCAAGACCGAGGCACATATTCCCGAGGACGATCCCCGTAATCCCGCTACCATCGCGGACAATGTTGGAGATAATGTTGGAGATGTTGCCGGCTTGGGCTCTGACTTGTTGGAAAGCTTTGTAGGAGCAGTTGCTTCCGGCATTATTCTGACATATCACATGTTTATGCAGTCCTACGCTTTGGGAACCGGAATGACGGAAACGCTTCTGCGCAAATGTATTTTGTTCCCGCTGCTCTTTGTGTCTGTCGGTTTGATCGCTTGCTGCGTGGGCATCCTTTCTCTGCTGATGAAGAAGAAAATGTCTGAAAATCCCCACAAAGAACTGAACGGTGCTACTTATGTGGCAGCAGGTAGCACCATTGTGTTTGGATTTATAGCGGCGTTTCTCTTGTTCCGCGGTGAGGATCCCACTGTTTTGAAGGACTCTCTGGGCTTTGCTGTTGGCAGTATTTCCCCCTGGATTGCTGCAACCGTCGGCATAGTATCCGGTGTAATCATCGGTATACTGGCAGAGTATTACACCTCATCTGACTATAAACCTACGCAAAGACTCGCTCACGCTTCTGTAGAAGGCACGGCGCTGACCATCACTCAGGGTCTTGCTTTGGGTATGCGTTCCTGCATGGCTCCCTGCATCGTTTTGGGAGCAGGAATCGTTTTGAGCTATATGGTTTCCGGTATGTATGGCGTTTCTATGGCAGCACTTGGTATGCTTTCCTTTGTGGCGGCGACAGTTTCTGTAGATACCTACGGCCCAATTTCCGACAATGCCGGCGGCATCGCGGAGATGAGTGGCCTTGATCCCTCTGTCCGTAAGATTACGGATACATTGGATGCTGTTGGCAACACGACCGCTGCAATCGGCAAAGGCTTTGCCATCGGTTCCGGTGCGCTCGCTGCTTTGGCATTGATGATTTCTTACCTCTACTCCTTTAACGAGGCGGGTACAGACCTGCTTTTGAATATGATGACACCTATGATTCTTGCCGGTGCGATTATCGGTGCAGCATTGCCCTTCCTGTTCTCCGGTATCCTTATCGACGCGGTGGCAAAGGCGGCGCGTAAGATGGTTGATGAGGTTCGCAGACAATTTAAGATGTATCCCGGTATTTTGGATGGAACGCAGACACCTGACTATAAGACCTGCATCAGCATCTCTTCCAAGGGTGCAATCGGTGAGATGAAATTACCCTCTTTGCTGGCGATCGTTGTTCCTGTGGCTTGCGGCTTCCTGTTTGGACCCGAATTTGTGGGCGGACTGCTCATCGGCTCTACCTTGACTTCCATTATGTTAGCGATTTTCTGCGGCAATGCCGGCGGTGCTTGGGACAATGGCAAAAAGTATATTGAGGTCGGTGGAGTTGAAGGCTACGGTAAAGGCTCAGAAACCCATGACGCTGCCGTTGTGGGTGACACCGTAGGTGATCCGCTGAAGGATACGGTAGGCCCCTGCCTTGACATTTTCATCAAGATTATGTCAACAGTGTCCTTGGTGGCAGTGCCTGTATTTGCCAAATTCAACTTGGTTGACATTCTTTCTAAGTTCTTTGGTTAATAATACCGCAGACAAACCATATTTCCTTTTGCTGTCCGCAATAAAGCAAAATTTATCCCCCTGCCGATTATTCGGCAGGAGGATTTTCATATAACATATTGTGTTTATGCCAAACACTATGATATAATAAATTATATAATAAATTGATGGTGGTGGGAAAGTTGAATTCTCATAAAAAGAAAATGATTGCCCCGATAATAATTACAGTCATTATGGTACTGTATTATGTTGCATACTTCGGATTTTTGATTTCTCTGCTTGATGGCTTTTGGAAATACGTTTTGGGTATAATACCGCTTGTGTTTGCGGGGATTATGATTTATGTTTGTATAGAAAGAATAAATGAAATAAAGGAAGGTGAAGAAGATGATATTAGTCAATACTGATTTTATCAGCGGAAAAGAACTGGAAACGCTGTCCCTTGTAAAAGGAAGTACGATCCAGTCCAAAAACATCGGCAAAGACATAGCGCAGAGTTTCAAAACGCTTGTAGGCGGAGAGCTCAAAGCCTATAATGAAATGATGAACGAGGCACGCGCTCTTGCAACGAAAAGAATGGTTACAGAAGCCGAAGCTTTAGGCGCAGATGCGATTATAAATATTCGCTATGCTTCTTCTGCGATTATGCAGGGGGCTGCAGAGGTAATTGCGTACGGAACTGCTGTTAAGTTCGTTGAATAATACCCCTCTTATGCTGTCAGCAGCACAGGCTGCTATCAAAGGAATCTAAGCAATTATATTTATAAAGCAAAATTATCCGCCCGAAGAAATTCGGGCGGATTTTTTATATCTGTTGAAATATACGGGCAGAAATGATATGATTTATTTGACAGAATAAAAATAAAAGGCGGTTTTTATGAATAAACTGTTTGAAAAGCACGAAACCTTGTTTTGTATTCTTCTGATAATAATATACGTTACAGTTAATTCGTTTTGCGTTCAAACCTTCGGAGATATAAGTTACATAGGCCTCGTTGTCAACACGGTCATGTCGGTATGCTTGATTGTAATAATCGTGGCTTTGAAAAGGACATCGTATTACGGTCTATCAAAGGTTGAAAACAGTAAAAAGTTTTTATATTTTATTCCGTTAGCCCTCATATTAACGGTTAACTTATGGAACGGCATCAACATTCGCAATTCCAAAACAGAAATACTGCTTTATATTTTAACCATGATCAATATCGGATTCATAGAGGAGATCATTTTCAGAGGATTTCTGTTCAAAATGATGGCAAAAAGCAACGTCAACAGCGCTATCGTTGTGAGTGCGCTTACTTTCGGAATAGGACACGCTATCAATTTGTTGAACGGAGCAGAATTTATACCTACGGTATTACAAATATGTTATGCCGTTTCAATCGGTTATTTGTTTGTTATTATTTTTCACAAAAGCAAATCACTTATCCCCTGTATAATAACGCATTCGCTGATGAATGCACTTTCTATATTCAATATTGAAAACGATTTGTCTTTGTACGCGGCATCTGCATTTTTGATAATAGTTCCGCTTGTTTATGCATTCTATATAAACAGACAGTTTAAGCAACCGCTTTGAGTTTCTTTCGGATTCCCCCTCTTTTTTTTACTATACCCTTTTATTTTTCAGCAAAATATAGTATAATAGTAAAAGCTATGGCATCTGATTAATATTTACCGAAAAGAAAGGTACAAAATAAAATGGCAGAATTAAAAAAACTTACAAATTTTGACGGTGTCAAGGGTCCTGTTCTCACGATCGTTATGGACGGTGTCGGCATCGCTCCCGCAGGCGCGGGCAACGCCGTTTCCGAAGCTTACACGCCTACGCTCGACGATCTTATGGCAAACTGCCCCACAGTTACACTCCGCGCACACGGCACCGCCGTCGGTCTTCCGTCCGACGACGACATGGGTAACTCCGAGGTCGGACACAACGCGCTCGGCTCCGGTCAGGTATTCGCACAGGGTGCAAAGCTCGTAACCCTCTCTATCGAATCCGAAAAGCTGTTCAATTCCGAAACATGGCGTAAGCTCGTCGGCAACGTTATCGAAAACGGCTCCACGCTCCATTTCCTCGGACTTTTCTCCGACGGTAACGTACACTCCCACATAGATCACCTCAAGGCTATGATCGTACGCGCGAAGGCTGACGGCGTCAAGACCGTCCGCATCCACACGCTCCTTGACGGACGCGACGTCGGCGAGACCTCTGCGCTTGAATACGTTATTCCCTTTGAGGCATTCCTCAGCGAGCTCCGCGACGACGCCTTTGACGTTAAGATCGCATCGGGCGGCGGCCGCATGAACATCACAATGGACAGATACGAGGCTAACTGGAGCATGGTTGAGCGCGGCTGGCATTGTCACGTTCTCGGTGAGGGCAGACAGTTCGCATCTGCACAGGAAGCTATCGAAACGTACAGAGCCGAAGCTCCCGTACTTGACCAGGATCTTCCCGCATTCGTTATCGCCGAGAACGGTACCCCCGTTGGCACCGTTAACGACGGCGACAGCGTTATTTTCTACAACTTCCGCGGCGACCGCGCTATTGAGATCTCAAAGACCTTCGAGGGCGGACCTGACTTTGACAAGTTCGACCGCGTAAGAGTTCCGAACGTTATTTACGCAGGCATGCTCGAATACGACGGCGACCTGCACATTCCGAAGAACTATCTCGTTTCCCCGCCCGAGATCTCCAACACGATGGGCGAATATCTTGCGGCATCGGGCGTTCGTTCCTACGCTATTTCCGCAACACAGAAATACGGTCACGTGACATACTTCTGGAACGGTAACCGCTCGGGCAAATTCGACGACGAGCTTGAAACGTTCGTTGAGATCCCCTCCGACGTTATCCCCTTTGAACAGCGTCCGTGGATGAAGTGCGCCGAGATTACCGACGCCCTCATCGAAGCACTCCGCTCGGGCAAATACGACTACTATCGCGTGAACTTCCCGAACGGCGACATGGTCGGTCACACGGGTAACTATGCGGCAACTCGCTGCAGCATGGAAGCACTTGATCTTCAGCTCAAGAGAATCCTTGACGTTGTTGACGAACTTGGCGGCGTAGCCGTTATCACAGCAGACCACGGCAACGCAGACGAAATGTACGAGCTCGACAAGAAGACGAAGGGTCCGAAGTACAACAAGGACGGCACTCCCAAGGCGAAGACCTCCCACACCCTCAACCGTGTACCTTGCATCATTTACGATCACAACTACTCCGACAAGTACACCGTTAAGGAAGACCGCGGCGAGTTCGGTCTTGCTAACGTGGCGGCGACTATGCTCACATTGATGGGCTACGAAGCTCCCTCCATGTGGTGTGAATCCGTAATCGAAGTAAAGTAAAAAACAAAGATCAAGGGGAAACCTATCGAGGTTTCCCCTTGAGTTCATCAACAACGATCCTGAAAGGCGCAAAATGCGAGAAAAAGAATCTGTAATCTTAACGAATATGTGCATGGTTTATGACGGCGGAAAGACCGTCGTCATAAACCGCGTCAATAAAAATTGGTGTGGCATCGCATTTCCCGGCGGTCACGTTGAAAAAGGCGAATCCTTCACCGACGCCGTCATCCGCGAGGTGTACGAGGAAACGGGACTCACTATTAAATCTCCCGTACTTTGCGGAATCTGCGATTGGCAGACCGACGACGGCGGAAGGTACATAATTATGCTTTATAAGACGAACAAGTTCTCGGGCGAGCTTACTTCCTCCGAGGAGGGTGAGGTCTTCCTGGCGGACATAGACGCGCTTACCTCAATGCCGCTTGCAAACGATATGTACGCTTTGCTCCGAGTGTTTTTAGACGATGATTTGAGCGAGTTTTTCTATTACCGCGACGGCGGCGAATGGAAACATGAATTGAAATAACAAAAACAAAAAATCGGGACTTGTTCAGTCCCGGTTTTTGTTTATGTTTTCTTTTTTCATTCTTGACTTGATGCGGTGTAGGTCGCGGAGCATTCGCGCCGTGTCTTTGACGATGTGTACCTTTGACTCGGCTTCGCGGTGATTGATGATCTTCGCAGGCAATTCCGAAACACGGTAGCCAAGCTTGTCCGCGTAAAGCAGCACCTCAATGTCGAAAGCAAAACGGTCCGTTTTGCATCGGCTGAATATATCGTGCGCGGCGTCACGGCGTAACGCCTTGAATCCGCACTGCGAGTCGCTGTGGCGCAGTCCCGCCGCAACTTTCAGAATAAGAATGTACGTTTTCGACGCAAGCTTGCGGAAGAGAGTGTATCCCTCGTATCCGCTTTTATCGGCGTTGCGTGAGCCAATAAGGACGTCCGTTTCGGGATGATCGTCAAAGTGAGCGACAGCCTCGGCAATTTTATCGGTGCCGTATGCGTTGTCGCAGTCAGTGTAAAGGATCACGTCACCGACAGCACTCATGACCGCCGTTCTCACGGCGCAGCCCTTGCCGCGGTTTATTTCGTATCCGATGACCTTGACGTTCGGGTGAGCGATCCTTCTTACGATATCGGCGCAATCATCAGCCGATCCGTCGTCGCAAAAGACGATCTCGTAATCGGCTCCGACAATCTTGTTGAGCGCGGACGTGTAGGTTTCCACCGCCTCACGTGCGATCTTTGATTCATTGTACATCGGTATACATAAAGATAACTTCATAAAGAAACTCCAACTATAAAATTAAAGCGACAGCACCGTGAAGTCTACCTCCACCGTCACCGTCAGCTCGTCAAGCCTCGCGAGCGCTTCCGCGCCCGACCTCGGCGTTCGCCAAAAATACGGCGTCATAGAATATAGCGCGTTTATATCCTCCTGTCCTATAACTTTTGTCTTATAGTACAGAGTTTTGCAAAAAGCATGATATAGACCGGTCCCTTCCGCACGTTCGCCATGCAAAACCGGCTCGTTATCACGCACGTTTCCGACACCGTACAGCACCTCTTTCAGTTCATACAGATGTCTTTTACCCGCAGAGCCGATAAGGACCTTGCCGCCGTCCTTCAGTATCCTACAAAATTCGCCGTAATCACAAGGCGAGAAAAAGGAAAGTATCAGATCTACGCTTTTATCGGGGATAGGGGCATCCGTCAGCGAAGCTGTCGCGTATGCAGTTCTGTTTGCGACTCCGAGGCGTTTCGCCGCACGAGCCGCCGCGCCGCACGCGTGCTTGGACGCATCTATACCGATAACGACCGAATCTCCGATCGCTTCGGCAAGGCCGTTTGTGTAATATCCCTCTCCGCAGCCCGCGTCAACTATGATGCTGTTGCACGGCAAATATTTTTTTGCCAGCTCAATTATTGTATCTCTGTTTGGCTGATAATACCCTGAGGAAAGAAAGCGTGTGCGTGCCGTCACCATTCCGTGATCGTCGCCGGAGTTTCTGTTTCTCATCTTACCGGGACGCAAAAGATTAACGTACCCCATCGAAGATATATCAAACACATGACCGTCTGAGCACCGCAAAGTGCGTTCGCTCGTAAAAAGCGTTTGTCCGCATATAGGGCACTTAAAAATACGGTCCGTCATTCGGTCACCTCTATGAGCTTGCCCTGCAGGCAGTATCTCATCGTTTTAATGCCGAGGTCCGTACATGTTGAGAGCGTGATGATACGGTCATTTTCGTCGAACGTCAGCTTTTTTGAGTACATGGAATGTGACTGCATCTCGTATGCAAAATCGACGAATGCGGCACCGTTTGCAAAATACGTGCGGAAATACGGATAATCGTATGAAAGCACGGCAAGATTGAACGGCTCGAAAATATAACGTCCCGTTGACGTATAAACGTAGATATTATGTGTATTGAAAAATTCCTCGCTCTTGGAAAATTTCTTTACGATGTCGGCAAACATTTTTCCCGTAGAGCTGTTGTGAGCGTAAAAAACGGTATTATAATTGTCAAGAATATAATCCTTGAGTCTGTAGTCCGCAAAAACGGATCCGATCGAAAGAGGCTCGCCCGTAAAGGCGTGGTTAAGGTAAAAATCATTGTCTTCGCCGCGAACGACAGGATAGTCGATAACGGTGTCTTCAATCACGATATACGCATAAACGTCGGGGTAAACTCGCATCAGCGAAGCAAGCTTTGCTTTCATCAGCTCGACCTCTTCGTTATATTCTTCCTGTTCTATGACGATACCGCTGTCGGGCTGTGAAACACCCGCCACAAAAGCTTCGGACTGCTTCATCTGCGCCATAATCACAGCACCGCCGCTTTCGTTATCAAGGTTAATGGAAAGTGAATACTTATCCATAAGCTCCTCGTAATATTTGTCACCTGCGTTCTGCTCAACGAAAATCTGCACGAGCTCCACTGCAGAGTACATAAAAACGCACACCGCAAATATTAAAAGCAGTTTTTCAAAAATGAAGCTTATGATCTTCCCGAAGGTCAACGACTTTTGTTTTCTCGCGTCCCCCATTTCGTCAGCCGTGATGGAACTAACGGACTCGACAAATACTCCGCCGAGCGATGTGCCGTCAATAAGTACGTCAACGGGAGCCTTACGCATCGTATCGGATGCGGAAGTGTCTTTACTTTTTGCGGAAATATTGTTGCTGTTGTCTATGATATTATCCATTGTTCCTCCTCTCTGCTTGACACATAGGCTAAGCTTATTATATAATATTATGATAAATCGCACAGTACAACATATACCGATACGTGTTAATTATATAACCGTAACGTTGTTTTTGCAACATTGACGCGCAATATTCAATATTTTTTTACATTCGCACAAAAAATGGAGGTTGGCATGGAAAATAACGTAATTAAGAATATAACTGTCAGTTCCATGACAAATCTTGGCGCGGGAGTTGGCAAAGACACGGATGGCACCACCCTTTTCATCAACGGTGCCGCACGCGGCGACGTGTGTGACTGCGAAGTGATAAAAAGCCATAAATCGTATAAAATATGTAAGCTCAATAAGCTCATATCGCCGTCGGACGAAAGGATCAAGCCCGATTGCGACTCATACTCCGACGGTTGCGGCGGATGTGCATTCCGTCACGTCGGATACGAGCACGAGCTCAGAGCCAAACATGAATACGTCACCTCCCTGTTTAGACGCGCAGGGCTCGGTACAGCACCCGATCCGATAAGAACGGCAGGCGGGCACGCCGCACGAACAAAGGTGACCGTCCCCGTTTCATCAGACGGCGAAATAGGCTACTACCGCGAAGGTACGCACAAGATCATGCCGTGCCGCACCTGCCGACTTCACGATGAGCTTACGAACGCGATTCTGTCATCATCCGCAGACATGATCGCTTCCGCAACCGTATACGGGATGCATCACATCACCGTCCGGCGCGGCAGCGGCGGCGTGATGGTGATCTACATTTCCGACGACGAACGCGACGTTGATTTCTCGCGTACTGCCACAAAATTGCTCCGGCAAAAATATACCGATATCACAAGCGTTTATTTTTGCTTGCGTGAAAACGACGCTACGTTGGGCAAATACGTTTTCATAGCAGGCGACAAGCGCATTTCCGACAGATTGACGGGCTGTGATTTTCTGATCTCTCCCGGCGCTTTTTATCAGGTCAATCACGATGCCGCCGAGATACTTTACACACTCGCCGCCGAATATGCCGACATCCGTGACGGCGAAACTCTTGCCGATCTATATTGCGGAACTGGCACAATAGGCATCTCCGTCATCAAAAATTCCGCCGCAAACGCGCGTTTGTTCGGCATTGAGATCGTTCCGTCCGCCGTTGAGGATGCGCGCCTGAACGCAAAAAACAACGGTGTGACAGCCGCTTTTGTGTGCGCTGACGCCGCCACGTACGATTCGGGCGCAGATTGCGTCATCGTCGATCCGCCACGTGCGGGATGTGACAAGCGCTTGATAGCGCATCTACTGACAACGTTGCCGCCGCGCATCGTTTACATATCATGCGATCCTGCAACGCTCGTGCGCGACCTGCGTCTGCTACAGGAGAAGTATGATATTAAAAAAGCAACGCCCGTAGATATGTTCCCGAGGACAGGGCACGTGGAGTGTGTGGTGTGTCTGTCAAAAAAAACAATAATATCGCATGGACAGCCATCGGCCGTCCGAAACAAGAAATGTCAAGCAGAAGAATAACGAACAAAATCCGCGAGCGTGTTATCAGGATGATAAACGTCGCAACAGCGCCGCTTTCGGGACAACATCAAATATCAAAAATGAGGTTTTACAATGTTTGAGCAAATTTTAGAAAAGATCAAAAAATACGACACCGTCATCATTCACCGACACAGCAAGCCCGATGGCGACGCTGTCGGATCGCAGATCGGATTAAAGCACATAATCCGCGAAAATTTCCCCGAAAAGACCGTATATGCCGTCGGCGACGGTGCGGGATATCTGTCCTTCATGGAGGATTCGACCACTGACACCGTTGACGACAGAGTTTACGAAAACGCTCTCGCCATCATTCTCGATTGCGGATCGCCCCATCTTGTCAGCGATACCAGATACAAGCTCGCCGCCGCTACAGCCCGCATCGATCACCATATATTCACCGAAAAATTCACCGATACAGAGGTGATAGAAACAAGCTTTGAAAGCTGTTGCGGCATGATTGCGGAATTTGCGCGCGAGAGTGCTTTGCGCTTGAGCGTCATCGCAGCAAGATCACTTTTCACGGGGCTTGTTACCGATTCCGGACGCTTCCGCTACGACTGTACGAATGAACGCTCATTCCGTATTGCAGAATATCTTTACAGCTGTGGAATCAACGCAAACAGCATTTACCGAAATCTTTACTCAGACACATACGAAAACAAAAAGATAAAAGCACAGTTTACATTAAAAATAAAGTTCACAAAAAATAACGTTGCTTACATATACACAACGAAAGATGAGCTTTCGGAGCTTGGCATTGACACGTTCACCGTGTCTCGCGGCATGGTCGGTACGATGGCGGAGATCAAAGGCGTCGGCATCTGGGTCAATTTCACCGAAACAGACAGCGGCGTTTTGTGTGAGTTGCGCTCTGCAGATCTTAACATAAATCCCATCGCCGTTAAGTATGGCGGCGGCGGACACGCAAAAGCGAGCGGTGCCACCGTCCCTGACAGAAACACCGCTATGGCAATGCTTAATGATCTTGACAACATGATCGGAGAAAACATATGAACAGCGTAATAAAAGAGAGAATCCTAACCGAAATCAAAAACAGCGACCGCATCATGCTCTTCCGTCACATAAGAAATGACGGCGACTGCGTTGGCGCGACGAAGGGGTTGAAAGCTATCATCAAGGCAACGTGGCCCGAAAAGGAAGTTTACATCATCGACGCTGACTGTGCCGATTATCTTAAATTCCTCGGTCCCGACGACGAGCCTGTGGCAGACGAGATCTACACTAACGCGCTCGCCGTCGTGCTTGACACAGCAACCTCTGACCGTATTTCAAATCAAAAATACTCGCTCTGTAAAAAGATCATAAAGATCGACCATCATATTCCCGTTGAAAATTACGGAGATCTATGTTGGGTTGAGGAGGAACGCACATCGTGTTGTGAGATGATCGTGAACTTTTATGAAACGTTTTGCAATGAGCTCACACTCAACGCGGAAGCAGCAAAGTATTTATACACGGGAATGGTAACGGATTCGGGTCGATTCAGGTTCCGCGGAGTAAGCGGAGATACGCTGCGTCACGCCGCAACACTGCTTGACGTTGGCATCGACACAGAAACGCTTTACGCAAATCTTTATTTGGAAGACTTTAATGAACTGCAGTTCCGCGCCGACATCAGCCGTAACATCAAAATGACCGAAAACGGAGTGCTTTATCTGTACCTTGATCAAAAAATACAGGAAAAGTATCAGCTCACGCGTGATCAGGCGAGCGCCTGTATCAGTCTGCTCGATTCGGTACGCGGTTCGATCTGTTGGCTTGCGTTTATCGAAAACGGTGACGAGTCGGGCACTATCCGAGTACGCTTACGCTCACGCTTCGTTCACATAAACACGCTCGCCGAAAAATACCGCGGCGGCGGTCATGCTTGCGCTAGCGGTGCTACCGTATATAACGCAGAGGAGGTAGCGGCGCTCATCTCTGACGCGGACGCACTCGTAAAAGAATACAAAGAAACACACGAGGGCTGGCTATGAGAATTCTCATCACTAACGATGACGGCGTTGGCGCAAGTCAGCTTGTGCCGCTTATACGTCTGTGCCGCCGGATCGGCGAAGTAACAGCAGTCGTGCCGAAATATCAGCAAAGCGGAAAAAGCCACGGAATCGAGTTGCACCGTCCTTTTGAGGTAAAAGAAGTTTCGCTCGCGTCGGACGTTTCCGTTACTACGGTAGATTCCACGCCTGCAGACTGTGTGCGCTTTGCAGTGCTTGGTCAAAAGAAGCAATTTGATCTTGTAATCTCGGGAATAAATATTGGGCTTAACATCGGCTCTGACATCATGTATTCCGGAACAGTAGGTGCCGCTTTTGAGGCGGCTTCCCTCGGCATCAACACGCTTGCGATTTCCACCTCTCCGGATTACTACGAATACGCTATCGAGCATTTGCCGAGAGTATTCAGCTTTGCCGAAGACTTTGATTTGTTTTCACATTGCAGCATATATAACGTCAACATTCCAAAAGACGCAAAGGATATACTGTTTACACGTCAGGGCGGACCGTATTATTCCGATGATTTTATTTATGCGGGCAATGATATGTACAGTCCTCGCGGAAAATGCGTCTATGAGAGCCGGAACGATCTTTCGTATGACACCGATGCCGTTATGAACGGATACATTTCCGTCATGCCGCTCACATGCAACAGAACTGACATGGACACATACAGGATCATTCTATCGCAGCGCAATAAATAAAAAAACAGGAACGGCTAATGCCGTTCCTGTTTTTTGTTTTTGTCATGTATTGAACAATCAATATGTCTTCTTCTTGAACGTAACAATAGCTGCGCCTGCGATCAGCATGAGCGCGATGATAGCGGTTACTTCAACGAAGCCGGTCTGAGGGCTGTTGCTTTCAAGATCTTGAAGCACACAACCGGAGCCGAATTCTACGGTGCCGTCATAATTCATAAGCTGTCCGGAAACTGCAACTGTGTCGCCAACTGCAATCTTATCAGCATCGTCACCCTTAAGGCGGAAGCATACGATAGGCTTATCGTCAGCGCCTTCAATAACGATCGTTACGGTGATGTTCTTGTAATCTTCGCTGTAGGGAGTGTCAATGGAAACGACCTTACCGGTAAGTGTTGCATTGTAAGGAAGCTTTTCACCTGCCTCCAGTGCATAAGCTGCGTCTACGATATCTTTAGGATCGGAGGGAATTTCGGGAACTTCACCCTGTCCTTTGACAACATTATCGAGCGAGCAGCCGGAATCGAACTCGATTGTGCCGTTGTAGTTCTTAAGTGTGCCTGTTACGGTGATAGTATCGCCGACTGCAAGCTCGGCAGCACCGTCGCCCTTGAGGCGGTAGCACATGATCGGCTTATCTTCACGTCCGGATACCGAGATCGTTACGGTGATGTTCTTGTAAGATTCGCTGTAGGGCGTGTCGATGGATGTGATCTTACCTGTGAGTGTTGCATTGTAAGGAAGAGATGTGCCTGCCTCCAGTGCATAAGCTGCATCTACGATATCTTTAGGATCGGAGGGAGCTTCGGGAGCTGTGCCCTGTCCTTTAACAACATTATCGAGCGAGCAACCGGAATCGAACTCGATTGTGCCATTGTAGTTCTTAAGTGTACCTGTTACGGTGATAGTGTCACCGACTGTAATCTCGTCAGCACCGTCGCCCTTGAGGCGGTAGCACATGATCGGCTTATCTTCACGTCCGGATACGGCGATCGTTACGGTGATGTTCTTGTAAGATTCGCTGTAGGCTGTGTTGATGGCTGTGATTTCACCTGTGAGTGTTGCGCTATAAGAAAGAGATGCGCCTACCTCAAGTGCATAAGCTGCGTCAACGATGTCCTTAGGATCGATTGTAGAAGATGAACGTGCAAAGTAGCCGGGAGCCATGTAGAGAGCAGCTTCAAGCTTTACAACAGAATCGATCACGCAACCGGAATTGAACTCGATCGTGCCGCTGTAATTCTTGATGATACCTGTTACGGTGATAGTGTCGCCGACTGCAAGCTCAGCAGCGCCGTCGCCCTTGAGGCGGAAGCACATGATGGGCTTGTCTTCACAACCTTCAACAACGATCGTTACGGTGATATTATTGTATTCTGTGCTATAGGGAGTATCGATAGTAGTAATAACACCTGTGAGAGTTACACTGTAAGGGAGAGATTCGCCTTCCGCAAGAGCGTAACCTGCATTAACGATCTCAACAGGATCTTCTGGTGCTACGGGAGCTTCGCCGCCGGTCTTTACAACATTATCAAGGTTGCAAGCCGCATCGAATTCTATCGTACCGTTATAGTTCTTGAGGATACCGGTAACGGTGATCGTATCACCGATAACGAGATCTGCAGCGCCTTCGCCCTTGAGGCGGTAGCACATGATGGGACGTTCTGTGTCGCCGTCGCAAACCATTGTGACGGTGATGTTCTGGTAGTCTTCACTCCACGGAGTGTTGATAGCGGAAATAACGCCAGTCAGTGTCATTTCTTCTGTCATGGCAATGCCGACTTCGAGCTTGTATGCAGCATCGAGAATAGCGGTCTGATCCTTGATCTCAACGTCAACGCCGAGAAGCTGGCAGCCTGCATCGAACTCGATCGTGCCGTTATAGTTTTTAAGCGTGCCCTCAACGGTGATCTTATCGCCTACAGCGAGGTCTTTCGCTCCATCACCGGCAAGACGGTAGCACATGATGGGTTTGTCAGCAAGGTCGCCGACCTGAATTGTAACTGTAATGTTCTGGTAATCGTCGCTCCAAGCGGTATCAATGGAAGTGATCTCACCAAAGAGTCTGTATGTACCTTCCATAGCGATGCCTGCTTCAAGCTTGTATGCAGCTTCAACGATCTCTTCGTAGCTCATGCCTTCATCAATAATAATAGCGGCGGGAGTACGGCGGTTAAGAGTAACAGTTTCGGTGTTACCTTCATCGTCCTTGATCGTCGCAGTAAGCGTATACGATACCTCTTCAGGGTTCTTTTCGTTAATGTCGATGGTTACCATGCCGTCATCACCGGGAACGATCTTAACGTTCTCTTCGGAGGCATCTGTTGTCCATTCAACGGTATATGTCACATCACCTACAACGACCTTTCCGATCACTTTGTAGTCTGCAACATAAACTTCGGAACTGTTCTTATACGTGTTGTAAACGTATGCCTTTGCTTCGGAAAGCGGACTTGACATCTCTTCATCGGGAGTTCCGCTATCGCATGCTGCAAAAGCAGACAAGCAAAGCGCAAGCATAAGAACGCAAGCAATTAATTTTTTCATATTAATCTCCAATCCGCCGCCAACGGCGGCACAAATACATATCGAAATCCTCGGAACCGCACTTGTGCGGCAAAACGGGTCGAGTCCCGTTTTGCGAGGATTTTAGGCGTGAAACAGTGCAGTTAGGCACAGTGTAGAGATACTTTCACGCTAAACTCCTTATTATAAATAATCAGTTAACTGTAATGTCTTGCGGTGAGAAGACCTTCACCTGGTATTCACCCGAAAAATAGTCTACGATGCCGCGAACATCAATGGTATTGCCTACATAGGCATCCTGCGTGATCAACGCACCGTTCTCATCGCGCAGCACAGCTGTGCGTACTTTGACGGTCACACCGTCGACTTCGCACACAAGTGTCATAGCACCGTTCGAAGAACTCTCCTCGTTATTCGTCGTACTTGCACTCTTAACGTAAAGATTCTTCATTTCAAGGGAGGAGTTCATCGCAAGCTGCGAATAGTCGAATGTTACGATGCTCTCCTCTGAGGTTTCAGGGGATTTTACGATGACATCCACCGTTCCGTTCTTAAACGTATCAGCATCTGTCAAAACGTAAGCGGGGTCATGTCCCGTGCTTACAAGTTGGATGTTTTCCGGATCATCCGGCTTCATAACGCGGTATTTGAGTCCTGATATCTGCCAGGTATCGCCCGTTTCGTAATATTGAACCTTACCAACGATCCGAACCTCATTCCCGAGCTTCAGGATCTCCAAGCCTTCACCGCCGATGCCGCTGTTACCGTAGTATACGGAAATACCATAATACATATCGGTTTCAGGGTCGTACGATTCAACATAAACCGTATCGTTACTGTTTGCAACTATGACACAGTTGAACGCTACAAGAATATTTTTATAGCTTTCGATGTTTGTTCGAAGCTCCTTGAGCGTCAGCTCAACGGCGGCTCCGTCATAGAAATCCGGATCCTTTTCATCCGAGAAGACTTTCAACTTCAGCGCTCTTGCCTGATCGAGAGCGGACTGACAAACACCGCCGTAAATATTATTCGCCGTGTTTGAGGCGATGGCAAGACCGTTTTGCAGGATCTCGATATTGAGATTACGATAGTCTTCCATTTCAGCTGTTTTATACCAGACCCAAACAAGATAACGGTTGCCCGTTGAATCCGCATTCCACTCAGCTGTATCGGATTCTATAATGATGGATTCAGCATTTTTCAAAGCCGCTTTTGTGTAATCGGAAGCCGCTTTTCCGTAAGGCTCGATCTTACCTGTTGATTCGGGTGTGTTTATGGCGAGGAACCTTGCCTTGAGCACACCACTCTTCATTTCGGAGGTTGGAACATTGAAATGCACCGTGTCGCCGTCGATAAAATTCTTAACGGTTACCTCCAATTTTTTCGTGAACGAAGACATATTCAGCTTAACGGTAGCGGCGTAATCCACCGCTTCGATTATTTCATCGCCGTCAGTCTCGTTCTCATCGCCACCGTTGTCGGAGTCGCATCCGATAACGGTGAGGATAAGCAGTGATATTAATGTAATAATTGATAAGACTTTATAAAGTGTCTTCATAAAGTTTCATAAAACCGATCAGTTTCTGCACTTTGCAAGAGCGTCACTGAACGCCTTGTCAAGGATAGCATTTACGTCTGTTCCTGCATCAACAAGACAGGTCTGAAGGAGAATTCCAACGGCATCACGAGCGTCAGAGGATCCAACGAATGCGGGAGACGTATAGTATGCATCTGCCTGTTCAAGGCACACCTTAGCGGAAAGAGCGGTGATATAATCGCCGCCATCAGCCTTGGAAATGAAGTTAGCGTATGCTTCGTTTTCAGAAACAGATTCAAGCACAGGAACGTAACCGGAAGCGATGGAGAATTCCGCCTGGAAGTTTACGTTCGTTGTGAGGAACTTCATGAAGAGCCAAGCTGCGATCGTTTCCTGCGGATTATCGCTTTCAAACAAACAAATGCTCGGTCCCTGAGAGATAACCTTGGGTTCCTCTGCGTTTGCCTGAGGAATAGTTGCGATGCCTACTTCGAAGGGATACTCGCCGTTGCTGCCCTTTGTGGGACGCTGATGAGTAGCACCTGCGGAAGAACCGATAGACATATAGCTTCTGGTACCATCTTCAGCGGTGAAGAGTTCGGATGTGTATGTGCCGAGGATCTCCTGAGTAGTCAAGTATCCGTTCTTATACCATTCGCGGAATTTTGTTACGAATTGGCGGTTTTCTTCGTTATCAAAGAGGAAGTGATCGCCTGTTGCGCTGGTATAAGGCGAACCGAGCTGTTCGCACATGGTGATGAACCAGTTAGCTTCGGAGTCATATCCGAGCGGGATGCAGTTCGGGTCGATCTCTTTGATCTTCTTGCAAAGAGCTTCAAGCTCGTCCCATGTTGTGGGAACGGAGAGCTTGTTGTCATCGAAGAAAGTCTTGTTGTAATAAAGAACTTCGGTAGACTTAGAAAGCGGGAGCGTGTAGGTAAGTCCGTCGCCGAACTGTTTGCCTTCATTGTAGTAACCGTCAATGAAGTCATCCTGCTGTTCCTGTGTAAGACCGAGAACTTCCGTTGTGCCGTCCGCGCGAGTGATCTCGATCGTGCTGTTGATGAGCGAATCAAGAGCGACAACGCGTTCTGAGATGTTATAAAGCGCAACGTGGTCAGGATAGCAGTATGCGATATCGGGCTGTTCACCGACTGTCAGCTCAACTGCGATGTTGTCACGAACGTCGTCATAGCTGCCGACCTGCTCGTGAACGATTGTGATGTTAGGATACAGAGCATTGAATTCTTCAATGTACAGATCCAGGACCTCGCGGAGGTTGGAACCCATCGTGTGGTCAAAATAAATGGTGACTTCGCTTCCGTCGTAACCGCCTTCGGGGATCTCGAAGGTGACTTTATCGGCGCCACCGTTGTCGCATCCGACAAGCGCCATCATACCGATCAGCATAACGACTGCAAGCAACATTGCAACAATTCTTGTTTTCATAGATTGATTTCCTTTCTATCAATATACGTTGTTATATGTTAAAGACCGAAGCTTCGGCCGATTAACCTTTGATGCCGCTGCGGCTGACGCCCGACATGATATACTTGCGCAGGAATATGAACACAAGGAACAGCGGGATCGAAACCATCGTGACCGCTGCCATTTGTACGGGATAGTCAACGCCGTTGTCAGCGTCGGTAAATGCGTTACGCAAGCCGTTCGTGATCAGCTCATAACGCTCAAGATCCGTTACGAGATTCGGCCACACATATGAGTTCCACGCACCCATCATTTTCAAAATAGTGATGGAGATCAACGTCGGGAGCGAAAGGGGGATCATAACCTTCCAAAGATATTTTAGGTCACTCGTTCCATCGACTTTCGCTGCAAGATACAGTTCATTCGGTATCTGCAGGAAGTTCTGACGCAACAGATAAATGTAAAACACGCTGACCAAAAACGGAACGATAAGTACCGTATACGTATTTTTCCATCCGAAAACGTTGATCGTTTGATAGTTTGTTATCGTGAATAGTTCACCGGGGATCATCATCGTTGCCAGAAGCGCGGAGAACATCGTTTCCTTGCCCTTGAACTCAAGTCTTGCAAATGCAAATGCGGAGAGAACCGTAATAACGAGGGAAAGCAACGTTGATACGATTCCGACGTATGCGGTATTCTTGAAGAGAACGAGAAGATTTGCTTCTTCAAACGCTCTTGCATAGTTTCCGAAAACGATCACTCGAGGCCAGAAGGATGAGACTGCCTGACGGTATTCATCGAGCGATTTCAAGGACGAAATGATCATCCAATAAAACGGAAACAAAATGATCAGCGCCATGGCGATCAAAAAGAGATAAACGAGTACCTTGACGGCAATCTTACCGATGCGCTGGCGCACCGACACGTTCTGCAGATCTTTTGCCTGCATTACTACACTGTCTTTTGTTGACATCAGGCACCTCCTTTAATAATGAACCTTCTTTTTGCTTACATACAAATTAATCGATGTGACAATAAGTATGATAACAAAAAGAATGATCGCTGCGGCGCTTGCAATTCCATAGTCCATACCCGGCAGGGCTTCGTATATATAACCGACGATGGTGTTGAGGCTGTACGGAGCACCGGGAGGGCCCATATCCTCGCCAAAGATACCGACAATGCTTGAATATTCCTTGAATCCTCCGATAAAGCCCGTTATAACGACATACGCGATCATGGGAGAAAGAAGCGGAACCGTTATACGCGTGAACACTCTTGTGCGAGATGTTCCGTCAACCTTTGCCGCATCGTAATACTGCTTGTTGACACTTTGAAGTCCGCCGAGCAAAACGAGTATCTTGAACGGAAGCGCATTCCATACGATGTATATAACGAGAACCGTTATGTTTGCCGCATATGATGAGCCAGCGTTGATCCAATTCACACGTTCTCCGCCAAACAATTCAATAATCTGATTGACTATACCAGCAGTTATGACGATATCATTATTATTCGTGCCGAGGTTACCGATAATGTTGAACATCGCGGCAAAAACAAGTCCGATAGCGATGGAGTTTGTTACATAAGGCAGGAAAAATATCGTCTGCAAGGTTTTTTGCAGGAATTTCACGGAATTGAGCGCAACTGCGATAAGAAGCGCCAACAGTGTTGAGATCGGAACCGTCAGCACACATAAAAGCATTGTGTTACCAAGACTCTTCAAAAAGTCAGGCGCGTTCATAACGTTAATGAAATTCTCAATACCGAACTGAAATTTATCTCCTCGCAGGATCGCCAGTGCGTTATATCCGTTAGCGAATCCCATTTTTACGGTGTTAATGATAGGCCAGACGGTAAATACCAAAAGCAACACTATAGCCGGCAACAGGTACAGCCACGCTTTCCATTGTTGTTTACTGTCTACCATATCATTTCACCTCGTAACGTATGCGCTCCTCGGTTTCCCTGTCGAAGAGGAATACCTTATGAGGCTTCAGCGAATAGCTGACTGTTCCCTTTGTAATATCCACTTTGTTGTCCGCATCTATAATGGAGCGGATCTGAGCGTTGACAGAGGCGGGGTTTTCCGAAACGACGCTGACGTCGCGTCCCATTACCTCAACGTTTGAAAGCTTGCAATGAAGCGGTCCGTTCTCATCAAGTTCGAATCCCTCAGGACGTATGCCAACCGTAACCTCACCGTCATCAACGCCGGCAACATCAAGTACTGCATCATCACCGATGTAGAGCTTGCCGCCCATAACGGTACCGTTGAGCACGTTGATGGGAGGTGTACCCAAAAACTTCGCAACAAAAAGGTTGACCGGATCATCATATACGTTTTGCGGTTTACCCGTCTGCTGAACAACACCGAGCTTCATAACGACGATCATATCGGAAATGCTCATTGCCTCTTCCTGGTCGTGCGTTACGAACACCGTTGTGATTCCCGTCTCCTTCTGAATACGGCGGATCTCCTCGCGAGTTTGAAGTCTCAAACGCGCATCAAGGTTACTGAGCGGCTCATCAAGAAGCAGAACACGGGGCATTTTCACAAGCGCACGCGCTATAGCGACGCGCTGCTGCTGACCGCCTGACAGCTCGCTGGGCTTACGATCCATAAGCTCATCGATCTGAACGAGCTTCGCTGCCTCATAGGCGCGTTTCTGCATTTCATCTTTTGTGAGCTTGTCGGCTCCTTTCAAATTCTGAAGCGGAAACAGAATGTTCTGTTTTACCGTCATGTGAGGATAAAGTGCGTAGTTTTGGAAAACAAGCCCAATTCCTCTGTTTTCGGTTGACAACTCGGTTACATCATCTTCGCCGAAGTAGATCTTACCGCTTGTGGGCTTCTGCAGTCCGCTTATCATATAAAGCGTCGTGCTTTTTCCGCAACCTGACGGTCCTAGCAGACCGATAAGCTTTCCATCCGGAATCTCAAAGGTAAAGTCATTGACAGCAATGACTTCACCGCCGTTTTTTTTGTCGCGGCTCGGGAAGATCTTTGTTAGATTTTCAAGTACTACTTTCATAAATACCTTCTCCGTATCGATGTATCTTAAAATTTAATTCTTAGCGATTTTAATATGGCTGTTTTACAACGGCTTCTGCGTGAAGCTTCTTCTTATATTCGATCAGCTCGTCTGTACTTCCGAACACCATCTGGCTTGTTAGATCAACAACGGCTGTTCCTGCCAACAGATCGTGGATCATGGAGTTTGTATGCGTCACCGTCATTGTTATGATCTCTGCTGCAGCAAGAATGAGCAGGATAAATGTTCCTGCGATGTCGATGATGCCGAACAGCAACATAATAATGATATAAACAGGAATCATCGTTTCTATTGTATATACACCGAGAAGAGTGCGGATGAGAAGCTGAACGTTACTGATCTTGACGCAATCCGTTCGGATAACGCCAATGCTGAATGCTTTTTTACCGAGAGTTTGCCCGTTCCCGAAAATCAGCGGCAAAACAAACATAAACAGCATAACCGCAACCATAATCGACATTGTTACGATTATCATCGTCAAATTAACGGTCATATTGTACGCATAGAGCGCTTTTTCGTCTGACAAAAAAGCTTCCTGTGCTTCATCATAACGCGCTTTTTGCTCGTCTGTCAGCTCTGAATATTCCTCGCCCGTCATATCAAACGAAACGCCGTACGCTTCTTCATACGACACATAAACATCACTAAGCTCCCGGCTGTAGCTGTCATAATCGAGAACGACCGACAGCAAAAGCGCAATGCCGACAGCGGCAACACCGGTCAATATCCAATCAAAAAGCGATGCCGCGATACGTTTCCACATACTCGCACGCTGAAGATCGCATATCATATACGTCGATCACCTCCTGTGCCGACACTTGTAATAACCCAATTATTATGATACCACAAATGTTAACAATTTTCCACCTGATTTCGACTTTTTTTTGCATTTTTTATCGACGTTTGTTATTGTGACAAACAAAGCAGCCGCCCACGCGGCTGTTTTGTTATCTTATTTTACATCATGCAGGCCTTTGTATATTCTTTCCGCCGTACCTATGACACCGTCGTTTCTGACGACATAATCGCAGATCTCCGCGTTGTGTTTTTCCGCCTCGATCGCCATGATCCTGTCGACCTTATCCTCCGTCTTTGCGTCTCTGTCAATGATTGACGAGAGCAGCTCCCTTTTATCACGCTTGATATAGACGGTGATAACATTGGGGAAATGCGTTTTGAGTGCCATGGCACCGCAAATGTCCATAACCGTCAAGACGTGTTTGCCGGCGGCAAGTATCGCTTCAACATCCGCTTTGCGCGAACCGTAAAAATGATTTGCGTAGTTGGTCGATTCAAACAGCTCACCGCCCTCGGCCATGGCACGGAACTCATCAAGAGTAACATGATGATAGTCTCCACCGCATTCGCTCTCGGACGGCTCCGCCGTCGTATAGCTGACGAGCTTTCGGAAACAGTCGTATCGATTTAGCATTTCCTTTGCGACGTCGTTTTTGCCGCTTCCCGTCGGTCCGATCAGAACGACGACACCGGGGGTATCGGGGGAGAATTTTTCAGAGCTGACACTGTAGCTGTCCATAATGATCTCAACAAGCTTCAAAAACTCATCGTAAGTATTGACTGCGAGCACACCCGTTGCTGCACTGTTCCACGGGCGGCGCATCAGGATTGGATATGCGGCGTTAGATTCGAAAATATTGTGCATACCGTCGTCAAACAGTATGTCAACGTCGATCTTATCCTTACGCGAGCCCATATATATATGATCGGCAGGTATCTCGGGGAACTCTTCGATTATCCTCTTTGCACGCAAAGTCATAAACTCGGGGTACACCGATGTCGATATGTATACCTCCGTCATCTCCGAGAGCTTACGCACAAATTCCTTTGCACCTTTTATAATCGGCTGATTTTTATAAAACTCGGGATCTGCAAAAAACTCAAATATCACGTCGGCGCGCGTTCCGAGCTTGCCCCAGCGGTCGATTTCGTAAATCGACAGCGGCGGGTCAAAATCATACTTTTCGTTTGCAAGCCGTATCGCGTACGGAACGCACTCCATTAACAGGTCATCAATATCAAGTGCCGTTGAAAGCCGGTACTTTTTCTTCATTGTTTGTTCTCTCTTTCGGATATATAAGTTCAAATATACTTTTTCACGTACTCCGATACAACCGCGGAGACTATTTATTTATTATACACGCAAAGCGTCGAAAAATCAATTAATTTGTTTAGATACGAAAAAAGCACCCTGTCAGCAATTTCGGACTCGTGCTTGACCGCGAATAACGCTGTATGATATTATATTTATTGATAAGAATAACCGCTGATCTGTAATGTACGAAAGTGAATTTTCAGTTATGCTTCACACGATAAAAAACTCTTTACTTACCGTTACCGTTGCCGATGCAGGTGCGGAACTGCAATCCATACTCGGTGCCGACGGCATCGAATATCTCTGGAGCGGTGACCCTGCCTATTGGTCGGACCGTGCGCTGAACATTTTCCCATACGCTGCACGCCTTTACGGCGGGCAGTACCGTCTTGACGGCGAGCTACACTCTATGCCGATACACGGCATCGCGCCGTACAGCACATTTCGCGCCGTTGAATCCGACGGGAATCGGCTCGTGATGGAGCTATACTCCGACGAAGAAACGTTAAGATCATATCCGAGAAGGTTCGTTTTCCGCGTGATATATGAATTGTGCGGTGACACACTCGGTGTGACGTATGAGGTCACGAACCTTGACGAAAAAACGATGTACTTCGGGCTCGGCGGTCACCCGGGATTCAACGTCCCTCTTGTGGAGGGCAAGAGCTTCACCGATTACCGTCTTCGTTTTTCGACCCCCGCAACACCGATACGCGTCGGATTCACGTCCGACTGCTTCGTTGACGGCACGACGGCGCCGTTTCCGCTTGAAGCGTCAACGACGCTTTCCCTCTCGCACGGACTTTTCGACGATGACGCCATCGTGCTGACCGACGTCTGCCGTGAGGTAACGCTTGAAACGGACGAAGACGCGCACAGCATCACCGTTTCTTTCCCCGATATGCCTTATCTCGGCATCTGGCACATGCCGAAGACGGACGCGCCGTACGTTTGCATTGAGCCGTGGTGCTCGCTGCCGTCAGCGGACGGCGGTGTGACGGTGTTTGAGGATAAGCCCGACCTCATCCGCCTTGGCGCAGGCGAAACTTATACGAATAAATGGACGATAAGGTGCGGTATATCATGAAAAAACTGATCACATTTGACCTTGACGGCACGCTTGCGCCGATCGGCAAGCCGATCGGTAGCGACACCGTAAAACTGCTACATAAACTCGCGGACACGGGCGCACATATTGCCATAGCGTCGGGCAAGCCTACATATTATCTTTGCGGTCTGTTGCGTCAGGCGGGACTGCCCGATGCAATCCTCGTCGGCGAAAACGGAGCCGCGATCGAATTCGGCGTCGGCTTGCCGCCGACACGCTCGGTGACACTTCCCTACTCGGAGGAAGCACGAAATTCTCTTCGCTTCATATGCGAAGGACTCAAGCGGACGATGCCGCATTTATGGTATCAGCCGAACAGCGTGGCACTCACGCCGTTTTTCAGCTACGACACCGACGCTGATGCGATCGCGCGTTTCCTTGAGGAAAACAGCGCCCATATCTGCGACGTTACCGTATACCATCAATGTGACTGCTACGACATCGTCCCTGCCGGTATCGACAAAGGCGCGGGGCTTTCGTATCTGTGCGATATGCTCGGCATCACCGCCGATGACGTTATCGCCGTCGGCGATGGGATCAATGATTACCCGATGTTTGACTTCGCCGGTATATCGATCGGCATCAATGTCGCGGACAAAAGCCGCGTTGACTATAATTTTGGGCGAATAAACGACGCGCTTTCGTTCATTTTCAGCTTGATGTAACGGCACAAACTACTAAAGAAAGGAGCTCGACGTGACAAAAAAGAAAAAAATAATACTGACAGTTGCCGCGACACTTATGCTTCTTTTAACCGTATGGACGGTGTGGGGCAACACGGCGCTCACAGTCAGCGAGTTTACCGTTGTGAGCGCCAAGCTCCCCCTATCCTTTTCAGGCTTCCGCATCGCGCAGATATCGGACCTACACAATGCCGAGTTCGGCGACGGAAACAAAAAGCTAATGCAAATGCTCGAAAAAACCGAGCCCGACATCATCGTGATAACGGGCGATATCGTTGACTCAAACCGTACCGACGCCGACGACGGTGCATACACGGTGCTGCTTTCCCACCGCCCAGAGCTGTTCGACGCTTACGTCAACTGCAGCGTTGACCTCGTATTTTCGGGGCACGCACACGGCGGACAGTTCCGCTTGCCCTTTATCGGAGGTATCGTGGCTCCGGGTCAGGGCTTTTTCCCAAAATACGATTCGGGAGCGTACACCAAAAACGGTACCACCATGATCGTCAGCCGCGGCATTGGCAACAGCATCATACCGATCCGCTTCAACAACCGACCCGAGATCGTCATAGTCGAGTTGATCCGAGAGTAAACGACAGCGCGTTATATAAATATCACGCGCTGTTTTATCTTTAACAATTTTTTTCTCGCACCGAACCTTTTCGGTGCGAGGTGTGTCTATATATATGAATCGGCCGATTCCCCCACAAATAAGAAAGGAGGATCCCATGGAGCAAAAGGATCTACAGAAGATCACAACTGCGATCGAGCGTACCGTTCGCGGTGATACCGACGCATACAACACCATCGTCACCGCGTATATGCAAAAGCTTTATCGCACAGCACTTTCCCTGTGCGGCAACGCGGCACTGGCGGAGGATCTCGCCCAGGAGACCTTCATCGACGGGTATCTACACCTATATAAGCTGCGCGAACCCGAAAAGATCGAAGGCTGGCTTTGTCGGATCCTCAAAAACAAAACTTTGAACGCCCTTATGCGTACCCGTAAAACGGAACCTTACGACACGCTTCACGCCTACACCGACAATCGCACACCCGAATCCCTTTACGTTTCGGGAGAATCGATGCGCGAATGGAGAGAACGATTCGATTCGCTCTCTCCTGCCGTGAAAGAAACCGCCACCCTTTATTTTATGAACGGACTGACTATGGCGGAAATATCGGAGCGTACAAGCACACCGCTCGGCACCGTTAAGCGGAGGATTCACGACGCAAGGGCTAAATTGCGAGGTGAAACAGAAATGGCACAAGACAAAAACACCCTGCCCGATTCCTTTGCGGAGGCGTTGGCAGTCAAGATCCGTGATCTTGAAAACTATACGAAAACCTACGGCAACGTAGGCTTTGACACAGCATACGAAAACGTAAAAACTCTCATTTCAAATTTGTCGAGCGCTGATGACGTTAAAGAGTACTCCGTCAAAAGCGCCAAGATCGCGTCGGACACCGACACAAAATATTCTGAGGAGGCGCTCGCCGTTTACCGTAAATTCGGTAACGTGCAAAAAGCATCCGACCTGCTTATAGACATGTGCGACAAATTTTGGGCGTGGAACGCAAACGACAAACGACTTGATTACACGAAGAACCGCATAATCCCCGAGCTGTCTTCTTATCCCGACAGCAATGCAAAGCACATCGAGCTCGGACGCCACTATTTCTGGATGGCATACTGTGTTGACAAAACTACCGACGAGGGAATTGCCGAGGCGAAAGAATATCTTTCGTGTTCCGTGTCGGAATACGAAAAAGCCGCGTCGTCGGACGCGAAGTACCCTGCCGCGACGTACGGCGCCGCAATAGCGGCACAGAAGGCGCTGGAATGTTTGGCTGACGGCAGAGTGATGAAACGCATCTCCGTCACGGGCGAATCGTGGCTTATGGAGGATGATAATCTTTATTATGGCTCACAGCCCGGATGCTCCTACGCATACAGCCAACTGGACAAATATTTAACCAATTTATTTTGGAGAGCCAGCGCGAGGAGCGACAGATACTTCTTCCCCGTCACCGTTCCGATCGAGGCGGGTGCCGAGGAAAAGATCGAGAGCTATTACGGCGGCGACGCCATTCGCCGCGTCATCGCCACCGACGAGGTCGTTATCACTCCCGCCGGCCGCTTTGAAGACTGTCTGCATCTTGAAGTCACGATCGGCGAGGATTCGTGGAACACGTGGTACTGCCGCGGCGTCGGAATCGTAAAGGCGACGACGCCTGAGCCCGCAGAGGCGAAGGTGCTTTCGACCTACAACATCTGCGGCGGCGAGGGCTGGCTGCCCGTCGCCGTCGGCAACAAATGGATGTATGAATCGCCCGACCGTCCCGACGCGATGTACGAGCGAAACGAATACGTCATAGAGCGTATGGGCAGGCAGAAGCTCGAGGACGGCGAATACGATGCCGCGATCCTTTCTTGCCTCAATTACGCCGCGCTTGAAGCTGATTGGGAAAGCCGAAACGCAGATATCATCTCCTCCGAAACGCTCTTTCACCCCGTAAGCGAGCTTTGTCGAGCCAACAAATTCACGGAAGCGGCAGCGAAGCTACGCAGCATCATCACAGAAAACAGCAGCCGCGAGTCCGTTGACGTAGCACTTTATTTTCTCGACTTCCTTGAAGAAAAGATCAATTACGAAGAAAAAGCGTGGCGCTTTTGTCCGTCTGCTGCCGGCATAGAGACGATCGTTACAGAAAACGGTCTGATCAAGTTTGGCAACGACGATTATCCGTCTTTGCCCGCAGGGCCGTTCGGTACGCGAAGCGAGGAAAACCGCATCTTCGGTGTAAGACCGTTTTCCTATCTTGACTGGCTCGGCGGCTCACTTTGGAAAGACGAATGGAAACCGGGATATGAATGCACGCTTGAGGACGGCAAAATGCGCCACACCGTCACCGACGGCGGCACAGTTGTGACTCCCGCAGGCACGTTTGAAAACACCATCCACCTTTTGATCGACTACGAGGTGGACGGCAACCACGACGACTACTTCCATTATTTTTACAATAATCCCGAAACGGGACAGAAGGAATATTGGTTTGCGCCCGGCGTCGGCATCGTGCGCCACAAGTGCACGTGGGGACGTCATCTGCAGTCCGACGCAATGCTATCGGATTATCACGTTGTCGCCGAGGACGGCGAAATGATGCCCATTCACATTGGCAACCGTTGGCGCTACGATGAAATGCTTCTCACCGCCGAAAACTACATCGCGCGCCGTGATTATAAGGTCCTTTCGGGCATGAACGGACGCTATCTTATGGGATGCCATCAGTTCTTCACGTACAAAGGCACGCTCGAAGAATACGAAGAGTTCAAAAAGAACCTCTGAAATTAAGCAAAAAACACCCCGAAACTGTCGTTTCGGGGTGTTTTTGCTGTTAGCTGTTAATCCAAAGGAAGATACTTCGTTGCAAGCAGGTCGCGTATCTTTGCCGTATCGGGCACAAGAACGCTCATTTTGCGTATCGTTGCGGCTTCAAACGTGCCGTATTCGGGCACGTGATATGTGCCAACGTTAAGTGAGGAAAGTGTCGGTATCAGCTGTGCTGCCAACGTCAAGATTTCCATGTTTGACATATCCGTTGTAAGATACGGACAGACTGCATCGACAAGATCGAAAAGCTCATCGACAGGCTTCTTCTTTGCCTCGTCAAGAATGGCAAGCAGGACCTTGCGCTGACGTTCCGTGCGTCCGAAGTCGGAATCTATCTTACGGATACGGCAGTAGGAGAGAGCTTCCTTTCCGTTGAGTCTGTTTATGCCTTCCAGAACGTCACAATTCATCTGCTTTACCATATATTTTGCTTCTTTTTTCGTAAGCTCGATATCAACGCCGCCGACAAGATCAATAATCTCAACGAACGCAGTAAAATCGACCTCGATATTATAATCAACGTTCACACCGAAGTTTTCGTAAAGCGTTTGATTAAGGCACGAAAATCCGCCGTATACATAAGCAACGTTCAGTCTGTTATTGGAATAGCCGCCGGGGATGCTGACGTACATATCGCGCAAAAACGAAATCAGGGACACTTCTTTTGTTTTCGCATTGATACTGACGAGTATCATCGTATCGGAACGCTGTCTTCCCTCTCCCGGACGTTTATCCTGCCCGACAAGCAAAATATTAACGAGTCCGTCGCTGACGATGGGATCAACGGGTTTTATAACGATGTCATCGGGATTATATTCTGGCGGTGCTGTCGTTTCCGTGTCGGTAATAACGTTGCCGTGCTCGTCTGTCTCGTCGGTTTCGGTTTCAAAATAGTCGTCGGTATCGGGAATGTCGGTGTCGAAAAATTCGCTCTCAGGTGAGATCCAATCGAGCGTATCTTCATCGACCTTCGGGATTTTTTTCAGTTGCGAATAAAATATTGCAAACACGGCACCTGCCGCGATCACAATGAACAAAACAGCGCACATCAAAACGATGAGTATTCGTTTTAGCCATGTGGGCATATCTTTCATTAATACTTCACCTCGCAAAATAAGTCATACTATGAGATTATACCTCTTTTTTCGTATTATAGCAACAATTATTTTTTTAACAAAATGAAAACATCGCAAAAGCAAACGCCCCTAAAGCTGAAAATGATAAAATACTGTTGCGCTCTCGCTCTGTCGGATGTTATAATAAATAAGCTGACAGAAAATCAGCATTTTCGACAGTTGTAATATTTATCAAGGTGTTTTATTCATTTGCCTATGTTGACACAGGAATCATATAATAATTGCAACCTTTGCCCGCGTCGGTGTTCCGTAGACCGAAGTGTAGGACAGCTCGGCGCTTGCGGCATGCCCGCCGAGCTCTACGCGGCACGCGCCGCTCTGCATTTGTGGGAGGAGCCGTGCATATCCGGCACGCGCGGTTCTGGCACCGTTTTTTTCTCAGGTTGCTCGCTCGGGTGTGTTTTTTGTCAGAATCGCTCGATCTCGCATGAGGGTGTCGGTTTTCCGATCTCTGCCGAGCAGCTTTCGGGCATCTTTCTGCGCCTGCAGGACGTTGATGGCGCGAACAACATCAACCTTGTCACCCCGTCGCATTATGTGCCGCACATCATTGCCGCCATAGAGCGTGCGCGCGCTCACGGGCTTTTAATCCCTATCGTATACAATTCAAGCGGGTACGATTCCGTAGATTCACTTCGAGCCCTTGACGGGCTCATCGACGTTTATCTGCCCGATTTCAAGTACATCTCCTCAGAGCTTTCGTCGAAGTATTCCGCCGCACCCGATTATTACAGCGTCGCCACCGCGGCGATTGATGAAATGTTCCGTCAGGTCGGCGAGCCATTATTCGCAGGCGCAGGCGAAGCCTGCGAAGCAGGAACAATGATGCGCGGCGTCATTGTTCGGCATCTCATATTGCCGAACTGCACCGTTGACAGCCGCGAGATCATCGCACACCTACACAGCCGCTACAAAGATAATATATACATCAGCATCATGAATCAGTACACCCCGATCAGCTCCGCTTCGCTGCCGATCGAGCTGACGCGCAGCGTCACCGACGACGAATACAACAAGGTCGTCGGATTTGCACGCAGGATCGGCGTGAAAAACGGTTTCGTTCAGGAAGGCGGCACAGCTTTGGAGAGTTTCATACCGATTTTCGACGGATACGGGATCACTTAATCAAATTTTAACATAAATAAAAAAAGGAGGCGTAACGGTGAGCAAAAACAACGCGATCGGGCAAAAGATATGCATTATCGGCTGTGGCGGCTCGGGAAAAAGCTACCTCGCCGACGTGATGGGGCGCCGACTTGACATTGAGGTGACTCATCTTGACCGTCTATTCTGGCTGCCGGGTTGGAATACGCGCAGTAAGACAGAATTTGATGCGATGTGTGAGGAGATATACCGCCGTGACAGCTTCATCATCGACGGCAATTTTAACCGCACGATGCCACGTCGAATTGAGGTCACCGACACCGTCGTGTGGCTCGATTTTTCTACGCTCGCGTGCGTTTTCGGCGTTCTTTCGCGTATCATCAAAAACTACGGGCGTGTACGCCCCGACATGGGTGACGGATGCCCCGAACGGTTTGACGGCGAATTTTTGCGCTGGATCTTGACATTTCGCAAAAAGCACCGTCCCGACATTGCAAAATTGACGAACGCGGCGCGGCAGAACGGCAAAAACGTCATCATTCTTCGCAGCCGTCGCGAGGCGAATGAGTTCTTGGCTTCCATGTAGCAATAATGACCGATTAAAAAGGACTGCTCAAGTGAGCAGTCCTTTTTGTCGGGACGTTGTGCCCGCGTTATCTGATTTACACGGCAAAGCCGCCGTCAACGGCGAGCGTTTGCCCCGTTACAAACGATGCGGCATCCGATGCCAAAAACAAGACCGCCGAGGCAACCTCGTCGGGCTCGCCAATGCGGCAGAGCGGCGTTTCATCGGCAAGTGCCGACACGTCTTCATCCGACAGACGCGCGTTCATCTCCGTGCGTATGACGCCCGGTGCCACGCAGTTGACGCGGATATTTGACGGTCCGAGTTCTTTTGCCAATGCTTTAGTAAGTCCGACGACGCCAGCCTTCGCCGCCGAATACACAGCCTCACACGAAGCGCCCGTAAGCCCCCACATCGAGGATACATTCACGATCACGCCCGAATGTGAACGTATCATCTCTTTTGCCGCCGCGCGGCAGCAGTTGAAGGTGCCGTCAAGATCGACGGACATTATCCGTCTGTATTCGTCGTCCGTTGTGTCTGTTATAAGTCCGAAGCCGGCAACGCCCGCGTTATTGACGAGTACGTCCACCCCGCCGAATTCCGACACCGCATACGCGACGAGCGCATCCGCCTCGCCGCTGTTTGCGACGTCAGCGCGGTATACGCGGACAGAAGCGCCCTCGTTTGTCATGCGGTCGCACAGCGACACGGCACGTTCATCCGAAGTTTTATAATTTATTATAACGTTATAGCCCGCACGCGAAAACGCAGTTGAGATCGCCTCGCCTATTCCGCGCGCACCGCCCGTTACGATGACGGTCTTTTTCATATTTGCGATACCTCACGACTGAATATGATTTCTACCAATAATATACCACATTTCCGCGGCAAAATAAAGTATATTCTTTCGCCTTGTTTTAATCTTCGCGTTATGGTATACTTTTTATATAAAATCTCATTCCGTTTGAGGTATACGGTTATGGACAACAAAGATAAACTGCACACAGGCGACATCTACGATCCGTCCGCCAATGACATAATGGACGAGCAGACGGCTTGCCTTGAGCTCTTATACGACTACAACGCCACACGTCCGTCAGAATGGCAAAAACGCGCAGAGCTTATGCGACGCATGTTTGCCGAAATTGGCGAGGGATGTTACATTGAACCGCCGCTTCACAGCAATTGGGGCGGACACCACGTTCACCTCGGCGATCACGTTTACGCGAACTTCAATCTGACGCTCGTTGACGATACGAACATTCACATCGGCTCGTACACGATGCTGGCGCCGAACGTCACGATCGCAACGGCAGGTCATCCGATCCTGCCCGAATTGCGAATAAAGGGACTGCAATATAATATGCCAGTCGTCATCGGCGAGAACTGTTGGATCGGCGCAGGCGCCGTTATTTTGCCCGGAGTCACGATCGGAGACAACACCGTCGTCGGCGCGGGAAGCGTCGTCACGCGGGACTTGCCCGCAAACGTCGTTGCTGTCGGCAATCCGTGCCGCGTCGTTCGAGAGATCGGCGAGCACGACCGACAGTACTACTTCCGCAGCAGGCGCGTGCCCGAAGAGTTGCTTACAGAATAATTTTTTCAAAAATAAAAACTCAACGAGCGAGCACACACTGTCCCCCGGCGTTTTTTAGCGCGCAATAAGTGCCGTATTTTGTATTTTATCTTCCTCTTATCGCATCTATCGGGCGCTTGGAGGCTATCTTTTTAACTGGCAGATAGCTCGACACAAACGCAATTCCAACAGAAATCACCAAAAGCAGCATGAACTGACGGACACCGAAGGACAGTACCGTGATAAGCAGTCCGAGGTCCTCTCTGACGATCATGTTTATGACCGTCGTTACAACTCCCGTTGCAACGAACGAAATGACAAAGTTTATCATGGCTATTATGAAGCTCTCCGAGAAGAAGATACGGAACACATCGTTACTGCGCGAGCCGATGGCACGCAAGATTCCGATCTCCTGCTTTTTGTACGCAATACTCGTGCCGATGAAATTCGCAAGCATGATCGACGCGAACACCGCAAAGCCGAAACCGATCCAGATAAATACGGATGCAAGCATTCCGAGCGTTTCGTTGACGGTGTCAAGCTCATACGTGACGGAATTTTTCATGGCGTAACGGACAGACGTATCTTCTCTGTAACAGTAGCGGACAACGTCCTCGATCGCATCTTTTTCCGTTGGCATCGTGCCAACGGCGAAATCGTACGTTCCGAAGGAATCTGCAACCATGACGTCATATAATTCATCCCAAACGTAAACCGTCGCGGGAGATGTTTCGGGATACGCTTCCCAATCGATATATCCGACTACAACGATGTCGCTGTGCTCACTCCAGTTGTCAGTGTAGCTTGTGTGACCGGAAAACACCTCTTCAAACAGATATGAGTGGTCGCCGTATACGTCCGTAATATCGCCGCCGTCATCGCTGACGTAATCGGAATATGTACAGTCAGTAGATACGATGATCTCGTTTTCTTTCAGTTCCGTGCGCGGTTTGCCGTCCAACCACGTAACCGTATCGGGGTCTATGTTATCGATGTTTCCCATGCGGTACGGGTCAATTGAAATGTAGTTTGTTGTGCCTTGTGAATAAAAGTAACAGTAGGAATGATTGAGGCGAACCGTTTTGGGCTCATTTTCGAGCATTCGCTCGACGCCGCCCTCTCCCATGAGCGCCACGGAAGCAAGGCTGTAGCGTTCAGCATAAGAAAGCTCGTTATATAAGAAATAGTCAACAAGATCGTCTGCGGTCGTGTTCCCCTCAACGGATTCGGTCAGTCCGATGTATCTTTGTAGATCAAAATGAGTATCAACGACACCCGTTACCGTATAACGAACACCTGCAAGAATGATCGTTTTGCCGATCATATCATCGGCGTCCTTGATCTTTTCGTATTCGCTGACACCAACAGTTTCGCCGTCATGGTATCCGCCGATCTTGAACGTTTCAAGAACATAATCGGTGATGGCGATCTCATCCTTGTCACCGTCGGGAAACTCACCTGCCATAAGCTCATAACCCATATCGTCGAGCAGCTCCTCTGTTACCTCGGCAAAGCCTCTTATAACGAACGTGTGCACCATGTAATTGCTCTGTGTGAAAAGCTCCCCGTTAGAATCAAAGTGTGCATCAAACTGCAGATTTCCACCATCTGGAATGAAAACGCCGTGTACGGGAATACCCGTTTCATCAATGATCTCTTCGATCTCCTCGTCGGTCAGTTTATAGCCCCAGTCCCTCCAATACAGATCCGCTCCTTCTCCGTGCGCCTTTGATTTCACAAGCGACAAATACGGTACGTTTGAATCGGATATCGAATTTGTACACGTTTTGATGTGGTTATACGCGCCAAACGTATCGACAAGAGCGAACAGCGTAAACGCGATAACGGACAAAAAGATCGTTACAACGAGGCGGAATTTTTTATATTTGAGTCCGCTGCCGCCGATACGGAAAGCCGACTTGATTGGAAGCTTTGATCGGATCAGAGAAAACAGCGAAGGATCGCTTTCTTTTATATTTGATTCGTCCGTGTTGCGGAATTTTTTGCGTAGTCCCGAAAAATGCAGTTCGACCCCGCTTTTAATACGGTCGATGTGAGCGTTGATCGCTATGCGGTCCTCTTCGGTCAGATGATACCCTTCAGGGATCGTCACGACGTTGCCGTCGTATTCGATCGCGGCGGTCTCTTCCTCTTCGTGCACGTATTCAACGTCGCCGATAACGGCGCCGTCCGCAAGTTCGATGATGCGGTCGGCGTAATACTCCGCGTATTCGCGGTCGTGCGACACGATTATGACGAGCTTATCTGCAGACAAGCGTTTGAGCGTATCGAACACTTGCTTTCCCGTGTTCGAATCGAGCGCACCCGTCGGTTCATCCGCCATGATTATTTCGGGATTTTTTACGAGCGCACGCGCGATAGCTACACGCTGGAGCTGACCGCCCGAAAGCTCGTTCGGCTTGCGGTTACCGTAGCCGTCAAGATCGACCTCGTGCAGTATTCGGTTTATCTCCTCATCCGTTGCTTTTTTGCCCTGAAGCTCAAGCGCCAGCGCAATATTTGCGCCCACCGTGAATTCTTCAAGTACGTTATACTCCTGGAATATAAAGCCGACGTAGGTATTTCTGTACGAATCAAACCGCGTTTGCGTAAAATCGCGGCTCGATACGCCCTTAATAATTATCTCACCGCTGTCGTAGCTGTCAAGTCCGCCCAAGAGATTAAGCAGCGTTGACTTACCCGAGCCCGATTTACCGAGCAGGAAAACCATTCCGCGCTCGGGAAATTTCAGTGAAACGCCGTTGAGCGCCGTTACGGGGACGCCCTTTTTCGGTTTGTATATTTTCGTAAGATTTATCGTTTGAAGCATGGTTTGTCATCCTTTCTTCAAATTGACGCCGCGTACTATCACAAGTAGTACAGTTATATGATACAGCATTACACCGCCATTGTCAACGGGTACGGGTAAATATCGTAAATTTTTACTCGATAATATTCGCTTCTCGCAACGCAAAAAACAAAAGAGAGGCTCACGCCTCTCTTTACCGTTATATTCACAATTCACCGTAGAAGCGGCGAAGCTCCGCGTCACCGAGAGATTGATTGAGTGTGCCAAGCACACCTGTGCGTGACATGATCGGCATGAATTTCCCCTCCGCAACGACGAAATGCTCAAGGAGTCTGCAATCAATTATTGACAGTGCCTCGTGGATCAATCGTGTCGTATTGATGTCCTCAGACGACGGGATTGCAAGTCCGCCGGGGTGATTGTGCGCCAGAACGACCATGGACGCGTGCGATGCGATCGCACGCTCTATAATCGAGCGAATCGTTATTTGCGAAGAATTGACCGAGCCGCGATGTATCTCCTCGCACGCAATAACGCCGTACGACGCCGTCAGCATCAGCATCTGCACCGACTCGACTGTGTGACCGAGAAATTTTGCAACAAAATAATCGCCGATCTTTTTGGCAGTATCGAACGTTTTGTCAACGGAGGCAAGCTCCGTCATATATCGGCGCGCAAGCTGCGGTATCAGCTTTATGAGTGAGGCGGAATGCTCGCCGATACCGTCAACGGAAACAAGATCGTCATAATCGGCTTCAAGCACACCCGACACGCTGCCGAATCTGTCGATCAGACGGTGTGCGATCTCGTTTGTGTCGCGGCGCGGAATCGAATAAAACAAGAGCAGCTCGATAACGTTATGCGGCTCAAAGCCGTCGATACCGTCTTTCAAAAATCTCGTCTTTACTCTTTCTCTGTGCTGTTCGTGCATCGATCCGTCTCCTATACCGTGTTGTTATTATAATTTTACACTTAAAACACGCTTTTCGTCAACAGTTATTTGCAACAGCACAAAAAATCGGCAAAAAATCACCCCGCTTTTGCGGGGTGATTCTGATCGTGAGTTATTCTACGTCGATTCTGATTACGGTGACGGAATATTTATGAGCCGTATAGTTGAACTGCTTCGATACGCCGTCAAGCTCATAGCTCTTCATCGAAACGTCCTCAGGTTGTCCGAGAATGTTATCGTTTTGCAGGCTCGTTCCTGCAACGAGATCGACCTCGGCTACCTTGTTGACGTTGCCGTCAATGCCCGAAATATCGATGGCAAACGTCTTCGGCTTTGCGGTCACGTTGACGAGCTTGATGATGACGTCGCCGTTTTCATCCGTACTGACGACCTGATAGCTATCCGCCTCGGCGTCATCTCTGATCGAATAGTCAACGTAAAGCTTATCGTCAATGTAGCACTTAACGTTCGTTCCTGAAACGACGACCTTGAGCACGTACGTTCTGCCTGCAATAGCGGTGAAATTTCTTTCCGTTCCAACAAGCTGATTCGTTTTCACTCCGTCTTCAACGTGCTGCAGACACGAAACGGTGTTGTTCCAACCGCCGATATTCCAAAAGTAATTATTATCCTTGTTGTTTACGGCGAACGCTATGAGGAAGCCCTCGGCACCGCTCATTTTTGTAGCCTCTACGGTAAAGGTGTAGTTATCCCACACTCTGCTGCCGAAGTAGAGCGCCGAGCCCGTCGTGCCGTACTGTTCGGTGTTCGTTGACGTGCTTGACTGAACGAGCTGACCGTTCTTGACGCTCCATGAACCGTCGGAGATGCGCTGCCAATCGTCAAGCGATGCCTTATCGTCAAACGTATCTTCACCGAGCACCTCGCCCGTATCGTTATTAACGATCTTTACGTTATCGAATTTTGCTGCCGTGCTCCACGTTCCGAGACCGATCTTGCCCTTGAATGATTCTTTTTCAATGTCAGCGCCTATAAGCTCAGATTCAAGGACCGACGTGCCGACGTTCGTTGAGAATATCTTCTGAACGTAATAGTTGATCGAAGCCGTAGACGTGCGGTTATTGAACCAGATGAGGTCGGGTGCCCAATGCATCGCAGTCAGATTGCCGAACAGCGGCGCATACGCCGCCATGCGTACGATATCGCTGTTGCGCTCAAGTCCCGTCATATATGCCGCCTCCGCAAGCGCGGCTTGCAGCTGATTGGATCTTGCGGCATACTCACCGACGAATACCTGCATCGCACCGCCGAAGATCGTGTCCGTCAGGCTTTCGCGGCTGTAGTTTTCCGGATCGTAGTAATCGGCATTTTTGAGGAACCATTCAGGGTCGTTATAGTAGTGATGGTCTATAGCACCCGTATAATCGAGTATATCCTTGTCGGGATGACGCTTAAGCCATTTTTCCGCCTCTTCATATGCGTCAATGTAATGATTTCCGCTGTCGCCGTCGTCAACGCCTGCGGAGAACATCAGCTCAACACCATCAAAAAGCGCGGGATTTTCGGCTTTCGCCTCTTCAAAAGCTTCCACAAAAGCTTCGTAATGCTTATAGTAGTTACTTCCCCACTGCTCATTTCCGATACCGATATATTTAAGCTCAAACGGCTCGGCGTGTCCCATAGCCGCACGAACGGCACCCCATTCCGTATCTACTCCGCCGCGGCAGAACTCGACAAGATCGAGCGCGTCCTGTATAAATTTGTTGCATTCGTCCGAACCGATAACGGAAGATGCACCGTTAGACTGTCCCATGCAGGCAACACCGCAATTGACTACGGGAACGCCTATAGCACCGATGTCCTCTGCCAAGAGGAAATATTCGTAGAATCCGAGTCCGTACGTCATGTAGCACGGATGCTCGTCGTTCGTCAGGCTTTCATTCGTCCAGATGTTGACTCCAAGCTTACGGGCCGCCACGTCGCCGTATGTGCCGGCAAACATATACGGATCACCGTTTTCATCAGCGCCCACGGAATCCTTCCAGTTATACGCCGTGTCGAGTGTGATTCCCTCGATAAGACATCCGCCGGGGAATCTTACGAACGCAGGCTCAAGCGCTTCAAGCTTTTCCGCAAGATCACGGCGCAGGCCGTTTTCTCTCTCTTTGTACGTATCCTCGGGGAAAAGCGAGATCATATCAAACGCCGCTTTGCCGGCGTCGATCGTCACGTTGAGCTTTACGTTAGTGTAAGCGTTGGCGGAATTTTCCAGCGTAAGCGCATACTTCACCCATTCATCCGTGATCGCGTCGATCTTGCCCTCGGCAAGCACCTTCGTTCCCGCCGTAACAGAAACGTATACGGGACCCGTGTAGCCGTCGATGCCGCGTGCATAGACGGAGAATTTATAATTCGCGTCCTTCTTCACGGACATTCCGTCAAGGAAGCCCTTGTTTGCGATTCCCGCAGGAGAATCGGATGCGTTTTCAATGACTACGTAATTGGGGTTGTTGTCGTTCAGCGAGCCTTCGTCGCTAACGACAGTCTTTGTCACCGAGCCGACAGAGCTCCATGCGTGAAGCTCGTCACCCGACGCATAATCGGTGAACTCAAACGAACGGTTCTGCACCATTTCCGCGTAAAGTCCGCCGTCTGCAGCAAAATTTATGTCCTCAAAAAAGATGCCGAACAAAAGGTCGCTAACGTCGTGTATTTTTTCGGATGCGTTTATGTTGAGCTCATAATTCGCGTTATCGGGATCATAGTCCGCAACATCGCCGCCCTCTCCAAAAACAGTATTCGACTTGTCCACGTCTGTTGCACCTGAGCCGTCGTCTTCGGTGCCGCCATTGTTGGTGTCGGCATCGGTTTCCGCCGACGTATCTGTTACACTGCTGTCAGCATCCGTATCCGCATCGGTGCCCGTACCGACACCGTCGCCGCCGTTCGCCGTGCACGCCGAAAGCGCGAGTATCAAAATGCACAAGAGCATCGCCGTCAGTCTTTTTAACGTTGTTTTCATGTTCCCTCTCCGTTCTTCTGTCAACCAGATGTGAAAGTATGAGATCGTTATATTTATTATACCATATTATTACATAAAATTCCATAGCAATAGCATAGATAAAAAACATCCCGTTTATAAAAACGGGATGTTTTAATTAAATCTTATGGATTCGGAACGAGCTTGCCATTCTCGACTGTGACTACTCCCCACGCATCTTTAACAGCGGGAACGTCTCCGTCGTCCGTCGTGCCGAGAGCTTGTATCGTCTGCGAAATGATTCGGACGTTAAGCACGTAACCGGCTGTAGGAGCGTCCTTCAACGGAGTGCATGATTCGATCAACACACCGGTATTACCGCTCGCAACGGCAGTTTCGTAATAATAAAATCCGTCGCTGCACTTAAACCACGGCTCGCCTGAATCTGCGGTCGTTTTAACGTTCAGCACTATCTCATAATCCACCCCTGCGACGGGAGGTGTTGCAAGGACTTTATTAGGTTCGTCCGCGTTCACCCACGTCACGACTATCGCGGCGCGGACGTAGACGGAATATCCGGGATCGCCGACGTCAACAGAAACATTTTCTTTATCGTTCCCGACAAACGTTTCTTCGATCGTGATCGCTCCTTCATCATCCGGTGTGAACGTGTTCTCAACTTTTCCGGCTATCCACTGAAGATAGGCAAACACCGCAACCGCAGATATCACGGCCAATGTAAGCACAACAGTCACAGCGGTAACCGCCTTATGCATTCTTTTATTTATCACGGCATTTGCCTCCTTTCTGTGTTAATTTGTTTTGCGTGATTACGACGCCGGAGTATACGAGCCAAACTTGTTATCGGCAACGGTTTCGCTCTCAAGCCAATTAGACGGGGCAGACGTATTCGTGAACGTAACCGTTACTCCGCTTGTTGTCACATTGATCTCGCTGATAACAGAACCGCTCGTTGCCGCACCGTCTCCGACTTTGTAAGTAACGTTGCCATATTCCCACGACCAAGCCGTGATCTCTTCAACGGTGTATTCGCCGATAGGCAGCTCGTTGATCTTGATGGAGCCTGCGCCCGTGCGTGAAACGTAAAGATCGATGTATTCAAACTTGCCATGACCTATTACATGGAAGATGAAGTTTTCTGCTGACGATTCAGCTGATGGAGTATTGATCTCTTTCGTGATCGTCATGCTCGTCGTGATAGGCTCAAACAAAGCGTAGAACGTGATTTCGTCGAAGCCTGTGGTAGCATTGGGGGCAGCATTTGCGTGAACGTACGAATCAAGAGGGACAAACAATCCGTCTTCCAATACTTCAACAACGCCGGGAACACTGTTTACTGTTGTTTCACATTCAGCGTCAAGATACCATCCGATAAATTCGAAGCCTTCCCCCGCGGTTGCAGTAGATCCGGCATAATTGTTGGGCAAAAGCTCACCGCTTGGCGATACGTTACCGAAATCGGCAACTTTACCGATCGAACACACAGCCACATAGTGAACCTGATACTGCTTTGGCAGATAATAGAACGTCAACACGTTCGAAGCTTCATCTATACGGATGATGATAGACTTTTCAGCAGCACCTGTTATAGTATACTCGACTCCGTCTTCTTCATAAATGTTTGGAGCTGTAAATGAAACCTCGCGGTCAAATTTAGCAGCAGGAAGTGTTGTATTTCCGCCAGCAACGGGAATCTCAGCGCCGATATCAGTCGTAGACTCCCTTGTATCGGCTATTTCAAGCACGGCATTGGTACCGTAAACTAAGTACTGAACCGTATAACCGTAATAAAGACGATTATAATAAAGTCTTATTTCGACACCGGCAACGGAGAGTGCACCCTTGATATCAGCAAGGGAAGCATTGCTACCGGTTGTGGCAAAATCGCTCGGCTTACCAGCGTCAAACGCTGTTGCTTCATATTTTTTATAAGATCCGTTTTCATACGCTATCTTAAAGCCTTTTTCTTCGGTCTTTGTTATAGCGCCGTTAACGATCGTGACATCATACCACACAACCGTCGCATACGAAAATTCAAATCCGTCGTATGTTTTCGGCGTGGCTGATTTATAGTTCGTAACACCGTCAACAAGTAAGTCGTCGATACCCTTTTCGGCTTCATAATAGTTGTACTTGTTGTCAACATACGCATCTTCCTGATAATGTTCGACGATGTACGGACCGTGTTCCAGGTCTTTCACGTAATAGAACGTGATGATGTTTGCATCAATCACATTCGTTTCCGTAGAATCAGGCTGATATTGGATCGATTTGGTGATGTAATAAGTATTATTATAGGGTCTATAGCCTGCGATCGGCTTGAACTTTTCCGTCACAATGGCGTTTGGTGTAAATACCGTTTTCGTTTCTCCAATTTCCAGGCCTGTAGTATAATCCACGTACCGAACCTTATACCAAATTCCTTCTGAATAGACATAATAGAACGTATATTCATTGGGGTCTACATCTGATTCCGGATCTTTTGTAGAAATCAGAATCGAATGTGAGTTGACCGTCGGGAAATATTTCAACTGGTAATTTATGCCACCTTCATCGCTGAAATCATACAGATCGGTCAGTCCCTTCGCGTCGAACGTTTTCGTTCGACCTGCCGTAGAGTGGCCTGTCGTAGGGTTTGCGATAACAACGTCGTCGCTCTTGTCAGTATTCTCGCTCTCGCTCGTTATTCCCGCACCCATATATACGTAATTGACCGTATATTCCGTATCAATTTCGCTCAACCATTCAGCAAACAGGTATAAATCCTTTGTGATCTCCATAGAATCGGGAGCAAACTTTTTCTTGTTGTTCTCGTCCATGTAGAACCATCCGACAAACTGATATCCATTTCGTTTGGGCGTGTGCGAATACGCAGTTCCGACCAATGCGCCGTGTTCTACTTCGATAGGATACGTCATCACGGGAGGCTCAGTCACGTCGTTGGGAAGTGTAATCGTATCCGGATCTTCCTGCGGTTTCCACGGATCTCCCTTATCATCAGAGGGATCATTAATGTCCATATCGGTGTAGAGATAGTAGAAATAAACGTTACGAATAACCGGCGTCCACTTGGCGTAGATTTCAAAGTCTGTTATAGGCATGGTACCATTTTTCCAGTCCACTTCTGTGCCAGTGAAGCACTGAGGCGTGGTATACCAACCGCCAAATTCGTACGCACCGGGCTCGTAAGTGGTGGGATAAGGCGGCACATAAGCGCTTGCAGGCTTACCATCCACCGTTAAATCTTTTAACGGATATTCGTACATCAAGTCGGTTATTGTCTGAACAGTAGTATTGACGTTATGAAATTTGAAGTCAACACGTTCACGTTTATAGTACAGGAAATTGTTATATTCACTTCCTTGGACCTGTTGACTTACAACATCAACAGCAGTCATACCTGTAATATCTTTTTGCGAAAATTTAGAACTACCGGCAGCTACATTCTCCTGATAATACAATTCGGATTTATCGTAGTATACTCCGTTGTAAAGCTTTCTTTCATTGCCATTCTCGGGACTAGACTGATCAAAGCTTTCAAACATGTAATACAAGTGAACTGTGTAGTTCGTGTTTTGTGTAACCGCATTTACCACGCGTACACCATCAGTGGTATCGCAAAGGTCTGATGTCATGTTTATTTTTTTTGAAACAGCAGTAGTACTGGTATTCCCTTCAACAGACCAGCCGTACAAACCCGGGTAATGTGCAGAAGTTGGCCATATGTCACCGATGGTCTGGTTATACTTTGCCTTGATATAAAATCTCGTGCTGCTTCCGGTTCCACTCACATAACTCTCAGGCTTAATACAACTGCTATAGCACTCATCCGTATGAATATGAGCACTTGCACCACAGGTCCAGGTGTAACAAGCGTCAGAGTGAGCGTGAATGGCATCCTTGTAGCAAGCATCACCGTGAAGATGTTCCGTCAGGCCGCAGTCCAAACAAGTATCAGTATGGTCATGTTCACTCAGGGCACAATAGGTACAGCTGCCATCACCGTGGACATGACAAATTGTGGGGGCTATATTTCCGCTCGTTGTGCTGCCGGTATAGGTATACCACTGTCCATTAATGTATATGTAGTATGTACCATTGTTACGCCTATATACTTGTCCCTCAGACGGATTGTTCGGTGCGTTGTTGCCAACATTATTATTTGGAGTTTCCACACCTTGGTAACATATGATAGTATGCTCATCCGCAGTATGCACATCCTTGGTGCAACAAGCAGCACTGTGAGTATGGGCCATCTTACCGCATACATAGCAGGCTTCCGTGTGGACATGGAGTGTGCAATCGCTGTAATCGCAACCGCCTTCCTCATGAGAGTGTTCTACCTTCCCACATTCTAAGATGGCAGGTAAATTACTGACTGTGTATGCTCCTCGGCTAGGATTGGAAATTGTTCCATTCAGTAACCCACGATATTGAGTGTCAGTGCCCAAATAGTACCAACCCGTGTGCGTATAGAAGAAATTGTGATATGTATCGTTTCTATTATAACGATAAATATATCCTACCTGGGGATTGGTAATCGCTGCAATGGCATTATTTGTTGTGCCTGAGCTAGAAGAAATACCCTCAGTGTAGCCAGCATTCGGACCATAACATGTAATATCATGAACATGCTCATCCAGCGCACAGCACGCCTCCGTGTGCTGATGGCCATCCTGATCACACAAAGTACAACTGATTCCGTGGGTATGTTCAGTTAATACGCAGGTCAAGCACTCCGCTGTATGGGCAGCGTGTTCGGGAATTGTGCAGGTCAGCGTGGAAATACATTCTGCACTATGGATATGGTCTTGAATGCCGCAAATCAGCTTATAGGAGCAATTTCCATCCGTGTGAACATGACTAGCGGCCGGAGGGGTAAAAGTTGCATTTCCAATGTTGAACTGCAATGTATATACATTTCTGGAATAGTACACATTTACTACAGTCGAGCCATCGCCTTCTACGATAACTTTTCTATCAGAAGCTAAATCAGTGCGTTTTGATTCTTCATATTCTGTTTTTACTGCGTTGTAGGTAAAATAAGCAGCTTCGCTCAAACCGGTAGCCGTAGTATGATCCGTACCGCTGACGTGATCGTTGGAATGAACGGTACCGTCATAAGTGCCGTTCGCATTTATACCGATCTGTTTGGAATCCCAATAACTGTATCCATCATCATCCGCATTTTCGCGCCAATAAACAACAGTATACGTAGTTGTTGTCGTTTCCCACAGTGCCTTATACGCCGTGTTGTAATGCGGCATCGACGTGGGGGGCACGTTTTCATAGCCGTCACCGGTATAAAATCCGTTAGAGTCGGGGCCTGTGCCGAGAGGGGGAATCGGATTTTCTGTCGTATCTACCTGCTCCGTCTTCACCAAATCCCAACCGCTGAAAATATATCCGTGGCGAATTGGATCGGCAACGGAGATATAGGTTTCATATCGCACATAGAGCGTCTCGACACCGTAACCGCCATTACAGTCAAACTCCATGAGGTAATAGTCGCGCTCCAAGTATACCTCGAAAATGGTACTTCCGTCAGCCGCAACCGTTTCCGGCTGATAGAAAAGAGGTGTAAATCCAACAAAATTGGTGGGATTGACTTGTTCTGTCGGAGGTCTCGTTCCCGTTTCAGCCTTGATGTCATCGCCGCTCAATTTTTTGGACGTATCTTCCGTATAAAGGTCATCGTAAATGTTCTGGAAATAGTAACGAACCTCGTATTTCACCTTTGCAGGAAAATATCCAACGTACACGACTTTGTTTTCCACAAGGTCATTGTATTGAAGCAGCACGGAATCAATGGCTTCTTCTCCGAGTTTATTGCCATCTTCATCGGTCAGCCACGCTTCATAACCCATTATCGTAGGGGTATGAACGGACTTGTTAATGTCACCTGTCTGCCCTGATTTGAGCGTCGCAATATAGGGAGTGAACGCATCGCCCATATTTGTGATAACAAGCTCGTCCGATATGTCAGACTCCTGATATGAATAAAGAGTGTACTCTATCGTAACCGTTACAAACTCGGGGATTTCGTCATCGTCGTCGCCGTCTGCGGCGTAAAATTCGGCGGAGTCCTCGCCCGTGTAAACGGTCTCTTCCCCGTTAAGCAGCGTTACCGTGAACGCCGGTGTGACGTAGGCGTCCTCGCCTACGTCGGCGCGACAACGCACCTGTGCGGTGCCGTCGTCGCGGAGCATATTCTTCAAGAGTGCCGCCGTCAGAGGGAGCGTCACTTCTTTTGCGTCGTAGATGTTGATCCAGAGATTATTCTTCTCGGGGTGGAGTATCTGCCACTGATATTTGGCATCTGCCGAAATTTTCTCGGCAGTGATCTCGATCTTTTCGTATTCGTACAGCTCAAGCGAGTAGCATTCCACGCCGTCACGCAGAATCTTGATGAAGCCTGCGTATTCCTCGGTGGTGGCGGAGCCGCCGGCTCCGCTTGCCGAATCGTGGACGGCTCCTGCGTCCACATCTTCGTTGACGGGCTCCGAATGTGCCGTCATGGGCATGCATGTCACGACCATCAAAAGCGAAAGGAGGAACGATATTATTCTGAATTTTGCAGTTGATTTTACAGTTGTATTCACGTTTTCCTCCTTATATTATGTATTAAACGTCGACGTAAAAACGTCCTCGGCGCTTTCGCTGCCGATCGTTTCCGCCATGTATGCGTGGAAAGTCAAGGTTATCCCTTCCGATTCACGATTGTAGTTGTCGCTGACGGTGATAAGGTTACCCTCCAATATATTGATAGTTCCCGTGCCGTTTCCGTTGAAAGTTTCATCAAGATCAGTATAATAAACGTAAAGATCGCCGCCGTTTTTGCCTTTGATGCCGAGCAACGTCCAAATAGTTTCATCAATTGCATAACTAACGCCGTTACTGCCAAGGCTGTCGACAACCTCAACGTAAAGATACGCATCGATTGCGGTCTTATTTGTGATTCTTATCTGCGGGTCCTTTGGCACATCAACACCGGGCATGAGAATGTATGAATTTGTTGTCACTTCATCTTCACCAAGCGTATATCCGCCGTCGCTAACGCGCACGGCTTTGTGCTCAAAAAGCTCGATGTCACCGACAAGTTCTGCCGAAATCGTTACGTTTCCGGAAAAATCGACAGACTTGATGTACTTTGCATATACGACGCCAACAGTCATTAAAAGCGAAAAAACCACGACTACAAGCGCGGTCATAATATGAAATTTTGCCATGTTGCGAGCTTTCATTTTTTGCCGCCTCCTTTTAGTCGTTTGTATAATTAGGCCTCGTCAGTCGATCTGAACGAAACTGCACGTCACGTCAAAGTCAAAGCTTGCCGAGCAACTCTCCCCTGTAGCTCCCGCAGTAAATGCATCCTGATCATCGACAAAAAACGTCAGCGTATGCGTCGCTTCATTTCCGTTGGTCGAGAGCACCCACTCGTCGGTCGAGAACATGTACGCGTTGCCGTTCTTGACAGGAGTGACGTCGCCGATCTTGACACCGACGCCTGCGGGAAGCACCACGGAAACGATTATATCGTATTCAACAGCAACCTCGGAATCGTTTCTTACGGTGATAACGTAATCACCTCTCACCGTACCTTCGCTTAAATTAACGGATACGTCGTTTTTATCCATTCCCGCCTTAACGTCAAACTTGGCGACGCGCGCGCCGTCATCACCGTCGTCACGGGACATATATTTTGCGTACAGCCCCGACATCATAGCGATCGAGATGAGCACGAGCGAAAACAAAACGCACGCAATGCCTATCATAACACTGCCCGTGCGTCTGCTCTGTCCGTTCATGCTTATCCCACCTTTCCATTATTGACTATCGTTATTGTTATTCGTTATCTTTCGCGTCCGTGTCGGACGGCTTAATTTCCATAGACGCCTGAAGACGGCGGATCTCCTCTTTGATGCGGTCAAGCTCGTCATCGTCGCGCTTTTTCTCGCGGCGGAACGACATTTCCATCAAAACTATCGCCGCGGCGACGAGAGCTATCATAACTACGGGACTTTTTATAAATTCCACCGCAGCACCAACGTTCGCCACGCTGTATACGACCTCGCCCTTGATGTCGGCGCGGCTGATCGGCTCGTCTGCCGTATCGTTGGCATCACCCTGCGTCGTTACCGTTTCTTCGTCGGCGGAGATGATGCGATGCACGATCAGCTCGCCGTGCGACTGATACACAACGACGTCACCGACGTCGTATTCGTCGCGTTCGCGGACGATTATCAAATCGTCAACGGACAGCTCGGGCTCCATACTGCCCGAAAGCACCACCGATGCACCGACGCCGAATGGCATCGGCATCGAGTTGCCGACGAGGCTTTCCGCGTTCAGCGAATATACCTCAAGGCCAATGATCGCACCGAGAAGAATGAAAAGGACGATACGCACTACAGTGCGCTTTATATTACCGCTTTTGTTTTTCTGCTTCATTGATCCCACTTATCCCGACGCGATTTTTTATATAAAAAGTAAGCAACTATCACGATGAGTGCGAGAAGCGCGATGATAAGATATCTCACGCCGTCGTCGCCCGTCTGCGGTGCGTCACCCGGATCATCGGGATCGGGACTCAATTCAGCCATCGTGCCGATTTCGATGTTCAAAACGAACTTTTCTTCAAGCACAAGATTGCCTATCATCGTGTCGTAGGCATTGTCGTCCCCCTCAAAGGGCCACTGCCACTCGAGCGTATACGTCGCGGTCTTATGGGCACCGATAGTCGCCGTTTCGTTCATTTCACTAAGACGGTCGAGCGGAACCCACTCGTCCTCGCCGCCGAGGTGATACTCGCCCTCTGCGTCAACGACGCGAACGACGATAGGAATCGCAATATCCGGTCCTGTTACTTGCGGATCCATATACAATTCGTAATCGAGCGCAACGTCGCCCGTATTTTCGATGGTAAACGTGTATCCGTTTGACGTTCCGGGAGCGATGAGCTTATCTCCGTTATTGCTTTGAACAGTAATAACGCCCTCTCCGTTTTCATAGGAAGCCTTGAAAAATTCTATTTTCGTATCTGCTGACCAAACGGTGTTTTCATCGTACACGATGAAACCGCCGTCAGCACTTGCCGTGAGAGCAAACGTAGACACAAGGGACGATAGCGGCGACGATTCGCGTCTGTATTCCGCAAGCTCCTCGGCATACTTTATCGTGCCGTCGGGCTGCTTTGTACCGATGCGGACACGTGTCATGTCTGTAGATTCGGTGAGCGGGAACACGTTATTGCCTTTAACTGGCGACCAAGCCGAAATACGACTGAAGAGTATCGCAAGCGAACAAAACTCCAACAAGATCAAGATCACGAGAATGACACCGAGCGCACGCGAGGAGCCGCGGCGGCGAAGACTGTCATAATTATTCATTTGTGCCTGCATTTGTGTTCCCTCCTTTTTTCGTATTTGTTCTTTCCCTTTTGCACGCACCCGCCACGCGGATAAATGCAAAGAGGAAAGGATTTTTCATTCCCCTCGGCTCTGCCACGTCGAGCCGAGGGGATGATTTGTTTTATGTAAGTTTAGATTAGGCTAAAATTAGTCGATCTGTGTTACGGTTGTAACAACAGTGAGAGAGATAGTAGCAGCAGAGCCGTCAGCAGCCTTGTCACCGAGGGCAGTATCTTTCACATCGTTTTCATTGGATGTGGAGAAAGGCCATTCCCAAGACACATTGGGTGTAGCAACGGTAGATTCAACAGAAAGATCTGTGTGGGGAGCATAATTTTTAGTATAGCCATCAATAGCTTCTTTAACAGCCTGTGCAAGAACTGCCACACTGCCGAAAGTGTTCGTAGCGGTAGTTCCGTACATACCATAAGTCACGCCATTAACAGTAAAGATAATGGGGCAATATTCTACAGGATCATAAACATCATTATCGGTTATGTCAACGTCCCATCCAGTCAAAGTCAATGTTGCTTCATATTTTACTTCAACAGCAACTTCAGGAATACCGGAAATAGTCATAGCAACCATCTCACCATCAGTACCGGGAGCAATAATATGATCAGTATTAACGCCTGTAGGTGTGGAAGAAAGAACGGAATATGCACCAACACCGGCAGTGCTATCGTCGGTGTCATATTTTTCAGCAAAAGTTGTACCGTTTGCCATAATTTCAACACCCCACTTTGCAACGCGTGCAGAGTCGCTGCCGTCAGCGCTCGTTACGTACTTCGCGAACGTGCCGGAAATAGCGCACGTGGAAGCCAGAACTGCGACCAAAAGAACGGAAGCAATTCTCATCATCATGTTTTTCTTCATAATAGAAAAACTCCTTTCATTTTCTTTACCGCGGGGTTCTCCCTCCCCTGCGGCTTTTTATTCTTCCCCATCTTTCGAGGGGGAACATATTGCCGGGCATTCATACGTTTTAGCATAATGCCCCTCGCGGATAATGCCGCGGCATTGATTTATATTCACCCTCAGCGTGGCTTCCAAGGGAAGAATAGCGCAAAAAATCCGCTTCGCGGATTTTTTGAATGCAGAATTAAGAATGCGGTGCGCCGCAAACGGCGCACTGCAGAATTATTTTTCCTCATCCTCATTCTTTTCTGTCTGCGCGCTCTGAAGCGCGCGCAGTGCTTCAAGCTCAGCGAGCAGCGCATTCGTGTCCGCCTGCTTTGCCTTATCGTACTTGCGGCGGCGCAGGATGTCATAGCCTACAAGCAGGATGATCGGCAGCAGCACGCAAACGACAAGACCTGCCGTTGACTGCAAAAACAGTGCAACGTTACCT
>JAZNDW010000026.1:0-4249 GCA_045588245.1 Eubacteriales bacterium
CAGGCTTCTCCGCAGTATTCGCAAACTACAGTACACTGTTCGCATCCGTCGCCGTTGTAGCAAGTGATCACACAGTTACCGCAGAGGCCGCAGTTTATGCAAAATTCGGAATCGTCTGAGCAGTTAAAACACTGCGATTCACATTCGCTGCAGATGATCTCGGCGCAGTCGGGGCAGGTGCCGCATCCGTCGCACCAGTTATCTGCACAGTAAAGGCATCCCCCGCAGTACGGGCAGGTGTAGTCAGCCGCGCAGTCGATGCACATGCCGCAGTCGTCGCACGCCAGCCAGTCGTCCCAATGGTACCCGCCGCATTCGGGACATTCTTTTCCGTCTTCATAATCCGCGTATGCAAACACAACGCTGTTCATAAGCATAAACAGCGCCATAAGCACAGCAAGGATTCTTTTCGTGTGTTTCATTACAATACCTCCTGTATAAAACAGTAGTTATATACATTATTTATATCATTTGGCGTTTTCTAACGATAGGCCTTATCCTATCACTCCAATAAAGACGCCGTTCTGTTCCCATATCACACTGCCGTTCTCGTCGATGACGGTGAGAGCGGCGTCGTACTTATCCGTGTCCGACGTAAACCGGACGGTGTATCCGTCGAGAAGGATGAAATCACTTGCGGCGTAATATGCCTCATCCGCATCGATGATCCTGACGATATAATTCTCCGCACCGCCCTCTACCCGGCACGTTCCGATCGTGTCCTTGACCGAATCCTTCAGAGTCGGCGTTCCCCACAGCGTGGTTCCGAGGTTTTCATCTGTTTGCGGAAGTATCCAGATATCCGCATCTTCCACGCCGTTGACGAATGTGACGGATATTTCTTTCGTACCGACGACGTCCAAATCTTTCATAGCCGTATCTCCTTGATTCGTTTTGCAGGAACAAAGCAGCAAGAGTAAAGCGCCGAGCGCTATCAAAAACCATTTTTTCATATCTTTCACCCAATAGGAGCAGAAAAATCCTCAGGTGCTCTTTACTTGACGAGTTCCATCGAATTGATGATTGACCAGACGACATCCGTATCACAGTCGGAGAGCGAGTCGCCGGACACCACGAAACTTACGCCGTACCAGCCGTCGTGGTTTCCGCCGAAGTCAACGTCAATGCGCATCGTCGCGCCGAGCCAGTCGGAATACGTCATTACGATCGCCTTGTATCCGTTCAAGGTCGTCTCTTTCAGAGAATAGTCGTCCTCGTCGCTGTTGTTTTCTTTGTAAGACTGCTTCAGCTCCGCAAGGTTCGTCGCGCCGAGCATCGGGTCGATCAGTATGCCGACGCCTGTCGCTTCGTTTTTCAGCTTGCCGTACGTATCGTCGTATTCGAACTGTTCGGCGGGGTAGTAGACGTTGAGTATCCCGCGGCCGTTCACGTCGAGCTTGGTGCCCGTTCTGTCGCCGCCCGCGTTGCCGCCCGAATTACCGCTGTCCGTGCCGAGAGGGTCGGACAATTCGCCGAAGGGATCGCTCCATCCCTCATCCAGCTTTGCCAGATACTCGTCGAAGTGAGGGATAAACTGCTGGTAGGTCTCCTTCTCCCAACGGTCGCCCCACGGCAGGAAGGTGAAATCGTAACCCAGCTTGTTGCCGTTCTCGTCTGTGTAGGACGAGCCGACGTTCAGCTTGTCCTGGTTGTCCAGATTGCGCACAACGATCCAGTCGGAGGTGTTGATGTCGTAGTCAAAGGCGGTGCCGCTGTCGCCGTAGAGATAGGACGCATCCGCATGGCAGTCGATCACGACATAGCGGTTGTTGTGGTCGGGATTGACCGCGAACGCCCCGTAGGGATCGTAGATGATCAGGGTGCCATGGCCGTCCGCATCCAGCTCCACCCGCATGGCCGCATCGAAGGTCAGGCCATTGGCAGATTCCCAGCCGCCCTCGCTGCCGTTGATGTCAAGACAGCCGTAATACCAGCCGTTCCACTTTCTCTGAAGTTCGCTGCCCTCAGAAGTATTGGGTTCGTCAACAAGTCCGTGCAAGAGCTCGTCGAGTGTGACGGCTTTGATGCCCTCCGTAGAGGCGCCGTCTTTGACAAAATAGAGATTTGAACCGTCGGAGACCAAGGTCAGTATGCCGTCCTTAAGCGTGCCTTCCATATCTCCGTCGTCAAGAGTTACGGTGATGCGGTCTCCGCTCATCTTCCACGTCGCATCCGCGACGTCGTCCTCGAGACACATTTCGGCTTTGCCGCCGTCTTTTAGTAATACGTAGTTCTCACCGGAGAAAAATTCGTCGGCGAAGACAGCGTGACCTTCATCGTAATCGAGGGCGTAAAGCTTATAAGTACCGCTGACAGAGCCGTCGCCGGAGGAGGCGCAGGAGACAAGACACAGTACCATGATAAGGACAAGTGCGATAGCTGTTATTCTTTTCATATTTGCATTTCCTTTCATACTTACTTTAAATGATATCCAACATCATTATATCTGTATTCCATCATTTGCACATCAGCCATGCGGCTGTTTTTGCATCCTAAAAAGAAAAACCCGCCGGGCAGGGAGTTTTATTCTTTGAAGCGGAAAAACAGGCAGACGGCGCCGCCGGCGGCGAGAAGAACTCCTGTGATGCAGAATATGACAAAACGGCGGTGCATGGCTGCGCATAATTCAGGAGAACCGTCGAGCACGGAACGGAAGCCGAACAGGTTGAGTGCGGAAAAGGATAGCGCCAAAACGCCTGCTCCAGCAAGGACGATCCCCGCGATCAATAAAAGTGTTTTCATCGTTATTTCAGGGGAGAGCCGCAGTATTCGCAGAACTTCCCGTCGCCGGCTTGCGCGCCGCAGTTTTGGCAGAAGCGGACCGGTTTTTCGGTGTCGCTCCGCGCCCCGTCGGGGACGTACGCGCCGGGATACGGGACGGTATGATGCTCCTGCGCCGTATTCATTTCCATGACTTTTCGCGCGTCGCCCAGCGTTTTGCGCATGGCGGCCTCGTCCGCTTCCCGCATGGCGGCAAACTTCTTTTCGGCGTCGGCGCGCTCTTCGGGCGTCATGGCGGCGAGCATCGCTTCCACCTTTTTCTGCTGTTCTTCAAGAAGGCGCTTCAGTTCTTCTTCGGTGAGATCCGGTTTTCCCATATCGTTTATCTCCTTGTGTTTTTTATTCCGGTTTTGTATCTTTGATCACGATCCCAAGCCCCCGCGCTTCGGAAACAAGCTCGGTGCGGGTCTTGAACCCCGTTTTTTCCATCAGGTGCAGGATATGGCTTTTCACCGTCGCTACCGAAATGAAAAGCCGCCCCGCGATCTCGGCGTTGGTGTCGCCCGTGGTCAGTTCCTTGAGTACGTCCAGCTCGCGCTCGGTGAATTCGTGATTGGTGGCGTTGCCTATGCGGATGAGCGGCGTTTCGTCCGGAAAGATCCGCTCCCCCGCCATCGTGCGCTCCATCACGTCGAGGATCCTCGATTTCTGCCCGTCCTTGTACCAAAAGGAATCCACGCCGATCTCCTTTGCACGCGAGATCCAGGAGTATTCGGGCATGGAGGTGACGATGATGATCTTGATCTGCGGGAACTGCTTTTTAATTTCTTCCGCCGCGTCCAGTCCGCTTCGGTAAAGCTCGGTCATCACGTCCATCAGGATCAGATCGACATTACCCGCTTTACATACCGATAACGCCGCCGAAGCGTTGGATATTGAAAGAAGATGATGAAACTGCTCCACGGCTTGTTTTGCACGAAAAGTGTTTCCGTCAAAGTTTACGGAAAAGGTTGTGAATCCGTCATACACTTCGATCTCAAAATGTGATCCTCCGCAATTCCATTTCGGATATTGTGGGAGCTGCTTATCCCACTTTGACATTACCGAAGCATGATCATCCGCATGCATCTGTTCCTCCTGAACGGCAACAGGGAGCTTGGTTCCGCAACAATTCCTGTTCGGGTGTATCCGCTTTGTAGGTTTTCTTAGTCGTACAGACTAACGCTCCTGTCAGATCACAGAAAAACGTATAGCGGTTTCCACCGGAATCAGTTATGATCTTATAGGTGGCTGTTCTTCTTTCACCCATCAACAACTCTGTGCTCCTTCCGAAATGCCAATAGGTGAACTGTGACTCTTTTTTGAATATTCACAGCTCACTATTGAAAAATTCAATACTATGTGTTATAATATTAAAAATGGTTCGGGGCGGACTCTGTGTTTCGTTGGCACGCCCACAGAGTTCTTTAGTTAGGAATGTTATTCCTAACTAAAGGGGTACCCCTTTAACTTTTCGGAAAAAGGCAAG
>JAZNDW010000027.1:0-28510 GCA_045588245.1 Eubacteriales bacterium
CCGGAGCCGCTGCGTGCGGCGGCGGTACGGTGGCGGAAGGAGCTGAGCGGGAATGACGGTTGACATTGCGGTGCTGATCGCGGTCGGCGGGTTTGCGCTGTCCGTCGCGACGTTCTTCGTCGGGCGAATGACGGCGGCGAAGACGGACGGATTCGCGGACGGGGAGACCCGTGCGAATATCCGGTACATCAAGGAAAGCGTGGACAAGCACGACAAGAAACTCGACCGCGTGGCGGAGAATTACGAATCCATGAAGCGGGAGATCGTGGAGCTGCGCGGGAGACTGGAAAAACTGGAGCAGAGAGTGGAGATGCTCCACGGAGGGGATGTATGAGATTACCGTATGAATCAGGCAAGGTAGAGCTTACCAGCAAATTCGGCTGGCGGACGCTGAACGGAGCCGCGAACAATCACAAGGGCATCGACCTCGTCGGGAGAACCACAAAAACGGTGGTTGCTCCCTGCGATGGGGTTGTTGCCGTATCGACAATGCTCGACAAGGCGTCGGACAAAACCCTTACGTGGCAGTGGGGAAACTACGTCCGCATTGATACGCCGGACGGGCTGAAGTTGTACTTCTGTCACCTTGCCGAACGTAAAGTCAAGGCGGGGGACAAGGTCAAGGCGGGGGATATCATCGGCATCGAGGGGAACACGGGGTATTCCTTCGGCTCCCACCTGCACTTTGAGATCCGGAAGAACGGCGTGAGCGTGAACCCGTGTACCTATCTGGGGATTCCGAACGCATGGGGGATTCACGAGGTCAAGCCGGCGGTGGTGTATTACCCCGATACATATTCCCATGATGGGCTGACGTTCACGCGGTGCAAGGACTTACGGATTGTATACACCAATGAGCCGAAGAAAACATATCGGAATCAGAACGAAGCCTCCGGCGGATTTTTCGGGAAGTTCAAGCGTAACGGGCAAGATTACGTCCTTCCTGTCGGAAACCTTGTGTGTGACTGTACCCCGATAACGTCTTCGGCGGCGTGGCAGGATTTATTCAAGCATTACAGCGGCGGAAAAATCCGACTTTCCACAAAGGACCGACGGAACGAATTCTACGGAAAGAAGGTCTCTACGCTGATTGTCCCTGCCTCCGGTGATCCGTATGTAGCGGATGTGGCAGAACCTCCGGCAGGATGCAAATACGCGATTTCCGGGGTTCCTGCGGTCCGTAACGGCGATGACGTTATGTGGCACGAATATGTCAAACCTCAGGGATGGGACAACTCCTGCATGGGCGCGGCATACCGGAACTGGCTCGGCGTGCGTGACGGTGAAATCTGGATCATTCACGGGCAGACGAAATCCAAAAACGACGGCGGATATATTTTCGGGATGGAATTCTGGAAAAAGGTACGCGACGAGGGATTCGATGATATCATCGCTCTCGACGGCGGTGGTTCCTTCATGAACAAGCGCGGCGGAAAGGTAAGCGCGACATTTGAAAACCGCGTGATCCCGAACAAGGTGGTTTGGGGATGAAGAAGAAGCTCGGCACGATGGATCTGATCCTGCTTGTGATTGGAATCTTCCTCGCGCTGTTCACGACGGCGATGATTGTAATTCACTGTGTCACAGGCAGTACGCCGGATGTGCTGATCGAAAACGTGTACAAGATATGCGGGATCGAGGGCGGCGTGATGGGCGTGATTAAGTCGGTAAAGCTCTTTAATCTTAAACAAAAACTCAAATCTCAATTCAAAAACGTAAATCTTAACGATGAAACAGAAATTCCGGAGGAAAATTATGAACTATAAGGAAAACGAAGTGATCGAGCTGAATGCGGAAGAGCTGGCAAAACGCGATACGCCGGAAGCGGTGGAGGAATACGTCGTCGAACAGGCGGAGGCGGCGAAGCTGAAGTCTGCGGCGGTGATCGACTGGAAGCAGAAGCTGTCCAGCCGGAAGCTGTGGGCGGCGGTAATGTCTGCAATTCTGATGTGTGTTTCTGCAGTCTTCGGGGAAGAAATGACTGCGGAAGTTGCGGATGTGCTGAAAACGGCGGCGTATGGTCTGATTGCGTATGTGTTCAGCGAGGGTGTCGTTGATGCGGCGCGTGAGATCGGCAACGGGAAGGTGGATGCCGCGAAGGAACTTTCGGATGTATGGTTTCACAGTGACACCGGGGACGGCGGAGATTCCGTCCTGAAATAAGCGCGGGAAGGGGGATTGGTATATGGAACAACCCCTACACGATGCAAAACACAAGACGATCCCCGCGCTTGCGGAACCGGAGAAAATTGAAGCGATGATTCAGCGGTGCGCACTGGATCCGAGAGATTTGGAGATTCTGCGGAGGGTACATCTCCGGCATCAGTCGCAGGTTGAGATTTCCGCCGCGATGAACATGTCCGTGGAGACGGTAGGACGGCGGTACCGGAAAGCGCTGAAGGTGCTGCACATGATCGCGCAGCGGTATGTTGGCATCTAAAATGACAGAAACATGACAGAATGTCGGCAGTTTGTTGACAGTTTCACCTCCCCTTTCTGTGATATAATTTAATCACAGGAAGGGGAGGTGTTCTTCTTTCTGGAATCAAGAAGGGAGTGATCCGGATGATAAATTTCGGAGGAATCAATCAGGGTGTTCCGCAGCAGTACGGGCAGCCGATGATGTATCCTTACGGCGGGATGAGTCAGAATCTTCCACAGCAGGCACCGCAGAGGCAGGTGGACCGGGTGACGGGGATCGAAGGTGCACGGATGTTCCAGCTTGCACCGAATTCGGCAGTCGCGCTGTTTGACAACACAAGGGACATATTCTTCTGGAAGACGACGGATTCCGGAGGTTTCCCGACGATCCGTGCGTTTTCCTTCACGGAAATCGATCTGAACACCGGGCAGACCAGCACAGAAACCATGAGCAGATCGGACATTGAAACTATGATTCAGACGGAGGTACAGAGATATGCCGAGCAGTTTATTCGGAACTTCGCCGGCGGCTCAGCCGCAACAGGGGCAGGCACCGTCCCAGCAGCCGAACATGGCACAGCAGGTGGCTCAGCTCCGGGAAATGTTTAACGGGAAGAATCCGCAGGCGGTCATGCAGCTGTTCGCTCAGCGGAATCCGCAGTTTGCACAGTTCATGCAGATGTACGGGAACAGCACGCCGGAGCAGGTATGTGCGGCGTACGGGCTGGACTGGCGGCAGATCGCACCGCTCCTCAGATAAGGCAAACCCCGGTGATGCGCACACCGGTTTGCAAATATATGACGTAAATCCACCAGAAAAAATTGAATATTTAGGGAGGTAATTATGGATAACCTTTCGGTAGCGGACATTGCAGCCGTAACAGATAAAAATTACTGCAATATGGGATATGGCGGCTTCGGCGGCGGATGGGGCAACGACTGGACGATGATCATTCTGTTCGCACTGATTTTCGGCAACGGTTTCGGCGGATTCGGCGGAAACCGCGGGTTCGGTGAAAATCTGGCGACGGAGGGTACGGTACAGCGTGGTTTCGACCACCAGACCACCACTTCCAAACTTGACAATCTGGCGTATGGTATCGCCAACGCGGGATATGAAAACGCGCGTCAGATCGACGGTGTAAACACCAACATTCTGACTCAGTTCGGCGAACTGTCCCGTCAGCTCGCGGCGTGCTGCTGCGACATCCAGAGGGGTATTGATTCCGTCAACTACAACGGCGCGATCAACACCGCAAACATCATCCAGGCACAGGAACGCGGAACGCAGAAGATTCTCGACGCGATCTGCGGCAACCGGATGGCAGATATGCAGAACCAGATCAATCAGCTCCAGCTTCAGGCTGCGCTGTGCGGTGTGGTACGGTATCCGACGGCAACCACATTCTCGGCCCAGAACCCGTTCTGTTTCAACAACGGATGCGGCTGTAACGGTGGTTATTAAATCAGCAGAACAGTTTCAGACTGTCGTGTCAAAACCGGGAGGGCGGCAGTTCTCCCGGTTCATTTTTGAAATTCACAGGAGGTATATATGATTCAGGTTTTCAGAAACACTCCGGTCGATGTTCTGGCCGGCGGTGAACTGACGTTCACGGGGACGAAGTTCCGGAAAGGGAACACCGCTGTACTGAACAACGGCGGGATTGATCTTAACTGCGACGGTATATACATGATCACTGCAAACTTTTCGTTTACGGCAACAGTGGCAGGGGATGTGACGGTGACGATGCAGATTGACGGTATGCTGTCTGCTGCGGATGTTGCGGTTGCGACTGCGGCAGCGGGAGACACAGTAAATGTAACGGTAGTATCGCTGATTCCGGTACGGAAATGCGGATGTTCTCCGGCGGACATCGGGTACATTGTAAGTGTTGCCGGTACGCTGGTAGATGCGGATGCGGTTGTAACGAAACTGTGCTGACGGAGGTACATCATGGAAGAAACGAAGTTTGACGGAATGGCACTCGGCTGTGCGGACAGTGCAGAGAAAATGGATGAATTCACGTTATGGATTCTGATGATGCTGTTTCTTTCGGTTGGCATTCCTGCACCTGATCCGGGCATCCAGAAGATGAAGGAGGACATGGCGGAGATGCGTGGGAAGATGTCGGTGATCGAAAAGATGATCGGAGGTAAGTGATGGCAAACTATTCGAAAATCGAGGGGATCATTGCGGTAATCGACGACAGCATCAAGGATGCGGCGATGCAGTGTGACTGGGCGTGTGAAGCGAAAGATGCCGGCGAACGCGAGACGGCAATGATGTTTCACGGGGAGGCGTCGAAGCGGTTGACGGGCGCAAAGGAGTGGCTGGAGAAGAACCGCGAGATGCTGCACGACCCGAAGAACGCCGAAGCCGTAGCGAAGGTTATGGTGCGGAGGCTGGAGGACAAGATTGCACACATGATGTCGAAAACTGCGGGGTTCAAGGCATGAGAAAAAGCGAGGGCGGAAGCTCTCGCTTTTTGTGTGGTGGTTTTACTTCTATCATCATTGGACGGAAGAATACGTACAATGATGATGGAGGTAAATAGATTAAGAAATTCTTATAGCTTGTATATAATTTTTATATCGATTGGGGTAGGATCCCATGCACGGCGGGGGGATCTGTCGCGTGAATAGGTGATGCGGCGGATCACCTTTTTTAATATGTTATTGCGGTCTTCGGCGGGAATGCTGGTATCACAGATGGTGTTGATGCAAAGTTCGAGGTTGGTGCAGAACAGGGTATAGTCTTCGGAGGTATGCCGGACGGATTGGATTTTTGCGAGTTCGGCGGTGATTTCGGAGGTACGGTTTTTGATAATGGCACTGCGTTCGCGGAAGGTATCTTCGTCGTAGATTTCGCGTTCGAGGAGGTCGAAAAGGCGGGTTTGCTGTTTTTTGAGGGTGGCGAGTTCGTTTTCGAGAGATTCGCGGATGGTCTGGGAGGTATCCGGTGCGGCGGTATCGTCGAGCTGACTGCGGTACCGTTCAAGGGAAATTGCCATGGAATCGCGGATCAGCGACAGGACGGTTTCAACGCTCGCGGACCGGACATCACATCCGTTCGTGGTAGTATGGTCACAGACAAAATAGGGAGAGAGGGGTTCTTTGGTTTTCCGGTCATAAAACATTTTATAGCTCATCCCATATCCGCAGCGGCAGTACAGGAGCCCTGAGAGGGGATTGACGCCGGTATTGCGTGAGTTTGCGGCAGGATGAGCACGGGTGGAAGAGACCTCCTGCGCTTTGTCCCAGATTTCCTGCGAAATGATAGGAGGGTGCTTTCCGTCAACGATAATTCCATCATCCGACCATGGGCGGGAATTGGTGATGGTGCCGTTTTCGTATGTCTTTGTGGTTTTCCGGCGATCCCACGTTACCTTTCCGATGTTGACGGTATTTTCGATGATATTGCGGACGATCTGCGCGGTCCAGCGAGTGCCTTTGCGGGGTTTGGTGCCGAGCCTGTTGAGGTGATCTGCGATACGGGTAGGTCCCATTCTCGCTTCGGAGATGTAGAGATCGTAGATCAGACGGACGATCTTGGCTTCCTCTTCGTTGATGGCGAGGGTGGGCTTTTTGTCTACCCACACTTTGGTGTAGCCGTAGGGTGCGACGGAACCGATATAGTTTCCTTCGAGGACGGACTGCTTCCGGCCGCGTCCCATGATTTTCTTTGCATATTCGAGGTATTCGTTGCCGTGCATGATTTCCATTTCGAAGAATTTGCGGTCATATTCATCGGCAACATTGTAGGTGCGGACAGGGGTGACGATCAGGCATCCGGTATAACGGAAGAGTTTCGACAGCTCGCCGACGTCGGAGAGATCGCCGCGGGAGAGACGCTGCAGATCTACGCAGAGGACGGCGTCGATTTCTTTGTTCTGGATCATGCGGATGACATACTGCATTACCGGACGGGACGCGATGGTTTCGCCGGACTGGACTTCACGGTAGATGCGGTCGGCGGGGAGTTCGGCGTTGTAGGTGCGGAGACAGTAGTCCTGGATCATGCGTTCGTGCTTGGCGAGGACGGCTTCGACGGTTTCCTCACCGTCTGCGCGGGACTTGCGGAGGTACGCGACGATACGGTGGAAGGGAGGGTGTTTCGGTTGTTCCATGGATGGGGCTTCCTTTCTTTTATGTTTACAGTAAGATTACGCCGAGGACAACCACAAGAACAACCACGAGAACCAACACAAGCGCGAGGGAAATGAACAGCCATGTGATATACTTGTTCTTTCTGTCCATCCGAACGCGATAGTCCTTGAGCTGTCCTTTCAGATCGCGCAGGTCATTTTCGAGACGGGAGATTTCGTCGTCTTTGTGGCGGATTTCGAGGTCGTATAATTCTGTGAGGTGGGCGACGTAGCTGTAATAATCTTCTTCGTCGATTTCGTCGTCTGTATCCGGGAGATCATCGGCGTTGATGTCGATGCCGAGTTCCTTGAAAAATTTCTGGGAAAACTCGGTCGGCCAGCGGTCGGTGGTTTCAAACTTCATGTAGCGGTAGTAGGTGCTGGGGGCGGGTTCGGTTTTTTCGATCATGCGGCTTGCCTTGATGTCCTTCTGTTTCATGATCGCGCGAACCTGCTGCATTTTCATTCGGGGAGTCCTCCGGATTTAATGTTGTTGGGAGAGAGTGAGAGTATTTTGGGAGTTTTCTCACGGATTTTCACGGTTTTCCAAGGGGTGGGTGAGATTTACAACCAAAAAATGGTGGTGCGGTTCTGAATTTTAGCACTTGTTTCCTACCGGAAAGGTGTGTTATAATAGCACCGAAATGTTTGATACCTATAGTGTACAGCATTTCGCAAGGACTATCAATTGACAATCCGCACAAAAAAGAGCGGAAAAATTTTTATTTCAAAATAAAACAGGAGGTAACTTATGACGAAGGCTGAAATGGTTAAGAGAATCATCGAAATGTTAAGAGGGTCCAGCTACGGCACCGTACTGCTGATTTATAATTTTGCGATCGGAGTTACCTCCGCGAATAAGTAGAGGGGCTGACGAAAAGAAAAACCGGAAGCGGGTCTCCAACGGGGAGAGGGCTTCCGGTTTTGTATATGTAAACGGTGTCAATAACCGAGTTCGTTTACGGCGTATACCGCCTGATCGTGGGTGAATCCCGAATATTCGAGCTGTTCAATCAGACCGTCCCGTGAGAAGGAAGAATACTTGAGATAACTTTCACCTTTTAATACAGCCTGTTCGTACCAGTCAGCACCACAGTTATCGGCGGCATAAACAGCTTCATCATGAGTATATTTGGAATATTCAAGCTGTTCGATTAAGCCGGTATACGAAAATGCACTGTACTTCAAGTAGCTGTGGGCTTTTTCAAGCGCGTTTTGCATGCCAAGGGTAACAGTGCCCGGCTGTACCGGAGCGGCAGGGGTATCATACGTTTTACCCGGTTCGCTCACCGTTGCCATGTTACGTGCGGCATCGTAGCCGACTTCCAGACCATAGGCTTCGGCCAGAGCGCGGAGGGGAGCGTAGGTAGTGCCATTGTAGATGAACGTCATGACATCGTTTCCGTTTGCGTCCTTCGGCTGGAATTCCGATCCGTTGACGAGGATTTTGACGGAGGGGTCTACGCTGATGGAGATCATGTTTCCGGCGGCGAAGGACGTGACAGCCAGAGCACAGGCCGCGACGACGGTGAGGATGATTTTTTGAAGTTTATTCATGAGAGGGGATCCTTTCGTTTTGTTGATATATCCATTATATCCCACAATTCACCAAAATACAACACTATAGCGCAAAAAAAGAGCAGGATTTTTTTAATCCTGCTCTTTTTCTTTGGGGGCGGCGAGGTCGTTTGCGAGTTTTTCGAGGACTTCCCATTCTTCGACGGACAGTTTGGAGAGGGCTGCAATCAGTCGTTTCTGGAAGGTATCCTCTTTGTCGGCGAGGATGCGACCGACGAACTGGGCGATTTCTTCATCGCGGTTCAATGCGGCAATCATGTCACCTTCACCATTTACAAGCCACTGGGTATTAACTCCGAACTCATTCACAATCATTTTAATGATTAGTTCACTGGGTTCAACTCGACCATTTTCGATGTTGTTGATAACATCGCGGCTCACGCCTAAGACTTCCCCGAAGGCGGTTTGTGAGAGTTTGTGTGCCTTTCTTAACTCTTTGATGCGTTCCTTAATCACGTCATCACCTCCGTTGAAGTAATTATAGCACACATCTTTGAGTATGTCAACACAAATTTGATAAAAATATTTTTTGAGAATGGGTTGACAAACTCAATATAGTGTGCTATAATGAGCGCGTAAGCACAATTAATATATTTTGTTGAGTAATAAGCACAAAATCAAGGGAGGTGAGGGGGATGAGGAGTGTGTTGATAGCAAAGCTGATAAGCTCGGCAATTCTGCTGACTGCTGCTGTGGTCATCATTATTAGAGAATATCGTATGTGGGGACGTATTCCTTGGATGCAAATCGGATACTCTGCGGTGATTATTTCGTATCACCTGATGGTTTGTCTGATTTTTTAGGACAGAAGACGTATGAATTCATTTCACGATGATATTCTTCGCTAAAAGCATTGAGACATTCTTCAAAAAGGGCATCCGAGATTGTCGAGACAACTCCATTTGATTCGGTGAGTTCGATTGCCAGAAACCGCAGGCTCTCGCGGGTATATTTGTCAGAAACGAGGGAAGCACAGTTTATTGCCGAAATACAATCAGACAAATCTGAATCGGACTGAGAAGCGGAAAGTCTTCCGTAGGTTTCAGCAAGTTTGCGGTGGGCATCCAGTTTTTGCGAGCAATAGAGTTCGAGCTTTTTGTTTTCCATTTCTCTACGAGAGTTGACCATATTTGTGAGGTGGGGCAAAAGAAGACCGGTAAGACCAATGATACCGGAAAACATTGTGGAAATAAGACTTACGTTGAAGTTATCCAAAACAATCACTTCCTTTCGATTTCATTATAGCGCGGGAGGGGGTAAAAAGCAAGAAAAATATTATTTATGAGGTATAGAAAATGAAGGAACACGAACGGAAGGTAATCGAAGCGATGCTGGCGGCGGTCAGCGAAATGAATGACTTTGAAATGGGGTACTTCCTCGGTTACGCCGAAGCGAAGGCGCAGGAAGCCGAACGGAAGAAGTCCGCAGATGCGGACAAGGACGACGGACTTCGACTTCCGCGTGATGCGGAACTGCATGAGGGTGTCGATCCGGGAAGCATTGAGGGGAGGTGAAGAAAAATGGGAAAGCCGGTGATTATTGATTCGGATGTGCTGCGGTATCTGGTGCAGGAGCATCTGGCTCTGCAGAAGGAGGTAGAGATCGAGGCGAAAGCTACGATCTTAGCCTGTGAATACTGTGCATATCAGATCGAAAACTTCGCGGAATGCGAAACGGCGGGCGGCGTATGTGACAGCTGCAAGGTTCGCGGAACGTGTCCCTGCAACGGATGCGGCGGAGACTCCAAAAACTTCGAGTGGCGGGGTGTCGTAGAAGAGAACGAACCGGACGAGGAAGAAGTAACGGAGTTTATGAAGAAGCTGATCGAAAAGGAAGGTGAGTGACAGATGAAGGATAGGGTACGGACCATCGTTTGGACGGCAGTACACGTCGGATTATTCGGAGGGCTTGCGGTTTTGATGGTTCTCCGGGACATGGATATTATCTGAAACGCGAACGCAGAGGGACGGGGGATTTTCCCCCGGTAATGCGGGATTGACGGTTTCAACCCCGTCGGTCGCGTTAAATTAAAAAATGGGAGGTATGGTCAATGAACATTGATAAACTGGACGGGATTCTCCGGAAGTTTGAAGACGTCCATCACCAGAAGCCGGAATACATCTGTCTGGCCGAGGATACCTATCAGGAAATCGTCCGGCAGTCCGGGAGACAGCTCCGCACGGATGATGTGGTATATCTCCGGAACGTGCGTCTGAAAGCGGTTTATTTCCAGTCTGCCTGCGAGGTGGTCTGCTGCGGCAAGCGGTTTGACACACGGTATCTCGTCACACCGGGAGGGGACATCATCGCCTCGGAGATGCGTCCGGACAGCGCGGGGGCTCTGCTGATCCGCATCGCGGAGATCTATGCGCAGTATCTGTTCCGGGCGGGGGATGTCGTACAGTCAGGTATTTCGGACGAAGAACGGGACGAGCTTTATGACGAGATCACTGTAGTGGAGTCCAATTTCTCGGATGTACGGACGCTTTACGAGCTGGATGAAGGCGCGTTCATCGGAACCTACGGAAGGTACGCATCAGCGGACGTGGAGGACGTGCAGATCCTGATGGATGTGCTGATTCACGGGAGGTGTGCGAGATGATCGAAGAAATCCTTGAAACCATGGACAAGCGGGGGATCACCCACAAGGAGATGGCGGAGATGATCGGCATCAGCGAGAACGGCTTCAACAACCGCGCGAAGGCTGTCGCCGACTTCACGGTATCGGAACTGGAGAAGATGTGCGAAGTGCTCGGCATCCGCTTCCAGCTGTTCCACACGGAGACCGGATGGGATATCGACGCATGGCGGCGCAGACGTGATGCGGAACATCCGCGCAGGCGGAGCCGTCTGGTACGCAAGTAAATCCGGAAAGCCGGAGAGATCCGGCGAATAGAATTTGAAGAAAGGAAGGTGCTTAATATGGCAATGCGAATCATCAGGAAAACCCGCGAGGTAGTCGACGGGGTAGAATACAACGTGACGTACCTGCAGGGGGACCACGGTACCGCTACGGTATACGATCCGGTACGGACACCCGAACAGCAGGCGAAGCGTGACGAGACTCTGAGACGTGCCGCAGCGGATTATGCCAGAGCGTGCATCCGCACGATGGGAATCGAATGGGCCAGGGAGCACCTTTCCGCAGAAGAATAAGAAAGGAGCGCCTTGAAGATGAAAATGAAGGAAATCGAAGCGGAAGTCGCTGCGAAGGCGGCACGAATCCGTGCACGGAACTATTCGAACCAGTACATAGCCGATCGATGCGAGCACTATTACGCCCTGTACAAATTCTCTGTCCTCGAAAACGCAGGAACAACGGAATACTACATCATCTACAAGGCGTATCAGACAATCGCGAAAGAAAGAGGGTTATGGAATGATTGATCATAAGAGGCAGCAGGCGATCAATGATGTAATCGGAAGGATTCTGAAGGGACTGGCGTACGATCAGCACATCAACGGGATTCCGATCACGTTTTCGGTAGGTATCCAGGACGGCGCGGACATGATCAACAATGTGATCGTGATCCACGAGGCGCCCGGCGAAATCATCCGGGACATCATGTACCTCGAAGAACGATTTCCCGGCGTGAAGGTGGATCAGAAGCGCGGCGGAATCTGGATCGACTGCGAACATGTGCATCTTGAAAAACGAGAGGTACCGTTTTTCCGGAGGATCCGCGAACTGGTGGGGTGTCCGGCATGACGAAAGACGAAGTGATGTATGCCGCGAAAGAGCGGAAGCCGGTAATGTGCAACGGTATAAAATACCGGAGAATATCGGCGATCATCTTCCGGTACATCGGGGACACCGACCGGATCGGGATGGCGCACAATGTGCCGAACGAGATGATGCTTGTGGAACTGGAAGATCTTCGGACGAACAGCCGGACGATCGCGAATCCCAGTGCGGTCGAGCTGGCGAGGGGGTAATGTTCGGAGCAACGAAAAAATGCGAACACTGTGGGTGTTCGTTCGGCATGTTTGATTCGGACATCTGGGCATACCGTCGAATGATGCGGATGCCGGAGGATGTGCGACAGCGGCAGCACTGGTTCTGTTCGTGGAACTGTCTGGTTCAGGCACAGAAAGAAGCGGATGTGTACTTCGGTGCGATCCGTGAGGAACGGATGGAGCGGGCACGTCAGAGGATGCGTCGGTACAGTGCCGAGAGACGAGCGCGAAAAAAAGAACAACGCACGACGTAACCGAATAAACGTCGTGCGCTGCTCTTTCAACAAAAATATAAAAGGAAGGTCCCGAAAACCTGTATATAGTATAGCATACGATGCAGGGCTGTAGGGCGATAGCATAAAAAATCATGAAAAAAATTTTGATCATCACAAAGCCGATGGCGGACAAGCTTTCCAAGCTTCCGCCGGAGGTGGTCGGAGGTGCGATCAAGCATCTGACCAAATATGTATATGAGGGTGAGCCGTCGGATCCGCGGTGGCGGACTTTTGAAAAACTTGTGGACAACTGCAAGAAGGCATCCACGGAGGAGTGCGAACGGATCATTGCATACCTCAACAGCCGTTTGAAAACCAAATACAAGCTGACGCCCAAGACGCGCGAGAAGATCGATGCGCGTTTCGCGGAGGGGCACACCGTCGAGGATTTCATCGTGGTGATCGACACCAAAGCGGAAGAGTGGCTGGGTACGGATTACGCGAAGCATCTCTGTCCGGAGACGCTTTTCGGGACGAAGTTTGAAAAGTATCTGAACCAGCAGGCGGTCGAACCGAAGAAGTGCGCTTCCGGTTTTACTGAGGGAAGCTTTGACACAGATTCGTTTTTCGAAGCTGCCCTTGAGAGGGCCGGTAGTATAGATATCACGGACGAGGACTATCCGTTTCTGAAACAATAAGGAAGGTACATAAAATGGAAGGTTTCGTAAATCAGGCGGTCGCAAAGATCGAGAGCGGCATTGCCGCAGTCAAAGGGCAGAAGGAGAACGTCGTGAAGCGTCCGGTCGCGGACGCGCTGATCTCGTTCTGCCGTCAGCAGGAGGAATTCGCGCAGGCGGTCGTCCAGTCGGAAAAGACGTTCGCGGACTGCGTGGCACACGTTGTCAAGGGATGCGGGAACGCACTGTCGGATCTTGAAGCCTACCGGAAAGCGGTGGGCTTCTGGTTCCCCGGCGCGGTTGTGGATATGGTGCTGACCATCCGCATGAGTGAATTTGAGGAACCGGAGAAGGAAGCGGTTCCGGAGGTTCCCGCAAAGCCGGAAAAAGCAAAATCCCAGACGACTGGCAATCTGGAATTCTCGCTGTTTGATCTTCTGTGAGGTGCGGGATGGATATTCTTGATGAAAAATACCGGAGCATACCGCCCGAATGGGAAGATCGGGTATTGAACCGGGTGGAACATTTCATTTTTTATTATAAATATTCTTACCGGTGCCGTCAGGGCTTCTGCACCCGCTGCGGAGCAGAGCTTGAAGCCTTCCGTGAAGACACAAACCTCTGGGCGGAATTTTACCGGGCAAAGCACAACGAGACGGGTTTATGTCCGAACTGCAGGGAACAGGTAACATTCAAGGCGACCGGACGTTTCCGCCGCTGTAATCCGGAAGGTCTCGAACAGATTAAGCGGCTGTTGTTTGTGGAGGTACATTCGCCGGAATGTGTCTGGCTGAGAGGGTTCTACATCATGATCCGCTTCCGGAGCTTTTTCAGCAATCCGGAGGTGGAGTTTTCGGAGGAAGTGCGTTATGAGCTGACGCCGGGGACGGCGGTCATGGCGGCACGGGCATACAGCAATCTGAGCGGACATACCCAATGGAGCCGTCGGAAGTCAATCGGAGAACCGTGGCCGTTCACCTGCAATGGACGGACAATTTCGTATGATATTGTCGGGCTGGAAGATTTACAGAAGACGTTTCTGAAGTACATACCGACAGAAAAACTTTCGGACAGGAAGTATCCGATCAAGCTGAGCGGATACCGCTATGAAACAAACCGGGTTCCGTGGGGACGGATTCTTTCCTGTGCGGCAAGATATCCGTTTGCGTTCGAGATGGCGGTGAAGTTCGGTTTGGAAAACCTGTGGGAACCGCTGGTGTGTCAGAGCACCAAGAATGCAAACCACATTAACTGGCAGGCGAAGGATGCACGTCAGTTTCTGCGCGGTATCCCGAAACAGGATTATAAAGCGATCCTGAAAAGCAAGGATATCCTGAACATGATGGATATGTACAAGCATCTGAAGGTGTCCGTCAAAGAAGCGGAACGATACAGCACCGGATTTGTCTGGCATGATGTCGCAGAACTGTCGAAGCAGATCGGCGATGCACCGAAGGCGATCATGGATTATCTGACAAAGCAGGGATACCGGAACGGCGGGCTGTCCGTCCTTCGGGACTACCGGAATTCGGCGGAAGCTCTCGGACGTGATACGGATGTACCGACGATCCGGTGGCCGAAGCATCTGACAGCGGCTCACGATGAATTCACGAAGGCGGCACAGCATCTGAAAACGGAGATGAAATATCCGTCATACCGGAAGAAGACTTATCCTCGATACCGGGATTTATATGAATTCGTGGAGGACGGGTATATGGCGATCGTGCCGGAGCAGCTGTCGGACATCAAACTCGAAGGGACGATCCAGCACCATTGTGTCGGCGGGTACCTTGACCGGCACGCAACCGGAAGCACCATCATCATTTTTATCCGCCGGACGATGCTTCCGGCAATCCCTTTGTATACCGTCGAGATTTCTCCCGACGGAAACCTCCGTCAGATACAGGGGTATCACAACGAAGAACGAAACAAACCCACACCGGAGGCGGATGCCTTCGTGAAACGCTGGCTTGCCGAAGTCCAGCGCAGACTTGCCAAAGATAAAAAACGGAAAAAGAAAGAGGAAGCGGCATGAACAACACCATCATCCTCCGCACGCCGGACGTGATCGCGGCGGAGATCAATACCATCAAACGCACAACGGCAAAATACGTCCTTGAGCAGTCCATCGAAATCGGACGTCTGCTCTGCGAAGCCAAGGAAGCCGTTCCCCACGGAGAGTGGGGGCATTGGCTTGAAGAAAACTGCGCCTATTCCACCAGCAATGCGAACAACCTCATGCGGATTTACACCGAATACGGCGAGGACGACGAACAGCTGTCCTTCTTCGCCGAAAACAAACTGGAACTGTACGGCGATCTGAACCGTTCGCAGGCGATCGCGCTCCTTGCCCTTCCTCCGGCCGAACGTGCGGAATTCGTGAAGGAAAACGATGTTCCCGCGATGTCGGTGTCGGAGCTGGAAGCGAAGATCAAGGAAGCGAAAGCCGAAACCGACGCGGCGGTGCGGGCCGAACTGGGGGCGGCACTGGAAAAGGCACAGGCGGACGTCAGCGAACAGAAACGCCGTGCGGACAAGAACGCGGCTGATCTCGAAAAGATGAAGAAGAATCCGGAGCTGAAGAAGGTACAGCAGGAACTCATGGAAGCGAAAAACTCCATGGAAACTCTGCGGGATGTGGCGGAAAAAGCGGCACAGGAAGCGCAGCATCTGAAAACCGAGAGGGACGCGCTTCAGCTTCAGCTGTCCCAGCCGGTTGTCGCGGAAATCACGGAGGAACAGCGGGAAGCGATCATCGCGGAAGCAAATTCCCAGATGTCTGCGGAAATGGCGGCGAAGGACGCGGAGCTTGCGAAACTGCGTCTTGCGGCGAATCCCATGGTGTCGAAGTTCTCGGCGTATCTCGATCAGATGCAGATCGCATTTAAAAATATGAAGGAAATCCTCGACGGCGCAGAACCGGAAGTCGCGGACAAGCTCGGCGGTGCACTGTCGAAGGTAGTAGCCATGATGGCAGAGAGGATATAACGTGCAGGATCACAGGAAAGATGCAGAATACATTCCGAAGCAGAAACCGTATGTTGTGACTATGCTGATTCGCGGAGAGCGGTATTATTATGAACGCTTTCCGGTTGATGCAGAATCCGCCGCACATGCCATCGATCAGGTGATCGACTGGCTGCAGCACCATACCGACACCTGCGAATGGGCGGATTTTGAATTCAAAGCGGTAGAAGAAAGGGGAAAGAAAAGACGATGAGCAGCAAAGAACTTGAACTGAAAACCTGCCCGTTCTGCGGACAGTACGCAATGATGGACCCGGATATTGATCCGCGGGATGCGTGCACTTGCGACGGTGCGCAGAGCTGGCGTGCCAGATGCCGAGTCTACGAAGCACGGGTAAACGCGATGGAGAAACTCTGCGGAAAAGAATGTGAAAAAATCTGCGCACATTATCATCCGGTCGGAGAAGAAACCTTCGCACTGCTGAAAGATGTGCTTCACGGGGTTTGCTTCGATCAGATCGGAAAGGTAGTCATTACGCTGACGGACGGAACCGCGCTGACACTCAGCCAAAAGGGTGTCCGGCGGGTTGCCAAGGTGGATTTGGAATTAGAACAGTAATCTACAATATTATAAGGCACATTGCGGACAGGGTTCCGCAATGCAGTCCTTGTAAGGGATATTAACAATTCACGCATCACGAAAACGGGAGGGGCGTATGAAGTGCAAATACAAGGAAAAGATCATAGAAGCCGGCGACATGATCTTCGGCGCGGTATATGCTACCTTCCGTAAACCGGGAAAGCGGAGAGGAAAATACCGGGAAACTTCAGAAACCCAATCAAAACTTAACGACCGGAAGGCAAGAGAAAAGCTGACGTGGAAAGTCCATGCGAACTTCACGAAGAAGGACTATGTTGTCACGCTGACCTATGCGGAAGGATGTCATCCGGATACAGAAGAACGCTTCGACAAGGATGTCCGGAACTACATCGGAAGACTGAAAAGGTTGTACAAGAAGTATAACGTGGAACTGAAGTATATTGTCATCAAGGCGTTCGGAGAGAGTGGGAGATGCCATCTGCACATTATCGTGTCCGGCGGTGTGGATCGGGAACTTATCGAAAACGCGTGGGAATACGGACGGAGAAATACCAGACGTCTGCAATTCAACGCCTGTGGTGTGGTGGATTTATCCCGGTACCTTTCGGATCAGCGTCACGCCGGTAAACGGAGATGGAGCGGTTCGCGGAATCTTGTGGAACCGATCGAGCGGACCAATACGACCAGATATGCACGGAAGGACATTGCGGCGATCGCGGAGAGCGCAAATCCGCATAAATTTTTTGCAGACCGTTATCCTGGATACTGGCTATCTGAATTCCCGGAAGTAGAGAAGAATATGTTCAACGGCAGTTACTATATGACATTCGTGATGTACAAGCCGGAGAGTGACAATCTGGAAAGATATGCACGGAGGAAATCGTGAAGAAAGAAAACTACATAAACGGCATCCGGATGATCCCGACCGAAGACGAAGAGCAGATATGGCTTTTTTCGTGGGCGAAGCTGAATTCGGGAAAGTGGCCGGAATTGGAGCTGATGCACCATATCCCGAACGGAGGGATGCGGTCGAAGTCTGAGGCGGCGCGATTCAAAGCGATGGGAGTGAAACGCGGAGTATCGGACGTATTCCTTCCGGTTTCCAAAGGTGGATACCACGGATTATACATCGAACTGAAAGCCAAGGACGGAAGACCGGAGAAAGAACAGAAGGACTGGATCGCCGCCGTGCGGGAGCAGGGATACTATGCCGCTGTGTGTTATGGTGGCTTTGAAGCGGCGAATCTTGTGGAAGCATACATGAAAGGGGAGGTGGCAAAACCTTGAAGAAGGATTTTATCAGAGATTATGCAACGGCGGCGTTTGTGTACTGGGCGCGGCATGGTTGCCCCACGTATGACGAAGCGGCAGGGCGCATTCGTGCGAGAGCACTTCGCCGGGCACAGGGAATTGATCCTGCAAAGGCATTGGTATACGCCGACGCGGAGGTGGACAAAGCGGCGGCTGGACTGTGCGATATCATGGCGTGCTCGGAGACATTCCGGGTTCTGGAAGACTCCGGCAAGGGGTTGGTGTGTGATGCTGTACGGGCAGTATACATGGTGGAACCGTGGAAGAAACCGCAGCAGCACGATATCAGCAGCAGGGTGTTAAAGTTTGCGTTGAGGGTACCTCTGTCGGAACGGCAGGTGTGGTATTATCTCGATGACGCCCGGAAAACATTTGCAATCATGCGCGGACTGCGCGTCGAAGAAGACGAGATCGATTGACAACAGCCGACCTCAGAAGGGCGAGGTATTAAAAACGGGAGAGGGGATCTGGAAGCGGATCAAACTTCAGAACTGTGGGTAACACCGTCGAGGAGGATGATAACGATGACTGAGAATGATATTGAAACCTATACCAGCCTTCCATTGAAACCCTGTCGCCGCGCCGGATGTCCGGAACTTGTCCGCGGCGGAGGTTATTGTGACAAGCACCAGCGGACAGTCCGCAGAATGCGTCGGGATACACAGGGAGAGCGAGGCGTATCAGGGGAGTGGCATGGACTGTACTATACAGCACGATGGCGCGAGATGCGGGCGGAACAGCTTATCATTGAGCCTTATTGCCGCGACTGTGCCGCTCATGGCGTTCGAAGCGCCGCTACGGATGTTGACCACATCGTACCGCATCGCGGTGATCGAAAACTATTTTATGATAAAACGAATTTGCAATCGCTTTGTCACTCGTGTCACTCGCGCAAAACGATTGCTGAGCAGTCCTTTAAGGACTCCCCGCCACCCTAAAAAGTTATATACCAACACCACTCCAACCGCACCGCCTTTCGTTTGCGCGAAAAGTCCCTGTTTGAACTTTTTTGAAATATGGAGGAAAGTGGATTTGCTACACAATTATCATACATAGGCGTGCGCTAGGTAAATGCGGCGTAAATCATAGTGGAAAGGAGAAACGGGATGCAGAATCCGAAAAAAGTTGAAAATCTCAAGGGCCATTTAAGCAACGAGGAACTGGAAGAGCGGGAACGTCAGGAAGCAACGTTCCGACGAGAGAAGGTTGAAATCCGAATGCCGGAATCGTTATCGAATGACATTATCGCCCAACGGATATGGGCACAGACGTTGAGCGATGCGGAGACGTTCGGAATTTTTGACAACCTTGACAGTGAGACGCTCGGATCGTATTGCTCGATCGGGTCGCGGATCGAGACGTTAAGACAAAAATATAAATCGGCATTGAACGGGCATCGGAAGAATGCGGATGTGCTGGAACTGTCGAAGGAATTACGGCTGCTGGAAGCATTACATCTGAACTACGCGGGGAAACTTGGGCTGACACCGGAGAGCCGGGTGAGACTGGCACAAAAGCTGGTGCCGCCGGAGACTGATCCGGACGATGATCTGTATGGAGACTGAGCGAACGATGGACGCTGTCACACAGTATGCGTGGAATGTGCTGAATACGGATTACGGAAAGATGTGTGCCAAACCGGAAAAGCAGGCCTGTGAACGGCATCTGCGAGATATGGAACGAGCTGAAAACGATCCGGAATTCCCGTGGGTGTTTGACTGGACGAGGGTGGAACGGATTATAAGGCACTTTGCTAATATTCCGCGCGTGGATGTTGCCGGTGAGATGATCGAACTGGAACCGTGGCAAATCTTCGACTACGGGAACATCTTCGGATGGGTAGAACGGGAAACCGGGAAACGAAAATACGATACTGCTTATATCGAGAACCCGAGAGGGCACGCGAAAACGACGATGGCGGCGGGAACGGGGCTGTACTTCATGACCGGGGATGCGCTTTATCCGCCAGGACAGCCGGAAGCGGCAGTGTACGAACTTCAGCCGGAAGTCAATATAGTTGCGGTGGACAAATTTCAAGGGCGAAAGGCCCGCGAGGACATGGCGACAATGGCGGAAAGTTCAAAGGCACTTTCCAAGAGGCTTTCCGTTAAACGGTCGTACATACGGCACAAGAAGCGCGGCGGGGAAGTTGTGGTTTTCTCCAAGGACAAGAAAAACAAGGACGGCGGTCGTCCTTCACTGGTCATCACGGAAGAGTATCACCTGCATCCCGACAGTTCACAGCATGACGCGGCCCGTCAGGGGATGGGGAAGCGGGCGCAGTCACTCGACCTTATCATCACGACGGCGGGAGAAGACTGCGAGAACAGCCCCTGTTACCGGGATCATCTGCAGTATCTGATGATCCTTGACGGGCGGATCGTGCAGGAAAATGTCTTTGTGATGATCCGGACGATTGACGAGGACGACGATCCGCATGACAAATCGTGCTGGTACAAGGCAAACGCGTTCTTTCGGGCGGGGAGCGAGTACGGGAAACGGCTGTATACCCGCGTGGAGAACGAATACAACGATGCCTACGCGAACAATGATCCGGACAAAATCCGGAAATTCCTTATCAAACGTCTGGACCGATGGCAGGCCGACGCGCAGAACAAGTATTTTTCGGGCTGTATGGATCGATTCAAGGCTCTGGAAGTTTCATCGGAAGAATTCTGTGAGCTGACGAGAGGGATTCCGGGGTATTACGGTTTTGACCTCTCCAAGACCACCGACCTTACCGGGGCGGCATGGTGCGGACGGCTTCCAGACGGGCGGATCGCGGTGTCGGTGATGGGATTTATCCCGCAGAACCGCGCGGAAGAGCACCGGAGGTCTGACCGGATTCCTTATCTGGAATGGGCGAACGCCGGACACGTTATCATGACACCGGGGGATGTTGTGGACAATGCGTATGTTGAGGATTACATCTACACCTGCGAGTCGGAGACGGACGGTGTGACGCACGCAAACGGGCGGACGGCGGTGGAAGTCGATTATGACGGTTACAATGCCACGGACATGGCTCTGCGGATGCGGGGGCACTATAACTCCGAAGAAAAGGTGGTGGAAATCCCGCAGACGTGCGCGGCACTGAACCTCGGAACGAAGCGGTTCCGGGAACTGGTGCTGACCGGGGAGTTGGTGGCGGAGTATTCGCCGCTGTTTGAGTGGTGTCTGAACAATGCCGTGGAGCAGAGAAACCAGAACGACAATATCAAGCTGTCGAAGCGGCACAAAGATGATACGCAGCGCATTGACCCGGTCGCCGCGCTGATGAATGCAATGACGCGGCTGATCGTGGCGGTGGACAACAAGGTTGACGTAAACAAGGCAATCGAAGACCGCGGGTATGTTTTCGACTGAAAAAGGAGAGGAAAAATGACAAACAGAGAAAAAGCTATTTGTGAAGCGTATACGGGAATTTGTTTTCTGACCGGCGAGGATCGAGATGAATACTATAAATATCTTGAGGAGCTATTCGGCAGACCAGTCTATACGCATGAGATTCCTGCGCTTATCAATGATATCAAAGAGTATTCCCGGGCAGATTTTGTGAAGGTTTGTCAGGGAAAATATGCCGAAAAAAAGACAGAACACACGGAAGAGAAGGCAGAAGTCACGAAAATCTATTTTGAATGTAACCGAAAGAGATGTAAACTGTGTGACCCGCATTGCAGACAGACAACGGATGTGCGGTTTGCCAAGAATTTCGATAAAGTTCTGCTGCGAGAGGGAAATGTTTTTGTGGAACTGACGAAGGACGATGCGGAGAGTTTCCGGGAACAGCGTACCTATCGCAATATGTACCGGCTGATGGAAGTTCTGGATTATGCGGACATTGCGAGAATAATCATGACATCCAAGGAAACAGAAAAGGCTATACGGACGGTGGCTCTGGAGGATGAAATCCGGATTCTTGCAGGAAATAACTTTGTGATCGATCTTCGTCCGCTGGCGCAAAGATTGGCCGACATTGACACCGAAATGACGGACTATAATACATGGCTGGATCATGTGTGGCGAAGACTTCGGGAAGGGGTCAGTCCGGAAGATGTGGTGAAAGACTTACAGTATCTCTTGGATAAGTCCATTGAAAAAATTACGGAGGAATGAAAGATGGCTGAGTATATCGACCGGGAAAAACTGCTGGAACGGATGAAGTATTACTTCGAACACACCGGAGGAGATGCCCATTATACTTACGGGGTTGCGATGCGAGAAATCGAAAACGCGCCTGCGGAAGATGTTCTTCCGGTGGTACATGGAGAATGGGAAGTTACCGTTTGTGAGAATCTGCCCGGAGTAGTTCGAACGGGTAGTCCTCATTGTAACGTATGCGGGAAAACTTCAACTCGCAGAACTGCATTCTGCCCAAACTGCTTCGCAAAAATGGACGGAGGCTAAGAAAATGGATGAGCATATTGAACGCGAGAAGCTGATTGGACTGATCGACATGGCTTTTCATGAAGCGGATGGTGTGGAACAGAGCGGGATTTTGAAGTGTCGGAAGATCATTCGAGAGTGTCCGGTTGCCAAGAAGAAGACACAGCAACGTGTTGTCAGAACCAGACGGGCACCCAAAGGGTATCCGTATGATCCTAGTGTGACGCAAAATTTAAACGAACTGCTGAAACAGGGATATCGTGTTGTGATGTGTCACCCAGTCGGGGATGAAGAACTGGAATACATCGTAGAAAAGTATGTGGAGGAGGATTGACATGGACAAACGTGAACGGCTTTTCAAGATGCTTGTGGAGGCAAATTACATGGTGGCGGGGGATGTTGTTCCCCGTTCGCCGGCTGAACACTTGTATGCGATTGTCGATTATCTCTTTGCCCACGGTGTGGAGATTCCGCCGTGCAAGGTGGGAGATACGGTTTATCAGACGGACAGTGAGAGGGTAGATGAATATGTGGTCGACAACATATACTACAGTACCGACTTAATCACTTTCGAAGAATCGGATATTGGGAGATTGGTTTTTATTAACCGGGAAGAAGCAGAAATCGAAAAAAGACGGCTGGAATACCGTAAAGATTGCAGTAGCTGACCGAAAAAGTGTGGTATAATCCTATCATCGAAGCAAAGCGGGACGAAAACGTCTCGCTTTTTTCTTTTGCTTCGGGATTTTGAGAAGGAGGTTAATCGATGCGATATATTGACGATGTGCTTTATCTGCTCGGGTGGGTATGTCTGATCGTCTGTGCGTTTTCGGTCGGGTGGCAGATCGGTTTGATCGGCTGTGCGGCGGCGTTCTGGACGACGGCGGTCATCTGGGCGAAGGCTTACGCGAAATTTGCAAAGAAAAGCCGTGACGAACCGAACAGGAGGGATATGCTGTGATATTTTCGAATGCGATCCGGAACGCGGCGGACGGTGCGGGGTATTCGACCAAGACGATTGAGCAGATTTTCCATGATCTTCTGACGGTCGGACCGTTCGGGAGTTCTCCGGAGAATGCGGAAAAGCTCGGCGCGGTTGCGGCAGCTCACCGGATTCTGACGAACTCTCTTGCGGCGATGCCCTGGCAGATTCGCCGGAAGGACGGAGAACAGCGGCTTGAAGTGGATCACGCGCTTGCCTATCCGCTGAAGACGCGGGCGAACGCCTACATGAGTCCGTACATGGCGGAGAAGGTGATTCTTTCGCGGGCGTTCTGGTACGGTGCGGGGTATGCCTACATCGAGAGGGACGAACGCGGAGCAGTTTCCGAGATCATTCCGATTCCGTCCGAACCGGAAATTTCCATGAATGCGCGGGACAATATGCGGTGGTACAAATTCACGGTGCCGGATACGCAGGCATACGGGAAGGTGCTGACGCGGAGCTTCGCGGAATCGCAGATTTTACGGTTCCTGTTTGAGACTTACGACGGGGTCGGCGGACGTGGGATGCTTCACATCGGGAAGGAGGCCATTGACACCGATCTGAAAGCGCAGAAGTACGGGAACCGGTTCTACACGAACGGTGCGCGGCTGTCGGGTGTGATCGAAGTAGACGCGGAACTCGGTCCCGACAAGCGGACGCAGCTGAAAGAAGAATTTAACCGCAAGTATTCCGGAGACAACGCCTTCAAGGTGGCGGTACTTGACCTCGGTATGAAATACACGCAGCTCGGCATCAGTCATCAGGAAGCGCAGTACCTTGAAAACCGGGAATTCTCGGTGGAAGAGGTTTCGAGGGCTACAGGGATTCCCCTGCACATGCTCCAGAGCGGGAAGCAGAGCTATCAGTCGAACGAACAGCAGAGGCTTGACTTTCTGACGGATACGCTCACACCGCATCTGGTGCAGATCGAACAGGAGTGGAAGTACAAGCTGTTTTCACGGAAGGACATTGACGAGGGATATTACCTCAAGAAAAATGAAAATTCGATCATGCGCGGCACTCATGAAGCGCGGGCGAATTACTATCAGAAGATGATCGGCATCGGTGCGATGTGTGCGGACGACATCCGTGCGGACGAAGACCGTTCGCCCCTTCCGGACGGATGGGGCAAGAAGTTCTGGATGTCCAAAAACTTCGCTCCGGTCGATGACGAAGCGGCGTTCCGGACGGGAAGCAGTGCCGGAAATGGAACGAACGCGGGAGACGGTACGGGAAAGGAGGAATAAGGAATGGCTGAATTCAATTTCAGCGGGGATTTGATGTCAGATGAATACGCGGAAATCTTGCGGTGGTTCGGATGGGGAGATGTTATTTGTCCGGGAGATATTCGGAATTTATGCGAAATTTCAGCCGGCGAGGAGCTGACGCTTTACATCAACTCGGACGGCGGTTCTCTGATCGCGGGAACGGAAATCTACTCCATCCTCCATGCGTACAAGGGAAGAAAAACGGCGCATATCCAGTCCCGCGCCGCATCGGCAGCAACGGTGGCTATTATGGCATGTGAACGCATTGTAGCGGAACCGGTATCGCTGATCTGTGTCCACAACCCTTACACCTATGCAAGCGGGGATGCGGACGAAATGCGGCATACGGCGGAAGAACTGGACAACATCAAGCGGTCGATCGTGAATGCGTATGAACCGAGAATCAAGGTTCCGCGTGCGGAAATCGAAGAGCTGATGAACAAAAATCTGTGGCTGGACGCCGCAGCCGCAAAGGGGTACGGTTTGGTGGACGAGATTGTCGGCGAACCGGTACCGGCGGGGATGATCGTGAACGCAGCAGGGCGGGTACGGTATCCCACACAGAAGATGATTGACGAATACCGCGCCGCAAAGCAGGGTGCCGCAGATGCGGAAAAGGCTGCGAAGGCGTGGCTCGAAAACTACAGACATTAATTTTCGGAGGTAGATATGCCTAAAATGGATTATTTTGCACTGATCAATCAGGCGAAGGCGGAAAAGGCCGCGCTGGTGGATCAGGCGGACCAGATGATCGCGGACAAGAAGTTCGGTACCGATCTGGAAGCGATTCAAAACAAGATCAAGGACAAGGCGGCGGAAATCGACCAGCTCACGAATCAGGCGGCGATTTCTGCGGCAGGCGCAGAGCCGGCACAGGAACCGGACGACGGCGGCAAAGACCCCAAGAACGAGAAGAAGCCGTTCCGGGTGTTCAATTCTCTCGGCGAACAGCTGCAGGCGATCCGCAATGCGGCATCGGGCAACGTGGACGAACGTCTCTACCGCGTGAACAATGCGGTACAGGGTGCGAACACCGGCACCGGCGCGGACGGCGGCTATGCGATTCAGGAGGACTTTGCAAAGGGTGTACTTGAATCCGCAGTGCAGACGGGTGAAATTCTGTCCCGCGTGAACACCTACACGGTCGGCGCCAACTCCAACTCCGTGCGCTGGTACAACATCGACGAGACGGACGTTTCCGCTCATGTCTTTGGCGGTGTGCAGATGTACTGGGCCGAAGAAGGCGGCACGGTCACGGCAACCAAACCGAAGCTGAGACAGGTCAAGTGCGACCTCGAAAAGATGATGGGTATGGCGTATGCAACGTCCGAAATGCTGGAAGACGCCGCGTTCATGTCCTCCTTCTTCGGACGTGCGTTTGGTGTGGCAACGGAACGTCTGCTGGAAGACGGTGTTTTCAACGGCAGCGGCACCGGTCAGATGCTCGGCATCATGAATTCCAGTGCGCTGGTCACCGCTCCCCGCGCGAGTGCGGGCAAGATCACCGCACAGGACATCCTCGCTATGTGGGCACGCTCTCACGCGAGATGGCGCAGAAACATGGTATGGGTAGCCCATCCGGACTGCGAGGAACAGCTTCAGCAACTCACTCTGAACGATACGCCGATCTGGATGCCCGAAGGCGGTCTCTCCGATTCCCCGTATCAGCGCATTCTCGGACGTCCGGTCATTTACACCGACAACTGCGCGGCACTCGGTTCCAAGGGTGACCTTCAGCTTGACGACCTGTCCAAGTACACCCTGCTCAAGAAGGGCGGCGTCCGTCAGGACTGGTCCATACACGTTGAATTCCTCACCGACCAGATGGCGTTCCGCGTGATCCTGCGCACCAGCGGTACTCCGGAGCTGACGCAGGCGGTCAAAATCAAGAATTCCGAAACCAAGCGTTCCGCCTTTATTGCGCTCGGCGCAGGTGCGTAAGAAAAACTGACAGGAGGCACGGAGGATGCTGAATTTTGATGGATTCTGCGCATACGCGAAGATCGACGAAGCGATGCGGGCGATTCCGGAAGAGGAGGAGGTCGCGCTGCTATGCTACGAGTCGGCGATCGATGCGGCGAAGGGGTGCGGGATTCCGGTGGAACGGCTTGACGCCGCGGGAAACCGTCAGCTTGAGCTGTACATCTACGCGCTTGCCGGACACTATTACGACAACCGGAACTTCCAGTCCTCCGTGCAGTCCTACACCGGAGACCAGTACACACAGCGCATGATGACGCGGATGCGGATCGCGCTGGAATCGGAGGGATGGTTCTGATGGCAACCAACAATGTTTATGCGGGGGAACTGACTTCCCGGATCGTCGTGGAGGTTCCCGACACGCAGAAAACCGGGAGGGGCGGAAAAACGGTGACGTGGAAACCGCTCTTCGGGGAGAGGGTATCGCTTCCGGCGAAATGGCGGACGACCGTGCGGGTTGCCGACACGGTGGATCACGACCATGTGGCGGCGGTGGAATCCGCGACGGTGACGATCCGGAACAACAAGCGGGTCGGTGCGGTCTGCCGTATCCGGCGGATCGGTGACACCGGGGAACCGTGGGATGTTGTCGCCGCGCCGGTGCCGTCGCCGAACCGGATGTGGTTGGAATTCACGGTACAGCGAAAGGCGGCGGCGTTATGATGCCCGGCGGTAATTTACCGCGTACCGACGGGGAGCTGAACGGGCTTCTGGTCGCGGCGCTGGAAACCGTTTTGCCAGACGTCTGGGAAGGGGTATACACGGGGAACGATCTGCCGAAGTATCTGACCTTTTCCCATTACAGCCGGGGAATCGGTTACGCGAATGACCGGCCGACGGCGAAGTCGTGGCGGGTGACGGTGACGCTCTGGGCGGCGAACCGGGTGAACGCGGATGCCGAGCGGGACGCGGTCCGGCTGGCGATCTGGCGGGCGTTCGGGGAATATCCCGCCTGTGAGAACGCGACGGACGACGGATGGCAGCAGTATATTTATGAGTTTACGGTGACCGGAGCGGTGGAAACGGAGGTATACGGTGGCTAAGGTAACGACGAAGACGCTTGCGGGCGGAACATCGTCCGACCGGATACAGGAGTACATTGACGAGATTCCGGTAGACGTGATCGACGAGATGCTGACTGCCGAGGCAGACGTGATCGAACCTGCCATTGCGGATAATGCGGCATCCATGCTGCGCGGTCCGTATGCGGTCGGCGACACGTCCCGTGCCCTTTACCGGAAAAAGCCTGCAAACTGGGGCGGGAGAAAAGGGAACGGACAGCGGCAGATCGCGCTGACATTCCGCGGTATCCGGAGGGACAAATATCATCCGAACGGTACAAGAAACGCGGAGATTGCTTTTGTGAACGAATACGGGAACCGGGGGAATCCCGCGAGACCGTTTGTGCAGAGAGCGATTGACGAAAAAGCAGAAGCGGCCTTTGACAATGCCGAAAAGGTATTTGACGACTGGCTGAAGAAAGAAAAAATGATTTGACGGAGGTATATATGGCTGAGACCAATCCTGCACTGAACAGTGTAAGAAAAACGACCATGGGCGCGACGTTCCCGTACTGGGCGAAGGTTGCGACGGACGAAACCGGGGCGATGCCGACTTACGAGGGCGGCACGGAATTCTCGGAATTTGTGAAGGTAACGGAAAACCTTCAGAAGGCGGAATCGCAGTTTTATTCCAACGACGCGCTGTCCGAATCGGCGGACGAATTCAAATACTGCGAAATCACGTTTGACAACAAAGGTGTTCCCAACACGCTGAAAGCGGCACTGTACGGCGCGAAGCTGGACGGAAACCGCATTACCTACGGCGCAGGCGACAACCCGCCGATGGGCGGATTTGCGTTCTACCGTGTCCTGCAGGACAACGGTACGAAATACTATGAAGGTGTGTTCTATCCCCGTGTGAAGGCGTCGCTGACCGGCATGACGTATGACACGAAGGGAGAAAACGTCACCTTCAACGGCGAACAGACGAAGCTGGTCGCTTACGCTACCAAGACGAC
>JAZNDW010000028.1:0-136287 GCA_045588245.1 Eubacteriales bacterium
AATCGCACAAAAACGGCGCGTGAGATTTGTGATATCCGATAGTTTACTTGTGCCACTGCCGTATGGTAAAATATAAGTGGAAGAAAAATTTTGTAAATTTTCGGGAAACAGTGAAAGATTTTGACAAAAAAGCGACATATATAGTGAAAGAAGAATTTTTTGAAAGATTTTCAAAAAAACGAACGCAAAGCGCTATTTTTAAGTATATGTATATAGGGAGATGCAAAAACTGCGTAAAATGAAAGGAGAAAACCTATGAAAAAATTACTCGCACTCGCTGCCGCTGTGATTATGCTTTTCCTCACGCTCGTCTTGCCCGTGTCAGCGGCAGAAGGGGACTTCGATATTACCGAGTATCCGTCTTTGGCCACCCCCGACAATAATGGAGCAACCGTCGAAGCGTATAAATTTGTGTACGATGCTGACAAAGACAACAATTTTTGGCTGTCGGGAAAATATATTCATTCAGTACCGAAGCTTACCTATGAAACTGAAACAGCACAAAAAATCAATCAAAAAATCCTCGATGATTTTATCGATGAACAAGACTATGTGATTTGGCTTATGGTAGAACAGATCCCCTGCGAGGATGGCCCCAATTATTATTGTAATACACGGTATGCGTCACTGATAGATGAGAAGGGAATCGTTGTTATAGTTATGTCTATGAACAGTGGAGTAGCGGCCACTTGTGCATGTGGTACGACTTATAAAGCGTATTACTATTCCCCGGAAACGGATAGTGAGCTTTCGGTAGATGAATACTTAGCGCTCCACGAAACGAGTCGGGAAGAAATATCTGCACGCTTCAGCCATGAAAATGACTATCTGAAACACACCGATCCCGACACGGAGGAGCCCGCAATCGTTCCTGCTGAGAATATACACTTTGCGATCTATCACGCAGACGGAACGGAAACGGTTCTCGCCAAAGTTCCGAGTTGGGATGGATATTACGACCGTTTTTTCGGAACAAGTGTTAGTTTTGCCCCCCAAACCGGTTTCACCACTGCTATCTACGCCGCCGTTGCCGCCGTCTCCGCCGCTGCAGTTGTTGCAGTAGGCAAGAAGAGAAGAAGATAAGAAGATAAGCAATCGCCACGCCCAAACAGCACCCATACGAAACAAAATCAAAAAGGCACCGATCTCGGTGCCTTTTTGCTATTTTTGTCACTTCTTGTTCATTTCCTTGTATATCTCGCCCTTGCCGACGCCGCGGTCACGCGCCACCGCCTTCATGGCGTCCATACGGCTCATTCCGCCTTCAATATAGAGCATAACGTGCTCGGGGACCGTCATTCCGCGCCAGTCCTCAACACGGCTCGATGCTTCCGCTCCGTGAAGCACCAAAACGTACTCTCCTCGCGGCTCCTCGCTCGCGTAATGTTCGCACGCACCGCCTAGAGTTGTTCGGATCACCTCTTCGTTCAGCTTCGTCAGCTCACGGCAAATAGCGATCTTGCGTTCGCCGCCACATACCTCGTATAGATCATCAAGTGTCCTCTTCAAACGGTGCGGCGCTTCGTATAGGATCGTCGTCTTTCTTTCGCCGCGGCATTCATCGAGCATGGCGCGTCGCGGCTTCGATTCCGTCGGCAAAAAACCGAGAAAAACGAAGCTTCGCGTGCTCGCCGCAGACAGCGCCAACGCCGTCACCGCCGCAGTCGCGCCGGGGACGCACGTCACCGTGATTCCCGATTCCGCACATAAACGAACGAGATCCTCTCCCGGATCGCTGATCGCGGGCATGCCCGCATCGGTGCAGAGCGCACAGCTCTCGCCCTCCAAAAGACGGGCGACGATGCGCCTGCCGGACTCGTGGCGGTTCTCTTCGTAATAGCTCGTCATCGGGCGTGAAATACCAAGCATGGACAAAAGCTTGCCCGTGTGACGCGTGTCCTCCGCGGCGATAAAATCGACCTCCGAGAGCACCTTTTTTGCGCGTTCTGATAAATCTGCCACGTTACCTATGGGAGTCGCAACAAGATAAAGAACTCCTGCCACAACGCGATTTTTTTCATTTTCGGTGAAGTTTACTGAATAGTCATTCATTTTAATCTGTATTCCTCGGGAAAGCTCCCGTCCTTGTATATTTTTTTGATAGTGTCCGTTTCTTCGCGCGTCCCTTCGCGGTAAAGAATGAGCGGCGGTGTTACCGCAAGTCCGTCACCGCCGCCGCGTTTTGCGGCGCACAATAAAAGGGAAGGATGGCTGTTCACGTCGGGGTGTACGTACGTCAAAAGTTTCGGTGCAAATCCGTTATCGGACAGAGCGACCATGAGCTCCGCCGTCCTTTCAGGACGGTACACGACGTAAAACATACCGCCGTAGCGGCATAGCCGCGACGCCGCACCGCAGAAATCATGCAGCCCGCCCATGACCTCGCGCCGCGCAATGTTTTTTTCGTCGTGATCGTTTCCGCGTCCCGAATCAAGCTTCATGTACGGCGGATTTGAAAAAACATAGTCAAACTGTCCGCCCTCGGACGCCTCCGAAATATCTCTTATGTCGGCGCACTTCGCCTTGATCTTGCCGTCAAAGCCGTTATAGAGAACGTTTCGGCGCATGATGTCGCAGAAACGCTCCTGCACTTCAAAAGCGCGTACGGAGTCGGCAAGCCCGCGGGAAACGAGCAAGAGCGAAATCACTCCCGTACCCGCGCCAAGCTCTGCGGCGCGGACGAAAGCTCCTTTCGGACGCTTTACGTAAGCAGAAAGAAGATATGCATCCGTTGTAAAACGCAATCCGTCAACGGATTCGACGAGCGTGACGTTGTCGTTTATTTTGTTGATACGTTCTCCATTGTTGAGCGTGATCGGCATTGCTTCCTCCGTCTTTCGTTCTTGTTTTGATTATTGTATCATATTTCTCCGAACATAACAAGAGAAAAAGCAAAAGGGAAGGTTGCCAAAAGGCACCTTCCCTTAAAACGTTATAAGTATTGCTCGGAAATTATTCCTCAACGATAGCTTCAACGGGGCACTGACCTGCGCAAGCACCGCAATCGAGGCAAGTATCAGCGTCGATAACGTACTTTCCGTCTTCACCCTCGGAAATAGCTTCTACGGGGCACTGATCAGCGCAAGCGCCGCAACCGAGACATTCATCCTTGTTGATCTTATATGCCATCTTAAAATCCTCCATATCGGTAATATTGAGGCGGCGGATGGCGCTCCGTTACCTCACCATATATTCTATCACAAAAGCGTAGGAATGCAAGTGTTTTTATATAAAAACTAATATTTTTTGTTATTCTTCGTCGGAAATTACAGAAACGTCATCGCCGGCGTCATCGCGTTTTTCGCCATTTGAACTGCGTCGGCGGCCGATAACGGTCACAACATCGCGAGAAAACTGCTTAATAGGCGCATCGTCGGTATCGCCTAACTTGACTTTAACAGAGGCAAGAAGCGGAAGCGATTCAATGACGACTCCCGTTCCCTCAGGCGTTTTAACGATAGAATCAACTTTCGGAGTCAGCTTCATCTCCGCGTCGTAAGCTTCGCACTCATAGCGCAGACAGCACATAAGTCTGCCGCAGGTGCCTGAGATCTTTGCGGAATTGAGCGAAAGGTTCTGCTCTTTCGCCATTCGGATCGAAACCTGGTTGAAGTCGTAAAGGAAAGTCGAACAGCAGAAAGGACGTCCGCAAATTCCAAGACCGCCGAGAAGCTTCGCTTCGTCGCGGATACCGATCTGACGCAGCTCAATACGGGTGCGGAAAACGGATGCGAGTGACTTGACGAGCTCGCGGAAATCGATTCTTCCGTCAGCGCAGAAGTAGAAGGTGAGCTTACTGTTGTCGAACGTGTACTCTGCGTCGATGAGCTTCATTTCAAGACCGTGCTGTGCTATTTTTTCAAGGCAAAGCTCAAAAGCCTCTGCTTCACGGCGAACGTTTTCGTCATGACGTGCTTTGTCAGCATCGGTAGCAATACGAACGACGGGGCGAAGCGCGGCAACAAGCGCTTCGGGACGTTCGAGCTTGTTAGCGATAGCGATCGTACCGAACTCTATTCCTCTCGCCGTTTCAACGATAACGTCGAGTCCCTCGGGGCACTCGTATCCCATAGGCGCAAAATAGTAGACCTTCCCGTTTTCTTTGAAACGAACGCCAACGATCTCAACGAGCTTGGACGGATCATAAACGGGCTCTTCCTTCTTCGGTTCTTCCTCGGAATACCAGTAATCGGGAACGTAACGATAACGGTTTTTGTCGTCAACCGTGTGTGCTTCGGGAGCAGCTTCGACTGCGGCTTCAGCCGCAGCTGCCGTATCAGCGGGACGGTTCTTGTTCGCGTTTTTATTGCGGGGCTTGTGCTTGTGACGGCTTTTTTTATTTGCGGTAGGAGCGCTTTGCTTGATCTCCGCCTGCGGCGGACGCTCTGCATTTGCCGCAGAAGTCGCCGCTTCGGCGGCAACGTTCGTAGCGGTGAGCTTTTCACCGTTCTGATTTTTGTCGCTTGCAGGTTTATTACGGCGACGTCTGTAATAGTCTTTGTTGGACTTGTTGTTCTTGGTCTCTTCGGGCATATATTTTTCCCCATGTAGGGGTCCTTTCAAAATCTATTTTATGTTTTTGATCATAACTGCCATTGATAATAGAGCAGATGACGTTTGAGCGTTTGAGGCAACACGGTCGATGGTGCTGTTGACTGCATCGAGAGTGAGAGCCAACTTTTTTGATGAATGAGATGCCGCCGAGCTTACGGCTGCATCAACGTCGGTGAAAAATACCGTGTCGGCTGAGCGTGTTTTTTTCGTTATGAGCATATCACGTAAAGCTGCGGCGATGTCTCCGAGCAGCAAAAGCACGGAATCGCGTTTTTGCTTTTTTCGGGAATCGATTGTAATGTAAACGTAGTCATCATTCGATAAAAGCAACTCTAAAAGGGAAAGTGCTTCTCGCTTTTCGGCGATCCTTTCCGAAAGAGCGTTGCCTTTGAGCAGATCCAAAGCCGCGCCGGCATTTCCGCCTGCACAAACAAGCAGCTCCGCCCAAGCTTCGGGATTGCTTCGCCTGATGCGATCGGCATCCTTATTTTTATTGATGATGAAATCTGTGATCTCTTCGTTTGTTGCAGGACACATACGAAGTGTCGGTGCGCGGGAGAGTATAGTATCAAGAAGCACCGAAGCATTGTCGCATAAAAGCAGGTACGTCACGTATGACGGAGGCTCCTCAAGTGACAGCAAAAACGCATTCTGTGCCTGATCCGTCATCGTGTCAGCATCTTCGATGATGTATATCTTTCTCTCTGCTTCGGAGGGAATTATATGTGCGTCTGCGCGCACATCTCTTATGATCTCAACGCCGATGCTCGCCCTGTCACCGCGGCCGACGGTCTCAATGTCGGGATGTGAGCCTGCGGCGATGCGTTTGCAAGAAGGACATTCGCCGCAGGGCAGAGCCGCACTTTTTCCGTCGCATAATAATGCCGCCGCCATCGCATTTGCAAAAGCGTGCTTGCCGACGCCGCGTGGACCTTCAATGATATAAGCGTGACCGATACCGCCTGAGCGTATCTCGGAGCGAATATGTCCGATAAGCTTTTTGTTGCCGCACACATCGGTGAAATCTTTACCGAACATAAAAGCCTCCCGTCGAATTTCGCCCAAACCGGACGATCATAATATCCCACTTATCTATTATATCAAAGTTCAAAAGCGGTGTCAACCGCACGCGAATATCTCAAATATAACTAAAACGTAAAAAAACACAATTTTATCTCAATTTATCCTTAACAAAAATTATCAAGGGCTATTGACAAAATTATTCTTCTGATTTATAATAATCAATGCTGTCCTCGTAGGAGGGGCATTTTCGCTATGGAAATTTACAGTATCTTGAATCGTCGGAGGGGAAACAATGAAGATTGATATAACTTCACTTCTCGCAGGCAGATGCAAATCTCTTGATTTTTCGTACGAAATTTCCGCCGACGAAGATAAGTTTCCGTCACCGCCGGAAGGCGTGACACCTGTGTCAGACCTTGCGGTAAACGGACGGATTACGGATTCGGGAAGCTGTCTTTCACTTTCCGTAAAAGCATCAATGGAATATGAAGCGCTGTGCGACCGCTGTGCCGATAAGATACGCAGTACAGTAGAAGTCACGTTCGACCGTATCATCGCGGGTGCCGGCGTCATATCCAATACGGACGGCGACGAGTACGTCATAGAAGAAAACGGAAACATCGACATCGATCTTGATTTATACGAAGAGATCATGCTTTCGTTCCCATCACAGCTTCTGTGCCGCGACGATTGCGCCGGAATTTGCGCGAAATGCGGCTGTAATTTCAATTATGAAAGCTGCGATTGCGCCGAGCAAAAAGAGATCGACCCGCGCTGGCAGGTCCTCGCAAAATTGCTCGAATCAAACGATTAAAATAAAAATAATATAAGCGTCGGGGCGAAAGCTTTGGCGTATCTAAAGGAGGTAACACAAGATGGCAGTACCGAAGAGAAAAGTTTCTAAGGCTCGTAGAGACAAGAGACGTTCGAATAACAGCAAGCTCGAGGCTCCGAACATGGTTAAGTGCCCCAACTGCGGTGAATACAACCTTGATCACCGTGTTTGCAAGGCTTGCGGTCACTACAACGGCGAAGAAATCATAAAGAAAAACGAAGACGACGCTAAATAAGTCTTCCCCAAAAATCGTTTACTCAAAGGGAACACGAAAGTGTTCCCTTTAGTAATATCGAGGTATTTTATGAAGAATAAAGATATTATCGAAATAAATAAACAGTATTGGAATGATAACGCAGACTATTGGTTTGGCACGACGGCACTGCCTATGTACGGCGTGAAGAGTGTGACCGAAAACGAGCTTGGCTTGTTCGGCGATGTAACGGGCAAGAAAATGCTTGAAATATGTTGCGGAAGCGGGCATTCACTAAAATATCACGCAGAACGAGGTGCAGGCGAGCTTTGGGGTATAGATATATCTCAACCGCAGGTTGATAACGCCGGATTATTGTTGCAAAAATCCGGAGTCGAGGCGAAATTGATCTGCGCGCCGATGGAAGATGATGCAGGCATACCAAAGCAATATTTTGATTGCGTTTATTCCATATATGGCATCGGGTGGACGACGGACCTTGACGGTACATTTGAAAAAATAGCATCGTATTTGAAGTGCGGAGGTGAATTTATATTCAGTTGGCATCATCCGCTTAATTATTGTGTCGCATGGTCAACGGAAAAACGCACCGACGTTCTTGATGATGGCAAATTGCTTTTCAACAGAAGTTATTTCGATGAAACCTATTTCAAAATGCCCATACACGAAAGCGAAATTGTACTATGCAACCGAAAAATATCTACGTATGTCAATTCCTTGGCAAGAGCAGGGTTCTATATAGAACAAATGGTAGAGCAAACTGACAGCGAAACTATGGCAGCAACGGAAAATATAACGGATAAAATGAAAAAAGCGAAAATGCTCCCCATTTCCGTTATTTTCAAAGCAAGGAAGATATAACGATTCATCAAAGAAAGAGAATGATTATGAAAATATACGAAATTACCGATACTGACAGAGCCTTGATCGATGAAGGACTTAAAGTGTTGGCGGCAAATTTCGACGACGGCATATATAACCATACAGTCGGATGCGCCCTGCTTGCGAAAAGCGGTAAGATATACAAAGGTGTCAACTGTGACGGTATCCACGGCTCGTGCGCGGAATATATCACGGTCGGTATCGCGATATCGGCGGGTGAACGCGAGTTTGACACAATAGTTGCCGTTCACGAAAAGCATCTCAATTCAATCATTCCGCCTTGCGGAAATTGCAGACAAATGCTCTATGAATACTGCCCCGACATAAAAGTTATCGTCAACGACGATAATGGCAATCTTGTAAAAGTTGCCGCACGTGATCTGTTGCCGTTTGCGTGGCGTCCTGTTGAGTGTTGATTAATATATAAGTCCCTTTGCGAAATCCTTCGTAAAGGGACTTACTCTTTATTCTTCGTCTGCTGACGCTTCCTGCTCCTCGTACATAAGAAGCAGTGCCTCCTCAAGCTCCGTCTTACGTGCGTCAAGCTCGGCGGCACGCATATAGTCCGTCGCCGCTTCGCCAAAAAGCTCCGCGTCAATAGCTTCGATCTCGTCCTCTGCCGCTTTGATGTCGGCGGCAAGCTTCTCAGCGGCTCGCTGCCGCTTGCGCTTTTCTGCAGCTTCCTTCTTAGCGTTCAGATACTTTTCCTTGTTTGAAGAAACAGTCTCACGCACCTCTGCGGTGGACGTGACAGATGACTCCTGTGAGCCAATATGCGCCATATAGTCTGCATAGCCGCCCTCCCAAACCTTCGCACCCGTGCGCTTGAGGGGGAGAATGCGCGTCGAAAGCTTATCAATGAAATATCTGTCGTGCGAAACCGCGATCAAAGTTCCGTCAAAATCGGCGAGAGCATCTTCAAGCGCCTCACGCGATTTGATATCGAGATGGTTCGTCGGCTCGTCTAAAATGAGCAGATTCACGCGAGATAATATGAGCTTGCAGAACGTGAGCCGCGCACGCTCACCGCCCGAAAGGACGGAAACGGGCTTTTCAATATCGTCACCCACAAAAAGGAACCGCGCAAGCGCGTTACGCACTTCCGTCTGCGTCAGCGACGGATATTCGCCCCACAATTCTTCAATAACGGTGTTTCTCTCGTCGAGATTCTGGTTTTCCTGATCGTAATATCCGACCTCAACGTTGTACCCGTATTCAATAACGCCGTCTTTTGCGTCAAGATTACCCGTCAACAGCTTGATGAGAGTCGATTTGCCGCATCCGTTGGCGCCTGTGATGAAAAGCCTGTCGAGCCGCTTTACGGAGAAAGACAAATCGCGGAAAAGCTCATTTTTGTCAAATGCCATAGTAAGTCCGCGCACGTCAAGTACGTCGTTTCCGCTTCTGCCCGAAGATTCAAGACGGAATCTGATGGACTTCGGCAACGACTCAGGCTTGTCTATAAGCGTCATGTGCTCAAGATATTTTTCGCGGCTGCGGATCGTCACAAAATTGCGCTCTCGTCCCCAGCGGCGCTGCTGCTCAATGAAATCGAGCTGACGCTTGATCTCCTTTTGCTGAAGACTGTAGTGCTTCTCGGCGATCTCGCGGTCGCGTCTCTTCTGCTCGGCGTAAGCCGAGTACGCGCAAGAGTAAAGCTTCGACTTTTTGTTTTCGATGTCAAGCGTCTTGTTCGTCACACGGTCAAGAAAATATCTGTCGTGCGAAACGACCATGACGGTCTTTTTGTATGTTGACAAAAATCCTTCAAGCCACGCAAGCGAATCAATGTCAAGATGATTCGTCGGCTCATCGAGAATGAGAATGTCAGGCTCCGACAGAATCAGACGGACGAGCGCCAGCCGTGTCCGCTGACCGCCCGAAAGGGAAGACGGCGAGAGGGCGTGATAGCTTTCGTCAAAGCCCAGCTTTGATAAAACCGACACACAGCGCGACTTATAGTATAGTCCGCCGTTTTCGGTGAAGAACTTATTCACCTCGTCGTGCTCGCGTAGCGTCCGCGAATATTCGGTCGAGTCGGTGGGAAGCGTCGCCAAGAGCGACTCCAGCTCCAAAAGCTTCGCCTCCGCTTCAAGCAAACGCGGGAACGCACCGTACATCTGCTCAATAACGGTGTCACCGCAATTGCCGTTACGCGTGAAAACGTCGTTCTGATGCAGAATGCCAACGGTTTTGCCGCGAGCGATGAAGACGTTGCCGCTGTCGGGAATGATGTCACCCGTCACGATCGAAAGGAAGGTCGTCTTTCCGCTTCCGTTGACACCGACGATACCGAGCCTGTCACCCTCGTTGATGGAAAATGAAATATCGTCAATAATAACGGTTGTGCCGATAGTGTATCTGATCGAATCGGCAGTCAAAATAGTCATAGTATTACCTTTGTCAAATGATGTGATTCGGGGGAGAAACCCAAGAGGTTTCTCCCCCGAAGTGGATTTATTCGTTAGGTGTGCCTGCGGGCTTGACGGAGTTGATGTCCAAAAGCTTCTGCTTCAGTTCAGCTTCGATCTTGATAAGCTCAACTTCGGAAGCGCGGCGTTTAGCTCTGCCGTCGTCCTGGATACGGACGACTTCCTCAAGCGTCGAAACGAGCTGTTCGTTTGTGTGCTTGATCGTTTCCATGTCAACGATACCGCGTTCGGATTCCTTCGCGATCTCGATCGTGCTCGTCTTGAGTGCGTCTGCGTTCTGTCTGAGCAGCGCGTTTGTCACCTCGGAAACCTCGCGCTGAGCCTCCATAGCCTGACCTGCGTGGGTAAGACCCATAGCGATGACCATCTGGCTCTTCCAGAGCGGAATCGTGTTGACGAGAGTAGACTGGATCTTTTCGACCATGAGCGTGTCGCTGTTCTGAATCAGACGGATCTGCGGAGCCATCTGGATCGAGATCATGCGTGTGAGCTCAAGATCGTAAAGCTTCTTTTCAAAGCGTTCGCAAAGATCGGAGAAGTCACGCGCTGCCTGCGCGTCTTCTGCAAGCCCGGAAGCATTTGCTTTGGCAACGAGCTCTGCGAGCGTTGTTTCGCGTTCCTTCGCAAGCTTCTTTTTACCTGCGATGATGTACATCGTCAGCTCTTTCTGGTATGAAAGGTTGACCTCGTAAAGCTGATCGAGCGTTGCAATATCCTTGAGCAGCTGGATCTGATGATCCTTCAGTGCACCGCAGATCTTGTCAACATTGACCTCAGCCTTGTCATACTTGGCTTTAAGCGCGGCGATCTTGTTGCGGGTGCGCTTGAACAGCCCCAAAAATCCCTTATCTTCTTCCTCAATGGAAAGTCCTTTCAGCTCAACTACGAGATTTGAGATCTGTTCTCCGATCTCTCCGAGGTCCTTTGTGCGTACTTTTTCAAGCGCGGAATCGGAGAATTGGGAAACCTTCGTTTGCGCGGGGGCGCCGTACTGCATAACAACGGCGGTGTCGCGAATGTCGATCTTCTCGGCAAAGTTATCAACCTGCTTCTTTTCGGCATCTGTGAGCATGCTGTCGTCTATCTCGACAGGCTTTGCTGCAGCGGCTGCATCTTCTCCGGGAACTGTAAGCGTCGGAGCTTCAGCGGCGGCTGTGCCGAGTGTAAGAGACGGGGAAGGAATATCAAAAACGTTTTTTTCTTCCATGGCAATATTCTCCTGCAAATATAATTATTAATGAAATCCGAACGTGTAAATCAGTCGAGTCTGTCGTTGATCTTTTTGAATTCAACGGTGAGCCCGTTTTCGTCTGCGTTACGACGTTCGCGCGCAACCTCGCGGTTGTGCTCCTTGATAACGTCATCGATGTATTCTTCGTTGTCTTCGCTCGCTGCAGAATCTTTTGCATCAGTATCGGAATCTACGGACTTTTCGTCGGAATCGACTTCGTCGACAATGTCGTAAGAATACGTGCAAAGACGGAGAAGTACGTACAGCCAGATGATGGCGAGAATGAATTCGAACGTTACGTTAAGCTTATCGGGGTATACTTTCATCAAAACGAGAATGATGTTCGGAAGCGTATACATTCCGCCGAGAATAACGGTAACGAGTCCGGACCCGATGTAGCACCAGGGCTTCGGCTGGGAAATAGTGTAACGGCACTCGTAAACGAAGAAGAAGAGGACCGCAGCAACGACGGCAAGCTCAAGCGAACGGTTAGGATTGTTGATCGCCATATTGTCGGTGAAATAAATGTTAAGCGTCACCGAGAAAAGCCACAAGAGCAAAAATGCGCCGAGCAGAATCTTTCCTTTCTGCGAACGGATCGGCAATGCCATACCGATAAGCGGATATAACGCTGCGGGGACGGAAAACACGAGTGTCATTATTCCGGGGACGGATAAGGGACCGCTGATCGTGAAAATGTCGGAAATGAATACCGCAATGATCATAAAAGCGAAAAGGGCAGAGGTGAAAATAATGATTCCCGAGTCCGTACGAGGCTCAATGCCGGATAAAGAGCGGCGAATAATAAATGATACGCCGAAAACGATGGCAGACGTGATAAATGCACCCCAGGTAAAAGCGCCTGCGAGGAATGATCCGTGAGCATAGTAGCCTTCGATGACGTCAAAATCCGCTAAAAGTGCGATCGTTCTCATAGCGGTCAAAGCAAGTGCGACAGAGATCGCAAAAAAGAGTGTGATATTATAAATAGTTCTGTTTGTAGTCATAATCAATACCGCGTAATATTTATGTTGTAATTATTTGCATTATATTATATAATACAAATGTTAACAAACTGTTTATAAAATGATGCGTTCGGGAAGATATTTAATTTTATTAATGTAAATATCCGAAAAAAATGCAATTATGCAATTGTGGAACATAGACCCACTATATTGTACGAATGTATAAAATTGTCGTTGCCTGCGTAATAATGTGAAAAAGTGACGGTTTCGTTTTTATGCGCAACGGAAAGGAAACGTAATAAATGAAAAAATCGAGAGTTATTTCATGCAGACGCGTGATAAATATTATACGAAACGTAGCCAGATCGTTACGACGCGACAGGATCAACGTATATGCTGCCGAGTCGGCGTTCTTTATCGTTCTGTCTGCCGTGCCGTTTGTAATCATGCTCGTAGCGGTGGCACGGTATGTTATTGCTGACGGAGCCTACGAATCGATAGAATGGCTCGTCGATCATATTCCCGGCGTCCTCGGCGAATACGTAAAGACAGAATTTCTTGCTTTTGCAGAGCATCCGACGTCGATGCCGCTTTCCTTGGCGGCTTTGGGTACGCTATGGAGTGCTTCCCGCGGAATGAAAGCAGTCCGCCGAGGGATACGTTCTGTTTTCGGTGAAGATCAAGGAACATTCTTAAGCGAAAACCTGCGCGGAATTGCATTTACGATGATGTTTCTTTTACTGATCGTTCTGCTATTAATATTTCTCGTCTTCGGAAAAAGCATAAGCGGCGTTATACGCGAGGAAAATCCTGCACTTTCTGCGCTTGTGGATCTGATAATAAAACTGTCGCCGTTCTTTTTTTCATTGATGTTTTTGATCATTTTCGCAATCATGTACAAAACTTTGACGCCTGAATCTGCGAAAATGACAAAATATATCTACCACCTGCCCGGAGCTTTGTTTTCTGCGCTCGGATGGATAATTGCGTCTTATATTTTTGCTTATTTTGTTGTGAGCTTTTCCAATATGCCATATATATACGGCAGCCTTACATCAATAATGATACTCATGCTGTGGATTTATATAATAATGTATATTCTGCTTTTGGGAGCTATGATCAATAAGTATCTTTATAATTGGATTTATAGTAAAAGCGAATAACGATTTTCCGAGGGCAATTTTGTCTTCATATCGCTTGAATACCCTTGTATATTTATGCAATATGTGATATGATAATTTTATAAATATCCAAGCAGAGGAGAAGAAAGATGAAAAACAACCTAAAAGTATTGATATTCATCCTCTCACTGTTCATCGTTATCTGTTCTTTCGCCGCCTGCGGCGGAGATGATGACGGTTCAGACAGTGTGAATACAACCGATACCGATGCCGCAACTGAAACGGAAGCCGCTGACAAAAAAGAAGGCTCCGGCATCACGTCCGTAAAACGCGTTACCGAAACCGATATCGAGGTATACTACGGTGACGGCTACCCCGGATCCTCTGATCCCCGATCGACGTTTTTCTCGGTCATCGATGCAGATGGCAATGAATACGACTTCGATCTTGACTACGGTTACGGTGGGGCAATATTCTTTGACGATATGCTGACCCTCAAGCTGCTTGAGCCGATTCCCGTCGGCGACGGTGCTCCCGTGCTCACGCTTACATATAAAGAAGAAGCTTTCGACGTTCCTTATGAGGCATACTATAAGTACGAGTACACGTCAACCTGCGGCATAACGATCAAAGGAAGCCGTACGCTTATCCGCGGCATGGAAACGCTTGAACGTGCAGGCGAAATGGTGGATACGCTGCTTTCAAAATCCCCTGAGATCGCACAGCAAATGATCGATGTCGGTGCACAGCTCGTTGTCTTCGGAAAAGGTGAGCACGCATATTATATACCCGAGCACAGAGGTGATTACGACGAATCCATGCTCTATGTTGAAGGCTTCGGCGGATATACCTGCAGTATCACCGAGTCAAATATCTGGCATTGGACGTCTTCCAATCCGGACAGCCCCGACCCTTCCTGTTATACCGCCTATCTCAACGAAAACATTCTCGTTCACGAGTTTGCCCACGGAGTTAAAATAGCGGGTATTGACACAATGGCAGATCAGAGTCTTGCTGAGGAATATCAGATGGTGTACCGTCATGCCGTAGCGGCAGGGCTGTGGCCTGATTCCTACGCAATATCCAATTCCGATGAGTTTTTCGCAACGATGTCGGCGATCTGGTTCAACGTTATGAACGAGTCACACGGCAACGATACTTGGGACGGCGTTCGCGGACCTATAAATACAAGACAAGAACTTTACAACTACGATATTGATACGTACCGCTTCTTTGCCAAGATTTATCCGTTCACGAATCTTGACGGTGCGTGGATACCCGTTCCCGATACCGTAACCGTATCGGGACTCGGCACCGAAGAAGCCCCCGATCTTTCGGGCGAAGAATATACCTTTGCATATCCCGGCGACGTTGGCTTTGCAGGCGTCGACCTTAATGCAACGTATAAGCTCAAGTACGCAGACGCAGCATACATACTCGACACAGCCGCATCTTCTGTCGGAATCGGCTTGTGGTGGGACTATTCGATCGATCATCCCAACAACCTTGCCTGCACGTATAATTTTGAACTCGTTCCCGATACGTCACCCGTAACGAAAGATCATAAAACGACGTACACGGTTTATATTAAGGGTGTGCGTGACGGTTATCTGTACGCAGTTGACGGTGCTGTTTATGCAGCGGTATATCTTTCCAACGTTCCCAAAACGCCCACTGAATTTACAATGATAGTCGATGAAACGGGACGTGCCACACTCTCCTGCGCCGAAGGCGCGCTTACGGTAACGGCAACTCCCGCGGACGGCGCTGTCGTTGAATTTACGGACGGCGAAGGCTGCGGATGGTATCTGACTGATATGAACGATGCTTCGGGTAACATACTCTTTATCCATGGCGGAGAAGCAAACGGAAGCGCAAACGGAGTTGTTGCCGTATCGGGCGCGGAGATCACGCTTTTTGCCCCTATAGAAGCTGATGGCAAAACGTTTGCAGGCTGGCGCGTATCCTCCGGTACTGTTGCTGACGCGAGTGCAAACGAAACAACGTTCACAATGCCCGACGGCGATGCTGTTGTATGGGCTGAATACGAATAAATTCCCGCGCGAACTGATAACCGATAATTCCTGCCTCACGTGGAGATAATAATTGTTGACAAATTTGCACAATGATGTTATAGTTTATTTATCAAACATTCATAAACTTTTGCCCTGTGGGCACAAGTAGATTGAAAGGAACGCATAATTATGAAAAAGATTCTTTCACTTTTGCTCGTAGCAGTAATGCTTCTTTCCATGTTTGCTCTCGCATCCTGCGGCGAAGACGAGCCGAAGCTCCCCATCGATGAAACCGATGGCACAGGCGACGGCGCCGTTTCGGGCAACGAGGGTGGCGACGAAACCGATTCCGGCGACGAAAAAGAAGAAGTTGAGCTTGAAGAAAGCGGACTTGAAAAGCAGTACTTCTCCGACTTCATTCCCGATGAAAATGCACAGTACAGAGGCATGGTTGGTTTTGGTGCTAACAAAGCAGGAGTTGATTTTGACAACTTCCGTGTTGTTTCCGCAAACAAAAAGGACATCATCTACGAAGAATTCACCGAGATCACAGAGCTCAACTCCCTTATCTATACGGGTTATGTAGGCGAACTTGCAGACTGGGTGATCGGAGCTGATGAGCTTGACGAAACAAACAAGCAGCTTACATACTCAAACGAATCGACAGCAGATTCCGCTCTTATTATGGGTAACAAGGAATGGGGCCCGTACCGCATCAACATTAAGGTAAAGCTTGCTGACGAAACAGAAGTTGCATATATTTACTTCTGCGTACAGGATGAAAAGAATTATTACGTCCTTGAGATCGGCGCTGACAACAATACTTGCTTGCGCATAAATAAGGTAACAGACGGCGTTTCCGAACTCGATTCCGAACTGCCGTACACTGCTGAACTCGGCAAGTGGATTGCAGCATCCGTTTCTATCGAATATGACGTTATCAAAGTTTATATGGCAGGAACCGAATATCTCCGTGTAGGCGGTACATCCAGCGATGAACCTCTCGAAACGAATAAGTTTGGCGTAGGTCAGTGGAATACACAGTTCTACGTTGACAACTACACCATCACCGACGCTGAAACAGGCGAAGTTATCTACTGTCAGGATTTTGAAAACGACGACGACTTCGTATCCAAGTGCACGTTCGGCAACCGTAACGGCGGTGCATATACATACACCGAAGGCGACTGGGTGATCAAGGAAGTTGAAGGACTCGACGGCACGACAACGAAGGTTCTTTCTTACGAAGGCTCTTATTCCACGTACGGCGCTATGATCCTCTTCCCGGATATCAACATCCCCGAAGATTGCACCGGATACAAGGTTTATATGGATGCATACAGAGTTGCGGGTTCCGGCTCTGGCGAATTCACAGCGATTGTTTGGGGCTATGACTCCGACACCGATTACTGGAACTATAACTACGGCGGCTGGAACGGCATGGGTGCCGTACAGAAGATAGCAGGCGGTTCCAAGACGAACTATACGATCGACACACTTATCGGTATGGAAACAGGCGTATGGCAGACTGCGGAAGTAGTAGTTTATAACTATGCCATCTACTCCTACTATAACGGATCGTTCATTCAGCTTCACTGGATCGACTGATTACTGAATAATAACGAAATAGGATCCGCGGCAACAGCCGCGGATCTTTTATTTACAAAATCTCTTGACATATTTGACCGCACGAGGTATAATCCTATCATAAACCGATGAACGAGAGAAGTACCCGCAGGATAAACCATAAAGAGAGCGGTTGATGGTGAGATGACCGTTGGCGGAATCGCGGCGAATGGACTTGTGAGGGCGGTGAGGAAATGCAGCACATCTGCAGAGTATGCGCCGACGGGAGCGACCCGTTATACTGTCGCGGGGGTATGATTGTATCCCATAAAAGAGGAGAGCGTATGCTCTCAATTCAGGTGGCACCGCGGAGCATCGCTTCTGTCCTGTTACGAAATGGGACGGGAGCTTTTTTGTTTTTGCGGCGAAGGAGAAACGTATGAAAGAAAACAGGATCGGCAGAGCCACGGGCTGTTGGCGGCGCTTGTAACAGATCGTACAGCATAACTGCATAATCATAAACACGCAAATAACGAAAGGAAATAAACACCATGAAAGCTAACTATAAGGATTTTGATAACTATCTGAAGCAGTTTCCGGATGAACGAGGTTACTATGGCAGACACGGCGGCGCGTTTCTAGCCCCCGAGCTTGAACCTGCATTCGTTGAAATAAACGACGCATACGAAACCATCTGCAGAAGCGCAAAATTCATCAACGAGCTTCGCCGCATACGCCGCGAATTTCAGGGACGTCCCACACCTGTATATCACTGTGAGCGTCTTTCTAATCTGCTCGGACGCTGTCAGATATATCTGAAGCGCGAGGACCTTAACCACACGGGTGCCCATAAGCTCAATCACTGCATGGGAGAGGGACTTCTGGCGCAGTACATGGGCAAAAAGAAACTCATCGCTGAAACGGGCGCAGGTCAGCATGGCGTTGCACTTGCAACGGCTGCCGCATATTTCGGACTTGAATGCGACATTTACATGGGCGAGGTCGATATCGCAAAGCAAGCGCCGAACGTATCGAGAATGAAGCTCCTCGGCGCAAACGTTATCCCCGTAACCTTCGGTCAGAAAACACTCAAGGAAGCCGTTGACGCGGCATTTGAAGCGTATGCAAAGGAATATAAAAACGCCATCTATTGCATTGGCTCCGTTATGGGACCGCACCCGTTCCCGAAAATGGTCAGAGATTTCCAGTCTGTCGTCGGTATTGAGGCAAGGGAACAGTTCCTTGAAATGACGGGCAATTTCCCCGACGCTATCACAGCCTGTGTCGGCGGCGGAAGCAACGCAGCAGGACTCTTTATACCGTTCCTCGCCGATCCCGTTGAGATTTACGGCGTCGAACCGCTCGGACGCGGTTCCGAGGTCGGTCAACACGCTGCTTCAATGACGTACGGCACCCCTGGCAAGCTCCACGGCTACGAAAGCTATTTCTTGCAGGATGAGGACGGCGAGCCGTCCCCCGTTTATTCCGTCGCAAGCGGACTTGACTATCCCGGTGTCGGTCCCGAGCACGCATTTCTGCACGATATCGGCCGTGTCGAATACGTCACCGCGTCCGACGAAGAAGCACTTGAAGCGTTCTATTTGCTCTCGCGCTTTGAGGGTATCATCCCCGCGATCGAAAGCTCACACGCTATCGCATACGGCATAAGATACGCTAAGGAGCACAACACGGGAAGCATTCTCGTCAATGTTTCCGGCAGAGGCGACAAGGATATGGACTACGTCCTCGAAAATTACGGCACAGGCGAAAACTATATTGAGAAATACTTGAAATAAACGCAAAAATCACCGCAAAACGATCCGTTTTGCGGTGATTTATTTTGTGTCATTTTTCCTCGCGCAGAATGCCGAAGAGTACATATCGCGCGTTATCAAACTCGTAGGTACACGTAGATAAGGTAACGACGAGGTCATTGACGGTCGGTGTCACTTTCGATTTGAACTTTGACTTTGCTTTCGTGTCTGCGAGCCATTCGGAAAACTCATCATCCGATGAAAAATTCAACTGCCATGCTTCGTCATCAACCGAGGCAACGTATCCTGAGAAGATCTCCACGACGTATTTTTTCTCGGGCGTTACGATAACGTAATACGGATGCGCGTCGTAATAAGATTGTTTTTTGTAATTTTTGAGTGCGGTGAACATCGTTTTATCACTGAGCCTGTGACCGTAAATAACGGTGTTTCTGTCGGAAAAATCGGCCTGACAGCGATAATCCATGAATATACTGCCAACTCGGTTTTCCTGACCGCTGAACGTGTAATGCAGATAATGCGAATTGTCCTCACCTTGCACGATGGGGTAATTGATGTTTGTGCCCTCGACGTAGATCCATCCCGTGACATCGGAATTGATAGCTGACAGCGCATCAAAATCAACAATTGGAAGCTTCGGCTTGCTGACGGTTGGCTTTTTCGCAGTTGTTGTTTCCGGTTCGCCTGTCACGTTTGCGTCGGTGTCAGTGACAGCACCATCGGATGTCACGTAATCTGTGACGTCTGAAATGTAAGTGCTTTCGGTTTCTGTATCCGCCGTGTCATCGTAATACAAGTCGTCGGTGTTGTCAGTGCCGTTATCATCGCTATCGTCAGCATCCTCGGACGGCATCTGTACGTACTGCAGCAGATCGTCGTAAGCCGCCTTACTTTCGTTATACTCCGCCTGAAGCGTGAATAGCATATATGCTGAATATGCACCCGTACAAATGAAGAGCAGGATAAGGAATATATATATTATCGATTGGGTGTTGTTTTTCTTTTTCATATTAACGCAAATCCGTGAAGAATCATTCTAAACTGTATAAATAATATCATAAAGCTTTTCCCGAATCAATCGTGAAAGGTAAATTTGTCAAAATATTGAGTGATACCGCACAAAAAACGGACTTTCCGCAGCCGGAAAGTCCGTTATTCATCGTTAATAAAACTTTATCTTTTGCCCATAACGGCTTCAATGTCTTCAATCGAGCGCGGTGTAACAGCGGAAAGATTTTCGCAGCCGTCTTCGGTGATAAGGCAGTTATCTTCAAGACGGAAACCGATGCCCCATTCGGGAACGTAGATTCCAACGTCAACGCAGAACACCATTCCGGGAGCCATAAGACCGTCGTAAGCTTTAAGGTTAACCATGTCGTGAGTATCAAATCCGACGTGATGTGCGCCGCCGTGCCACATGTATCTCTTTTCGTTTTCAGGCTTGTCAAGCAAACCAATATCGCAAAGAAGCTGGGAGCAGTAGCGGTGGACTTCCTTGTCTGCGAACGGCATGGGAAGACCGGGCTTTAATACCTCAAAAAGATGATTCGATGTTTCGTAAGCGCATTCGTAAAGCGCACGCTGGCGGTCGGAGAACTTTCCGTTACACGGCCATCCGCGGGATACGTCCGTGTGCATGTGGTCAAACTTGCCGCCGACGTCGTTCAAGATCATGTCGCCGTCTTTAGCCTGTCTTGAATAATCGTAATAGTGAATGATGAAGTTGCTGTTGCCCGTGGAAACGATCGGCGGGAATGCAGATTCCTTGCACCCGCGCGTAAGAAGCGCGTAGTCCCACTCAGCCTTGTACTGATATTCGTACATCCCCGGCTTCGACGCACGCATCATCGCTAAAATACCGTCGCGTGTAAGCAGCTCTGCCTGACGCATAGCTTCGATCTCGCAAGACTGCTTCACGGTACGCTGTGCTGTGATCTGCGGTCTGATATCGTGTATATTATCAGCACCGAACAGCTCACGAGCGTGCGCCTGAAACGACAGCTGCGTCGGATTGTTCGCCTTCATGTTGTCAATGTCAAGCGCAAGCCACTGACGTTTGCCTGCGGCGGATTTTATGTATTCATCAAGCTCGTCAACAGATTTCACGTCAGCTATACCCGAGATCGCATAAGCGGCATCGGGCTTGATGCGCTCACCGGTCCAACGCTCTGCCATAAAATCGGGCGGAAGCATAAAGAGGGTTTCGCGCACCTCACCGTTTGCCTTTTCCGCCAAAAGAACGGACGCGTGCTGTTCTATACCCGTAAGGTACAGAAAATTCGTGTCGGTGTAGAAAAGGTAATCCTCGTCAGCCGTTTTGCGTAAAAGATCGCCCGCGAAAACGAGAAGAAGGCTCTCGTCGGGTAGCGTTTCATATAAACGGTGTCTGTTTTGCGTGTAGAATAAAGAATCCATAAAGCCTCCTTAAAAGCTGTAAAATTCATATTACCGGCGTAAACCGCTTATGAAAATAATAGCACAATCGATAAGTATTTTCAAGAGTTTTGCAGTGCCCGTGCCAAAATAAAGGCTATATAAAAATAAAGAATCCGTCGGAATCGTTCCGACGGATTCTTTTGTTGAAATGATCGATTAGGTTTATATTACGTTAAGCGTAAGGGGCACGTGAATATCCGTGCCGATAACGATGCCTGCATCGGCAACGGTGTACGTGCCGACGGCGGAGCGCACCTCTTTTGCCGCATTGTACCACTTGATTTTGTACGTCTGATTGTCGGCAGAACCGTTGTTACGGTGAACGGTAGCGGTGTCGGGGAGCTGCGGTGCCTCGCCTGCTCTTACGGTAACGGATACGGGATCAGTTTCGGTGATGCTGGCTTGATCCATATCTCCTCTTGCGTAAACAGATGCTGTGACCTGATGCGTCAGAGGACTCGTCACGCCAGAAACGGTATAAAGTCCGTCAGCGGAGGTGTCGAGCTTTTCGTCAAACCATACGACGGAAAGCGGGATACGGTCACCCTCGGCGGAAATGCCTACGATGGTATCGGGAAGCGTGGGATGCTCACCCGATTTGACGGAGGCGATCACCTCTTCGATGTGATCGATCGCAGGCATATAAGCCTTAAGACGGTATACGCCGAGTCCGCTTGAAGGCGTGCTCTTGCAGTGAAGCGTCAGCGATTTCGCGGTAACGGTTTTGAAATTCACGCGGTTATATTTTCCGACAGCGATCGCGTCGGCGGTGTCGGTAGTGGCGCTGATGTCGTGCTCGATGCCGTCGCGGTCAACGTAAGTGAGGTTAAACGATACGGGAAGCTTGATGCCGCCGTTATCGCAGTACCAATAAATGTCGGCGGCGTTGAGCGTTACTGGCTCATCCCACATGAGCGTCAGCTCATGTTCACGGCGGCGTGAGCCGTACGTGCCCCAACCTCTGCCGGAACCCATCGCGGACGAACGCGGTTCAAACTTTTCGTTGATAACGCCGTCCTTGTTCTCCCAATCGGTGCAGAAATCAACGGAAACTTTGGCTTTCGGTGCCGCATCGTAAAGGGCGGATTCATTTTGCTTGATGAATACGGCGTGACTGCAGTGACGGCGCGTTTCACCGTCCGAAACGTGAAGCGTCAGGTGATAGCGTCCGGGAGTTGACACCGTCATGACGGTGTCGGGACAATGAATGTCCTCGATCATAACCGACGCGCCCTCAGGCTTCCAATCGACGTTCCATCTGTACGTCATGTCGCGGTCAAACGGCATACCGTCGTCGATCACGTCTACCAAAAGGCGGGCTTTGAGTCCACCGAGATCATAAGATCCTGCGTAAACGTACGGCGGATAGTTGAGGACGGCGCAACGCGGCGTACCCTCAAAGTAAAGCGCGATCTCCGTTACGGCTGTATAGTGATGTAAACGGTTATAAAAGTGAACGCGGACGCGGTCCGTCGTTACAGCGTCGAAACGGCTCTCGTTCTTATTCGCGCACATGAGCCGCGGCGTCTGCGAACGCGTCGTAACGGGAAGCCACTGCCCGTCGGCATAGTATTCGATAAGATAACGGCGCGGATAGGAGTATCCGTCATTTTGCCTGTCATCATAGAAATATGCCGTCAACGTGTCGAAGGTACGTGGAGAGGGAAGCGTCAGTGTCAGCGTGTCAAACTCGTTTTTTGAGCCGTAATTGCCCCAGAACGGCATACATTCATAAATCCCGTCAACGACGGCATCGGGCGACGGTGTATACTCGTTAACGGCGATCGACGACTCATCGTGCCCGTCTGCGCGGTGTTTTTCAGCCCAGATCGCTTCTCTTGCGGACTCGGGTGTGTATGTTGCCGTGACTGTTGCACCTGCGGCGAGATTTGAAAGATCCGTGATTCCGGCAAGCGAGTAGAGCCGCTTCATTTCTTCGTCAGCAGTATCACATTCAAGCGCCGCGGCAAGCGCGCCGACAGCAACGGAGGCGATAACGTCGCCGTCCGATTCAACATTTCCCGTTATAGGATCGTAAACGAATGCGGAAAGAGACGCCATGTTTACGGCGAGCACGCCGTCAACATAAAGGGAATAGCCGCTCGGAATGTCAGCGTAGTGTCCGTCGGTGTTATAGAAGATCGAAACGTCGCGTCCGTGATAGCGCATATTGTCTGCGGCAAAGTGAGCGTAGCCGAAATCGATCGGCGAAAGCTCGATCTTACCGTCCGCACGCGGACGAAGTCCCGCCATCTCCTCAATGAAGATGTAGTTATAATTACCGAGAATGTTGTGGTAGATCCACGAACGATAATAGTCGCCCGCGCCACGCGGATCGGAGGCACGGTCTGCGTTGAAGAATTCGTTATTGTTCGGATAGTCAAGATCACCGCCGTCGGGGAACATATTCCATGCACACCAATCGACCATATTCTCAAACATCTCAGGCGTTACGTATTTGCCGTCCTTATCATAATCGCGGATCGCGGCGGAGTATGCGCGCGCCTGAACGGTGAAATTGATGTTAGAGAAATTGTTGCTTCCGGGAGCGAGCTTGTTGTCACGCTGGCTCGCAGTGTAGTATGGGAAAATGGGAAATTCCTCAGGATCGGCAAGGTGACGGAAAGCGTCAATGTATTTTTTGAGCGACTGTTCGTCTGTAGGAACGACACGCTCGGAAAAGTAGTTATAGTTGTTGTTTTCCTTCAATGGAACAAGGTTCGGTTTATCGGGGTTGTGAATGACGAAATCATCTGTCGGGGCGACGGCGCGCGTTTCGAAGAAACGGCACTTATCGCACCAAAGATAGTCTAAAATATCATGGCGTATCGCTTCGGCAAGCTCAGTCATCTCGGCAGCTTTTTTTTCGTTTCCGGCAAGACGGTATAGCTCAGCGGATGACGCAGCCGCACCGAAAACGTATGCGTTTTCGGCGTGTGTCTTGTGCATGCCGACTCCGCGATAGTGCATTGAGCAGGTGTCGGCGTCATTACCCGTCATGTAGTTGCTGCGATATGAGATAAGATGCGTTTTCGGTGTGGAGGGGCTTGCGTGCTGACCGTAATGCTGCAGCTGCCCTTTGCAGTCTCCCTCGAACCAACGTGCGAGTGTCAGGGCGAACTGTTTATCACCGCCGTGTACGAAGAAAGCCTCGCGTCCTGCCGTCGCGATATACTGACCGTAGTGGTTGTTCCAGTTGCGGCGGTTGCCCGGATTGTCAAGAAATGCACTGCCGCCCGAGCACGAGCCGACAGAAAGAAGCTGACCGTAGGGAAGATGCGGCAGTCTTTGCCACTTTGTGTCCTGCAGATGCATACACTGCGTCAGGACGATGGCGTTATTGTAGCCGAGAACGCCCTCCATTGTGATAGGATATTGATAATCGTGACCGGGAATGTTCGCGTTGAGCGTATTATAGCGTAAGAGCCAGAAGTGATAATCGATAGCTTTTTTCATCGGCGCACTCGGCACATCGATGTAGGGAATATAGCGGTGCCAATATTCGTTATATTCGCGTCTTTGTGTGGCAAGAGCCGCTTCGTGCGATTCGTCAGCCAACGCCGCAAAGCGGAGAAAATCGTCCGCTGATTTCGGTATCTCGTCGGTGACAAAAGCAATAATGGCGTCGCCTTTGGCGACTCCGCCTGCCGGAATTTTTATTTCTCTGTAAAGGGACGGCTTACGCTTCCATGCGGGAAGCACCTCTCCGTCTCGCGGCGGACGGTGTCCGCGCGGACGGGGCGTGCCCGAAGCGGAAAGCCGTGCCGTTATCGTCGTAAGATTGTCTTTATCGTTCAGCCTTCCGCGAAGCTCGCCGCGAAGCTTATTGTTGGGATAACACGCCCACGGTACTGTGGTGTACGGAGAATGAGTCACGACCGTCAGTACACAGTCGTCGCCAGATGAATTTGCAACGGTGTAAAGAACGACAGCACAGTTTTCTTCGGTAAAGAACTTGTCAACCGTGACTGTGAGCGCGTTGCATACGTATTCACCGTGCCAATATGACGGCGTATTAAGACGCTTTTCTGCAACCTCGGAAAACTCAAGCTTATCTATACCGCGGTAGAAATCTATAACCAATAAGTCGCGTCTGCCAAGCGGTTGACAGTACGAAGCCATACCGCCGAATCCGATAACGGAAACGTCGTGCGTGAACATATAAAACGATCGTCCGCGCGTCATGAGCGCGTCGCCGTCGTCGTTGCCGCCGCGATTAGGGTCTCCGTTTGCGGCACCGTGACGCGCAAGTATGCGGTCGAGCCTGTATTCGCCCGATCCGATGTCCTCGGCAAAGGAGGCTTCAAGATGACGCAAAGAGGAGAGGGGGGCATAGTCAGCATAGATCTGTTCTGTTGCGAATGTGTTTTTATAGATCGGTTTTTGCAGTTTCATGGGCGCACCTCAAACATATCGATAAAGTATACAGAAATCTATAGTTTAATCATACCATGAAAACATTTGTATTACAAGGAAATACGAAAATAATCACAGTAAATATTTATATTGGAATCATTAATAAATAAACGAAATTTATAAATATTGACTCTTAATTAAGTTTGTGATAAGCTTTCTATAAGTATCTGTAGCGAAAGGGGCAAAGACGTACAGTGAAAACAAAAGACATCGTTACAGTGGCGCTGTTCACCGCCATCACCGTGATATGCGCATGGATAACGGTGCCGTCCGCGGTCCCGTTCACACTTCAAACGTTTGCCGTGCTTTTGTCGTGCGGTCTGCTCGGCGGTAAGCTCGGAACTGTCACGGTACTTCTGTATCTGTCGCTCGGAGCTTTGGGGCTTCCCGTTTTTTCGGGCTTCTGCGGCGGCGTGTCCGTCCTTTTCGGTGCAGGAGGCGGTTTTTTATTCGGCTTTGTACTGTCAGCCTTGTTCATGTGGACAACGGAGCGGTACACAAAAACGAGCACGGTGCGCCTTGCCGCGTCGATGGCGGCGGCGCTGTTGGTTTGTTATCTGACAGGCGCGCTGTGGTATGCGACCGTTTACTTAGGCAGTACGAACGATATTTACGCCGTCATAACGGCAACGGTCTTGCCGTTCATCATTCCCGATGCGGTAAAGCTCACTCTGGCGCTATACATGACGCGCCGATTGAAACGGTTCATTTAGTCAAAAAGAAGGCAGGTTACGAATATGCAAAATAATATTGTAAATAAACCCTTAACGGCGATCATAGTCGGCGCAGGCCACAGATCGATGATATATGCGTCTTTAGCCAAAACGGATCCCGATATGCTGACCGTCATCGGCGTCGCCGATCCAGATCCTGTCAAGCGGCGACTTGCCGCCGAAGAGTTCGGCATTCCCGAGGATATGCAGTTTTACGATGCCGACGAGCTTGCGTCCCGCGACAGGATCGCGGACGTAATCATCAACGGCACGATGGACAGCCAGCACATAAAAACCGCAGTGCCGCTTCTTCGTCTCGGATATGATATGATCCTCGAAAAGCCGCTCGCCGTAAGCCGCGAGGAAACGGAGCTTTTATATGAAACGGCAAAGCAGTACGGTAACACCGTGTATGTCTGCCACGTGCTTCGATATGCACCCTTTTACCGCAAGGTCTACGAATACCTTGACCGCATCGGCGATGTTATCAACATACAGTTAACAGAGCACGTTTCGTATCACCATCTCGTCGTGTCATACGTGCGCGGAAAATGGCGCAGTGAGGAGGAATGCGGCGCGGGAATGCTCCTTGCGAAGTGCTGTCACGATATGGATCTTATGCTTTGGTTCGCGGGCGATGCACGTCCCGTATCCGCTGCATCGTTTGGATCCGATTTTGCATTTTCCGCAGATAAAATTCCCGAAAGGGCAGGTACACGCTGTCTTTGCGACTGCGAAATAGAGCCCGAATGTCCCTATTCGGCGAAAAAACATTATATCGATCACCCAGACCGCTGGCGTTTTTACGTCTGGGACTGCTTCTCGGGACAAAATCCCACGATTGAAGATAAGATCAACTCGCTCAAAACGGACAATCCCTACGGACTCTGCGTATATAAATGCGGCCACAAGGTCGTCGATCACCAAAGCGTCCTCGTCAATTTCGATAACGGCATGACAGCAACGCTTAATATGATCGGCGGCGCGTCAAAATCGGAACGCAACGTACACATAATCGGCACGAAAGGCGAGATCAAAGGAACGTTCGACGATTCTATAATCCGCCTGCGGCTGATAGATCAGTCGCCTGAATGTAAAACGTTTTATACCGAGGATGTGATCGACCTGAAGATCGACGGTGACAAATCGGGAATGACGGGCGGTCACGGCGGCGGCGACGTCGAGCTCGCGCGCGACTTTGTCCGTGCTGTCAGAGGCGAGGTAACGTCCCCGTGCGCGCCGTCGCTCGACGTGTCGATAGCGTCGCACCTTGCCGTTTTTGCCGCGGAAAGATCGCGCAAAAACGGAACGATTGAAAAAATTTACGGAGACAAAATATGAACGGGATCATCATTCGAAAAAGCACACCCGATGAATACGGTAAGCTCATAAAACTGCTCAACGAAGCCTTTGGCTTTCCGAGCGAGCGAACGGAAGGGTTTGAATCTCTTTTGCCGAAGCTTTATCACGCCGACACCTGCAGTAACATTGTTGCCGTGCGCGGCGGTGAACTCGTCGGCGCCGTCGGCGTTTATTATAGGGACATCGACGTTTGCGGCACTCGCCTGACATCAGCAGGTATCGGCAACGTCGCTTGCCGCGCCGATATGAGAGGAGAGGGAATAATGTCGCGTCTTATGACGGTGGCAACCGATGAGATCCGCGCATCGGGCGCGGATTTGTCCGACCTTGGTGGAAGACGCCACCGATATGCTCATTTCGGCTATGAATGCGCAGGACGTGTTTATAACTTTTCTGTTCGTAATGACGTTGCACGTCACCTCGGCATCGATCTGAATGATGAAATGCTCGCAGTGCCGCTTGACGACTTTGTTTCCGAAGCTGAAGCGCTTCACGCTCGGAACCGTATGCACATTATAAGAGATAACTTTGCCGAAGTCATCGCGTCGTGGGAGGCAAAGACCGTTGCGTTTGTCAAAAACGGCAAGTTTGCAGGATATGCCGTCATAGACGATGACAGAGTCACCGAGATTGAGCTCGTATGTGCGGACGATCTGTGTTCCGCTGTGAACGCGCTGTTTTTGCATACGAAGAAAGAACGTCTTTTGTTCTCGCTTCACGAAACGTCACCCGAATTGATAAATGAGATGCACGCACTGTACGACGGCGTCAATATCCGCAGTAACGAACAGATCTCGGTGATGCATCACAGACGAGTCGCGTCGGCGTATCTGCGGCTTGCCGCAGAGCTTTACGATCTGCCCGACGGCGAGCTTTCGCTTTTGATTCACGGTGTCAGCTGTGATGAAAGCTTTACGCTCCGCATTAAGGACGGGGAAGTCAGCATCACCGATGAGGTAAAAGCTCCGATCGAGCTGTCGCATAACGATGCGACAGCACTTTTGTACGGACTAACCTCACCGTACCGCGCACAGCTTTCGCACTCTGTAGCCTCATGGCTGCCTCTGCCGATATATTTTCCGTCACCCGATTGTGTGTGAACAGCAAAAAGACCTTTCGCTCGGCGAAAGGTCTTTCGTTTTTTATGTATTTTGCAGCTTTCTCATACGTTTTTTCCATATTCCCGAAACGAAATATATAAGTCCCGGTATCGCCGTTCCGAACGGCGCGAGACCGTAGCCGAGCACGTATCCGAAAAGCCCGTATCCAAGCGTGACGCCGATGAAATACGAAAGCAGTATGCGCATGAAAAATCCGTCGATAAGAGCGAATATCAAGCCGAGCCGAGCGTTTCCGATGCCTTGAATGAAGCCGTTCGTGCTTCGCATTATAACCATACCGGGAAATCCCCAAACGATGGCGTGAACGAATACGGGAGCAAGCTCGAGAACGCCTTCGTCGTCGGTGAAGATCGAGAACATAGCCTCGGGGATCATTAAGTAAACGGACGCGAAGACGAGGTAGCATACAGCCGAGTAGAGCATCGCGTAAAAGAAGATAGAGCGTATGCGGTCTGTTTTTCTCGCGGCTATGTTTTGTCCCACCATCGCGGAAACGGCAAACGTAAATGCCTGCGTTACCTTGTTCACGATGTCGTCAACCTTAACGCCGACACCGAAAACGGAGGAGGCATTGACTCCGACGTCGTTGATGAGCGCGTTAACGAACATCATTGAAATGTTGATAGCACAGCTTTGACAAGCGAAGGGGATTCCGAGCCGAACGAGCTCACGAAGTGCCGTTTTGTCGGGAACGAAGCTCTTCGGCGAAAAATCAAATCCGAACTCTTCACGTCGGCGGTAAAGGAAAAACAGCGCGTAAATGAACGAAAATGCCTGACCGAGTATCGTCGCGAGTGCGGCGCCGAATGTGCCCCAATCAAAGAAGATGACGAAAACGACGTCAAGTATGATGTTTATTACAGAAGCGATAGCGATAAAGACTAAAGGGTGCTTTGAGTCGCCCATTCCGCGCAAAACGGCGGAGACCATGTTATATCCGTATGTAAATATGATGCCGCACGCGCAAACGATCATGTAGTCGTATGCGTAGTCATAGGCTTCCGTCGGAGTGTTGAGAATCGTAAGCGCAGAGTTCGCAAAAATCAGACCGACGGCTGAAACAACGACGCCCATTGACATCGTGAGCGTGAACAGCGTGCCGATCACCGGCGAGGTGTCACCTCTCTTGCCGGCGCCGATAAGCTGTGAAATGCGGACCTGTCCTCCCGTTGAAAACCCCATCGCAAGCATTGTCATAAACATGAAAACAGAGCTTGCGGTTGAAACTGCGGAAAGTCCGGGACCGCCGAGCTTTTGTCCGACGATGAGCATATCAACGAGCGAATAGAGTATCTGCAGCGCGTTTGAGATCATGAACGGCAGAGAAAAGCGGAATAGCTGACGCGGCACGGAGCCAACTGTGAAATCGGTAACTAAGTCTTTTTTACGTTTTTTTATTTTTTCCATTTTTGTATCCGTTTTTTGTATTGATATCATTAAACATTATACCACAAAAAACGCCGCAAGTGTTATATAAAGATTTTTTCACACGATCTAAAAGCTTGACACGGAACAATATGACATATATAATTAATATGATTAAATATATGCCCCGTAATTTGTGCATTAAGAATAAAAGATAACGAGGTTGATTTTTATGAAGATCAAAAATCCTGCTGTCGGTAACGTCCCCGGCAATCTGCGGGACCCTGCCGTGATCGACTATAACGGCAAATATTATCTTGTCGCAACGTCGCCTGCATTTTGGTCGGGATATACGCCCGGCGTAAAGCTTTGGTCATCGGACGATTTAGTAAATTGGACGTTTGAATCAACAATAATTTCAGCAGAGGATATACCCGAAGGGTGCCATTGTAAAAACCGTTTCTGGGCGCCCGAGCTTTTCATACATAACGGAAAATTTTACTGCACCGTCAATGCGCGTGACGACGAAGAGGGCGTTGATCTTCATTCTTATCTCGCCGTGGCAGACGATATCCTCGGTCCGTACAAGCTTCACGAGGAACCCGTCATTGACCGCAATTTCAATGATATCAGCCTTTTTGCCGACGATGACGGCCGTGTATACGCGACAGCATCGTGGGAAGAGCTGTATTTGTACGAGATAGACCTGAACACCGCACGCGCCGTCAGCGAGCCGCGAATCCTTGCTCGACCGGGTAAGCCGGGCGAATGGGACCACGGCAGATTCATAGAAGGCTCGTATATGGTGAAGCGTGACGGCGTGTATTATCTTTGGTATTCAGGCGTCGGCAGAGGATATGAAATGGGATGGTATACGTCCGATTCGCTTGACAGAGAATTTGACAAATACGGTAACGAGCCCGTTTTGTCGGGGATTGGCACCGATATCCCGATTGCGGGACACAATGCCTGCTTCCGCCTCCGCGACGGCAGGGATGCCGTGTCTTTCCACGGACACCGTAAAGGTGAGCCTGAAATGTTATGCTTTGACATCGTCGAATACCCGATGAAGCCAAGAAAGATATCGCTTGAAATAGAAGTATAATGCCACACCGTATAAATAAATGCGCCGCGTATGTCGCGGCGGCAACGGTACTCGGATGTGCAGTCATGGCGATAGTAGACGGTGTAATCTCACCGACTTATGCGGTGAAGTCTGCCGTTAAGATCGTGCTTTTTGCGGGGCTTCCGATCGTTTTTGCGCTCTGCTTCGATAAAGATGCCTTAAGGTCAATACTGTTGCATAGAAAAAAGGGGATCATCTTATCGCTTTTGATCGGTATGGCAATATATGCTTTCATCGTAGGCGGCTATTTTGCGCTTCGCGGTGTCTTTGACTTTTCGGCAGTCACCTCATCGCTTACGTCGGGCGAAGGCGTCACACGCGACAATTTCCTCTATGTTGCCGCGTATATTTCAATATGCAATTCCTTACTTGAGGAGCTTTTCTTCCGCGGATTTGCATTTCACACGTTGAATAAATATATGAATCGCGGCATAGCATACGTGTTTTCTGCGCTAAGCTTCGCTGTGTATCACGTTGCGATAATGTCGGGCTGGTTTTCGCCGCTTCTGTTCGTGCTTTTGGTTGCGGGACTGTTTGCGGGCGGCGTCATTTTCAATTATCTTGACGAAAAAACAGGCAGCATTTATCCTTCGTGGATAGTCCATATGTTTGCAAACCTTGCAACGAACACCGTCGGATGTGTTCTTTTTGGAATATTATAACCCATGATCGTAAAACTTGATCTGACAACGTCAGATATAACGAATACATTATTCGAAAACAATATAAAGGAGCGTGACGTACGATGATTCTGCTTGATAACATTATCGTATTGCTGATAGCGATAGCGGCGGTGCTGCTTTTGCAGATATTGAGTATAAAAACGGCGAAAAAATGGATATACGCAAGTGCCTCGGTTGTAATCGAGCTTTTGGTTACTGTATTTTTGCTGTTTGAGGGAGCTTCTTTGGAGGAGCTATACTTGATGCTTCTTATTTTCGGCGCCGTCAGCTTGTCGGTTTATTATTATGTGAAGCCCGCGCCGAAAAATGACGCTGACGTATCGGAAAAGGAGGAAACGTCAAATGGTATTTAATTCGCTTGAATTTTTGATCTTTTTGCCGATAGTCGTCATATTGCATTATCTGTTGCCGCTGAAATACCGCTGGATAATGTTGCTTGCCGCGAGCTATTATTTTTATATGTATTGGGACGCAAGTCTCATATATCTCATCGTGCTTACAACGGCAGTGTCGTACGTGTCTGCGCTGTTAATGAGCAAAACGGATAACAAAGCGTATAAAAAGCTACTGTTGGCAGTGACGCTCGTTGCCTCACTCGGTGTTCTCGTTTTCTTTAAGTATTATAACTTTTTTGCAAACTCCGTCACCGGTACGATATCATTTTTCGGAGGCGGCGACTTTGATCTGACGTTAAACCTCATTCTGCCTGTCGGAATATCATTTTATACGTTCCAGACGCTGTCCTACGTTATCGACGTGTATCGCGGAGATATAGAAGCGGAGCGTCATTTCGGATACTATGCGACCTTCGTTTCGTTCTTTCCGCAGCTTGTCGCAGGACCTATCGAGCGTCCGGACAATCTGATTCCTCAGCTTAAAGCTGAGCATAAATTCGATTGCGATGACTTTATCACCGGTTTCGGTATTGCGATCGTGGGATTCTTCAAAAAGCTCGTCGTTGCCGACATCGTCGCCGTTTACGTAAACGCTGTTTATAACGATGCCGCAAACGCAACGGGACTTGGAGTGCTCGTTGCAACGGTGCTCTTCGCTGTGCAGATATACTGTGACTTCTCCGGATATACCGACATCGCCATCGGATGTGCGCGGATGATGGGCATCCGCCTGATGCAGAACTTCAACCGTCCGTATTCTGCCGAAACGATCAAGGAATTCTGGGGACGCTGGCACATCTCGCTTTCAACATGGTTCCGCGATTACCTGTACATACCGCTCGGCGGTAACCGACGCGGCGTGTGGCGTAAGCACTTGAACGTTCTTATCGTTTTCCTCGTGTCGGGACTTTGGCACGGCGCAGCGTGGACGTTCGTCATCTGGGGCGCGCTTCACGGACTGTATCAGGTCATCGGCGAGCTTACAAAGAAGCCGCGTGCTTCCATTTGCGGCAAGCTCGGCATAAATATGGACAGCCGCGGATTCCATGTTTATAAAAAAGCCGTTACGTTCACTCTTGTATCTTTTGCGTGGATATTCTTCCGTGCAAACAGCATCTCCGACCTCGGCATACTCATCGGCAAGCTCTTTACCGACTGGGGAACGGGGCTCGACTACATCAAAAACACCTTCAGCTTTATGGGACTCGATCTTGTTATGCTGATCGCTGTTGCCGTGTCCGTTTATATGCTTTCTCATTTCGACAAAAAGCCGATACGCGAGCTTTACAAAACGGATGAAAACGGGTATATGCTCACGGCTTCGTACAGTTACGCTCACATTATATGGATGGTGATCGCCGCGGCGCTTATTATCGCATCGGGTGACGGCGAAAGCACCTTCATATACTTCCAGTTCTGATCGGGAGGTGTAGACTATGAAAAAGATGAAAATATCGTTTATTGCAATAGCACTCGTCATACTCATCCCCGTGATAACGCTTGCGGCGGTATGCCTTGCAACTCCGTCGCAGTACGGCGAGACCTTCCTCGGTGAGCTTTCGGAAAAGTATGATAGACTCATCTCCGTAGAGGGTGAAAAAATCGTCCTTATCGGCGGCAGCAGCCTCGCCTTCGGACTTGACTCAAAAACGATGGAGGAATACCTCGGACGCCCCGTCGTAAATTTCGGACTTTACGCAACACTCGGCACGAAGGTCATGCTTGATTTGTCTAAATCGGGCATCGAACGCGGAGACATAATCGTTATATGTCCGGAAATGGACGCGCAAACGCTGTCAATGTATTATAATGCCGAGTCGATGTGGCAGGCGTGCGACAGCGATTATTCGCTTTTGTTTCATATAGGCGCGGATAACTTTGGCGATATGGCGGGCGGATTCTGGAGCTACCTTGGCAAAAAGCTTGAATATGCACGCGGTGACGGTCTATCCGTTTCGGGTGTCTATACAAAGGCGGCATTCAACGAATACGGTGACATCGTTTATGAGCGTCCCTACAATCAGATGACGCTTGGCTACGACCCGAACAAGATGATAAACCTGTCGGGCGATCTGTTCGACAACGGATTTGTCGATTATCTGAACGATTATATTGCGTGGGCGAACCGACGCGGTGCAACCGTCTACTTCAGCTTCCCGCCCATGAACGCGGATGCCGTCACAACGACGGATGAAGAAATAAAGGCATTTTATCAGTTCCTATACGATAATATCGACTGTGAGATCATCTCCGACGTCGGCGATTACATACTTGACGGCGGCTATTTCTACGACAGTAATTTCCACTTGAACGATGCGGGTGTTCCGATCAGAACAATGCAGCTCGTCGAGGATATAAGAAGAGCAGAGGGCAACACCGAAGCGGTAGATATCATATATCCCGAGATCCCCGAGGTGCCCGAAGCGCCCGGTGGCGAGGGAAGTGACGTTGAGCTTGACTTCACCGAAACGTCGGCGGATGCATTCACGTACGAACAATTTGGTAACGGTTTGCTTGTAACGGGTGTTACGGGCGATGCGGCATCGGCAGACACGATCGTAATCCCGAAAACAGCGGACGGCAAAGCCATCCTCGCCATAGGCGAAGGGGCGTTTTCTGATGCGAAGGCGTTGAAGACGCTCGTTATCAATAATAACATCGTTCAGATATACGACGGATTCCTCAAGGGATGCAGTACGATCGAGGAGATATATCTGTATAACGCAAACTGCGGATCTGTTTCGATCGGTGCGGAGCTCTTATCGGGAGTCAATTCGAAACCAACGATCAAGGTTCCGTATGAAGCCTTCGGAAGCTACGTTTCCGATTATTTCTGGGGTATTTACGCAGGTAATCTCTCCGTTATCAGCGCACCGGAAAAATAAAAATTATAGCAGCGTGTCGGTCGCGGATCGACACGCTGCTTTTTGAAGCAAAATAATTGCCATAAAGTTTAATAAAATCGAATAAAATTATTGCGATAATGTCAACAATTAACGATAGTTATTGACACTTATCAAAAAATTAATTATAATCATAATATAGATTAAGAAGTAAAATATTATCAGGAGGCGATGTATGCAAACAGAAGAGAAACGTAAGTTTATAATAAATATCCTATACATCGTTATTTTATTGGCGCTTATATATATTTTTTTTAAGCGTGCGATCAACTTTATGATGCCGTTTTTGATTGCATACGTTATTTCCGTTGTGCTTCGTCCCGTGGTGTTGTTTTTTGAAAAAAAACTCAAGCTAAAAAATAAGGTTGCATCGATATTGGCATTACTGCTGTTTTACAGCACGATCGGCGTTTTAATAGTAGCTCTCGGCGCAAGCCTGATTTCCTATATCGCATCACAAATATCAAAGCTGCCCGCATTCTACAATAATACGATCAAGCCGCTTTTGTCTATGGCTATCGACGGTGCCATGGAGTTTCCCGAGGACTTTGACCCGACGCTCGCTGCTGCTATAGAAACACTTGCGAATAACATCTTCGGATATATCGGCAGTCTGATATCAACGCTGTCGGGTGCTATCGTTTCGCTTATTACAAGTATCGCTTCTTCGCTTCCCACAACGGTGATCGGAATCGTATTCTCCATCGTCGCTTCGTATTATTTCACTGCAGATCACGATAAAGTCAGCCAATTCGTAAAACGTCAGTTCAGCGAAGCTTCTTACAAAAAAGCAGTTGCTGTCAAAACCGCTATCTACGACATTCTTTTCGGCTATCTGAAATCGTACGCTCTGATTCTCGGAATCACCTTCGCAGAGCTGACCGTAGCAATGCTCGTGCTCGGTGTAAAAAACTTCTTTGCCGTTGCGTTTATGATCGCAGTCTTCGATATTCTTCCCGTTGTCGGAACGGGCACGGTCCTCATCCCTTGGACTGTCATTGAGCTTATACGCGGCAACTACGGCATGGCGATTGGACTCATCATCACTTACGTCATCGTGTTCATTATCCGCCAGATCATCGAACCGAAGATAGTCGGCGACCGTGTAGGCTTGCATCCGCTCGTTACGCTCGTTTCAATGTTTGTCGGAACGGTGCTGTTCGGCGTTATCGGACTGTTCGGAATTCCGATAACGATGGCTATCATTATGGATCTTCATGAAAAAGATGTCATAAATTTCGTCAAATAACGTCGTTTGTTTTTGCGGACGATGCCACACGTATAACACATACGGTGGCGTCGTCCTTTTTTTGTAAGCGGCGCTCGGCTTCTTTGATGATCAAATCAGCCGTGTCGGCGGTGCCCCTGTCGCAAACGTCGGAAAGAAGCGTGCATAGCCAGACTGAGTCTCTGTCATCCTCGGCAACGCCGTCAGACACCATAACGATGATATCACCTACCTCGGTGCGGACGGTCGTTTCCTCCGCGTCGAGAGAGCGAATGAGCCCGACGGGGATCGTCTTTGAATCGATGCGGAAAACCTCGCCTCCGCGCACGATGTATGAGGGAGCCGCACCGCTTTTGATGAAGTGCGCCTGACCTGTCAACAGATCAAAGTCGAGCATATCAACGGACGCAGAGCATTCTGCGCCTTTGGCGCGGATCATGGAATTCAACATTTGAAGCGTAACGGATGCGCTGTTTCCTGCCGACATCATCTTTTCGATGAAAAGGGCGCACATACCCGATGTAAGCGCCGCTTCGCGGCCGCTTCCCATGCCGTCGCTGATCAGAGCGCAATATCGGTCCTCTCTGCAGGGAAAACCCATCGCCGAATCTCCGCAGGCGGAGCTTTCGGACTTAGTAGACTGCCTTTTTTGGAAAATGACTGAAAAAGACGCCTCCGAGCGCATTGTGGCATTGATGCTGCCGCCTTTAAGCTCAAATTCGGGCGACGAAAACTCGCCGCCGCATACGTCTGAGGTGAGCCTGCGAAGGTCATCTTCGCCGATATGGATCTGAGAAAGCTTAAGATCGGAAATGAAAACGGTTTTTTTGCGGTTACCGAATATGCAAACTCTTTTTGCGTGTATTTTGTGCTCGCGCAGATGTGCGGCAAGCTTTTGTGAGAGCTTATGGTCGATTTCATAGTCGACTTGCCGCTCTGCGATCATGCCTGACAAAACCGACGAGATCGCACCGTAGTCAAACGCCATGATTTCGGTTTTGTCGGTGTCAATCAAGGAACGCAATAGCTCGGCATACGCTTCGTTGATTCCGCAACATAGCTCTTCGACGTGCCGACAGTTATCAGAGAGGAACGGCGGCACGTCGGTTTCGCGCAAAATACCGTTGTTAGCCACTTTAACGGCAACTTTGTCCCATGCATCCTCCGTTTCGCCTTCGTGTTCTGTATAGCAAAAATCACGCTTTTTGCATCGGCGGCAGATCTTGCGCTTTCCGTCAGCTATAACCTCTTTTACATCGAAAAAGCTCGGACGGCAAATCCGATCTGATAAACGGTAAAGCATATCCGAAAGCCCCGAAAAAGCATTGGCACGCGCATGCAGCAAGGCATCTGTGTCTTCGCGGCGCAATCTATCCGTCAGTAGTATCGCTTCGGCGGGGACGGTGTCTGCTTTTTCTGACGGTTTTGCTGTCAATATATCTGAGTACATGACGACGGCGGCGAGTACACCGCCAAGTAAAAACGACGGTGCGACTGCGGTGGCGATGATGTATCCACCTGCATATATTGCCCAGGAAAGTGCCGCAAGCGAGCTTGCCGCTGTCGCAATATACGGCGATGCCGAGAATAAAATGCCGGAGGTGATTGCCGCCAAAGCGAAAACGGGCATAAGAGATGGCGGTAGTATCAGCCCCATGAAAAGACCGAAAATCACACTTTTGTAGGTTCCGTATCGCTTTGCGGCACAGATCGTCATCAACATCGCCGCGGCAACGGCGACATTTATCCCGAGAAGCGTCAGATTGCGTAAGACCGCAACGAGTGATACGACAAGTGCTGCCGCGCCTGCTTGTTTATATAAAGTAACGTCGTTTATTCCTTGCTTTGCCGTTACCGCAGAATACAAAAACGTCAGCGTCGGTGTGAGTATCACGTAAAGCAAAAATGCAAAAAGAGAAGCTAAAGAAAAATCGGCATTGATCGCTTGATAGGCACCGAGAACGGCACCGCCGATGGTGGAGACCGCCATCTTTACGCGAAGCTTGTCCTCAAAATCGAAGATGCGGCGATGCGAATCGATGAAGATCACCGTCAAACGGCGCAAGCACAGAACCAACGTATAAACGGCAATGTCAACGGCGACCGAATCCGAAAAGATCAAAGCCGCAGTCAAAGTGCCAGCGTACGCCATCGGCGCCCATCGTCCCGAAGATGCCAAAAACGCAATACCCAAAGGGTACGTACCGATCACGATGTGCTCCGACGATAGGATGAGCGCGGCAAAATAGTACAAAAGCGGCACCGCGCTCGTCAGCGCCGCGTAAGCTGCCGACAAAATCGCCGCGACCGTATTTTTTTCCGTTCGTGCAACGGTATATGCTTTATTAATGTTTGCCACAGCAGATAACAGAAAAGCTTTGACTTGCAGGGAAAGCCTTGATAGCTCTTTTATAGGTTCGTTTTGATTGTTCACGACTCACGTCCTCCAATAAATCGGGATTTTTAATTTCCCCACCATTTTATACGCAAGTGTGCCGTGTGGGCGGTCGAAAGCGGACTGTCGCGTTGTAGCCGTAAAAATCGGTTAATGACCGCGAACGTGCGGAAATGTCGTTGGCTGAGTATTTTCCGTGCGAGAAGGGAAGGTGGTTGTCGCTCTTGGTCAAGTACCCGATGAAAAGTATCGTCCGAAAAATATTTTTCGTCAAAAAAGAACCAACGCCGTTGGAAATCGACGTTGGTTCTTTTGTATACTGTATATATTTACATTTCCTACCGTGAATTATTCGGTAACTTCCTCGCTGTCGGCTTGAAAATTGCCCGCAAGTATATTTCCGAGCACGGAGTCAGAACCGAGAATAACGGTTTTTTCGTCACCCGAAAGGGTAGCCTTGAGAGCTTCCAGCGCACGTGTAAATTCATAGAATTCCTTTTTGTCGTCCGTGTTGTAAGCTTCTGCGAGCAGACGCATATATTCAGCCTCGCCTTCAGCTTCGATGCGAGCAGCTTCTGCGGTCGCATCGGAGATGATGATGTTGACTTGCTTGTTGACCTCGTTGCGGATGAGGGAAGCCTCGTATTCACCGTTTGCTGTATATTCGGCAGCGATTCGTTCACGGTCGGAGATCATACGCTCGTAAACTGCCTGTTCGTTTGCTTCGGGCAGGTCAAAACGCTTGATCTTAACGTCGATAACGGTGATACCGTACACCTTTGCATTGTCGGAAACCTCCGTCGTAATGCCTGCGTAGATGTCGTTACGCTCGCTCGCATCGTCCTGATTAATGATGTCGTCCTGATTGAGTCTACCCATAAGGTTTTTGAGCGAATTGTACGTTAATGCATCAAGTCGGGTTTCAGCTTCGCTGATCGAACCTACCGCCTGATAGAACGTTTTCGGATCGGTGATCTTCCAGGTGAGGTAGCTGTCGACGGTCATGCTTTTCTGGTCGGCAGTCAAAACTTCGGACGCGGGGATGTCATATAAAAGCACCGTCTTCGGGAATGTACGCACCTCGTCTATGAAGGGCATCTTGAAGTGAAGTCCCGCATTTTCGGTGATGATCTCAATTTTTGAGAAACGGAATACGCAGGCGTATTCGTTCTCGGCAACGGTATAAAATGAGTTAAAAAGCACAACGACGGCGACGACCGCAAGGATAGCCAACACGACGATGACACTTACTTTAGCTTTGGATTTTGCCATGATCATAATTACCTTTCTTTAGTATTGTTGCGGTGAATCAGTTGCCCGACGGAGGAGCTACAGTTGATTCGATAAGGCTTTCAAGCGGGAGCAGCATTTCAATGTTGCTTCCGTCGCTCGCTGTGTTAAGGTATACCTTAACGTTAGGCAGAACTTCGCAAATCATTTCATAGTACATACGTGTGCGGGTTATGGATGGCGCATTCGCGTATTCGGTATACATCGCCTCAAACATAGCAACAGCTTCTTTAGCCTCGTTGATACGGTTCTGCTTTAAGTATTCGGCATTCTGCAAGAGGGCGTTTGCCTCGGCATTTGCGGCAGGTATCTGCGCATTCTGGAAAGCTTCCGCTTCGTTGATAACCTTTTCAGCGGACTGTTTCGCCGTTTCAACAGCCTTGAATGCCGCCGTTACCGTTTCTGTCGGAGGTTCGCTGTCCTGAATGGAAACGTCAACAAGAACAAGACCGATGTCATAGGATGTAAGGATCTCCGCGATAAGATCCTTTACCTTGATCTGAATTTCAGGTTTACCGTCTGTCAGCACGCTGTCAACGTCGGTTGAGCCGACGACGCTGCGGATCTGGCTCTGAACGAGATTCTTAAGAATAAGATCGGGTTCAGCGGAGCTGTACAGATATTTCACAGGATCGGATATTTTATACTGAACGAAGAAATCGACGTTAACGATGTTATAATCTCCCGTGATCATTTTGCTTTCCTCTTCCTTGACGACTACGGTGGCGTCAGGCTCGGAGGTGTAGCCGATCTCGATCTTCTGATATACGTTGACCTCGACCATTTCTACCTTTTGTATGCCGAAGGGGAGCTTGAAATGGATGCCTGCTTCGGTTGTGTCGGTAACCTTGCCTAAAGTTGTAACGACGGCGCGTTCCTGCTCGTCAACCGTATACCAGCAGCTTCCGATTACAGAAAACACAAGAATGAGGATAACGCCCCAGACTATATACGTCTTATACTTGCCGAAGTTGATCGGCTTTTTGGTTTTGTCGAAAAATTCCGAATTGTTCATTTGTTTTTCCTTTCGAAAAAGATATAGCGTTCAACGCTTACACTATAGATTATACAACGCAATCACATGATTGTCAAGTGAATTCCAAAGAAATTTATTAACATTTTGTAAATCATTGACTGTGGGGAAAATCGCAAACGATATTGAAAAGCGACACGGAGATATGATACAATTATAAGGTATACGAACACAATAGCGAAAGGCGGCACGTATGACGAACGAATGCAGTATTGACGAAATATTTATGAGAGAAGCCATGCTTGAAGCGGAGCGTTCGGCAGAGCTCGGCGAGGTGCCTGTTGGGTGTGTTATCGTATATGACGGGCAGATCATCGCACGTGGCGCAAATGCACGCGAAACGGACAAAAACGCACTCCGTCACGCAGAGCTGACGGCGATAGACCGTGCTTGCACGGCACGCGGCGGCTGGCGCCTTTTCGGATGTACTCTCTACGTCACGCTTGAGCCGTGCCCCATGTGCGCGGGCGCCATCGTCAATTCCCGTATCGACCGCGTCGTATACGGAGCAAGCGACACGAAAGCGGGAGCTTTCGGAAGCGTACTTGACCTGAACACGTTTCCGCTGAATCACAAGCCCGAGATCACGTCGGGTGTTCTCGGCACGGAATGCGGAATGATGCTGTCCCGATTTTTCGCGCACCTGCGTGAGTCAAGAAAAAAGTAAAACTATAAAAAACGGTGTAAAAGGAAAACCGTATGGCACGTGCCATACGGTTTTTTGTTATTTACTCAAATATTCCATAATCTCTTCAGCCGTATCGCAGAAGTGACATAGGGAAAGATTATCCTCACGCATAAAGCCTTCTTCGACGGTTCGGAGCAGTAGAGCGTGAAGTTGTTCGTAACATCCGTCTACGTTATAGATCGCAATCGGTTTATTCATTCTGCCAAGCTGACACAAAACGAGCACTTCAAAAAACTCTTCGTAAGTGCCGATGCCGCCTGGAAGCACTGCGAACGCATCGGACATATCCTCAAGCAGCGCCTTGCGCTCTCGCATCGTTTCCGTGTAGATAAACTCGTCACATTCCTCGTAAAGAACACCCGGAACGTCGAAAAACTTCGGAGCAATTCCGACAGCAACACCGCCCGCGGCTTTGATTCCGCGAGCCGCTTCTCCCATTACGCCCGTGGCGCCGCCGCCGAACACGAGACTGTGACCGTGCCCGGGCAGCATTTTTCCGAAATCATACGCCGCTTTAAGATAGCGAGAGGGGATGTCGTTACTCGATGCACCGAAAACACAAATTTTCATAGTGTGCTCCTTTTTGTGATAGTCAGTTATATTGCTGCAGGTCGATCATGCCAATGATGGCGTCGGCGATAACCTCATGCCCCTTGGCATTGGGGTGCGGGTCTGCGGACATGAATATGGTCGCGTAATCATCGTCCGAGCCGATGAAAGCGTCGGAATTAACGACGTCGGTCAGCTCCGAAAAAGCGCCATAAATGTTAACTACGTCATAGCCGAGCGTGTCGGCATTCTCTGTGATAACACTGTTCAAGGCTTTTACGAGGCGGTCTGTTTCGGCAGAAAGATCAAGCTCGTTTGAAATGAAATCAAGAGTCAGATCCATGTGCCTGTACGGATTGTATATCGTCTGGAAAATGATCTTTGCGTCAGGCGCGGCATCGCGTAAGAGAGAGATGATACGCGGCAATTCTACGCCGAAGTCAGCAATGCCGCTTGCTGTTTGCGTCAGTAGATCGGTATATATCTGCGGCAGCATCATGTCGCGCAGATTCTCGTCCTGTATGGACAGATACATATAATATTCACCGAGATTATCGAGCGCGGGACCGAGAACGTTGTTGGCTCCGATGCTGACGGTGACGATGTCGGCGGCGGCGAGCTCGGGAGCGCCGCCACCCTCAAGTAGCTCGATCAGGTCGGAGCCCTTGTCGCCGCTGACAGCATAATTGTAAACGTTTGATTTATAGCCGTCGACGGCATCGATATGGTTTCCTATGAGAGTTGAATATCTCTGTGTCATAACGGAAGGCAACGCATATCCGTATGCGATCGAGTCGCCGAGAGCGACGTATTTTACGAAAATATCGTCGTGAGTTTCGTCAGGCTTTGCCGCAACGTCGGTGTCAGCAGGGATCTCCGTATCCGTTTCGGTGTCCGACGGTTCCGTATCGGTCGATTCCGTAATAGCATCGGTTTCGGTATCGGTTTCAGTTTCAGTTTCAGTTTCGGTTTCAGTTTCAGTGTCCGTTTCGGTTTCGGTCAAATCCGACGAATCCGTTACATCGCTGTCCGAACCGTCGGCGCAGGCAACGAATGAAAACATCAGTGCAAATATAAGCACAGTCAGTATGAACTTAAAATAATTATTCACAGTTTATTCCTCGTTATTTTCTTCGTCGAAAAGTAAAGTGATGCTTCGACCGTCGTGCCCGCATTCGGCGGCAGGAAATATGGCGCACGCTTCGTTCATATAGTCAGACGGATTCGGCATAGAAGGAGAAAAATGCGTCAGCCAGAAACGGCGCGGCGACGCGTCGCGTGCAAGTGACGCCGCCTCGGCGAACGTCATGTGCTTCGTTTTGATCGCCTTGTCGTGCTTGTCTTCATCCCCGTACATTCCCTCGCAGATGAAAAGATCGGAGTCGTATGCCATCTCGGAAATAATCGGTGTCGGGCGCGTGTCCGTGCAGTATGTCACCTTGATCCCGCGTCTCTGCGGGCCAAGCACCATATCGCTCGTGTAAGTGACTCCGTCGTATTCAACGGACTCGTTTTTTTGCAGTGCATTCCAAACGCGAAGCGGAACGTTATTTGCGATAGCGCGGTCGCGGTTAAATTTTCCGACGCGCGGAATCTGAACGGAAAAACCGTATGTCGGAAGCGTATGATTCACGCGAAACGCCGTTATGTGAAAGCCGTCGATCGTGACGGTTTCCGTGCGCTCGGTGACAGGACGGCATATAACCTCAAACGGAAGCTCGGGCGCAATAGCCAAAAGTGCACGAACGTATTTTTCGATGTGCTGTGGACCGATAATGGTAACAGGCTCGGTTCGTCCCTCGCCACCCATTGAAAGAAGCATTCCAGGCAGTCCGCTCATGTGATCGGCGTGATAGTGGGAAATGCAGATAACACCGATCGGCTTAAAGGGGAGGGAAGCGTGCTTCATGGCGATCTGTGTACCCTCGCCGCAGTCGATCATAAGGCATTTTCCGTTGTGCCGCATAAAGCAAGAGGAGAGCCATCTGTTTTTGAGCGGTATTGTGCCGCCGCATCCTGTTAACGTAACGTCAAGCATATTTATCATTCTCCTCTTCTTTTGATTTTGGACCGTGACAGTCAAATTTACTTATTCGATTTTATCATATCTTTCTCATTTTTTCAATAGTTAATACTTACAATAGAAAAGGGACCGTGCGGATAACACAATCCCTGTGTGTTTTTTTATTTCTTTTTATATACGACTTTGCCGTCTGCGACTGAAGCCGTGATGCTGTCACCCTCACGGATATTCCCCTCAAGTATTGCTTCCGAAAACGTGTCCTCAACGAGCCGCACAGCGGCGCGTCGTATCGGACGCGCGCCGTAATCGGGATCGAAGCCTTCGCTTGCGATAAGCTCCGCTACGTCGTCGCTGAATGTGACATCGATTCCGATGTCGGCACATCGTGCACGTATCTTATTCAGTAAGAGCGTGGCGATTTTTTTGACGCACTCGCCCTCAAGCTTGTTAAATACGATGATCTCGTCGATGCGGTTCAAAAACTCGGGCTTGAAGGTGCGCTTGAGCGAATCGGTCACTGAGGAGCGGATCCTGTCCTTTTCCTCAAGCTTTTCGTCGGTGACGGTGAAACCGAGCCGTCTGCTTGAAACAATGTCGGCAGCACCGACATTTGACGTCATGATTATGACGGTGTTTTTGAAATCGGCTTTGCGTCCTTGCGCGTCTGAGAGGATTCCGTCGTCAAGAATCTGTAAAAGTACGTTGAAAACGTCGGGATGTGCCTTTTCGATCTCGTCAAAAAGAACGACAGAATACGGATGTCGACGGATCATTTCGGTGAGCTGACCTCCCTTGTCGTAGCCAACGTAGCCGGGCGGCGAGCCGATAAGCTTGGAGGTACTGTGGCTTTCCATGTATTCGGACATATCAACGCGGATCATGGCACTTTCAGACCCGAACATAACGTCGGCGAGCGCTTTTGAAAGCTCCGTTTTGCCAACACCCGTAAGCCCGAGAAAAATGAACGAGCCGACGGGACGGTTCGGGTCTTTCAGACCCGTGCGGCCGCGTCGTATCGCACGTGCAACGGCATCGACAGCTTCGTCCTGACCGATCACGCGCTCTTTCAGGATCATATCAAGATGCAAAAGTCGTTTGCTTTCCTCCTCAGCCAAGCGTGAAACGGGAATTTTAGTCCAGGCTGTCACGATTTCCGCGATCTCCTGCTCTCCGATGGAAAGCTCGGAGGTGTCGCGTTCGGAAGTCCATTTGTTTTTTTCGGTTTCGTATTTTTTGTGCAGCTCGTGTTCACGGTCACGCAGGGCAGCGGCTCCCTCAAAATCCTGCGAGCGTATAGAGGCTTCTTTTTCGCCCGTGACGCGCTTTAGCTCGTCTTCAAGCTTCAGAATATCCCCCGACGGGGTCATGCTCGAAATTCGTTTGTGCGATGCTGCCTCGTCGATCAGATCGATTGCCTTGTCGGGCAGCCGTCTGTCGCTGATGTAACGGACGGAAAGCCTCACGGCGGCTTCAATGGCGTCATCGGTGATCTTCAGCTTGTGATGCGCTTCATATTTGTCACGCAAGCCGTGAAGTATACGTACCGCCTCTTCCGCCGTCGGTTCACCGACGGTGACGGATTGAAAACGGCGCTCAAGTGCCGAATCACGTTCAATGTGACGGCGATATTCTTCGATCGTAGTTGCGCCGATGACCTGAATCTCACCTCGCGCAAGCGCGGGCTTCAGAATATTTGCCGCATCTACGGCGCCTTCCGCCGCGCCCGCGCCGATTATGACGTGGATCTCGTCGATAAAAAGAATGATGTTCGGGTTTTTGATCACCTCACTCATGACGTTTTTGAGTCGCTCCTCAAATTCGCCGCGATACTTCGCTCCCGCGATCATTGATGAAATATCGAGCGTTACGATGATTTTATCACGAAGCGTTTCGGGAACACTGCCTTCGACTATGCGTTGCGCCAACCCTTCGATAACGGCAGTCTTGCCAACACCCGGTTCACCGATCAGGCAAGGATTGTTTTTCGTGCGTCGGGACAAGATCTGAACGACGCGTTCCATTTCCGTGTCGCGTCCGATGATCGGATCGAGCTTGCCCGAACGTGCAAGCTCGCAAAGGTCGCGCCCGTGCTGAGCCGTCGTAGGTGCGTCATAAAGCGACGGGTTGCTGTTTTTGCGATTATCTTTGCCCAAAACCGCAGAGCCTGTGCGTCCGATGCCTGCGATGCCATCGGAAAGGAAGCCTTCAATGTCTGAAATCAACCCGTCAACGTCAACGCCGAGCGACAAAAGAAGCTTTACGGCAACGCACGACCGTTCAAGCAACACAGCGCAAAGAAGATGCTCTGTGCCGATATAATTGTGGTGATATTTCGTTCTGATAAAAGCGGATGCTTCGAGTATCTTTTTCAAGCGAGGCGTCATGTCCGCAGACGATAGACTGCAGGTGTCTCCCACGCCTGAAATACTGCGAACGATGTTTTCAACGTCTGCGTATGACGCACCTCGGCTTTCAAGGAGTTTTAACGCAGCAGAATCCGTCTCCGCTGTAAGACCGAGAAGAATGTGCTCCGAGCCGATGTAGGTGTGTCCCAGCTTCTCGGCAAAGCGGAGCGCATTGTTAATGGCATTCTGCGCCTTTTGCGTAAAGCGATTTGTCATTTATGTTGATCCTTTCGTAAACGTAAAATAACCGTTGGTTTGAATATAGGAGTTGTCGGAATGATCTCATGCAGCGGCGGTGACACTTTGGCACATAACATAGTGTATGCCTCTATATGAAAAAAACAGTCACAACTGATGAAAATTTTACAGCAAAAGCAGAAAAAATGACGTGTATATACTTGTCGGCGAGAAAAGAGATTCCTTTGTAAGCACAAAAAATCACAAGCGTTACAAACGTAACGCTTGTGATTTGTGTTGATATTTGATTAATTATTAAAGGTGACGTCAATGTTTCCGATGTCAACTGAGAGGGAAACGGGTATACCGTCGCCGCCCGGTTCAACGTTACATTCGCCCGTGCGGTGTGTTATTGTGACGGCGTAGCTCTCACGCGGAAGAGGGAAGCTACCCGCGATGTTTCCAACGTGTGTGGAGAAGGTTACGTTATTGAGCGATTCGGATGAAATATCGTGAAAATCAACGTTGCCCGTCGAAACGGAAGCGCTGACGTTAGGCGCCGTAATAGCGCTCAGCTCAATGTTTCCCGTGTCGGCGACAAGGCTGAGCGCGTCTGCGCCAATGCTCGTCGCAGTAACGTTTCCTGCTACCGTATGAGCCGTGATCTCGGCGGCTTCGATATTTGAAATAATGATGTTACCCGCAACGGTGTTGAGCAGTATCACTCCGTCAAAATCGGCGGGAATACCAATGGTGACACCGTATTTGTCTGCGATGCTCAAACGTGCTCTGTCATACCATTTCAGCTCGTCGGACGTGATACGGAGTATATCCGCACTCGTTTCGATATGGTAAAAACCGTCGCGGATCGCGGCAAATTCAAGCGTCACGTTTTCTCCGGATGGACGCTCGGTCACGTTGATGTATCCGATATCGATGTCGAGCGTGATCTTGTTCGTGTCGCCGAGCGAAACGAACTCCGAAGAAATGATAACGTTTCTTTCCGCAGCATAAAACAGCTTATTGATGAGTACGAGCGTCTGTGCGACGACGGCAAGTACAATAACGAGAATTATTATCGTAAAAATTGTTTTTTTCATATAATAGAAAACCTGTATTGGAATAAAAAAGGCAGACCGGTTCCGATCTGCCTTTTGGAAAAATTAAAGTCTTTCGTAATCGAGAGCATCGGGAGTCATTCCGCAGATGATATCAAGATTACCGTTACGGCAGCGGATCTCATCGATCATTTCTTTTTCATCGTCGTCATTTTTCAGTTCGAGATGATAGAAAAGCTGATACATGCTGCCAAGATTTGTCGTCTTAACGCGCATAAGTTTATATGACTTTGTGTACTTTTCGAAAATATCGTCGAAAATATGTGAGTAATTAAGGCTTTCGGGAATCGTAACCTTGAGTTCTTTGCCCGTGGAGCGTCCGGAAAGGCCAAGCAGCGTGCAAACAACGTAAACAAGAAGAGCAACGATAGTGAAAACAACGGCGAGCAAGAGGTAACCCATACCGTTAATAAGACCGATAGCCATGGAAAGGAAGATGAGAAGGATATCGGAAGCGGTACCGGGATTGGAACGGTAGCGAACGAGGTTAAAGGCGCCCGCAACGGCAAGACCTACACCGATATTGCCGTTAACGATCATGATAACGACCTGAACGATAACGGGAAGAACGATGAGGGAAAGGATTACATTTTTCGAACGGTTGCTTCTGAAGGCGGCTACGAGAGCCGTCAGAAGACCCAAAACCACAGACGAAAGCGAGCAGATAAGGAACATTCCTATCGTAATTTCATTGCCTGTGATAACTGATGTGAAAACTTGGGAAAACATAATTTTAGATTCCTCCTGCCGAACGGCTTAATTTGTTTTGAAGCAGAGTCATGTAAGCTCTGCCGTATTTACTGAATGATGTGGGATAGATTTTCAGCTCATCAAATTTATGAGCGAGCCAAAGCGGCATAGCATCGGGGATCTTGACCTCCATGAGCCGCACACCGTCAGGCAAGATGGTATTGCCATAAACGCCGAGCGTCAGATCAATGTCATAATCGCGCCATGTGATGTTCTTGTCGAACGTGATGCGCAGATTCGGATCATTCTTAGCGAAATAAGCAGTGCGGTCATATGTCAGAACCATCGCGGGCGCAAGTCCGTTATAGTAATTGATGAACCACATGATCTCGCGCGCTATCTGCGAATCCTTTTTCGGGGGCACTTTGTCGCAAGTGAAATCTATCGCTCGTTTGTATTTCATGCTTATCCTGCGCTTGTAAACGATACCCTTGTACTTTTTCTTTATCTCAACAAAGGTAGTCGTGTCCTCGTTCGGAACACCGTACGTGCGTATGCGCAGTTTTTCTTTATAAACGGGTTTTTCAATGGAGCGGCGAATAAGCTCGTGCGTCGGTGTATCGTAATATATGTTGCAGATCGTACTTTCGCCGTAATCATCGCCCTTCATGTATTCGTCGATGGTTGGCATAAGAGCCTCGTACTGCTCGGTGGTGAGGATGTACTTTTTTTCAACACGCTTGAAAATTTCCTTAAACGCCAAAGACTGACACCTCCATTTCGACTAAAATTAATCATTCTATACTATAAAATTATATATCCGTTTGTGCAAAAAGTCAAGATAAACAAGCAAAGAAAGAATAATATTTTTGCTTAATCAACAATGATTATCATGTGTATTGACACAAAAGAAAGTGTTGTGATACAATTAAGGCATCGCGGGCGTATTTCAATGGTAGAAAATCGGCTTCCCAAGCCGAGTACGCGGGTTCGATTCCCGTCGCCCGCTGAAAACGGTGTCCGTTCGCACATGATAAAAGATCCCGACGCATTGGCGTCGGGATCTTTTCGTTTTGATTATAGTGTTGCCGCAATGACGGCTTTGATCGTGTGCATACGGTTTTCGGCTTCCGCAAAAACGATAGAAGCGGAGCTTTCGAAAACTTCGTTTGTGACCTCCATGTGGTCGCGTCCGAAACGTTCACCCATCTCTTTGCCGACAGTTGTGTTCATATCGTGGAACGCAGGCAGGCAATGCATGAATACGGCACCCTCGGCGGCAATTGACATTATGTGTGAGTTGACCTCGTAAGGCGAGAGCGCATTGATGCGTTCCTCCCATACTAGAACGGGTTCGCCCATCGAAACCCAAACGTCCGTGTATATGACGTTTGCATCCTTGACGGCTTCTGTAGGCTCAGTAATAAACTCAAGCACAGCACCTGTTTCGGCGGCGATTGAACGGCATTTTTCAACGAGTTCTTCTTCGGGGAAGTATTCCTTCGGTGCGCACGCAACGAAGTGAAGTCCCATTTTTGCCGCACCGATCATGAGCGAGTTGCCCATGTTGTAGCGAGCATCGCCCATATAAACGAGCTTGATGCCGTCAAGTGAGCCGAAGTGCTCGCGAATAGTTAACAGATCAGCCAAGATCTGCGTCGGATGATACTCATTTGTGAGTCCGTTCCAGACGGGCACGGATGAGTATTCGGCAAGTTCGTCAACGATCGACTGACCGAATCCGCGGTACTCAATACCGTCGTAGATTGAAGAAAGTACGCGGGCTGTGTCGGCGATAGATTCCTTTTTGCCGATCTGCGAGCCCTGCGGATCAAGATACGTAACGCCCGCTCCGAGGTCGCGTGCCGCAACCTCAAAGCTGCAGCGTGTGCGTGTGCTCGTCTTTTCAAAAATAAGCGCAATATTTTTACCGTCGCAAAGCTTGTGCGGAATGCCGGCGCGTTTCTTTGCCTTGAGCTCAGCGGCAAGATCGAGCAGATACGTGATCTCCTCAGGCGCGTAATCGAGCAGCGTGAGCAGGTCTCTGCCGTGTAGATTCATAAAGTGTACCTCGCTTTATTATAAAACTTTCGACAGGAAGGTTTTGAGTCTGTCGGACTGCGGATTACGGAAAATGTCTTCGGGAGCACCTTCTTCTGTGATAACGCCCTCGGAGATAAAGACGACGCGATTCGATACTTCGCGTGCAAATCCCATCTCGTGCGTAACGACGACCATCGTCATTCCTTCGCGTGCGAGCTCCTTCATAACGTCGAGAACTTCTCCGACCATTTCGGGGTCAAGTGCCGACGTCGGCTCGTCGAAAAGCATTACGTCGGGCTCCATCGCTAGCGCGCGAACGATGGCGACGCGCTGCTGCTGACCGCCCGAAAGCTGTGCGGGATAAGCATTGATCTTATCGGAAAGTCCGATTCGCGCAAGGAGAGCTTCCGCTTTCGCCACGGCTTCTTCGCGCGGCATCTTTTTGAGCATCATCGGCGCTGTGATAAGGTTATCGAGCACCGTCATGTGCGGGAAAAGATTAAAGTGCTGGAATACGGTTCCCATCTTCTGACGGTGACGGTTGATGTCAACGCCTTTGCTTGTCAAGTCCACGTTATCGAAAATGATGTGACCTGACGAAGGCTGCTCAAGCAGATTGAGGCAGCGCAGGAAGGTCGATTTGCCCGAGCCCGAAGGACCGATAACGCAAACGACGTCACCTTTGTTTATCGTGATATTCACACCGTTGAGGACACAAAGATCCTCAAAATTTTTACAAAGATCCTTTACGACGATCACTTCTCTGCAGCCTCCTTTCAAAGATAGTCAAAAGCTTTGTCAGCACGATGACCATGATAAGGTAAACGATCGCTACTGCCAAAAGGGGATTAAACGCATCGTAGGTGTTGTTTCTGATGAGGTTACCCGCTCGGGTGAGATCCATAACGGCAACGTAGCCCGCAACGGAGGTTTCCTTCAAAAGCGCGATCATTTCGTTGCCTATGGCGGGCAGGATGTTTTTGACTGCCTGCGGGAAAATGATCTTATACATCGTCTGCAAACGCGACATACCGAGGCTGCGTCCCGCTTCCATCTGACCTGCATCAACGGCATTGATGCCGCTGCGGATCAGCTCCGCCATGTAAGCACCGGAATTGATACCAAAAGCGATGATACCGACCGTAACGCCGTCTGCGGATTTGAGAATGAGGTAATAAAATATGAGAAGCAGAACGACGACGGGAATTCCGCGTATCGTCGTTGTGTATAGATCGCAAATCCACTCTACGGGGCGAAGCGGAGGATACCCTTCGGAGAAATATTTGAGTACAGCGATGACGGTGCCGAGGATAACGCCGATGAGAAGAGCACCGAAGGTGATAATGAGCGTGTTGCCGAGACCTTCGATGAGCCACATATAGCGAGAATCTTCGATGAAAGTGTCATGGAGCTGTGTTGTCCATTCGGAGAAAAAATCCGTGACTTTACTGAAAAACTGAGGCATTTAATGTTCCTTTCGATTGCTTATATACGACAAGATAACGGAAGAGCATAAAGTTCTTCCGTTATCTTGTTATTTTTGATGTTTGATTATTTAGAGGGAGCTACGTAAACGGTGTTGTACTTTTCGAAGATAGCAGCGATGGTGCCGTCTTCTACCCACTTGTCTATGTATTCGTTAAGCTTTGCAACGAGCTCGTCGCTTCCCTTGAGAAGTGCGAATGCGTAGGGCTCGCTCGTCATAGCTTCGTCAAGAACCTTTGTCGCTCCGTTTGTTTCCGCGGACATTGCGATAGCAACTTCGTTGTCAACTACCCAAGCATCAACCTTGCCGGTTGTGAGAGCGCTGCAGGCGTCATTGTTGGAAGCGTAAGCGAGGAATTCGTAGCCGTTTTCCATGCAGTATGCTTCAGCGGTTGTGCCCGTCTGAACGGCGATCTTCTTGCCTTCGAGGTCGGCCTTGGAGGCGATGTCGCTGTCTGCCATAACTACGATAGCCTGAGAAGCGAGGAAGTAGGGGTTTGTGAAGTCGGAGTTCTTTTCACGTTCGGGTGTAACGGTGATGCCGGAAACACCGATGTCATACTTACCGGTCTGAACGCCGGGGAGAACGGAATCGAAATCCATCTTTTCGATTACGAGTTCAACGCCGAGCTCTTCAGCAAGCTTGTTGAGAATGTCGATCTCGATGCCGACGACTTCGCCGTTTTCGAGCGTTTCAAAGGGAGGGAAGTCGGGGCTTGTTGCGATAACGAGCTGACCTGCTTCGGTGATATCAGCAACGGTTTTGGGTGTAGCACCGCAGGATGCGAGGAATACGCACATCATAACAGCAAGTGCTAAAGCGATGATTTTTGTAAGTTTGTTCATTTGTGATGTGTCCTTTCGAATATGATGATTTTGTCCGCCGTGCAATATGCATAACGCGAATAAATATTCGCTCAGCGTGAATATCGAATAAATTTTATGCAATTATATTAACACAAACGGAATAATTATGCAATAGCAAAAATGGAATTTTATCAAATTTATACATTAACACCACTTTCTCTGAAAATAATCGTCCATATTTGTGCAAAGCTGATAAAGTGATCGATAAAGTACATATATAAAATATAATTTGAACGTACACTATTGACTTTTTCGCTTTAGCGTGTTAACATGGTGCAGTGATAAAGACCGATGGGAGAATTTAATGAAATGAATAATATTTTTGATGATTCCACAAATCATTTGTTTGAGCTTATTCTTACGCTCGGAACGGTACAGGAGTGTGAGAAGTTTTTCCTTGATGTTTGCACCGTCAAGGAGATAAAAGAAATCGCGCAAAGATGCGAGGTCGCAAAGCTCCTGCTTGACGGCAAGGTATATATAGACATCGTTAAGACAACAGGTGCAAGCACAGCGACGATAAGCCGCGTCAACCGTGCACTTCATTACGGAGAGGGCGGATATAAGCTTGCGGTTGACCGCGTGGCGGAAAAGAAGGACTGATTTTTGTGAATAATATATATAATGAACTGAAATACAGCGAGCGCATCACGTTTGAGCTTCGTCGGATCTATGAAAGCCACGGATATACGCACTTCCGCATGAGCAAATTTGAACCGTATGACCTTTATGCACGGAATAAGGATTTTCTCACTTCCGACGAGGTCCTCACGTTTACCGATTATACGGGTAAGCTGCTCGCGCTGAAGCCCGACGTTACAATATCCATAATCAAAAATTCCGACTATCGTGACGGCGGCTCGATCGAAAAGTATTATTATAACGAAAACGTGTACCGCGTAAAAGCAGGGACACACAGCTTCGGCGAGCTTATGCAAACGGGAGTTGAATGTATAGGGGATATCGGTGCGTATGAAACGGCGGAAGTCGTAATAATGGCCGCAAAGAGTCTTGCCGCAGTTTCGGACAGATACGTTCTTGATGTGTCGGATATGGGCATCGTATCATCTTTGCTCGCCAAAATCGCGCTCACCGAGGAAGATAAACATTCAATAATTAAGTGTATTGGCGACAAAAGCGCACACGGGATCGCGGACATCTGCCGCGCCTCAGGCGTTGAGAAGACGATTGAAAGTGCACTGTTGACGCTCGTTACGTGCGGCGGCGCACTGAGCGAATCACTCAGCAAGCTTAAAGAAGCGCTGGCGGGATTTGACGTTGAAGATTCCGTCAGCGAGCTTGAATCGCTGCTTGCGGCGCTTGAGCGCTGCGGCGTATCGGATCACGTTCGACTCGACTTTTCCGTTGTATACGACAAAACGTATTATAACGGGATCGTGTTCCGCGGATTCGTTGAAGGCGTGCCCGAACGCGTACTTTCGGGCGGACGGTATGATTTGCTTTTGAACCGTATGGGCAAACACGGCGGCGGCATCGGATTTGCCGTATACATTGACACGCTTGAGCGTCTCGAAAAAAGAAACGTCTCGTATACCGACGTGCTGGTACTTATGACAGACAAAGACAAGGCAGACTCTGTTGTCGCTGAAACGGAAAAGCTCATAGCGGACGGAAAAACAGTGCTGACGGCGCGTGCCGTACCGCAACGCCGCCGCTTTGGAGCGATAATGAAGCTTTCTGAAGGGAAGCTCACGGAGGTGACTGAAACATGATCAATATTGCGCTTCCCAAAGGCAGACTCGGCGAAAAAACGCTTGCGATCCTTGAAGATGCGGGGTACGGATGCCCCGAGATACACGAGCCCGGTACACGCCGCCTCGTTTTTGAAAATGAGGAGTGCGGAGTTCGCTTTTTCTGGGTGAAGCCGTCGGATTCGGCGGTGTACGTTGAGCGCGGAGCCGCAGACGTCGGAATTGTCGGTCGCGATATTCTGCTTGAATATTCTCCCGATGTTTATGAGCTTTGCGATCTTGAAATGGGGCGCTGCCGTATGTGCGTTGCTGCTCCTTTGGGATTTGTTGACGACAGAGAGAAAACTCTCGTCGTTGCAACGAAATTCCCCGAGATCGCGAAAAGCTATTACGCAAAAAAATGCCGCGATATCGACATCGTCAAGCTTAACGGCTCGATTGAACTTGCGCCTTTGCTCGGGTTGTCGGACGTTATCGTGGATATAGTTGAAACGGGCACGACGCTTTACGAAAACAACCTTACCGTTGTTGACACGATAGTTGATATAAGCACTCGCCTTGTGGCGAATAAGGCGTCAATGAAGTTCCGCGAAGCGGAGATCGAAGCCGTAACGTCGGCGATACGATCACGCATCGGTTAAAAAAGTCAGAAAGGCACAGTATATATGATAAATATCGTCAGATATGATGCTGGAAAAAAAGAGGAGATACTGTCACACACGATGCCAACGGCGAACGTTGCCGACACTGTCAGCGGCATAATCTCCGAGGTGAAGGCACGCGGAGACGCGGCACTTTACGAATTTACGGAAAGGTTTGACAAGGCACAGCTCAAAAGCCTTGCCGTAACGAAGGAGGAAATGTCTTCGGCATATGCCAAAGTGTCGCCCGAACTTATTCGAGTTATAACGACATCTGCCGAAAATATACAACAGTTTCATAAACATCAAATCAGAAGCTCGTTTATGATGACTCGGGAGGGCGTTGTTGCAGGTCAAAGGATCGTTCCTATCGATCACGTCGGCATATACGTTCCGGGCGGCACAGCACCTCTTTCATCAACGGTACTGATGAACGCGATCCCCGCGAAGCTTGCAGGGTGCCGACAGATCGTAATGGTAACGCCGCCACTCTCGGACGGTACGTTAGCTCCCGAAATACTCGCCGCGGCGAAGATCGCGGGCGTCGACTGCATTTATAAGATAGGCGGCGCGCAGGCTATCGCCGCACTTGCGTACGGCACGGAAACGGTGCCGAGAGTCGATAAGATCGTCGGCCCCGGAAACGCATACGTCGCCGAAGCAAAGCGACAGGTATACGGCAGAGTGTCGATCGATATGATAGCTGGCCCCAGCGAGATTCTGATCGTTGCGGACAAGAGTGCAAATCCGAGGTTCGTTGCCGCGGATCTGCTCTCTCAGGCAGAGCATGATAAAAACGCATCTGCCGTGCTCATCACGGACAGCGAAACACTCGCAAAGTCCGTTCAAAACGAGCTTGAAACGCAGCTTTGCCTTTTGCCGAGAGAAGAGATCGCACGCGCTTCAATAGATACTAACGGCAAGATCATCATCGTAGACAATATCGGCGAAGCGATAGAGATCTCAAATGAGCTTGCTCCCGAGCATCTTGAGCTTTCCGTTGAAAATCCGTTTGATTATCTTGATTACGTGCGACACGCGGGCAGCGTTTTCCTCGGCAAATATTGCCCCGAAGCGACTGGTGACTATTATTCGGGAGCAAACCACACGCTCCCCACGAGCGGTACGGCAAAATTCTCGTCGCCGCTTTCCGTTGATGATTTTGTGAAAAAGATTCAATATACATATTATACAAAGGATGCGTTTACCCGCGTTGCGGGTGACATCGCACGCTTCGCGGAGTGTGAGGGACTGACGGCTCACGCGTACAGCGCTCTCGTCCGCGTTGAAGAAGAAGGAACACTATGAGCCGTTATTTTGCTAAAAAATATGAGACCCTTGATGCATACGTGCCGGGCGAGCAGCCCCGCGGCAGAAAATACATCAAGCTGAACACGAACGAAAGCCCGTATCCGCCGTCGAGCGGCGTGATCGCGGCGGCTGACCGAACGACGATCGAATCTTTGCCGCTCTATCCCGATCCCGAAGCGACACTGCTGCGCGATAAGCTTGCCGAGTATCACGGGGTCGAGCGGAAAAACGTCTTCGTTTCAAACGGCTCCGACGACATACTCAATTTTGCGTTCATGGCATTCGGTATTGACCCGGGCGCGGCTTTCCCCGACATCACATACGGATTTTACCGCGTCTTCTGCGCACTTCACGGCATCGATTTTGTCGAGGTACCGCTTGCGGATGATTTTACGGTCCGCGCCGACGATTACGTCGGCATCGGACGCTTCGTTGTGATCGCAAATCCGAACGCACCGACGGGAATAAATCTGCCTTTGTCGGAGGTTGAGCGCATCGTTGCGGGAAACCCCGATACAGTCGTTTTGATCGACGAAGCATACGTCGATTTCGGCGGTACGTCCGCCGTACCGCTTACAAAAAAATACGATAACGTCCTCGTCGTCGGAACGTATTCGAAATCACGCTCCATGGCAGGCGCAAGACTCGGATATGCCATCGGCAACGAAGAGTTAATACTGGACCTCGGAGCGCTTAAATATTCAACGAATCCGTACGACGTCGATACGCTCACGCAAAAGATGGGGGCGGCTGCCATTGATGACGCGGCGTATTATCTACACAATTGCAAAAAAATCATCGCCGTTCGCGATGCGTTTGGGGACGAGCTCTGTAGCATGGGCTTTTCTGTCCTCGATTCAAGCGCAAACTTCGTTTTCGCAAAGCACGAATCGATAGACGGCGAAACCGTCTACGCCGAGCTCCGCCGCCACGGAATTCTCGTCCGCCATTTTTCTGGCGAACGTATCTGCAATTATAACAGGATCACCATCGGCACCGAGGCTGATATGAAAACCGTTGCCGAAACACTCCGAAAGATAACACAAAAATAAAGCATAAAGGAAGAATACCGTATGAGATTCACCGAAATTGTACGCAAAACAAGTGAAACAGAAGTAGCCCTCAACCTGACGCTTGAGGGCGGCGGCGTCTCCCGAATGAACACGGGTTGCGGATTTTTAGACCACATGCTGACGCTGTTCGCTCATCACGGCCGTTTTGATCTGTCGATCGACTGCGTCGGTGACACAAACGTTGACTATCACCATACGACAGAGGATATCGCGATCGCGCTTGGCAAAGCCTTCTCCGAGTCTCTCGGAGACAAACGCGGCATCGCACGCTACGGCTCGATGATTCTGCCGATGGATGAAGCGCTCGTATTGACAGCGGTCGACATTTCGGGACGCGCACACCTTTCCTACGACGTTACGCTTCCTTCAACACGTGTCGGTGATTTTGATACGGAGCTTGTGGAAGAATTTCTCACAGCGTTTGTCCGCTCGGCGAATATAACGCTTCACGTAAGAATGATGGCGGGCAAAAACACGCATCACATAATCGAGGCGATATATAAAAGCCTTGCACGCGCGCTTCGCGCGGCTGTCGCAATCGATCCTGATGCGGCGGACACGATCCCGTCAAGTAAAGGAGTTATCTGAAAATAAATGATAGCCATAATTGATTACGGTGTCGGCAATCTGTTTTCGCTCGCATCAAGCTTCCGTGCCTGCGGCGAAAAAACCGTCGTCACCTCCGACAGAAAGATCATCTCCGAAGCCGACAAGATCATCCTGCCGGGTGTCGGCGCTTTTTCCGATGCGGCAAAGAAACTGTTTGATTCGGGAATGGCGGACGCGGTTACCGAAGAGGCGGCAAAAGGGAAGCCCTTGATGGGGATCTGCCTCGGAATGCAGCTTTTGTTTGAGGAAAGTCTTGAATACGGACGCCACCGCGGACTCGGTCTGCTCCCCGGGACCGTCACGCCAATATCTGACGTTATTCCGAAGGAATATAAGATACCGCACATCGGCTGGAACGCGCTTGACTTGAAGCAGCCCGAATGCAAGCTTTTTGCACGTACCAAGAACGGAGACTGCGTTTACTTTGTCCATTCATATTATGCCGACACGGAGCCCGACGTCGTCGCCGCCGTGACAGAATACGGCGCAGAGCTGACGGCGGCTGTCTGCCGCGGCAATATATACGGATGTCAATTCCACCCCGAAAAAAGCGGTATGGTGGGGCTCGGAATACTGAAATCTTTCATTGAAATGAGAGGGAGCGTATGATCATTCTTCCCGCAATCGATCTTTTGTCAGGATGCGCCGTCAGACTGTATCGCGGCGATTACGAACAAAAAACGGTGTATAGCGAAAATCCCGCAGAGGTTGCAAAGGCATTTGCCTTTGCGGGTGCGGAATATATCCACGTCGTTGACCTCGACGGCGCAAAAACGGGCGAGCTGACCAATCTCGGAACTATCGAGCGGATCGTGTGCAAGTCGGGACTCAAGGTTGAAGTCGGCGGAGGTATACGTTCGATGGAATCTATCGACCGATACATGAGTATCGGCGTTAAGCGTGTCATTCTCGGTACGGCGGCGATCAAGGATCGCGCACTTTTGTGCTCCGCCGTCGCAAAATACGGTGACGCTGTCGCCGTCGGCGCGGATCTGTCCGACGGATACATCGCCATTGACGGCTGGCTCAACAAGACCGAGGTGACAGCGGACGAGTTTTTCTCCGACATGGAATTTATCGGTGTGAAAACCGTCATCTGCACCGACATTTCGCGCGACGGAGCCATGAAGGGCACGAACCACGAGCTTTACCGTACGCTTTCGGAAAAATATAAAGTGAATATCATCGCGTCGGGCGGCGTGTCGTCGCTCGATGACGTGAAGCGGCTGGCGGCGCTCGGTATATACGGCGCCATAATCGGCAAGGCGTATTACACGGGTGCCATTGATCTGCATGAAGCATTGGAGGCGGCGAAATGATAACGAAAAGAATAATACCGTGCCTCGATGTAAAAAACGGACGTGTTGTTAAGGGCACGAACTTTGAAGGACTTGCCGACGTCGCCGATCCTGTGGTGCTCGGTGAATATTACAGTCATTCGGGTGCCGACGAACTCGTTTTTTACGATATTGCGGCATCGTCTGAGGGAAGAACGCTTTTTACGGACATATTAACACGTGTCGCAGAGCGGATATTCATACCGCTCACGGTCGGGGGAGGAATCAACACGGTCGACGATTTTGATCGCGTGCTGAAGTGCGGTGCGGACAAAGTCAGTGTCAATTCGGGTGCTATCAAGGATCCGTCACTTATCGAGCGTGCGGCAAAAAAATACGGCTCGCAGTGCGTCGTGCTTTCTGCCGATATAAAGCGTGTTGGCGGAGAATATCACGTTTTTATGAACGGCGGCAGAATCGATACGGGAATGGAGGCGCTTTCGTGGATACGCCGCGGTGTTGACCTTGGCGCAGGCGAGATCGTCGTCAATTCGATCGACACAGACGGTGTCAGATCGGGCTTTGATATAGAGCTGACGCGCCGCGTGTGCGAGCTTGTGACAGTTCCCGTCATCGCGTCGGGCGGAGCAGGAAAGCTTGAGCATTTCACGGAGCTTTTTGAAAAAATCTCCACTGTTGACGCCGGACTTGCCGCGTCCGTATTCCACTATGGAGAAATAAAAATCGAAGATCTGAAGCGCGAACTGCTGCTTCGGGGAATCAACATAAGAGGTACGATATGATAAAGATAGATGAACTTAAGTTTGATGAGAGCGGGCTCATACCTGCCGTCGTCGTTGATGCGATAACCCGTGACGTGCTGACGGTTGCCTATATGAACCGTGAAAGCCTCGGCATCACCGTTGAGCGCGGTCTGTCCTGCTTCTGGAGCCGCTCGCGTGCTGAGCTTTGGCTGAAGGGCGAAACGAGCGGAAACTATCAACACGTCGTTAAGATCGTCGCGGACTGCGACCGAGATGCACTCGTCGTGCTCGTTGAGCGCGACGGTCCTGCTTGCCATACGGGAAGCGATAGCTGTTTTTTTGATGTGCTTTACGAAAGCGACGAACTGCACGACTTTACGTATCAAGGACTTTTCGATCTGATAAAGGGGCGTAAGACAAACCAAAAGGACGGATCGTATACGACGTACCTCTTCCAGAAAGGTCTTGATAAGATACTCAAGAAAATCGGCGAGGAGTCAACGGAGGTCATCGTTGCCGCAAAGGGCGGCGATCGCGCCGAAACGATATACGAGATCGCGGACCTCTGCTATCACGTTATGGTTTTGATGGCGGAAGCCGACATTAGCCTTGATGAGGTGACGCGCGAGCTCGCATCACGTCACGTTATCGATAAAAAAGTGAAGCAAGAAACGATGAAGAGTAATGTATAAGCAAAATCTTCATACGCATACCGTCTATTGCGACGGTGCCGACGGCATAGAGGATATGGTACTCACCGCAATCGACGGGGGATTCGATTCGATCGGCTTTTCGGGGCACAGCTACACACCGTTTGACGTGAGATACTGCATGACTCCCGAAAAAACGGCGGAGTACGTCGCCGAGTGCAGACGCCTTTCTGAAAAATACCGAGGAAAGATCGACGTGTACTGCGGAATCGAGCAGGATTATTACGCGCCCGCACCGGAGCATGACTACGATTATATCATCGGATCGGTACACTACATCCGCGTCGGTAACGATTATGTCCCGATCGACGACGACGTACAGACGCTATTTGACGCGGCGGACAAATGTTTCGACGGGGACATGTATGCGCTTGTCGAGGAGTATTACAAAACCGTCGCCGACGTTCTGAAAAAGACGGACTGCGACATAGTCGGTCATGTTGACGTAATAACGAAGTTTATAAAGAGGGCGGAGCTATTCGACGTCAGCTCGGAGCGTTATCGAAGAATGGCAAAAGCCGCCATCGAAAATTTACAAAGATCAGATGTGATTTTTGAGATGAATGCCGGGGCTGTTGCAGGTGGATACCGCCGCGATCCGTACCCTGCATTTGACCTTTTGCGGCTGATTGCGGATACAGGGGGAAAGATAACGTTCTCTTCGGATTGTCACGACAAAAGCAAATTAAGCGTCGGCCGCGACCGAATGATAGAGCTCGCCAAGTCGGCAGGCTTCAAAGAAGCATACGTCCTCTGCGATGGCGGATTTATCCCGACACCGTTAGATTGAAACGAAACCGACCTTGTATCACGAATCCCTTGCTTGAAAAATCGGTTTTTAATGTTTTTAATTTGCCGAAATAAACGAAGCGCCATTCATCAGAATGGCGCTTTGCTTTTGTTTATTTGCTTTTATTTTTTCAGCTTTCCCATAACTCCGGGATTGTGATTGCTCCAAACGTTTCCGACGCTGTTTTGACCGCGAGCCCTTACGGTATAAAGATACGCGATCTTGTCTGACGGCGGAACGTCCGTATATTCAAGTCCTGCGTATCCGTCAGCGATCTGACTCCAAGCCGAACCGGGGACGTTTTCCTTGCGGTACACGCGATAATCGATGGCATTGTTTATGTTGTTCCAGCTGATAGTGACCGAATCGGCGCACGACGTAACGCGGACGGTCGGTGCCGGCAGGTACGACAGCTTTGTCGGATCGCTTGCGATATGCTGATGATAAAGCTCAAGCACCGTTTCGGGATCGCCAATAGCGCGCAATTCGCCGAACTCAAGCCACATAACACGAGTGCAAAGATTTTTGATCTCTCCCAGGTTGTGGGATACGATTATAACGGTCTTGTTGCTGTTGTTGATGAGAGCTTCGAGCGCGGCATGGCTTTTTGCACGGAATTTCATGTCACCGACGGAAAGGACTTCGTCGATGAGGATTATATCCGTTTCAAGCATTATGGCGATGGAAAATGCCAATTTTGAATACATTCCGCTTGAATAATTCTTCACAGGACGGTCAATGGCGTCACCGATCTCGGAAAACTCTACGATGCTGTCAAACTTTTCGTCAATTTCATCTTTGGTGAATCCCATTGAAAGGGCCGAGAGAATGACGTTGTCGCGTCCTGATAACTCTCCGATAAACCCGGTTCCGAGCGAGAGAAGAGAAATGCTGTTCCCGTGGAGGTCAACGGAACCCGAATTGGGAGCCATAAGACCGGCAACAGAACGCAAAAGCGTAGATTTTCCGCTTCCGTTAGATCCGATAATACCGAGTATTTCGCCTTTGGGTACGGTAAAGCTGACATTGTCAAGAGCTTTTACTGTTTTTTTGTTTTTGTCGCCAAAGCGTAAGCTGCGGATACTCCGTTTTTCGGTAATATCATATTGTAAGCATAAATTCTCAACTGTAATAACTTCTGTCATAGTAATCTCTTTCATCAAACGACTTTGATATATTGGCTTTCGGACTTATATATCCTGCGGACACCGAGTACGCTGACAACGATTGCTATAATAAAATACGTTATGAGCAGTCCCCATTGAGCCGGTGTTGCATAAAGCAAGGCATTTCGTGCCTCAAATATAATAAGCGCAATAGGGTTGAAAGTGAATACCGCTTTTGAGACTGCAGGTGCTAACAGCTCGTTTATGGGATAAAAGACACCCGTGATGTAAAAGAGCATCTGCAAAAAGATCACCATCAGTTTTTGCAGGTCTTCAACGTAAACGCCGATGTGCATACACCAAGAGCATATACCGAACGTGAAAACGAACAGTACGAGCGTTATCGGCACGATCGATAAAAGGTTAAGGCTCAGGGGTACACGGTAAAATACCATAAGAGCGATGATCGGCACGTATGAGCAAAGCATTTTGAAAGCGTTTACACAAAGCATTGATAAAATCAGCACAAACTTCGGAATATACACCTTTGACGCAACGGCGCGGTAGCGCTTGAACAGCGTTATACTCGAAACTACGCTGCTGTTGAAGAAACGCCAATATGTGAGTCCGACAATGATGAACGCGACAACGTAGGTCGTTGTGCGATGGAACACCGCGGTAAACACGAACATATAGACGAACATGAAAAGTACAGGCTCAAGCACCCACCAGAATCCGCCGAGCCATGAGCTTGCAAGCTCCGCTTTGAGCTGTGCTTTGGCGGAATAGAGAATATAGCCTCTGTATTTCATTAAGTCGTTAAAGAATTTTTTCATCGTTAACTCCATCGGGTCCGCTTTTCTTGCGGAGAGTTAAATTATATTTGTTATAAAGATAATAGTGACGAAAGAAGCGATTCTGCATTTTCGTCGTTTGCCAAGCCTTTATCGTAGAGCTCCGCTATTGCGGCGGCATTAGCCGTGATCGTCTCGGCGGGGAGCTTGAGAACACAGCGGTCAAGCCGAGTGGGGAAGAGCTCCGCAGGTATTTCGTCTGCGGAATTGTTCTGCCTCAGCTTAGCCATACGCGATACTCTTGTAGACGACCTGTACTCGCTGTAGTGACGGGCAGAAGGCATCTCTTCGATGATCTTGTGCATCAGCTCGATCACTTCATAGTAAAACTCGTTTTCGTAATGCACCGAGTTCAGATAGAGCAGGTTCATTTCATCGGAAACGAAACTGTCAACGAAGTCGATATAGTAGCACCCTGAGCATTTTGCAAAATGTTCAGCATATATATCGCTTTTGGGATTGCGCGTGATGCTGTCGTTATAGTCCTTATCTCCGAACCGCTTGAGCTTGCCGCAAAAATCAATATAATGCGTCATCCGCTTATGCTTAATAAGAATGACGCGGTCGCCGTAACGTCCGCGGACGTATTCGGCGAGCCGATCAAGTTCGGCTTTTATTTCGTCGTCGGAGAAGGCTTCGTATAAGTTGACGTTTTTCGCACCGAGCCGTTTTGAGCAGAAATTCTTGTTATCGTTATAGTATTTTCCGCGCAAATTGTATATGGAAAGAGCCGTAAGCGTGTAAAAATCCAAAACGAGCCAATCTGCCCCCGACTTGTTGAGTGTGTCGCATACGGTGCCGTCAAGCTGATGCTTGATAACTAGATTGTCATTTGAGATCGGCGGGGAGAAGAGCATATCGAGATAAAACGGCTTCGGTCCGTCCATGAAAACGGGAAGTGCCTGGAACATATCCGTGCGAACTACGATAGAGGACGCTCTGTCAACGAGGCAATACTGGAACGTAAGACGGGATACACAGCTTCCCAAAAGGTCAACAGCGTGCGGCTTCAGTATCGTCTCTGGCGTGCCGTCGTACAGGCGCAGTATATCCTCTGCGCGATAACGGACCACTTCGTCATCCGTCATCTCAAGCTGCATACGGGCAAAATAGTACCCGTAGTTGACTTCCGTTACCTGCTCGGGGAAAACGTCGCTCCAGTGAGCGCGGGCGTAATCCACAGTGTCCTTCCAAAGAGCACGAACGGTGAGCTTGTTTTTGAACAGTTGATCGTACCGAATACTCGGATTGACGTAATCCTTCGCGATAACGGCGTTCATCGCCAACAGTATTTCACGCGCCGTCTCTGCGTTCGGAGCCGACATATCGAGTCCGTCAGCAACCTCGGTGTAGCTTGATTTCAAAAGCTTTTCAGCCGAGCGTAACAGCTCGTAATTTTCCTTGATAAACCAAGGCTCAGCGCTGTATACGAGATTTTCCACAGCCCAGCTTGAACGTAAAAACGAGCCAAAGGCTTTTTTGTAAAGGTTAGAGTAGTATTTGCAGCATCTGTCAAGAGAATAGCGGAATATGGGACGGCGGCGCACGTGCTGACGGCGCACGAAGCGGCGGATGTTGTCAGCGGTATCGGCGTAAGCTTCACTTTCATATTGATTGCCGTTTGGCTTCTTTTCCATGTAATAAAAACGAAGCGTGTCGATGACGGTGCAGCCCGTCTTTTTTACGAACAGATCCTCGCACTCACTCATGGTTTTATTGAATGTGGCGCATTCCTGCTCGCGTATTCTGTCTCCTACGGCATAATATGCGCTTTTATATGTCTTGACGAGCGCGATCTTGTCGGAGGGGAAATGCTTTAATATGATCTTTGCAAACTCTTCGGTCAGATGCTGTTTTTTGTCGCGGGACAGATCATTTGCAGATACCTCTTTTGCCCCCTTGCCGTATTCTGTAAGCGGCATATCGGCATACTTTGTGTAATAGCTGGCTTTGCGGGTGACAAGAGGCTGGCAGACATAATGCAGATCAACGATAACGTATTCCGCATCAGCATTCTCAAGATAGTCTGAAAGACCGTTGTTGAGATCGACACGGCGGACGGGATCTTTATGCTTACTTTTGAAAATAGGCTTTTTTGATGAAGCGAGAGCAAACGGCGACGCACCGATAAGAGTGTCGGTGACGTTGATCGCAGATAAAAGTCCGCGCTTATAAATAGTGCCGCAAACGAGGTTTCCGCCGATCAGAAGAACGCTGTTTTCTTTTTTGTTATTCATTACTTTTTATCCTGAGATGTAGTGTTTTCCTCAGCACGTTTCTTTTCGTCAGCCAAAACGTCTACGCTCCAACGTAAAAGTCTGTGGGAAACCTGATTGTGCTTAGGAGGGAACTGCATATAGTCTCCGTATTGCATCGTTAAAAATACATCGGGACGGCGCGGCACTCTTGCTCGGTGTCCGTCAAACAGAACGTCCTGATACGGAAGCAGGTCATCAAGCTTGATATATGTGTATGAGGGAACAAAGCTTGCAACAGTCGTTAGTCCAAGCTCCTCTGCCTTGTCGTTATAATACGTTGCACGCTCAATGTAGGCTTTCTGCGACTTTTTGAGTGACTGAAGCTTGAAGAAGGTACGCTTCAGTATTCCGTAGCCTTTGCAGTAAAGCTCGTATAAGTCACGCGGCAGGTAAGGGTCTATCGGTTCGGGCTTCTGATTGTTAACGATGCGGTTATGAACTTTGGATAGACCGATCACCTCTTTTTTGAAGGCTTCCTGAGCACCGGGCTCGTTGGGGATAAAATCGAAGGGGAAAATATCGAGGCAGATTCCCTTGTGGAAAGCGCGGCGCTCGTTATATTCCGTGATGTATTCGGTATTGTTCAGCCTTAATTTAGAGAAAAGATACGGGATATGAGGGTCCTTTTTTCTCGTTTGGAGAAAGAATCTTTCGTCAAGATAAGGCTCAGCTTCGTTAATGAAGCGGTCGTAATCGGCGCGGAGCATGCCGATGTCGATATCGTCGTCCCACGGAATAAATCCGCCGTTACGCATATATCCGAGCATGGAGCCGCCGCAGATGAAGTAACCGATTCCGAGCTTGCGGCAGATCTCATCAACCTTATCGAGCAGCAAAAAGTCCGCTTTTTGAATTGACGTCACCTGATAGTGAAGTGCCTCGTCGATAACGGGGGTCCAGACGGAATAGTCCCGCGGACAGTTAATCTCGGTGTCGCGGAAGTTGCATTTTCCAAGAGGAAAGAGATCGTCCTCGCGTATGAACTTCGATTTTTCATGAGCGACTCTGCCGTAAAGATGCGTTTCATCATCGTCGTTATAATATTGCGCAAGCTCGTCGATCTCGCGGTAAAGCGACATGATCGGCTCCTCGCCGTATTTTTTCTTTGCGCGCTCAAGTTCTTTTTTCGAGATAGCTTTGGGGTTACCGGATTCATAGTCCGCAAGCTTTTTGATAAGCGTGTTTCTGCGGTTAAGCTTTCTTACGAATGCGTACTGCGTATCGTATCCTTCGGGGATCTTATCAAAGGGAACGAGTCTTAATTCGCCTTCAAAATAGAACGGTGTAGACAAAGAAACGGTTTTTGTCAGCTTGGGGCAGCGACGCGCGCTGTCACGGAATTCGGAAAGCTTGATCCCATATTCACCGTCGTGATTGCGGAGTGCATGGAGCAGCTTTTCATATTCGGTGCGCAGAAGGGCAACGTCCCATCCCGACGTCGGGTGAGACGGAATGTAGTCGTTATAGGTTACAGCTCCGATCAAAAGATCCGCAATAGCAAAATATGTGATATCGTGATCCAGACAAAGCTTTATGAGACGTTTTAAGATCTCTGTTTTTTGTGCGTTTGCGGCACGGTTATAGTCAATGTCGGATTTTTCTGACCATATATAAAGGTCTGCAGGAACATTGATCTCAAAATCGTTCATCTGCAAACGAACCGTCGGGAACACCTGTCCGAAAAACAAAGTTTTGCTTTGTCCGCATTCAATGCGGCAGATGCGTGTGGTGTCGGAAAATTCACCGCCGTTATATTTTTGAGCCGTTGTGTGCAGCGACTTATACGCATTGGAAACAGCTTCCTCGTTGCGGGGTTCGGCATTCAGTGCTGAATTATAGCGTGCGGAGAGCTTTTTTATTTCATCCATGAATTCGCGGCGCTCACGTTCTTCTTCGGGAAGGCAGTCGTATGGCATGACGGAAATGACGTTGTCGTATACGTCCTCTACGTCCGCGTAGTCTGCGTGAGCGATACGAAGCGCACCGTCGGGTGCGCCGTTACGGGCGCAATCAAAACAGATCAGCTTGCTGTCGGGGTCGATAAGCGACACAAGCTTATTTCGGTCGTGACGGAGCATACCGACTTCGATAGCGGATGTATCAAGATCGGGCGGCAGCTTGCCATACATTCTTGCGCCGACTGCAAGCTTGGAAATTGCAAAATAGGGGAGCGAATGCTTGCGGCAAAGCTCGTCAAGGGCACGAAGCGCGGCGAGTCTTTCAACGTCATGCTGCTGCGGTACGTCGGCGCACGTGTCGAGCGCCGTTGTGGCGACGGCGTTGCCGTAAAAGGCTTTGTTCTTTGTCGGGTAAACGAGCGCACGGTTGAAGGCAGGCGTCGTCTTGCCGACGAGTGACGCCATCATAACGGCGTCTTCGTCGCCGTTATACCGCTTTGCAAAAGCGGTGAGCTTTTCGTATGCGGAGTCAAGATTCTCGTCTTTGTTTTTATACATCAGAAGATACGCCTTGTTTGCTTCGTCCATTTGAGAAAGAAAGTTCTTTCTTTCCTCTGCGGACAAAGGAAGAGCGTCATAAGGATAAAGAAGTATTTCCTCGCCGCCAAGGCTGACGGAAAGAAAGCCGAGCTTCGAGTCGGAAACGGTGAATCCGTATTCGTCAGCGTCAGTGGTGAACGTATCAAAGTCGCATCTCGGCATACCCACGCTCCATTCGGACGCGATCTCCACATCAGTGAGCGGACGAAGGTTTCTCGCGGCACGGTCGAGCATACCGACAGCAAAATATGTTACGTCGCGTTTCATGGCATAAGCGTGAAGCTTATGTATCACGGCTGTTTTTTCGGTGAGCATAAGCTCGTTTTTTGTATTTTCGTTAGTATTCATATAATAATCTCTTGTTTCACTTTATATTTGTCGGATCCTCGCGCATAACCGTACTGCCTAAATCAAACTCCACGGCATTGTGGTGACTGTACCGTTTTGACGGAGATGGCCAGGTCATATAGTTATTTCCGTATGAGAATCGCAGATAAGCGTCGTAATCCTTCGGGACGGGGAATAAGTGTCCCTCAAATGCTATATTGACAGAATCGGAAAGAATATCGGCGCGGAAGTTTCCGTGACCGAGATGCTCACCCATACCGTCGTAGCAGTAACGTGAGTTTTTGCTGTTATATAGCGTCATAACACCGCGTTCTAAATGTTCGAGCTTTTCTATCGGCGTGCGCCGAACGTAACGGCTTACAATGCGGCAAATGCCACGCAGCTTGCCGTAAAAATGGAGAGGGGAGCCGTCCCACTTATGAAACACCATAGAACGTAGTAGACGTGTCGCAAATATATGAAGCTTCAACAGTGCCGTATTCTTCGGCGCACCGTCGTGTGCGAAGATATCGATCCATACCTCGTTGTGCATTTCGGGAAAGCGGCTTGAAAACTCTGTCACAAACCGTGTATTCAAAAGACGAAGCTTCGAAAACGGGCTGTGATAGTGCGGATCGGTTTTTGAATTCTGGAAAAAGAAGCCGCCGCCGACTTTTTCGGGTGCGATCACTGAAAGACGGTCAAAGTTTTCGCGCGTCATCATAACGTCGATGTCGTCATCCCAGGGGATGAAGCCGCCGTGACGGACAGCACCCAGAAGCGTGCCGCCTCCGAGAAAGTATTGAATGCCGTTCTCACGGCATATTCGGTCAAGCTCCAAAAGGCAAAGCAGCTGTGCTTTTTGCAAGCGTCGAAGCTCGCCGTTATATGATGTGTCGTCGTAAAATCGCCTTTCGGGATGCGTTTTCAAAAGACGAAGCGTGCGTACGGCATCCTCACGGCAAACAAGCTTTTCAAATTCGATGTCACCTATGCCGTAGCTGCCGATTTTGTACGAGGATACGGCAGAGATCAACAAGGAAAAAAAGTCGATCACGTGCAGTTTCGGGTGCGTATCGTCAAAAACGATACTGTCATCGGCACCGAATCCTTCGGGAAGCCCTGCACCGTAAAGCGGCGGCAGGTTGACGGTCATGTATGTGTCGTTACCGCCGTCAACGGCGGCGGTGTAGACAGCAATCACGCGTGAAGCGTCCGTTATAATGTTCGATTTCGGAATATCAACGAAGATATGGCAGTCAGCACCGCCTACTGTGACGTCAGCACCGTGTGCTGTAAAAATATCATGTGCCGCATCGTCAAGCACGTGGCAAGCGGACGTAAAAGCAATGATTTGTCCTTTAAGGCGGGAGCTTGCAGACAAAGCCGTTACCCATTCCGCACGAAACTCGGACATATTCAATTCATACGTGTCGGTATTTCGTTTCGTCATACGTCCTCCTTTCACTCGGGAATGATCTTGAGCAGACGGAGAAGCTTGTCGGTACTGTTGCCGTCGCAGTATGCCATGTCGCTTTCCCAAAGCACGTCCAAACGGGCGCGGTACGGTTCATCCGCCCACGCATCAATAGTCGTTACTGCGTCGTAAAGCGACGTATAATCGTCTGCGAAGTATGCAGGCATTTTTTTATAGTCGGGGTAAAGCCCGCGCGCCGCCTCGTAAGCGGCAAGGTCGGGAGCGTAGAGAATGATGGGGCGGCGGTAGTACAGATAGTCGAACAAAATCGAAGAATAATCCGTTATGAGCGCATCGGCAACGGCGAGCAGCTCGTTTGACGTAAACTCGGGAGTCGTATCAAGATCGACACCGTTTGAAAAACGGTGCGTTTTAATGAGTACGACGATGTTATCGGACACTTCATCGCGAAGACGCAGAATATCGTCCGCGCCAACGAGATGTCCTGAGTGGACGTCACCGCGGAAAGTCGGCGTCCACAGAATGATCTTTTTGCCCTTGTATTCGGGGTAATCTTCAAAAAAGCGGCGTCTTATGTCAGCCTCGCGGTCAGCACGGTATAGTAGATCAATGCGCGAAACACCCGATGTGCAAAAGCACTCCCTCGGTATCATCATAGCGTGCGACAAAACGTCGGAAACGACGTCTGAGGAAGCTGTGAACACGTCCGTATTTCGATACTGATCCTTCATCATCGCGGCAGAATCCTCAGGGGAATCGATGCCGACCTTTTTCATAAGTCCGCCAGAATGCCAGAGCTGAACGAGCGTTGTGCCGCGGCGCTTTCGGCAAGCGGCGGCGGGGATGAAGCAATCAGAGATGAAAACGTACTCCGCACGCGCATAGAGCGGCATAAAGCCGAGCATGATACAGAGCCCCTTTACGGGGGAGCAAAATGAATAGTCACGGAAGTATTCCTTGACAGTCAAGCCGTCAATTGAATGGAGTCTGTCGCGCAGAACGACCATTGAATAAGGAATACTGTTCTGATGTCCATCCGCGAGGACGACGAGATTTTTCTTTACGGGAAATAAACAGCAAACGTAGTAAAGCGGCGATAAAACGATCAAACGCAGTGTGTTTTTGAGAAAACGCCGTATCCTGACGGCAATATTCGTTTTGCGTTTCATAACGTCGCTCCTTTCGTTTGAAGTTTGGTGGCAGACTCAGCTTGCCATGCCGAAGCTGTCAGGCTTCGCTGTCGATTAAGATCTTGCCTCTGACGGCACCGGGGGTGCGGAAAAGCTCGAATGCCCGGTCGATCTCGGAAAGCGGAATGATCCTGTCGATCATCGTGTCGTCAAGTTTAAGCTGACCGTTTGCGAAGAAATGGGCAGCAGCCGTCCATTCTTCGCCCGGGAAGGGGGCGGAATAGCTCATCCACGAGCCCGTTACGTACATTTCACGGCGGTTAAGCAGCTCCCATTCGGAAACGGAGAAGACTACCTCATTCTTGGGTGTGCCGATCATGCAAACGGATGCGGCGTTAGCCGCAAGCTTGAATGCGAGCTTTACGGTTGCGGAAGAGCCCGCAGTTTCAAAAACGAAATCATATCCGCGTCCGTCCGTCAGCGCGAGTGCTTTTGAAAGAAAATCGGGATCGGACGTGTCTACACCCGCATCGGCACCGAACAGGTCGATGCTGCGCTGCAGTTTTTCGGGAGAATTATAATCGAAAACGACGATCTTGGACGCGCCGAAGATACGGCACCATTCAAGCGTCAGCGTTCCGATAGTACCCGCGCCTATAATGGCGACGGTCTTGCCCGGAACGTATTTGGCGCAGCGAACGCCGTGCATGGCTACTGTTGTAGGCTCAAAGAATGCACCGAGCTTGAAGCTGACCTCGTCAGCTATCGGTACGGTGTTAACAGCGGGCAAAGCCACGTATTCGGCAAAGCTGCCGTTACGGCGCGAGCCGATGAATGTGTAATGCTTGCAAAGCGAATACTGACCGCGCATACAGTCTGTGCATTTCATGCAGGGAACGAGCGGCACACCTGCAATTCGCTGACCGACGTATCTGTCGGTGACGCCCTCACCAAGTTCAACGATCGTGCCCGAAAACTCATGACCTAAAATGATCGGGAAGAAGTGACACGCATTTCCGTTGACTCTCGGCAGGTCTGAGCCGCAGATTCCCGTATATTTAACTCTGACGAGCACCTCGCCCGGTGCGGGCTTCGGTGTTTCTGTTTTTTCGTATCTGATATCAAAAGGACCGTGAACGACACCTGCGTACATTGTTATGTCTCCTTTTATATGGGTTTTTCATTTTCGGCGCAAGGGCGCGCATTGGGGAAGAAATCATTGAGCAGTATCGTCAGAAGGTGCAGGTCCCCCGGATACGTGATCTTTAGATTCAAAACCTCGGAGTGAACGATCTTCATCGGAATATTATGCTCCATTGCGATTGCACCGGCAGAGGTCATAGCCTCAAGCTCGGCTTCATCGGCACCGCAGTAAATGCCGTAAATCGCACCAAAGCGGAATGCTTCGGGCGATGCACCCGAAACTATGCGCTGACGGGGAACGACGCGTTCGATGAATTCCTCCTCTGTCGTCATGTAAACCGTGTCATACTGTGCCTGTCCCAGCGTTGCACCGCCGTATTCGTTAACGGCGTTGATGATCTTTGCAACACCGTTTTTATCGCAGTAAGGATGCGTTGCATCGTGAATGAGCACGACGTCATCTTTCTTAGCCCAGTCCTTCATCGCGCAAAGTCCGTTTTTGACGGAGCTTGAACGGTTCGGACCGCCCTTCGTTATCGCGGCGACTTTGTCAGCACCGAGCCATTCGGACCACGCTCTAACGTATTCGATCCAGCTTTCGTGCGAAACGATAACGATCTTGTCTATGGAATCGCAATTCTGATGTGCTTCGAGAATGTATGAGAAAATAGGGCGGTTGTGCAGCTCAATGTACTGCTTTGGTACGTCGGCACCGAGTCTTGTTCCGCTGCCGCCCATCATAAGTAAAAGAATGTTCATTGTGTCCTCCGTAACTTAGCTTTAAGAAAAATGATAACGGTTGATGACGTAATTCGTCTTTGTTGCGTAGTTATATTCCTCAATAACGTCGATGATATGGCTCTTCACGAGCTCGCGCGCATCGGGACTGAGCATACCCTCACGCACCATGATGTATTGGTTAGGTAAAAACTGACGTAACAGACCGTGAGGAATTCTGCGGCTGTTGATGTTTGCAAAAAGTTTTTCAATAGCATCGTTTACGCGTTTGTCGGGATAATAATAACGTGAGCGGTCTGAAAGCGAATATTGACGCTTCAGATGAAGCTCAAGTTCGCTGCCGCGATAGTATTTGCGCCAATGGCGGTCATCTTCGAGCATAACTTCTTCGAGAACTTCGCGGAAATGAGACTGATCGTCATAGGGGAAGAGCTGTTCTTCGATCATGTTGAGCGCGAAAAGTGCTTCGCGCAGCGCGTATGTGAGTGCGGGACCGACCTTCAGTATGGCGATACCGTCGGCTACCATTTCGCGCAGGTGGAAAATGGGCTGATAGTCGGTCGAGTGTCCCTCCATAACGAGGGAAGGGTGCTTTCTGACGGCTTCGCAAAGTTCGCTCGTTTTGAGTCTGTTGTAGCAAGCAATGTTTTCGTTGCCGAACTCAACGCCGGGCTGAACGACGATGCCGACGACGTTTTCCATGGCGTTAGGCATGCCTAATTTTTCAAATTCCGCCGTGTAAGCATTAAGCGTTGCTTCAAGGTCTTCAACTCGTGTGACGGAAATAGTGTCATCCTCGTTTTGCTCACCTCCGGGGATCGGAACCTCGCTTCCGATGATGTAAACGGGACGTACCTCGGCGTGATTATTTTCAAGAAGCTTAAAATACTCCTCCTCACAGGCGCGGTACAGACGTGCTCCGCGGCGGGCTATCGTTGAAAGCAGAAGCGGCTTGTCCCTCGGGTCGTCTGCCAGACGCATACTCGTGTCAAGGTGGATCTTTTTGTATCCTGCGGCAACATACTCACGGACGAGCGCTTCGGCTTTTTCCATAGCAACATCTTCTTTTTCTTTATACCACGGAAGCGGACCGAGATGGTCTCCTCCCAAAATGACACCGGATTTCGGGAAGTTCACTCTGTCAGCGATCTCATATACCATATCTCTAAAGTCGGCAGGACGCATGCCCGTGTATCCGCCGAGCTGATTTACCTGATTGGCGGTAGCTTCGATAAGGATACTGTCGTTAAAACGAACGCCTTGCTGTAGGCAGGCTTCAATGACGATCGGGTTGGCGGTGCAGAAAGACGGAATACCGCAGGATATTCCGCGCTGACGTTTTTCGATTATATTTCGGATAAAATTGTTATTCATAATAATGTGTAGTCCTCTCTTGTATGCCGCAAAATTATAGCGGCGTCAAATATCATTTGTTGATCTTACGGTATTTGTTAACGCTTCGTACAACGTAGCAAAGCCAGCTTTTTACTGCTGTTGGAATGCCGATGCCGGCTTTGATGTACGTTTTGAACGTTCTTTTGGCGGCGCGCAGCTTGTTTGACGAAAGTGAAGATGCGCCGACTCGGTATATCAAAAGCGGCTGATCTATACCCGTCGCAGTAACATTTCGATCGCGCAGTATGCGGATCCATGCGGCGTAGTCCTCGCAGATCTCGTTGTCGGTTTCGGTGAAGCATCCATCGAGCAAATCTCGTTTTATAAGAACCGACGAGCACGAGATTATGTTCTGCTTCAATATTTCGGAGTACGATACTGTCGGCGGCACGTGAAGAATGTCTCCGATAACGTCACCGTTGGCATTGATGAAAGAAGACGCCGAAAAAACGAAATCCGAACTGTGAGCTATAGCGGCATCGAGCTGTAACGAGAGCTTTTCGGGCAACCACAAGTCGTCGCTGTCAAGAAACGCTATCCATTCGCCTGCGGCACGGTCGATAGCATGCCGACGCGCAGCGGCGGCTGAGTGACAGTCCGTCATCTGATAAACTCGGATGCGGCTGTCGGCTGCAGATTCAGCCAACGCGACAGAGTAGGTGCCGTCGGATGAGCCGTTGTCGACGATAATGAGTTCCCAGTCCGTATACGTCTGACGTTTTGCCGCCCCGATTGCTTCGGTGATGTAATTTTCGCAGTTCAGAGCAGGCATAACGATGCTGACGTGCGGAGACTTTTTTTCGTTTTGCATTGGCTTCTCCTTCGTAATAATACTCCCAAAAAAATCGGAAGATAGAAACGCATAATCCACCACGTTACAATTAAAATCATTTTATCATACATTATAATAAAATGCAAGGAAATTTGACTTTTATCGCGCAAGATGAGCACGCTCACAACGCGCCGTAAGTAAGATTCAACATAATATATTTGAAATGTTTGTACAGATTCAATATTATTCATGAACGAAATGAAAACAACGCAACTTTTACTTGCTGTTTTCGACATAATGTGGTATAATCAGCCCGAATAAACCGTTATTTGCATGAAGTGTTGCTAATTAAAGTTGCGTTTTTTGCGAAGACGGAGAACACTATGTTATCAGTCAAAGGAATGTTGATAGAATATCATGAGTGGAAAAAATAAAATCGAGCGTGAAAACACAAAAGGAATCGTCCGAAGTCTGGAAAGCCTGCTTGAAGTAGCGATACTTACGGTGATGTATTACATCATCTGGCGGGTGGGGTACGGTGCCGACGGATTCCCGGCGTATTCACATAACGGTAAATATGTCCTGATGGGACTGTATGCGTTTTTAACGTATTTATTGTTTGAAAACATGGATGGTTTCATGTTCGGCAATCTACGGAAAACCGACCTGATAATCACTCAGATAATTGCGATCTTTATGGTGAATTTTATCACCTATTTTCAGCTTTGCCTGATAGCAAATGCGCTTATCAGCCCGATTCCGATGCTTATTCTTTTTGCGGTTGACGTGATAATGGAGATAGCATTTGTTTATCTTTACGTTTCGATCTATTATCAGCTGTATGCACCGCATAACATGATAATGGTTTTCGGAACGGATAATGCTATGGTGCTCAAGGTAAAGATGGACACCAGACGCGACAAATATAAAATCAAAAAGCTTATTAATGTCGACGAAGGCTTCGATAAGATCATCGGTGAGATCGTTAAATATGATGCCGTGGTTATCAACGACGTGCCTACGCAAATCAGAAATGATATTTTGAAGTTCTGCTATAAAAATCGCATCCGTGCCTATGTCGTTCCGAAAATTTCGGACGTACTCATGCGTGGCGCACGTGACATTTCACTGTTTGATACGCCTATCGTTATGGTAAAAGGAACGGGTCTGACGGTCAGCCAGCGTTTCTGCAAGCGGCTATTTGACATCGTTATGAGTCTATTCATAATGGTGCCGATCCTTCCTGTAATGTTAATTATCTCAATAGCTATTAGGATCGAGGATGGAGGTCCTGCCTTCTATAAGCAGGAACGTGTCACCGTTGGCGGAAAGCCGTTCCAGATACTCAAATTCCGCAGCATGATAGTCAATGCCGAACAGCTCCACGGAGCCGTTATGGCAACGGATAACGATCCCAGAATCACAAAGGTCGGACGTTTTATACGCGCGACCCGTCTTGACGAGCTGCCTCAGATATTCAATATTTTTATGGGCGACATGAGTTTTGTCGGTCCGCGTCCCGAACGCACTGAGTACGCCGAGAGATATCTTGACGATATTCCCGAATTTGATTACCGACTCAAGGTAAAGGGCGGACTTACGGGGTACGCTCAGGTCTACGGTAAATATAACACCAGTGCATACGATAAGCTTCGTCTTGACTTGATGTATATTGAAAATTATTCATTCTGGCTTGATATGAAGCTGATCCTTTTGACGCTTCGAATCATTTTTATCAAATCGAGCACCGAAGGGGTCGATAAGGCTGCTGAAAACGGTAGGATCGCCGTTGAGATCGCGGATAAAGTGAAACATGAACATGACATCGACAGCGGCGAAGAGAAAGTATAAAACAAACGTTAAGGCATCCGAGTATGTTTCGGATGCCTTTTTTTGTTGTATTTGACATTTTACGTCAAAATATTATATAATATCGTATAACGAAAATCATTTGTCGTGAGGATGATCATGAAACGGGCAGTTACGGTGACTTCAGTGATAATAATGCTATTAATAACGGTGACTTTTTCAGCTTATGCCCGCGCGGACAAAAATGTAAACGTAGCACCGGATGCGAAGATAGATGCGCCCGAATGTAAAGCGGAAGCATCTGTATCTGCGCTGTGCGACGGAAAGTACCCCGATGTTTCTTATCAACAAACAGCGTACGACTGCTATAATTCCCACGATTATTTGGGACCGCTACCGTCGGTGGATGATTACGCCGCATATGATAACGTCGAAACGATTACGTTTACATGGGAAAACGACGTGACTGTCGGGTCGGTGCATATAGTATTCGTGTGTACGGCACCGACACGCGAAGTCTGGTGTATGTTCGGCGGTGCGGATGCGCCTGCGTATTATGAGATCGAATATTTGTCAAACGGAGAGTATGTGTCCGTTGTCGGTGACGGATACGGTGTTGCACGTGACACGGTAAATGTTACGGAGTTTGATACAGTTACGACTCGATCGATCCGCATAACGATGACGAAGCTCACCGATGCCGAACGGGTGTCTTATGTAGACGGCGAAGCTGCTGTGATCAACGGCGGTCCTGAGGGGCTTGTGTACCGTTATCTCGGAATCGGAGTTGCTGAAATAATGGTGTATACGGCAGAGCCGAATGAAACTCCGACATTGACGGAAACGAACGCGATCGAAACGGGAAAGCACGAAACAACACCTGAGCAAACAACCAAGGCACCCGAAAAAGAAACGACTAAAGATACGACCAAAGATACAGAAAAAGAAACGGATGCTCCTATACAGACGAGCGACGTTGACACAGATCCCGATGCGCCAGAGGTGACAACTGATACTGATGGTGACGGAACGGTTGCCGACACAATTGAAACGGCAGACACTGAGACCGAAAGTGACGAAGCGACGGAAACTGTGACCGATACAAGCGAAAACCATACGTCGGCTCACGATACGCTCTATCTTAACGACGGATCGGCATTTGACGATGGCGGTTACGGGGTGCTATGGCATTCGTGGTACATTATTGCGGCAATTGCCGCGGCTTTAATTGCTGTAGCTGCTGTTACAGTTATTCTGTTAAAGTACAAAAAATATTGATAAAAATAGCCGACAGACATCGAAATGTCTGTCGGCTATTCAATGTGAGCTTTTATTTGTTTGTTATTTTGTGCCGTCGAGCTTCCCAATCGGAGAATCGATAATAGAGAAAAATCAAAACGGAACAAAGAACCCAGCCTGCAGGGTACGCAAACGTGATGACCATGACGGAATCTGTGATACGGGAAAAGACGTAAAGATAAAGCTGTCGGAACAGAACGAAAGAAGAAAGCATAATAATCATAGGGGCGCATGTGTCGCCGGCACCGCGAAGAACGCCTGCAATCGTCTGATTGACGGTGCAGAGCAGATAGAAAGGTGAAATAAAGTGCAAGAACAGCGTGCCGTATTCAATAACTCCGGGGTCGTCATTGAAGAATGCGACGAGATGGGGGGCGAAAATCATTATCGGAAGCAAAATCGCCGCAGTGATGACGCATGAAACGGATATACCGACGCGTACACCGAGCCGTGCGCGGTCTGAATTTCCTGCCCCGAAGTTCTGACCTGCGAAGGTTGTGACGGAGAGGGAAATGCTCTGCATCGGAAGCATGGCGAATGCGTCGATCTTATTATATGCAGACCAGCCCGCCATGCAGTTGGTGTTGAATTTGTTTATGTATGACTGAACGAAAACGTTTGAAAAGGATGTTATCGCCATCTGGAACGCGGCGGGTACTCCTATAACAAAAATCTGCTTGAAGATCTGTGAAGAGAAAGTGATGCGGTTCCATCTTATGCGATAAGGGGCGTTTTTGAACGTCAGCACCGAGATAACGAATATCGCCGAGAGCGCTTGTGCTATAACGGTTGCCCATGCAACGCCTTCGACACCCATATCAAAGCCGAGAACGAACCATAGGTCAAGAGCTATGTTAACCGAAGCTGATATGATCAGTGTGATCAACGGCATAACGGAGTTTCCTACGGCACGGAGTATGCCTGCACCGATGTTATATAGCATCAGTCCCGAGATTCCGGAAAAATAGATGCGGAGATAACGCGAAGCTTCGCCGAAAACGTCATCCGGAGTATCCATGATCCGCAACATATACGGCGCATAATAATAACCTGCGACGGAAAAGAGAAGGCACATTACCAAAGTCATAATGAGCGCGGTGTGTACCGTGTCTGAAAGCCGTTTATCATCCTTGGCGCCGGTATATTGGCTGATAACGACACCTGCTCCCGTTGCAAAACCTGCGAAAGTTCCTATTGCGGTATTGATGATGGGACCGACGCTGCCAACGGCGGCAAAGGCTTCTTTGCTGACGTAATTTCCGACGACGTATGAGTCTACGGTGTTGTAAAGCTGTTGAAAAAGGTTGCCGATTAGCAGAGGAATGGCGAAGAGGAGCAGCTGATGGAGTATGTTTCCCTCTGTCATATCGATGTCGGTGCGCCTTGTGAAAAGTCGGCGCAAAATGTTGACCTGCATTTATTATACCCCCAAGCGCGTCACATCGACGCGCATAAACAAAGTATACCACAAAAACACAAATTATGCAAATGCAAAAATACATATTGGCAAACGCAGAAAACGTTTTTAAGCGCTTTCGACGTTGAAAATGCAAAAAATCAGTGATAAAATTAAAAAAGGATGTAAGATTTTCCGCCTGCGGCGGAATAATAGAGCGAATCGATTCGGAGGACTTCGTGCGAATGAGACCTTTAACAGACAAAAAACTGCTTCGTCAGCTCAGGCGTGATCCTGCCTTGGGAATGCGTCAGCTCGCGGAGGAATATACGGCGCTCGTCGCGTTTATTGTGCGCGGACGGCTCGAATCCGTATGCAGCACAGCACAGATCGAAGAGCTCATATCCGATGTTTTCGTTGAATTCTACGTCGGACTTGACAGGTTTGATCCTGCACGCGGAACGGTAAAGGCGTATATTTGCGCTATTGCGAAAAATCTCGCCGCGGAGCGCTATGACGGCTACATAAAGGAATCGGGACGGCTGTCGTTTGACGACGAAAACGTTTCTGAGGAAATATTTATGTCGGAATACTCCGTTCCCGACGAGCTGATCGACGACGAGCTGCGGCGCGAGCTGATCGACGCCGTGAACGCTCTCGGCGAGCCGGACCGCGAGATCATAGTCCGTAAGTTTTACTTACGCGAGCCGTCAAAAACGATCGCTGCAGCGCTCGGGATGACGGTGTCGGCAGTTGACACAAGAACGCACAGAGCGCTCGGAAAGCTGAAAGAAAAGCTCACGGGCAGGCTGTGAGGAAAAACTATAATTATTTTTTGGGGGTATTATGAAAAAACACTTATATGACATTTTAGCCGACGGTGCAACCGCGACGCACGAGCTGATAACGGATGCTATGGTAGTGCCCGCGGATGCGGGACTTGACAAAGAGCGCATCGCCGCGCTTGCTACGGATAAGCTCGGACTCTCTAAAAGACAGAAGCCGGTATGGTATAAACAATACTATAAGCAGCTCGCGGCTGTTGCCGCGTGCTTTGTGCTCGTATTTGCTGTTGTGGTAGCTGTAATGATCAGTGGAGATGTGGGAACATATACGATCGAAGAGGACATCGTACGCCCTCCGGTGAGGGAAACCGATAATAAGATACACTCAATGCTATTATTTATACCAATTGAGGAATATGCTGAAGTAGCTGATGCTATAGTAAGGTTAAAAGTTGGGAATTGGCTTGGTGAATCTTATTTCTATGATGAAACATATTATTTCGCTGAAATTATTGACGTTTATAAAGGAGATGTACCGGAGAACATTATTTTATCACAGGTGGGTACATCAAGACAAACTCATAGTGGCTTCCCGTTGTTCACTTATGGCGAAGAACTTATTCTTTTTTTGGGAAAATATGATTCTCCTAAAAATATTACTGAAGGAATGGTCTTAAATGTTGATATTTCCAAATTTGATGTGAATAATATTTACGGAATATACGGCAGATATCTAAATACATGGAATGTTGCTTCGCTTGACTCGGGAAAATCGTATGTTGTTCCGATGACGCCTGAGACGGTGGAACGTAATGAGCTGGTGAGTACAATGTATGGATTGACGAACTATGGTTCGACTTCGCAAAGCGGAATCAATTTAGAAGCAAAAAATGCAGCTCAAAAATTAATCTCTATTGATCCATATGATAATCCGGGAGAAGAACCTAAATATATGTTTGAGTTGGACGCTTTTGTAGGATACTTAAAGGAGATATCAAAATGAAAAGATGCAAATATGCAAAGAAAATGTTGATATTTATTACTTCGATTGTTTTGTTTATGAGTTGTTACTATGTTGCGGCTGCTCACTCTACAGCACTAATTGACTATTTTGACGGAGAACTTCAAAGCGATGGTACATATGACATAGGAAGCGAAACCATTGGATGGATCGTTGATGAAACTGAACATACGAACGGAACCTTTGTAACATATAGGATATCATCGAATGTACCAGAAAGATTCAAAGAGTTGATTGCGGATGGAGCGGCAAAATGGACGAATCCGTTTTATATTAATGAATCTTCAAGTAGCTCGAATTTGATAGAATATATTTATAAAAGTGACATCAACAATTATGATGTGGCGGCGCAATTTTATAATCGTTTATATAATTCAAATGGACATTATACTTCGTGGAAGATTTGGATCAATGCATATAATACAGATTACTTCGATGATGATAGTCAATGGAGCATTGTTATTGCGCATGAGTTTGGCCATGTATTTGGATTGCTTGATTTATTTGAAAGTCAAAATGCAGATAAGTTAATGTACTATATGGGGGACGATATGACTGCAACATCTCCTTCGCTTGCGGATAAGTGGGGGGCGCGAGTAATAACGGGACATCACACAACCCACAATTGGTCCGGAGCAAATGCTAATCATACATGTACAAGATGTGGTGGTGTTGGATCTCATTCGCCCACTCGTGGAACATTGTATACGAGCAAGGGCGCATCTGGGCACAGCGGATATTGCTCGGTATGCAAATATACGTTTACTGAATCTCACTCCAAATATTATAATCAAACGATCGGTAGATGCTCCGCCTGCGGTTATACAGGTTCGATTCAAATGAGCATTGGAGATATTGATTCATAAAATGGCAAAAATAACGCCCTCTCGGGGGCGTTATTTTTATCCTATTTTTTCGTTTTATAAAGCTTGTACATTTCCTCTGCGGCGAGTCGCATCTTCGTGACGATGTCGCCGACGCCGCGAGGGAAGCAGTAAAACTGCTTTTTGTACGTGCCGATCGAGATCATGTCCCCGATCTCGTACCAGAAATAGTCTGAATTGAGGCTGTACGACATCTTCGGCTTTTGCGTGTATTCGAGCTTGCCGTCGCAACCGATGAGACAGAAGCCATCTTCGTTATGCTTGAGCCTGCCGTTGCCGACGCGGTAAAGCGCCTTGTGGTTGACGAGCATATAAATGTCAACGGGCACATCGATACTGTATTCGCCGCGCAAAAGCTCTTCGCGGACGCATTCGCGCTGCCAAGTGAACCAATCGGGAACGTGTGAAAATTCGGTATCGCCCTCGACGGCGCGAATATATCCGAGCTCGTCAAGCTCGTATTTTTTGCCGCAAGCGGTACATTCGATCGTGGACTGCGACGCCCTCATTGAATCCTCACGACGGCAGTGTGGACACTTGTAAAGTACACGCGACAGTCCCTCGGCGCGCGTCTTTTCCGTGATGCGGATGCCGTTTTCCTGCTGCCAGCGGAAGCCGTCAAACGAGAACTGCCCGTTGATAATTTCGTTCAGCTCGGCAACAGATTTTTCGGCGATCTCGTCGGGCGACAGAATATATTCCATCTCTGCCGATACGTTGACGCGGCGCAGACGCAAGCCGTTATATAACGGATCGCGCGAGAATGCACCATACGTACGGATCATAACGACGGGTACCTTCAGTAGCTTCAGGCATTGACCGAGGCTGTCGGGGAGCGTCGTTGACGTGCCGTCGAAGCTGTAACCCGCCTCGGGGTACATGAGAACAGAGCAGCCGAGATCCTTTGTAATGTGGACCATATCGCGTACAAGGCTGATGTCGGAGACGAACTTCGTCGTCGGCACGCAACCGATGTTGTGCATCAGCCACTTTTTGCCGACGAAAGCGTCAAGCGTTGAAACGATGTTATAAGGACGCGGATAAAGCATCTTTGATGCGATCTTCAAGTCAATGAAGCTTGAATGATTCATCAGATAAAGGCACGGTTCGCGCCGTCCGAGACGCTCCATGCTGATCTTTTTATATGAAAAACGTGTCGCGATAAGGTCGGGCATCGACGCCACTCTGACGACGGTGCGGAAAAGGATGTTCGGCTTTTTCGGGCGCAGACGCTTGTATTCGGGAAGAGCACAAACATCCTCGTAACTCATGTCTTTGATTTTAATCTTCATATTATTATGTTATCTTGATCTGGCCTGCGTTATTCGCAGTATCTGCGGCGGAGTCCGAATTATAGGGAATGCCAAGATGTTCGTACGCCATGCGGGTGACGACACGTCCTCGCGGCGTGCGTGCGAGGAAGCCGATCTGCAGTAGATACGGCTCGTATACATCTTCGATCGTGATCGCCTCTTCGCCGATAGTGGCGGAGAGTGTTTCAAGCCCGACAGGGCCGCCGTTATAAAAACGGATCATCGAAGAAATGATGCGTCGGTCGGTGTTGTCGAGCCCGAGCTCGTCGATCTCAAGCATTGCGAGTGCATCTCGGGCGAGCGCATTTGTGATCTGTCCGTCGCCCTTGACTTGTGCGTAGTCGCGGACGCGCTTTAACAGTCTGTTTGCAATACGCGGCGTTCCGCGGGAACGCGACGCGATCTCGTATGCGCTGTCGGAGTCTATCGAAATGCCGAGGATACTTGCGCTTCTGGTGATGATGGCGGCGAGCTCATCGGGCGTGTAAAGCTCAAGACGGAGCACGACACCGAAGCGGTCGCGCAGAGGCGTCGTCATTTGTCCTGCTCGCGTGGTTGCGCCGATAAGGGTGAATCGGGGAAGCCCCAGATGGATGCTTCGCGCCGCAGGGCCTTTGCCGATGATGATGTCGATGGCGTAATCCTCCATCGCGGGATAGAGTATCTCTTCAATCTGACGGGAAAGACGGTGGATCTCGTCGATGAAGAGGACGTCTCCCTCGTTGAGATTCGTAAGCAGGGCGACAAGGTCGCCTTGCTTTTCAATTGCAGGGCCGCTCGTTATGCGGAAATTGACGCCCATCTCCGCCGCTATGATGGCGGCGAGCGTCGTTTTGCCGAGCCCGGGAGGTCCGTAAAGAAGCACGTGATCGAGTGGCTCGCCGCGAAGCTTCGCTGCGTCGATGTAGATGCTGAGCTCCTCTTTTGCCTTTGCCTGACCTGTATATTCGGCAAGCGTTTTCGGACGGAGCGAGTTTTCGCTGTCGCCGCTGTCGCCGCCGACGTCGGCATACTGCAGGCTCGAATCGAGCAGTCGGTTTTCAAAATCGAAATCGTTATTTATCATTTTTCCTCCAAATACCGCACAGTCTTTCCTGTGGCATGGGCATACTCGATCTCAGAACGAGTGCTGGTGCCGACGTAACCGCCCACGTTGATGACGAAAATCTCGTCCGCCATGTCGATCTTACGCTTGTGCATATCGTCAAGCATTTCTTTTGTCCCCTCGGTCCAGACCTCGTCGTCGCCTGAATGACCGAACAGACCGACGCTGATTACGATGTTACCCTGCAGCGTTAGTTTTTTCTGCGCTTCCGTAAACGCATCTTTGAACCGTGTGCTGCCGCAAAGGGTGATTACTTTGTATTTGCCTATCATAAAAACAACCGGAGCTGACAAAAGTGTCTTATCTCATAAGCGCGACAAGAGCCGCCTTGATAAGCTCTTCGGTCGTTTTTTTGTCTGCGTCGGTGACGTTTTTGAGCGCGTTCTGCGCTTCGGCGCGCGTGTAACCGAGAACGATCAGCGCGTCCTGTGCTTCTGTAAATGCGTGCGTTGCCGTCGCTTTCGCGCCGACGGCGTTGCCTGCGGGAGCAGACGGCGAAAGGGCAAGCTTGCCTGAAAGCTCAAGCACGATGCGCTGTGCCGTTTTTACGCCGACGCCCGGAGCACGGGAGATCATCTTGACGTTTTGCGACGTTATCGCGTCGGCGAGTGCCGACGGCGGCATGAGCGAAAGCACTGACATCGCTGCTTTCGGGCCGACACCCGAGATGCCGATCAGAAGCTTGAACAGATCAAGCTCGGCGGTCGAGTAAAAGCCGTAAAGCTCCATCGCGTCCTCACGGACGGACAAGTACGTATACAGCTTGACTTCGGGACAGTCCGACGTGATCGACGGCAGCGACGCGAGCGTCGTTGCACTGACTGTGAGCTTGTAACCGACACCTCCGCAGTCAACGACGGCGAAGGTATCGGCTATGTGAGTTAATTCTCCGCTGATATAATAAAACATCATAAACTCCGTTCCGCCGCCTGCGGCGGCATAAATATATACCGAAATCCTCGGGACCGCACTTGTGCGGCAAAATGGGCTTTATCCCGTTTTGCGAGGATTTTTAGCGTGAAACAGCGCACTTTACCATAGTGTGACGAAACTTTCACGCTAAACTCCTGTGGTGTGGATCAATATCCGCGCTTTTTGCGAACGGTATGGTCAACGACACAAACTGCGGCGAAGATCATAAAGCCTGCAAGGGAAATAAAGCGTCCGTAAATAATACAATCGGGACGGTATTCGATCGAAACGGTATGCTTGCCGGGGGCGGCATAGAAAGAGATCGTCGCGCCAAGCGTGTTGATCAGCTTGGCTTCTTTGCCGTCAACGGTGACGACCCATGCTTCGTCGTACGGGATCGTCGTGTAGATCAGCTCGTCGCCAACCTTTACGTCAATGGTACCGTAGAAGCTGTCCTCAGTGAATTCGGTGACCTCGTATGCAGACTCAGAAAGCGTAGAGGTGACGGACTTGAACACTTCCTCGTCGATGTAATAGAAGTAAGAATCGGGATGAGAGCTGATATAGAGCTTTTCATTTTCGTCCAGACGCAGCTCAACCGTCAGTTCGTCGCCCTGTTCGTGATGACCGAGATTTACGACTCTGTTCGTTTCGTTTCCGAAGTATGTGGAAACGGATTTGCCGTTAAGAAATAGATTACATTCTCTGGGCCAGTTGCTCGGGAAATAGCAGTAGATCTCGCCGTCCTTTTCGGCGGTGAAGGTGTATTTTACCTTGCCCTTAACGCTTGAGGAATCCTCGGTGTAGACCTTGTGTCCTGTTGTGAACGTGAGGGTAACGTTACTGTAGTCGGTTTCAAAGTCCACGATCGGAACGTATACTTCAAGCGGTTCTTCGGAGCCCGTCATAAGGGTGACGATATCGTTCATTCGCATGAACGGAGATTCCTGGCTTTCCATATCGTATGTGAGCAAATCGTTATGGACACCGTATGCGATAGGAAGTGCGTAGGGGTTATAGTATGCGTGAATAGGATCGTATTCCTTGCCGTACAGCTCGCCGGGCTCGTAGGTATATATCTTTTCGTAAAGCTCGGAAACAGGATCTCCCTCTTCTGCGATGAGATATTTGACACCGAGAAGCGACTCAAGCATCGGCGTGCCGCCGAGGTACTTCGTCCAATGCGATTTTGAAGAAAGGCCGAGCTGACGCAAAAAGATTATGGTGCTTGCGTTAAGTGTTGAGGTGGAGTTGGAAAGACCTCGGAATCCGAGCGCTAACGGATCGTTCGTTTTTCTGTGGAAAGTCTTTTCCATGCGGTAAAACGAGCTGTCGCTTTCCTGTACCATGTCAACAACGGGCTGAACGCGGTCAACGAAGCTGCGGTACGATATTCGGCTTGAGTACGTGACGTCCTCGTCGAGTGCGACGAGATTCAGAAGCCCGCCAACAAAGCATTCGAGCACGACGACGGAAGCGAGCGCCAACGAAACTCCGCTCTTTGTTACGGAGATAATCTGATAGCGCAATAGTATCAGGTAAGCGGCAAAGAAAGCGAACGAGAGCCAGACTGTGCCGTAATCGTTTACCCATTCGTATGTGTCGAACTTTTGCAGGATCACAAGCATCATCGCCCAGAATCCAACCGACATAATAACGGCTTTTACGTCAACTTCTTTGATATATAAGAACGCGCGGTACGCGCAATATATCATAAAGAAGCAGAGCATGAAGCTGTAACGATAGTTGAGCCAGTTAGGGCGCTGGAATCCGTGCCATACAAGGTCGATCGTGGAGCCTGTAAAGCTGAATACGAAGAAAATCATCGTGATAGCGGCTCCGATCTTTTCACGGAACGGAATCTTTTTGATCGTGAAGTAAATAGGAAGAAGGATCAGCGTGATCGATCCGCTGTAAACGAAAGGAAGCCCCTCGGGGCGCACCGTATCGTAAGAACCGATGAAAAGCTTTGAGATAAAATCAAGTAGATCGAATCTGGATTTGAATTCATAGCTCGGATTGGAAAACGTCGTTTTACCGAAGGTGAGCGCGTAATACGCACTCCAGACGATGACGAACGACATTAAAACGACCATGACCGCCGAACCGGCCATTCTCAAAAATGACTTGCCGAAATGAGCCTGTTCGCAGGAGGGGTTTCTTTCCTCGGGAGCGATCGTTGCGTAGCAAATGAAAAAATATACGAGAACGAAAAGGCATGTCATGTAGCCAATATAGAAATTGGACATGAGGGCAAGCGTGAGCGAAGCGACGAGCAGGCGGAATCGGTGGTACTTGATCAGGCGTTCGATACCCATAACGATGAGGGGAAGCATGATAAGGTTGTCGATCCACATCGTATTGTGCTGCTGAACGACGGCGTACGCTGTCAGCGCATAGAGCGTTGAGAAAAGCACGATCGCGATCTTGTTGACGCGTTTGGGGGACGTTTTATAGTGAAGATAAATGCCGAAAGTGAGGCCGCAAAGTCCCGTTTTGAGAAGGAACATGAAGAGCAGGGCTTCGGTTATCAGCTCTTTGGGGAAAAGGCAGACTATATACGAAAAGGGGGAGGCAAGATAGTAAGCGTAAATTCCCATGAATTCGCCGCCGAGCGCACGTCCCCAGGAATAAAAGAAGCTGCCGCTGCCGAGTATGATCTCGCGGAGCTGCTCGAAATAGTATACGTACTGCCCGTTCAGGTCAAGCACGAGTACGCTTTCGTTTCCGAAAGGATATGTGGTTTTTGCGATGTAAATGAGCCACATGGCGAGCGCGGGGACGAGGAAGGCAAGCCCGAGATAACGGTACGTAATTATATTTTCCTTTGTGAACGTTCTCTTGAACCACGATTTTTTCGAGGAAATATCGATCGCTTCCGTCGGCTCGATGAAGTCGTAATCCGAGCCGTCGTCGGTAATTTCGGCATTTTCGCTGCCGATTATGTCAAGCGTAGCTTCTATGCTTGTAGAGTCAGCTTCGGTTTCGACGGCTGCCGTATCCGACGGTTCAATTTCGTATTCGGTGAGTTTTTTCTGTGAATCCATGATCTGTACTATCCTTGTTATTGTTCGTCTGCCTCTGCGGACGGAATTATTTTTTTGATTGCTTTTTCAAGCTTTTCGCGCGGAAGCGTCATGTCGCGTCCGCACGTTTTGCAGATTATTCTGATGTCCGAGCCTACTCTTTGGCAGGTGAATGCCTTGCCGCCGCAAGGGTGCGGCTTTTTCAGCTCAAGTGTGTCTCCGACACGAATCGTCGGAATGTTGATCGGCATGATTTATCTCCTTTTCTTTTTCAAAAAAGCGTAAACATACAAGAATGATTATAACACGAAAACTTGTTCGTGTAAACCGACCTTCACCATAATTTACAAAAATGTACTTATATTTATAATATTTATAATAGAGCGCACGCTGCCGTTTCACGGTGACTGACGTAAGATACCACGGCGCGTCGGAATAAAAGTCCGATTAATAGAGATATATGCGTTTTTCTCTTGATTTTGTCGTTGCTTTTTGTTACAATACATTGTTGTGAACTATTCTTGCACCATAGGAGGCGCATCGTGATACCGAAAACGATAAATATGATATTTGATATTGATACCATGCGCCGACCGTACGGTGCAGAATAAAGCGGCACGCCGCATACGGAAGAGCATAAATACACAATTAAAATAAATATTCAATAAATAAATCCAAACGGAGAATTATAATATGGCTTTTTTGAATGAAGATAAAAGAACTCATTACTGTACAGACCTGACCGTTGACGATATCGGCAGCCGCGTTACCGTAAACGGCTGGTGTGCAAAGCAGCGCGACATCGGCAGCCTCATTTTCATTGACCTGCGCGACCGCTCGGGAATCATTCAGCTTGCGTTTGACGAAAACACCGAAAGAGAAGTGTTTGACGTAGCGAAGTCCGTTCGCTCCGAATACGTCATTTCCGCGTCCGGCGTCGTTCGCTCCCGCGGCAGCGACGTTAACGCAAACCGCGCAACGGGCGCTATTGAGATCTACGTTGACTCAATGAAGATACTCTGCACGGCGGAAACGACGCCCTTTGAGATCGTTGACGAGATCAACGTCAGAAACGAGCTTCGTATGCAGTACCGCTACCTTGACCTGCGCCGTCCGACGATGATGGAGAATATCCTTCTGCGCTCGAAGATTACGCGCCTTGTGCTCGACTATTATCACAATAACGGCTTTGCGTACATCGAAACGCCCTGCCTTATCCGTCCCACACCCGAAGGGGCGAGAGACTATCTCGTTCCGAGCCGTGTTCACCCCGGCAATTTCTACGCGCTCCCGCAGTCGCCGCAGCTTTATAAGCAGCTTCTGATGTACTCCGGCTTCGACCGCTACATCCAGATCGCACGCTGCTTCCGCGACGAGGACCTCCGAGCCGACAGACAGCCCGAATTTACGCAGGTCGACCTTGAAATGTCCTTTGCGACAGAGGACGACATCATGGACATGAACGAGGGCTTCCTCCGCTATATGTTCCGCGAGCTTTACGATATGGATCTCGGTCCGAAGTTCCGTCGCATGACGTGGCGCGAGGCTATGGAGCGCTATGGCTCCGATAAGCCCGACCTTCGCTTCGGCTTTGAGCTCGTTGACCTTACCGAAACCCTCAAGAGCTGCGAATTCAGAGTATTCGCAGGCGCTATCGCCGCAGGCGGCAGCGTTCGCGCCATCAACGTAAAGGGCGGTGCGAAGTTCACGCGCAAAGAGATCGATTCTCTCACCGAATTCGTCAAGTCCTATAAGGCAAAGGGACTCGCGTGGGCGAAGATGACGAACGGCGAGATCTCCTCTTCGTATAAGAAGTTCCTCACATCGGAAGAAAATGCCGCAATTGAAGAGAAAATGGGCTTTGAGGACGGCGACCTCATTCTTATCGTTGCCGATAAGAATGCAGTCGTATTCGACTCTCTCGGCGCACTCCGCCGCGAATGCGCGAAGCGTCTCGGACTGCTCGATCCGAAGGAATTCTGCTTCCTTTGGGTTACGGAGTTCCCGCTCTTCGAGTATGACGAGGAGGACGGACGCTACTATGCGAAGCACCACCCCTTCACAGCTCCTATGGAAGAGGACATGCCCCTGCTTGAAACGGATCCCGGTGCCGTTCGCTCCCGCGCTTATGATATCGTTCTGAACGGTACTGAGCTTGGCGGCGGTTCTATCCGTATTTCGACTCCCGATATGCAGAAGCTTATGTTTGAAAAGCTCGGCATCGGCGAAGAAGAAGCGAACGTTAAGTTCGGCTTCCTCATGGAAGCGCTCAAATACGGCATTCCGCCTCACGGCGGACTTGCATTCGGTCTTGACCGTCTCGTTGCTCTCACACTCGGCTACGAGGATATAAGAGAGATAATCGCGTTCCCGAAGGCGCAGAACGCCAGCGAACCTATGTCGAAGTGCCCGTCCGAAGCTGATCCCAAGAGCCTTGAAGAGCTCTGCCTCAAGATCTCGATCCCCGAAAAGGAATAAAATTTTTACGACCGCTGACGCACAAACGTCGGCGGTCGTTTTTGCGAAAAACTGTGTAAGCCTGCACAAATGTAACAGAAGCATCTTTGCAAATTTGCACAAATATGCTATAATATCAATGTAGTACAAATTGTGCGGATGGCAGCGGAAAGATATGCTGCAGAATCATATCAGTCCGGGATGGGCTGTGCACGTGGCGGCAGGTTGGACAGTTTGGCATAAATTTTGATGTTTAACGAATCGGAGGGAAAAAATGTGAAAAAATATTGATTGTTTTGGCGCTCGTATGCACGTTTCTTTTGATCTCTTGCGAAGCTGAAGACGTTGATGCAGGAACCGAACTCCAATCGGAAACGGAAACGGTGACGGAAACCGAAGCCGAAAGCGAAATGACAGAAGAGCAAGCAAAGCTTTTTTCCGAAATGGCAAGAGCTGTTCTGAAAGTGACTCCTCTGCAGCTCGACTATATCGTTCCGCTGAAAAGCATAGTTACGGGTGAAGAAGAATATATGTACTGCAAGCTCCAAGGACGCGGTTATGCCGCGGTCGTTCTTGATTCGGGGCAGATCAGCGAATGCTCGCAGCAAAAGGGCGGCGAGCCTGACATAGTGTCGGGCTCGGACGTTGATTATTACTATGCGGGTGTTATGCAGTTCTGGTATAGCGACGGCGATGCTTATTACGATCTCGGAACGAATGAAATGATAGATGAGGAGATCGTGGTCGGAGCGCAGAACGTAATGAAGGACGTTTTTGACGATTAACTTCGTTAAGCTTGAAAAAACTTGCAAAAAAACACGTAATTTTCTTAAAATAATACTTGACACGGAGCCATCCGCGGTGGTATAATGTTGCTACCTCTGCGGAGGTCTCTTTTTTTGTGCGCAAATTTTTGCGTGCGAAAGTGTCCTGCCGCGCCACGGTAGGTCGAGAGAATCCGCCAGAGGGAGGTACGATATAATAAAAAATTCAGGAGGTGCCGCTCAACAATGAGAGTCAAAGTAACACTCGCTTGCTCCGAATGCAAGCAGCGCAATTACGACACGAAGAAGAATAAGAAAAACGATCCCGACAGACTTGAAATGAACAAGTACTGCCGCTTCTGCCGTAAGCACACTCTTCACAAGGAAACAAAGTAATTGTTAGGAGAGCGTGAGAAAATGAAAAACATAGGAAAAATTCTGGTAGCGCTTTTGGCGATCGCCGTTTTGCTTTCCTTCCCGATGGTAATCGTTTCTGCCGATGAAGGCACGGAAACAAATGCAGATACCGCAGAAACGACTGTTGACACTGCAGACGATACCACCGCCGATACTTCCAAAAACGAAACATCGAATAAAACAGAATCCGACGATAAGAAAGAAGATAAAGAAGAAGACAAGTCCCTTCTTACATCCGGTCTTATCACACTCGGTATCATCGCCGTTATCGTTGTTTGCGTTGTTTTCTGGATCTTAAAGGATAAGGAAAGAGCAAGCAAAACATGGAGATCCTTCAAGAGTGAATTCAAGAAGGTAGTTTGGGCAGACAAGCACGAAACACTTAAGAATACGATCATCGTTATCGTTATCGTTCTTTTGTTCGGTCTTGCGATCGGTCTTGTTGACTATCTGTTATCCGTAGGCATTGTAGGTCTCGGTAAGCTTGTTTAATATAAAATGAGCGATATTAATGAAATGAATCTCGGTCCGCGCTGGTATGTGGCGCATACTTATTCGGGCTATGAGAACAAAGTAAAAGCCAATCTTGAAAAGATTGTCGAAAACAGAGGACTCGGCCATCTGATTTTCGAAGCTGTTATCCCGATGGAAACCGTTACGGAAACTAACGGCGAAGACGTTAAGACGACAGAAGCTAAGAAATTCCCGAGCTATGTTCTTATTAAAATGGTCATGACGGACGAAAGTTGGCACGTTGTCCGCAATATCAGCGGTGTCACGGGCTTTGTCGGTCCCGGATCAAAACCGGTGCCCCTCACAGACGAGGAGGTTGCCGCTATCCATCTCGAAGCACGCACTGAACGCGCCGCTATCGAGGTTGGTGACGTTGTTTCTATTATTGACGGACCGTTTGTCGGTTTCTCCGGCACAGTTCAGTCCTTCACACCCGACGGACTCGGCGTTACGGTCGTTATCTCTACAGCGGGACGCGATATGCCCGTTATGATGGAAACAAAGCATATCAAAAAAGCATAACTTTTTTCGCGGTGATGGTCACCGCATAACGTGGGAGGGAGAAAAAATCCAACTCTGTTCTCCCGTATTTGTACCACATTCGGAGGTTAATTAAAATGGCAAAGAAAATAATGGGCTATATCAAGCTCCAGCTCCCCGCCGGAAAAGCTACCCCCCAGCCGCCTGTAGGCCCGGCTCTCGGTCAGTACGGCGTTTCTATTCCTAACTTTACAAAGGAATTCAACGAAAAGACAAAGAATGACATCGGACTTATCATCCCTGTTGTTATCACTGTTTACGCAGACCGTTCTTTCACATTCATCACAAAGACTCCCCCGGCTCCCGTCCTCATTAAGAAGGCTTGCGGAATCGAGTCCGGTTCGGGTGTTCCGAACAAGAACAAGGTTGCTACGATCAAGCGTGAGCAGATCAAGCAGATCGCTGAGCTCAAGATGAAGGACCTCAACGCAGGCTCTATCGAAGCAGCTATGAGCATGATCGCAGGTACAGCGCGCAGCATGGGCGTTGTAGTAGAGGACTAAGGAGGTAATCGGAAATGTTTAAGGGCAAGAAATACAAGGAAAGCGCTAAGCTTATCGAATCCTCCAAGCTTTATGATGTAGAAGAAGCACTCGATCTCGTTCTGAAGACTGCAAAGTCCAAGTTCGACGAAACAATCGAGCTCCACGTTCGCCTCGGCGTTGACTCCCGTCACGCAGACCAGCAGGTTCGCGGTGCTATCGTTCTTCCTCACGGTACAGGTAAAGCCGTTCGCGTTCTCGCAATCGCAAAGGACGACAAGGCAGAAGAAGCAAGAGCAGCAGGCGCTGACTATGTTGGCGATCAGGATATGATCGAAAAGATCCAGAAGGAAAACTGGTTCGACTATGACGTTATCATCACAACTCCCAACATGATGGGTCTTCTCGGCCGTCTCGGTCGTGTACTCGGTCCTAAGGGACTTATGCCGAACCCCAAGTCCGGCACAGTTACAATGGACATCGGCCGCGCTATCCAGGAAGCCAAGGCAGGTAAGATCGAATACCGTCTTGATAAGACGAACATCATCCACTGCCCCATCGGTAAGGCATCCTTCGGCACAGAAAAGCTCGGCGAGAACCTCTCCACTCTTATGGACGCTATCATCAAGGCTAAGCCGGCAGCTGCAAAGGGTCAGTACATCAGAAGCTGCGTAATCGCATCCACAATGGGCCCCGGCATCAAGATCAACTCTGCAAAGCTTGGTTAATCTTAATTAAACGCAATAAAAGCACCGCGCAAGCGGTGCTTTTTTGTTGACAGGGAATATTTCGGATGATAATATAGAATCATGACGGCAAACACCGAGCTGATTTTGAGATTTCGTCGCTCGGTGAGCTTAAAAAGTTTGATTATTGGAGGGCAGAGCAGTGAATCAAAAAAAAACGGCTATCATTACGATCATTTCGGGAGTGGCACTGATTCTTTTTGATGCGTTCGTGCTGCCGCTGATACTTGTGCTGACTGGCGCTGTCGGCGTCGTCGGCGGATCTGCCGGTATCATAGGCGGTGCAGGTCTTCCGACGCTTTTGTTTCTGTTGAGAGAGGCACGGCGCGGAATTTTGCCCGTGCTCAGTTTCGTCGGTATTTTATGTATCGCTGTCGGCGTTATCGTACTTATACTCAATAGAATATATAACAAGCGAAAATAAAAACGCGAGGGAAGATCCCTCGCGTTTTTGCTGTTGTTATGATTAATAGTTTGTTGCGAGAAGCTCGAAGTAGCTCTGCGGATGTGCGCAAACGGGGCACATTTCGGGAGCAGCCTTGCCGACTACGATGTGACCGCAGTTGGAGCACTGCCAGATCATTTCGTTATCGCGGGAGAATACGAGTCCACCCTCAACGTTTTCAAGAAGCTTGAGGTAACGAGCCTCGTGTTCCTTCTCTATAGCTGCAACAAGCTCAAACTTTTCAGCGATATCATCGAATCCTTCTTCGCGAGCAGTCTGTGCAAAGCCTGCGTACATGTCAGTGCATTCGTAGTTTTCGCCTTCAGCTGCAGCCTTAAGGTTTTGAGCAGTGGTGCCGATGCCGTCAAGGAGCTTGAACCACATCTTTGCGTGTTCTTTTTCATTGTTAGCGGTTTCTTCAAAGATCTTTGCGATCTGAACGTAACCTTCCTTCTTTGCCTTGGAAGCAAAATATGTGTACTTGTTGCGAGCCTGCGATTCACCTGCAAAAGCAGCAGCGAGGTTAGCTGCAGTTTTGGAACCTGCAAGTACGGGCTCAATAGCTATAAACTTGGAACTGGGAACCTTGCAAACGGGGCAAACGAAGCCTTCGGGCATATCGCCTTCGTGGATGTAACCGCAAACGGGGCACTTGAATTTTTTCATGATAACATAATCCTTTCTGGATAAAATAATCTTAAAATTAGGAACGATTCTTAATTACGAATTGATTATAACATTAATTTATTCGCTTGTCAATAGGAAAAATAAAAAACTTTAACGTTTTGCGATGATTAATTAGGTGCGGGAACGAGCAGCTTGACGGCGGCTTCTTTTATGATAGAACGTTCGGAAAAAGCGGTGTGTTCGCCGTAAATGAGCTGATAATCTTCGTGTCCTTTACCCGCTAAAAGGACGATGTCACCGGGTTTTGCTTCGTTTACGGCGTAAAAGATCGCGTCACGGCGGTCGGGAATAATGACGTACGGCGTATCCGTGCCAACGAATCCCGAGAGAATGTCGTTGGCAATTGCGACAGGATCTTCAAAATCGGGATCGTCTGCTGTAAGTATGCACAGATCGGCGCATTCCGATACGGCATTTCCGATCGGAATACGGCGCGAGTACGTGCGTCCGCCGACGCTTCCTACTAGAACGATCAGCCGCGACGGCGAATATTCACGCAGAACCGAAAGCGCGGAGCGGAGCGAAAGCTTATTGTGAGCAAAGTCGATCACGAACGTCGCGTAGGGAAGTGCGTCAACGATCTCAAAGCGTCCGATGGGCGAGGATTTTGAAAGCGACGCTATGATGGAATTAAAATCAATATGATAATATCTGCAGACTGCAATAGCAAGAAGCGCGTTATAAACGCTGAACGCACCCGGAGAACGTAAGCGAACGTTATACTCACCGTCACCGTGCTTGCAAACGAAATCAACGCCAAGCGCGCCGTCGCCGCGCCATTTGGCAGGCGAGTGCGCGTAATAATCGGCATCGGTATCCTTCATCGACACGCTGACGGAAAGCGCCGACGCAAACTGTAACATGAATTCAGCGTTTTCGTCGTCCTTGTTATATACGATGTGATTGCATCCATATTCGGAGAAAAGCCGCGCCTTGGACATCCGATAGTGATTGAAGTCGGGATGCTCGTACGGTCCGATATGGTCGGGCGACAAGTTCGTGTAAACACAGGTGTCAAACTTTATTCCGTAAACTCGGTCACGGAATATCGCCTGGGAAGAAACCTCCATAACGACGGTCGAAACACCGCACTCGAGCATTTTTGAAAACAGCAAATGCAGATCTGTCGATTCGGGCGTAGTGCGCAGAGAGGACGTGCGGCGACCGTCATAGATGATACCTGCAGAGCCGATATAACCCGTTTTGATACCCGCATCATTCATAATGCTGTGTATAAGCAGAGCTGTCGTTGTTTTGCCTTTAGTTCCCGTGATGCCGATAATGCGTAGCTTGTCCGCAGGACGGTTATAAAACTCGGCGGAAACGAGCGGTAAAGCGAGGCTCGTATTATCGACCGTGATGACGGCGGCATCGTCGGGGACGGATATCTCGCGCTCGCATATAAAAGCGCGGCAGCCGCGGTTATATGCGTCAACGGCGTAATTGTGACCGTCGGCGATGCTTCCGTTTATGCAGACGAAAAGAGTCCCTTCGGCAGCGGCTCGTGAATCGTATGATATTTTGTCTATGTTCATGTCCTCGAAGCCTTCGGGGACACTGTAGTTCAGATTATTTATAAGCTTATGTAAAAGCATGGTTTACCTCCAAAATGAATTTATGGGAGGATGGGATTTCAGCCGTTATTTTTTATAAGCGGACAAAAACTCGTCAGAAAAGCCCGTAGGTGTGCCGCCGCACTTTGTGATCGCGGCATACGCGAGCGTTTGCAGCGAATCAATGAGACGAACGTCATCGGACGGTGCCACCAAGGGTAGCTCCGTGCAGCCGAGAATGACGGCATCGCAACCGAGCTCAAACATACGTCTTGAAATCTCCGCAAAAATGACATCTCCGCCTTTTCGTCCCGCTTTAACGTAATCGTAAATCACGGAGGTGACGAGCTTCTGAATGTCGTCAGTCGGTATTATGCAGTTGATGCCGGCGGCGTCAAGCGCACGCTTGTATGCGCCGATTTTAACGGTCCCTTCGGTTGCGAGTATTCCAACGTTTGAAAATCTGCGACGCTTGCAGTGATCAACCGTTACCTCAACGATATTGAGCATTGGAACATTGACGGCACCCGAGATCTCATCGTGAAAATAATGCGCGGTGTTACACGGGATAGCGATCAGCTCCGCACCTGCAGCTTCCAGCTTTTTTGCATCCGTAATCATTGCAGGAGCGGGTGAAACGGAGCTTTTCCCCATGATGAAATCTGTCCTGTCAGGCATATCGGCACGGCTCATTATGACGATATTTATGTGGTCCGCATCTTTATTTGCGAGTGTATGGCTCGTGATAAGCTCATAAAAATGCGCCGTCGCCATAGGGCCCATTCCGCCGAGGATACCGAGACATTTTTTTGTATTTATCAAGTGAAACGATACCTCCTTTACGGATTAAGCTTGTATTTTTTATGCTGGCGCTGCTGCATCACAAGTACGCACGCAAGACGGAGCGGACGCGACAAAAGATCGCGCATATATCGTAATGATGAGGCTTCCTCCCCGCTCGCTTTGAGCTGTTTTGCGAGTGAAACGAGCGACGGATCGCGAGTGTACTTATAAACGACGTCGGCGGGGATATTGTGCCAGAAAACGCGGCGTTTGACTTCGTTATACGTAAGCTCTTCTTTGTTTATCAGGTCGGTTACCGCGATCTCTGCGATGTTTGCGCCTGCCGCCGTGCAGTAATAATTACTGCGTCCCTGACGCAGATTCATGTCAAAGGCGAGGTATCTGCCGCTTGCGGGATCGTATTTAACGTCAAAGTTGCAAAATCCCGTGTATCCTTCAGCTTCGAGCATCTTTTTGATCGGCGATGTCACGTCGGGCGCATAATCCGTTATGATAGCGGAATGGTTGCCGATGCCCTTGGGCGTGTGCTCCTCTAAAAGTACGTGACCGAGGCAGACCATCTTGACCTTCGCGTGTCTGTCGGAATACGTCGTGATAACGCGCATTCCTTCGTCACCGCCCTCAATGCGCTTCTGAATGATGACTCGGCGGTCATAGCCGGAGCCGTATATATCGGAAACGATGCGTTCCGCATCAGCCTGATCGGCGGCGAAGTAGACCTTTCTCATGCCGTCAAAGGGGTGGTGCCAATATGCCGCCGAAGATGACGGCTTGATAACGATGGGGAAAGCGAAGCCTTCACGCGTTATGTCGTCGGGAAGCTCGTCGGGTGAAGAAATGATAAGCGTGTTCGGATAATCTATGCCGTATTTGCCGCACATTTCGTAAAAATCCGCCTTGTCCGCGAAAATGTCGCGGCAACGTGCCGACGTATAAGGAACGTTATAAGCCACAGAGAGTGCGCCCTCATCGACAAGGTCGATTATCAGGGAAACGTAATCGTCCGTGCAGCCGAAAAGTATAAGATCGTCGCCCTTGTGTTCATTTGCGAAAGCGTTGAGAGTTTTGATCAGACGTGCTTTATTATCGATATCCGCTATGATGTGAGGAATGATGATGGCGGAATATTTCGTTGCAGAGACGGCGTATCTGCCGAAAACGTGGCTTTTTACGCCATATTTCTCATGAAACGCACGAGCGATATTATAGGCGTTGAGGTCTCCGCCGAGCAGAACGGGTGTGATATTCACCATAGCTTTATTGCTCCTTTATTCCGTGTATTTCTTTTTGTAATCAACGAAAAACTGACGGTACCACGTCAAAAACGTGAAAATGACCCAGATCTTGCGCTGATTGTTCGCTTTGCCCGATTTGTGATCGTCGAGCAGCTTCATAAGCTCGTCGCGGCGGAAAAATTCGCCCGCGTAATCGGCGGTGAAATATTCTTTGACGATGTTATAGTATTTATCCTCGCGCAGCCACATACGGATCGGGACGGGAAAGCCCTTCTTCGGTCGCGTCGCCCATTCATCGGGCAGTTTGCGGTTTGCGGCGATGCGGAGGACGTATTTCGTGTCAACGTCGCTCACGCGGTAGCGTGACGGAACGCGCCGAGCCGCATCCATTACGATGCGGTCAAGATACGGAACGCGCAGTTCGATCGAATGTGCCATCGACATTTTATCCGCTTTCAGAAGAATGTCGCCCGGAAGCCAGAGATTGAGGTCGAGGTACTGCTTTTTTGTAAGCTCGTCTTTATCCTTTACCTTGGCGTAGACAGAACGTGTTACCTCGCGAGGTGCGGGACCGACGGCGTATTCTTCGTTAAGAATACGAACGGCTTCTTTTTCGGAGAAAACGTCAGCCTGACCGATAAAGTAATCCTCAGGTTTGCCGCTGCCTTTGATGATGAAATCGTGTCCTTTGAAATAGGGCAGTTTTTTCGCAACGGATGATGCCGCACGGCGCAAAAACAGAGGAAGCTTTTTGTATTTTTTCATCATCGGTGTTTCGTCGTACCATTCGTAACCGCCCCAGATCTCGTCAGCACCTTCGCCCGATAAAACGACGGTGACGTACTTTCTTGTAAGCTTCGATAAGAACCAAAGCGGAACGGAGGAGGGATTCGCCTGCGGCTCGTCCATGTGATACTGAATTTTGGGGAATGCTTCGAAGCATTCGTCCGCCGAGATCATTTCGGCATGATGCTCGATACCGAGTATGTCGGACAGGCGCATAGCCTCGTTCGTTTCGTTGAACTTGTCAAAATCAAAGCCGACGGAAAAGGTGTGCTGAGGCATGAGATTTGCCGTGATGTAGCTTGAATCCACACCGCCCGACAAGAACGAACCGACGGGGACGTCGCTGATCTTGTGTGCGGCAACGGACTGCTCGACCAAACTTTCCGTCTCCGAAACGAAATCGTCAAACGAACGGGAATCGTCAGCGTCAAAATCAATGTCCCAATAACGGCTTTTTGTTATAACGCCGTCCTTGAACGTTAACGTGTGCGCAGGCGGCAGTTTGAATATTCCACGAAAAAAGGTCTCTTCTCCCGATGAATACTGGAAAGAAAGGTACGGACGCAGAGCTTCGGGATTTACTTCGGGGGTAAGCTCGGGGTGCTCAAGCATCGCCTTGATCTCACTTCCGAAAACGAGATCGCCGCCGTCGGTGACGGTGTAATAAAACGGCTTGATGCCGAAATAGTCGCGTGCGCAGAAAAGCGTTTTCGTAACGCTGTCCCACAGCGCGAAAGCGAACATACCGCGCAGACGCGGCACGATGTCCTCGCCGTATTCTTCATAACCGTGAATGACGACTTCCGTGTCGCATTTTGTTCGGAAGGTGTGTCCTTTATCTATCAGTTCTTCGCGCAAGGACTGAAAATTATAAACCTCACCGTTAAAAACGATGGTGTAACGCTCATCCTCGTTATGCATGGGCTGTGCGCCGTCGTGCAGATCTATGATGGAAAGACGTCTGAAACCGAGAGTGATCCCGTCACCGCAGAAAAATCCGCCGTCGTCGGGACCGCGATGGATTATGCGATCCATCATGGCGCAAATAATATTTTCATTGTTACGGGTGAAGCCCGAAAAACCTATGAAGCCGCACATAATATAGCTCCGTTTTATGTAAGATTATTTTTGTGTTAATAATTGCTGAATATAAAGTCGGCAAAAACTCTGAACAGTAATATCAGCCAAATACTATTATACCATAAAACGTTAGTAAAATAAAGACAAAAACAAAAAAACGCACACAGTATTGCTTGCGTTTTTTGTAAAGTTGCAAAATTTTATCATTTGTTGCTTTTCTTAATGTCAGAGCGGTACTTGTTAGGCGACGTACCGACCAGCTTTTTGAAAGTATTTGAAAAGTGTTGCGTGTTGGAATAGTGAAGCATTTCGGAGATCGCTTTTATGGACAGATCTGTCGTTGCAAGGAGCGTCGAGGCGATCTCAACGCGTCTGCGGATTGCATATTGAATGGGCGTGATCGAATATTTTGCCTTGAACACGCGGATCGCGTGCATTTTCGTGATCCCAAAGTGATTTTTGACGTCATCAAGTGTAATGTTGCTGTATATGGTGTTGTCTATGTATGTGCGAATGCGATCAGCTTCGGAAACTTTTTTCTGTGATTTTTCGGCAGGCGAGCTCACATCATCAAATGCACACAGAAGCAAAAAATCGAAAAAATAACGCGACATTTGCTTCATGCTATCCATATAATTGTCATCGCTTGTGTACTGAAGACAATCTTTCATATTCGACATAATAACGTTTGCGTCAACGCTTTTTATCGAAACGACGGGGATCGAGTAAGCGGCTGCGAGCGCATCGGGAAGCGTACCGTCGGAGGTGAACCAATAGCCGAAGGCGTTGGCGGAAACTTTTAATTTTAGATTAGATGATGCTGCAGAGCCGATGAAAAATATTTCCTTTTCGGATACTTTGAAAGATGCTCCCGAGGAAACGATCTCAACATTACCGGAAACAAGATAACCGTAAGATGATGCATTTTTGGAAAGTGATATTTCATGTTCACCGGATGCACCGGATATGTGTCCTGCGCAGAGAATGTTGAACACAGGATTATTCATACTTGTCGGAACAAAAATAATATCTTCATATACAGCTTTTTTTGTCATAGCGTTCCTACCGTTTATCCTTGTGATAAATATACAGTACCATTTATAAAAATACAGCCACTATAATTATTTTACTTATTTATAAAGCAAATGTCAATAAGCTGACGTCAGCATCGAAAAATGTTAACTTTTGTGTGGAAAATGAAGAATTTGTTAACATTGGCAAGATGACGAAACAGATTCTTGACACGATGAAATTATTGATATATTATAGTAAAGATATGTTTGCTTACAGTTGTTAATGCCATCATTACAAATGTATATTAAAACAATTAAAGATTATTTATGAACGAGGCAATGATTAATGGATTACGCAAGTTTCAAAAAGTACTTTTCACCTAAAAACAATACGTGGCAGATAATTGGCGGTGTTATCGCCGCTCTCGGTTTGCCGTTCTTTTTCATGAGAGCGTCCATGATCGGCGTCGTTATCGTCGCTATCGGTGCGTGCATATTCATATTTGCGCGTGATTCCCGTCCCGCTGATGCAGACGTAGACGGTGCGATCGCAAAGAAGATCAAAGATATCGACGATCTTGCGAAGCGTGGCATTGATATCCGCGAAAGAATGATCAAAGCATTCCCTCCGGTTGCGTTCAGTGAGTTTGACTTTTCGGGTTATGAAAATAACAGAGAAAACTTCTTTGTACAAAAGGGATCTGACGGTAGATTCCGTTCCAACCGTTATTCTGCCGCTGAAATCATCTTCACGCAGGAAAAGCTTCACATTTTCATGATGCAGTTTTCTCTCACGGAGGAACAGGAAGATCAGAAATATTTTGAAGCAAAATATACAGACCTCAAGGAAGCCGTGATCGAGCGCCGCAGCCATTCGTTCGTTCTCAATAAGGGAACAAAGAATGAAAAAGAAGAAAAGATCGAATTTGAATCGATCATTATCAGAGATAACGACGATAATATCGTATTCAATATGCCCGTTCACGACGGAGCAGACGTCGATAAGACTATCGTAACCGTCAACAGACTCATTGGCGGTAAAAAAGAAGGAACAGTCGATTTTAACTGATCCTACAGTCTATGGCGAATATAAATCACCCCCGCTGGCAAAAATGCCGACGGGGGTGATTGTTTGTTTTACAAAAGAACTGTCGGGATCGTATCAGCGTTCATTTTCGGCGGATTACTGTACGGTGCCGTTGAAACGGCATGGCGCGGATACACGCATCCGACGATGCTATTTGTCGGCGGTGTGTGCTTTTCTGTCATATATGCGATCCAGCGAAAGCACCGTAAGCTTCCGATCTATAAAGAAGCCATGATCGGAGGGAGCTTGATAACGGCAGCGGAGCTGTTGTCGGGGTGTATTTTTAATTTATGGCTCCGAATGAACGTTTGGGACTATTCGGGGCAGCCGCTGAATCTTTTGGGACAGATATGCGCGCTTTATTCGCTATATTGGACGATACTTTCGCCCGCGGCATTTTTTCTTTGCCGCGTGCTCGGAGGAGCTGTCGGTGACGGTCATTCCGCGTCTGCGGCAGACTCGTCTTCGTTAGAGTTTTCGTCTTCGCTGTAATAAGGATCGATCATAAATTCTTTGATCTTCGGATATGCAACGTACGACTGAACGAGCATCATCGTCGCGGGAACGATAACGAAGGGCAAAATGATGCCGAGAGGGATGTACGTTCCGAAAATCAGGTAATTTAGTGCGATGATTATGATGAATCCGAGCAGTCCCATAAGGTTGCGCTTGATGCCGAGAATTGAGAAAATGAGAGAGTTTTTGATTATTTTTGACAGCTTCAGATCAAACGTGATCAGTATGTGGTACATGTAAAACCGCATCATGAAATATACGACGAACATGAGAAGGGACATGAAGAACATTATATACATCGTCGTTGTTGTGAGGTTGCCCCAGAAATAAACAACGTCGTAACCGAGCATGAAGATCGCAAGAACATCGATAATTCCGAGGATGAGACCTTGCTTAAAGTTACGCTTGATGGCATACCAAAAGTCGCTCCACATAAAAATCGGCTCGCCTTTGACCATATTGCGGCATATATACGTGACACCGACGTTAACAGGGCCGAACGTGAAGAGCAAAAGCCCTGTCAGCGCAAGGAAAATGAGCGTTACGTAAGTGTTTGCAGAGATCGGTACCTGCATACCGAAGATGCCGTAAAGTGCTGCCGTAACGGGTGAATCTTTCATCAGTTCAACCCCGTAAAGAGGAGCAAACACCTGATAATACGGTGCCGACGATTCAACTCCGAAATATCCTGCTTTGTAAATGAAATAAAAGAAGATCGGAAAATTTCCGAAAACCATCAAAAGGTTAACGCTCAAAAGCTTGCCGGCACGTCGCCAAAACAGTTTGAAAAAGTTAGCGAAATTGGGATTATCGAGGACGGGCGGCTCGGATTTTTCAACGCCCTTGCCTTCAAGGGAATACATTCCGAACCAATTGAACTTCTTTTGTTTTTTTTCTTCTGACATTTTGTTATGCCTTTCTTTGATACATTAAAAAAAGTACGCGCCAAAGATCAACGAAACGGCGCGGCATAAAATGACGGCGCCGAGGGCGCAAAAAATCTTTGAAAAAACGTTTTGTAGACGTATATCCTCGCAAGACGGCACGGATATCGGCACAGCCGCATAAACGCTTGCCGCAAGTGCGACCGCAAAGGTTATGCCGACCGCGACCTTGCCATATACGGCAGCACTCGAAATGATAACGAGTCCTGCACCGAGAATAAGTGAAAAGGTGCGTAGATATAACAGTATAAACAGATAACACTGACGGTGAACGAACAACAAAGACAGAATAAGGAGCGTGAAAAACGCAGAGTCTACTGCCGACAGCTCCGCGGTCAGTGCGATAATACTCAACATATTCTTCGGCGCATCGAGTATGAGTGAAGAGTACGAAGACGGTGCAGCGGCAAAAAATAAGGAAAGCGCATTTTTGCTTGCGTTTGCGGTAAGCGGTATCACCGCTGACACAGCACCGATGAGGACGGACAGAAATATGTGCCGGTTGTGTAAACGTTTCTTCTTGATGGTTACCACCGCTATTTCATCTGTTGCATCTTCGGTTTTTTTCGGGAGCATGTCCGGGTTTTCTGTTAGGGAAATATCTTTAACGTCCGTTGTTCCGTGATCCATAGCGTTAACACCTCCGTCTGTCGTATCACTAACGATATATATGAAAAAACGAAGGAAATATTACGCTATGCATATAAATACATATAGTATAATATCATAAAACGACCGTGTTTACAACACAAGTCTGCAAAAATTTACCTTTTGTTCTTGCCCACACTTGAAAAGACGTGAAAATCAATATATAATGATAATATAATTGCGGCAAAGGAGGGAGCTTTTATGGATATGAATATCATCAAACGCATATTTTCCGATATGCCTACGCTCACTACAGAACGGCTAATACTGCGGCGGATGCGCGTTTCCGATGCTAATGATATGTACGAATATTCAAAAGATCCCGAGGTTACAAAGTATCTGTTATGGATGCCGCACCCGAACAAAAAATACACCGAAAGGTATCTGCAATATCTTTCGGGACGCTACCGTGCAGGGCTTTTTTACGATTGGGCTATTGTTTTGCGCGAAAGCGGGAAGATGATAGGAACGTGCGGATTCACGCGGTTCTACGATGAAAATAATGCCGCTGAGTGCGGCTACGTTATAAATCCCGATTATTGGGGACAGGGAATCGCGCCCGAAGCGCTCGCGGCGGTGATGAAATTCGGGTTTATGACGCTCGGATTACATAGAATAGAGTGCAGATATATGATAGGCAACGACAGAAGCCGCCGCGTTATGGAAAAGGTCGGTATGAGCTATGAGGGTCTCTTACGCGATGCGATTTTGCGCGGTAAAGAATATAAAACAATCGGTATCTGCTCGATCATTGATCACGAATACCTAAGCCGCAGAGGTGTGTAAAGCTCCCGAACGCAGTGTCGCGTTGTCGGGAGCTTTTTCAGTCGCCGTAATTCAGATACATATCAGATAAAGTCACGAACGTATATCCGCGCTCCTTGAGCGCGGGTATTATTTTTTCCAAAGCTTCAGCTGTGTGTGATTCGCCCGAAACGTAGTCATGCATGAGGATTATGTCCCCGTGGCGAACGTTCTCAAGAACCTCCGCGGTGATGGCTTCCGTGCTTCTGTGACACCAGTCGAGAGTGTCGATCGACCACATGGCAACGACGAGATCCTCGTTTTCCGCAGCCGTGATGACGTTGCAGTCATAAATTCCTCCGGGCGGACGGACGAAATGCGGCTTATATTCAGCCGCGGCAAATATTGCATCTTCCCATTTGTTGAATTCACGCCGTATTGAATCAACGGTGCAGTTTGTAAGGAACTTATGTGAATAAGTGTGATTTCCGACCTCGTGACCTGCTTCGATCACGCGTGAAGCAACGTCGGGATAAATCTCTGCGTTTTTGCCGATCATAAAAAAAGTCGCTTTAACGCCGTATTTTTGTAGTACGGCGAGGATCTCGTCCGTTTTTTCTTCGTGAGGACCGTCATCAAACGTCAGCGCGACGACGCGCACCGCGCCGTCCTCTGCATCACCGCCGCATCCTCGGTAAACGTCGCCGCCGTATGGGTAAAGCGCATTCACCGTCACGCTTAACAGCAAAGTGACGGCGAATGCGACACAAAACAGACGCTTCATTTTGCTTCTAGTTCGTCGAGTGTGCCGAAGCGATAGCCGTCGGCACGCCAGGTATCAATAAGCTCACCAATGATGTCCGCGTTCGTTTTTGACGTCGGATGAAGCAGTATCACAGCGCCGTTGTGAGTGTTGTCGAGGATCTTTTTCATCGCATCTTCGCATGACGGCTGTTTATTATTGTCCCAATCGTCATAAGCGAAGCTCCAGAACACAGTTTTATATCCAAGCTCTGAGGCGTGCTTCAGATTACGTTCGCTGAAGCGTCCTTCGGGCGGACGGTAATATTTCGGCATCTCATCTCCCGTCAACTCACGGTATTTTGTGTTAAGCGCTTCAAGCTCGGCGGCAAATTCTTCTTTATTGCCGACAGCGGACATATCGTTGTGCTTGCAGGTGTGGTTGCAAACGAGGTGTCCCTCGTCGCGCATACGCATCACAAGCTCGGGGAAGCGTTCGATCATGTTGTCAAGGATGAAAAATGCACCCGGTGCGTCTTTTTCCTTCAACGTATCGAGAATACGTTCGACGTTTCCGTTTTCGTAGCCTGCGTCAAAGGTGAGGTATATGACCTTTTCGTCGTCAGGTGTGGCATGGTTTCTGTCAACGTAATAGCCGTCGTATTCTTCTATAAATGACATACTCGCCTCGATCGGCGGCTGGCTGTGATCGGGAGTACGCATAACGTACCAATTATAAGGATGCATATCGTCGTATGCGGCGTCCGACTTCACACTTCCTGCGGCGAGCATGATCAATGATACAAAAGCTGCCGCCGTCAATGTCGCGGCGCGCATAAATTTATTATTAAGCATGATTTCTCCAATCTTTGTTGTAACTTTCGTTCACCGTTTATTTTTTACTTTCGCGGCGAATAATAAACGATGAAAATAAATGAAAAAGCTTTATCGGTTCAGAACCGATAAAGCTTTTTTTCATTTCATATAAGTGTTCAAAAAATGTTCGACGAGCTCCATAGTCTGAGGAGAGAAGCATCCTCTGCCGTGACCGCCGCCGGCTATTTTGTAAAACTCTGCGCGTCCGCCGTAATCGCGTATGGCTTCGCAGAAACGAAGCCCCTGACGCATCGGTATGATGGGATCGTCGTCGCCTTGCAGGAAGATAAAGGGCGGAAGCTTTTTACAGCCTTCTATATAAGTGAACGCAGAAGCTTCAACAAGCTTTTCGTGAGGCTCAATTAAAAAGTCGTCAGCGTAGATCTCCCGTCCCTCAAAAGGAAATTCTCCTTCACCGGGACGCAGTTTTTTCCGTTCTTCAAGTCTGTCCGAAACGAGATGAACGAAGTCGTTCGGAGCGTAAAAAGCAACGCAGGCACGAACGCATGCATCCACGTCAAGATGTTCTCCGATGTTGAATCGCGGATCGTTTTCGGTGAGAGCACCGAGAATAACGGTGTGACCGCCGGAGGAATCGCCGAAAAGCGCGATTCTGTCAGGATCTATGCTATACTTTTCTGCGTTTGCGCGCATGAACCGTATCGCTTCTTTAAGGTCCTGAACGGCGGCAGGGAAGCGCACGTTATCGCGGAATGTTCCGCGATACGAGATGCAGGCAACGGCATAGCCTGCCTGCGCAAGCGAAACCAATAAAGGAACGTGACGGTGTCCGTCAGCTCCGCTCCAACCCGAACCGGGTACGTCGATGACGAGAGGGAAAACTTCATTTTTCTTTGTGCGTGAAGGCAAAAGAAGCTGTAGCGTCAAGTCACCCGTTGCGCGGTGCGCAAAGGTGATGTCGTGTAAATAAGTAACGTCGTGTTGCCGTGACATATCTGCATAAATAACACCGCTGCAATCCATATAAATCTCCTCCAATATATAAAAAATATCACTTTGACGTGTCGAAGATGAAGTCGCATTTCTCGATCACGTTATATTTTTCGAAATATGCCTCCTCCATCGGTATCCAGCGCGTGCGGAAAGCGTCAAGAGACTGCGGTGAACGGTTTTCGATGCGTCTGTACTGTTCGTCCTTGGGGACGGTGAGGAACACGTAAACGTCAGCCCCACATGAAAGCTTCGGATGAAGCGAATATGAGCCCTCGATAATAAGTACGGGTGACTTTGGCAGCTCTACTGTACGGTCTATCGTTTGCGTTTGACAGTTAAAGACGCCGTAGCTTGATCTGTTACCCGATATGATATCGCACAGCTCACGGTTGAGTCTGTCAAAATCGGTGTTTTCACCGCTTTTGCGGTCAATGTTGTTCGGCAGGTAAAAGTCATCCATGTGAACGGTGCCGCAACCGTAAACGGCGGCGATCAGCGCGGCTAACGTCGATTTGCCCGAGCCGCACCGTCCGTCGATCTTGACGGTGGCGCGTCCGTTTTTCGCAATAACCGAATCAATGCGTGCCATAAGCTCAAGATAGGGTGCATAGTCCGTGTGAATGACGCGGTACGCGGGACGGTACGCGGAATAATAATAGATCGAATGGTGAACGGCACCTCCGCCCGCAGCGAAGTAGCCTTCAACATATTTCATGTAATCAAATCGGGAAAACGGCGCGTATTTTTCGTCTATCAGCGAATATACCTCGTATAGCTTTGATTCAAAACGCTCCATGCTCCCCGAAAACATCTCCGCACTGCGAGCGAAAACGGAGGTGAGCGTTTGCGGCGTCAGACCATCGGGAAGCGATGCGAGATTGACTCGGCAAGCGTTATCGCCAATATATTCGAGTGTCGGAATTGACGAATCGTGAGGTGTGTCGGACAGCTCCGACATCAAGCGATTCAGGGCGTATTTTTCGTCCGCGATAAGGTGTCCTCCGCCGAACTCGCTTTGAAAAACGAGCTTGACGGTGTCCTGCGGCGTCATTTTTCGGTATTTAAGAAAATGATATATAAGAGCTTCGCGAAGCGTTTTTTTCATGCTTGATATTTCCTTATCTATTGTAAATGGAGGTTGCGTTCATAAGTATGTTGTCGCCGCGCACCTCGATTATGCCGTAGCATCCCTCACGTGCGGCGCCCGGGTTAAAGAGCCTGACGGCGGGAAGACCGTTCTCTTCGGGGTAGTATTTTTCAAGCCGCTCGTGCGTGTGACCAAAAATGACGATGTCGACACCGTTCTTCCTTGCGTGCGGAATGAGCGAAAGATACGTTGACTTCACTCCCATCGTGTGTCCGTGAAGCAAAAGCAGGCGTTTGCCATCCACGTTCAGAGTAAGCTCGGTCGGCAGGTCGGCGGGCGATACAGCAGAGCTGAAAACGTCACAGTTGCCACGGACTGCACGGAAGCAAACGTCGGGATATTCATGCGCCATCAATAAAAACGACGGAGCACCGTCGCCCGCGTGCAAGGCATAGTCTGCGGTATGATGATGCATATCGAGTGCTTTGCGTATGACGGCGTTATTGCCGTGTGAATCGGAAAAAACGAGGATCTTCAATTTATACTCCCTTCGGCTGATGAAAAAACAGTACATTTCAGATAGACCCGGCATATACTGAAAATGAACGCCGCTAAAATCGGCGAAAAATAGGAAAGCAGAGGTCAAATGTATGAAAATAGATAAAGCCACAGTAGATAAACTCCTAAGACAAAGCGACGATCAGTTGTGGCGTACAGTGCAAATGATTGCATCGGGCAGCGGAATCAATTTGTCAGGAGTGAAGCGCCCGGCGGACTTATCGAAGCTTCGCTCGGCGCTTGGATCAATGACGGACGGTGACATCAAACGGGCAACCGAGATCATCGATTCATATAAAAGGAACGGAAAATGAATACATCTGCGGAAAGGGGAGGACTCGGCGGAGTCATGGCGGAGCTTTTGAAAAATCCTGCCGTCATAGAAGGGATACTTACGGGTGTGTCCGCGATAGCGGCTTCGCGCAAAGTAAAAAATCCCTCCTCCGCGACGGGCGGCATCGATATCGGCGGGATGATAGAGCTTTTACCGCAGATCATGCCCCTTGTTTCACTGTTCGGGCAGACATCGGGTAGTACACAGTCCGAACCTCCACCGGATACCGAGGCAGGCTCCTCGGTTGATGAAGAAGATAGTGTGTCCGCAGGTGCGGACGCAGCGGATGCGCTGAGCCTTGTCGAGACGGAATCGGATTCTGTGCCGACGGCGAACATATCGTACGTAAGCAAAAAAGACAGGCGGGAAAGTCTGCTTATGGCAATACGGCCGTATCTGTCGGAATCGCGCGTCGCTGCCGCCGATGCGATGATACAGGTCAATCGCATCTCGGGGATGCTTGGGATCTGAAAGGGGGAGAGTATGTATATTGGCGGACGGAGCGACGGAAATAAAAACAGGGGCGAACTCAAAATACCCGAACAGTATAGCGGAAGTGCGCTCAGCCGCACGGATCCATTAAAACTCGAGCTTTTAAGCGAAAAGGATGCTCTGCGTCACGCAGAGGAGGTGTTTCAGAGAGGCTACGTTTTTGAAGAAGGGAAAACCGAAGCGGAATTTTCCGATGCGTCGGTGCCTGCGGCGTCGGCAGCAGAATCTCTTGACAGTGTCAAAGAAGTGATGGTGTCGCCGTCCTCTGCGCCATTGGCAGAAGAGGTTGCGGTGAGCGGTAAAGCTCACACGCTTTTGCCGACGGGAGGCGGACTTCTCTCGGGGTTGATTGAAAGCGTAAAGATCGAGCATATAATACTGATCGCGCTGATTTTAATATTATACGACAGCAAGGCTGACGATCAACTGCTCGTCATGCTGGCAATATTATTCTTCTGTTGACAGAGGATAATCAACAGACATAGCAAGGCTGTCGAGAATGAAGCCTGTGCCTGCATCTGTTTTGAGATGTGACGGATAATAATCGTGACATTTGACGGTGATCGTGAAAACGATGCCGTCATTTTCACGTTTGACCTCGTGAGTCAAGGTGTAGCCGCATGCGCGTGCGATCGTTTTTGCATAGCAAAGATCGACCGCGCGAATGCCGAAGTCTCTTGTGGTTTTGTATTTGTCCGCCGCGTCGCTGTCGCACGATATGGTTATTACGGCGCGGTCGCGTGCATCTCGGACGACGATTGCCGTTGCGCTTTTTGCAATGTGGGATGCAGTCGATGTTATGGCGCATAACATCAGATAAAAGCCGTACGGCTCGGTGCAGATAACGCTGTTTTCATTAACGCTTGAATCTTCGGTGTAAACGATGTCGCCGCTTGTGTAAAGATGATGCGGCAATATTATTTGCGTAAAGCGTGTCATCAGCTCGCGCAGCGGGTAAAGGGCGAGCTGACGGTTTGCGGAAAAGACGGTATTTGAAGCTGTGAGCGTTTCATAAAGTCGGGCGAAGCGTCGCTTCCCCAAAAAACCGCCGTCTCGTACGGCAAGCTCAAAGCTTTCGGCAACGTCAATGTAGAATATCACGTTCTGTTTTTGCGAGAGATCCTTTGACAGATAAACTGTGCGTACGCCGTCAACGGCGTCGCGTGTCAGATCGAAAAGCATCGCGTCGATGCCTTTGTGAGATGATCTGACGGTGAATGAAAAAAGCCCCGACGATATAGACCTAGTATAATCGGCCATTGCGCTGTCATCCATGAGTTTTGTGATATTATCTCCGATACTGATAGCGGCGCATAGATCGTGCGCCGCTTCGTTATAGTGTATAATGGTGCCGCTTCTGTCCGTTGTGACGGTGGGCGGTGCCTTTTTGTCGTAGAGTATTGCCATGTGAAGTCCTTTATTCGGTATCGGATCCGACCGACTCGTCGGATTCTTCGGGAGTCGGCGGGGCATCGGGTGTCTCGTCCGTATTCTCCGTTTCGGGCAGCGTTTCTTCTTCGGTATCGGGCTCGTCAGGCTCTGTAGGAGTTTCGACTGTCGTCTCTTCTCCGTCGGTAACGTTATCGGTGTCCGACGTGTCCGTGTCGGGAGTGACCGTGTCGGATTCGAACGGATCGGTATCGGGAGCGTCCGTTTCGTCGGGCTCCTTTGTTGTGACGGCAGGCTTCGTCGTTTCGGGTCTCTTCGTTTCCTCTTTTTTCGTCGTCGTTTCTTCGTCCTCGGTTTCGTCCGTGTCCGTTTCGGGAACGAAATCATCGGGAACAAATCCGCCGAGAGGCGCACTTACAACGTAAAAGTCAAATGCTCCTTTTGAATAAAGAGCTTCTGCCGCCTGAGCCAGGGAATAGGGGATGTCTCCGTTCAGCAAAAAGCGCAGACCGTAAAGGGAAATGCTTCCCTTGATAGACGTTGCCGCCTCGGTGAGCTGATCGTAAATGGCTGAATGGATGACGGTTTGTGTCGTTGTAACGGTATCTCTGTTTTCATCCGTGAAAACGACGGTTTCCTCGGAAACGGAATACGACCAATCGAAAGATTCCGTACTTACGGCTAAAAAAGACGTATTCGCCGCAATCGTTTCAAGATACGACGATAGCGTATCCGTCGCATAAGCTTCGGGAGCAAAAGCGAGCCCAAGCTTAATTTTCGGTGCGGAAACTTTTGTTTTTTCAATAAAGGAGATCACGGTTTCGCAGTCTGCGGCACCGCCGAGGGAAAATCCGGAAACGAGTACTTCGTCTGCGCCGAGTGAGTATGCTTCGGCAACGATGGCGGTATCGAAAAGGAACGAAGCTTCCGAAAGGACGGGATCCGTCATATTCTGTGAGGACAGCTGATAATATGCCGTTACTTTCGGGGTGATGCCGTAATCTTTTCCGACCGAACGGATCAGATCGATGATGGACTGTAGCGTCGGCAGTTCTGCGTTTTCCGTCATGTACGAAAGCGTAATGGCGGCAGGTGAATAGTAGCAAAGAGAACCGTTATATGTGATCGGTACGGTGACGGAGTCAAATCCCGTAGCATAAATATTTTTGATCTGACGCGCAAGATCTTCCTCTGAAGAATAATCGGAAATATTAAGACAGCCCGAGCGGATACTTCCGTCAGCGGAGGTTATGGACGATATTCCGTCGCTTTTCAAAGTTGTGTCGGAATCGGTCGTATCCTCTCCCGTGTTATCGGGCGGTGCGATCTGGTCTGCGAGCTCTTTTAGGTGGTTGCCGAGCATAACGGTGGCAACGATCACGATAAGAACGAATACCGAAACAAAAAGAACGGCGGAATTGGGCTTGAGCTTAAATTTTCTGTGTCGGCGCGGTATACGGTTACGTTTGAATTTTACGGGACGTCGGTAATTGTTCACGTCGTTCTCCTTTCGATAGAATTTTTATAAGCTGTTATGTACGTATGGTCAGTCGGTGATGTCGGCAAAAGTGAGTCCGTCGAGATAGTCGGTGGTCTTCACCTGAAGCTTATCCATCTCACCTTCGACAGCCTGCTGATATTTCCACGCAAGATAAGAATCGCGCAGATCGTCAAAATATTCGGAAACGTATGATGGATCGATCTCGCATCGGAGAATAATGTGGTAGCCGAGATAAGACTCAACGATACCGCTCATTTCACCGACTTTCAATGCAAATGCGGCTTCTTCAAATTCCTCAACAAGCTCGTTGTGAGTGAAGTAATAGCCGACTGGATTGACGATCATCTCGGGATCTTCGCCGTACTTTGCAACAAGAGTGTCGAAATCGACGCCGAGTGAGGCGGAATTAAGCGCTTCCTTGGCGCGCTCATAGTTTGCGGCAGGATCTTCACCAGGATCGTTTTTAACGAGGATCTGCTTCGCGTGGCAGAATTCATCTTCATTACGAATTGAGTTAAGAACAGCTTCGTCGCTTGTTTTGATGACACCGTCGTAGATAAGCTCGTCACATAGCATCGCATCAAGCTCAAGACGGCGGAGCAGAAAACGGAAAACGTTGTCCGTCATGTGTGCCGATTTCAGTCCTTCGACGTATCCGTCAACGTCGCCAAAGCTGTTTTCTATGTAATAAACTACGGTTTCATCGACGGTTTTATCAAGCTTTTTGCCAAGCGGATCGAGCTCGTATTTTTCGGACAGGCTGATCGTTGCGTAACAGCGGTGGATCGCCGACAAAGTCTTTTCGCGGATCTCGGTAAATACGGCGTCCGTGTCAACGTCTTCGGATTCCCAGTACTTCGCATTTCCGGCGTCATATTCAAATTTATAATTCAGGAAAAAATAGCGGTACAGTTCGTAGGGAACTTCATAATCACCGACGTAAAGAACGGTTTTGAGCTCCTCTGCGGTGCTATTGGGGATGTCGTAACTTTCCCCGCCGCAGGAAGAAAACGTTCCAGCGATGATAAAGAGAGTGAAAATTAAAATAATTGAGCGTTTTATAAAGAGCTTCATTTTTAAGAGCCTTTCGTGTTTTGATAATACTACATCAATTTAATATGATATAATATAATTATGTCCCAAATATGAACACAAACGCCAAGCGGAGCAATAGATAAAAGTAAATTTTAATACTCGCGTATTGAAAACGTGTAAATGCTGTGATATACTGTAAAATGTATAGAAATGCAATTGCGAGGGAAACGGATATGGCATTTGAAAAAGCAAAAGTCACACTCGGCGAAATAGTTGATGAATTCAAGCTTGATATATCGTATATGCCCGAAGAAGGACGCGACCGCGAGATCATAATTGCGGAGGTCAACCGTCCGGGTCTCGCTTTTACGGGATACTTTGAGAAGTTTGAGCCTGCGCGTATTCAGCTTGTCGGTGTCGTTGAGCAACAGTACCTTGCAGACATGGATCCCGACGTCAGAAAAACGATCCTGATCGAGTTTTTCCGCCGCAATCCCGTTGCCGTTATAATAACGACCGGCATGAAGCCTACAGAAGAAATGCTTGAGATCGCATCTTATTATGAAGTTCCGTTGCTCCTGACAAATCAGCTAACGAGTGATTTTATGGCAGCACTTATCGCATCGCTCAACCTGCATCTTGCGCCGCGCGTCACCATCCACGGCGTTTTCGTTGAAGTATACGGAGAGGGCGTGCTCATTCTCGGCGACAGCGGGATCGGTAAAAGCGAAACGGCGATCGAGCTCGTCAAGCGAGGTCACCGACTTATCGCGGACGATGCTGTCGTTGTCAAACGTGTTTCTGCCGTTTCACTTGTCGGAACGTCGCCTGAGCTGATACAGTATTACGTTGAACTCCGCGGCATCGGAATCGTTGACGTCCGCCGTATTTTCGGTATGGGCTCGATCAAGCAGTCGGAAAAAGTCAACATGATAATCAAGCTTGAAAACTGGGTGCAGGGAAAAATGTACGATCGCTTCGGTCTTGAAACGGAGTTTACGGACATTCTCGGCATCAACGTGCCGACTACGACGGTACCCGTTCGCCCGGGACGAAATCTTGCCATTATCATTGAAATTGCGGCGATGAACAACCGCCAGAAAAAGATGGGCTATAACACGCCCGAAGAATTCAATAAAAAGCTTATGGAGCTTTACGGAGTCGACCCCGAGCTCGGAAGCATTAAGGGTTGATAACACCCGAAAAATCATTAACACAGAGTAGGCGAATGCGCGTCAAGTGCCGCGGGGACGGGGAGTTGCCCGGCGGACGAAGATTATGTCGCGGTGCGTTCGCCGCATCCCGCTGTTGCATAAGAGACGCATCTATCTCCGACTGCAATAACGAAAGCGAGCATTCGGAGGTATAATAATGTCAAAAAATAAGAATTATGCCGTTTATATTACGGCGCTTGCTATGCTGACGGCGGTTTCCGTCGTTATAGGCATCGTATGTAAAAATCTTTTTACCGTCGGTGTTTATTACAGATTCACCCTTGAAAATCTCGGTGTCATTTTTGCAGGAGTTTTTTTGGGTCCCGCTGCCGGTGCCGTCGTTGCGCTTGCGACGGATACGATCAGCTGTCTGCTTTCGTCTAACCCTATGATAAATCCGATAATTTCGGTCGGCGCCGTTGCCGTCGGCTTCATTTCGGGCGCTGTTATCAAGTATATCTATCGCGGTCGGACGAGCACGGTCACCGTTTCGGTGTCGGCGGGGTTGGCGCATTTATTTGGGCAGGTACTGGTCAAATCTATCGGCAAGATGGTATATTACGGCATGCCGTGGTACGGCATTTTTATCGGACTTATCTTGAGTATCGCAGCATGTACACTTGAGGTGATCATCATTCGCATACTCTCAAATAATCCGCAAATACACAAGTTTATCGTTAGGAATACGAAGTGATGACATATACTGAAGCTTTGGAATATATCCATTCGGTCACGTGGCTCGGAAGCCGTCCCGGTCTTTCGCGCATAACGGAGCTTTGCCGAATGATGGGCGATCCGCAGGACAACCTCAATTTTGTCCATATTGCAGGTACGAACGGCAAAGGCTCGTTTGCGTCTATGCTTGACTCGGTTTTGCGTGAGGCAGGCTATAAGGTTGGACTTTTCACGTCTCCGTACATCGTTGATTTCGGCGAACGCATCCGCGTCAACGGAGAAAATATCAACGGAGAAGACTTGGCATCGGTCACGGAATTCGTTAAGAGCTGTGCCGATAAAATGGAAGATCAGCCGACGGAGTTTGAGCTGATTACGGCTATTGCATTTGAGCATTTCCGCCGCGAAGCTTGCGACGTTGTCGTGCTTGAAGTCGGACTCGGCGGCAGGCTTGATTCCACCAACGTTATCAAGAGTCCCGTGCTGTCCGTTATAACGGAGGTATCGCTTGACCATACGGCGATCCTCGGTGACACCGTCGAGGCGATCGCTGCCGAAAAGGCGGGGATCATTAAATGCGGTGTGCCCGTTATGTTTTCAGGCACAGACGAAACGGCGGCGGACGTAATATCATCTGTGGCAAACAGCGTCAGCTGCGAGTTCTCGCGCCCCGATTATGAAAAGCTCCGCGTAGTGTCCAGCTCTGTCGGCGGCAGCATTTTCAACTATAACGGCAAGCAAGGCTATAAAATCACGTTGGCGGGAATCTATCAGCTGCGTAATGCCGCCGCTGTTATCCATGCAACCGAGATACTGAATACGGTCGGATATACGATAAAGGACGACGCGCTTCGACGCGGACTTCAGCGAGCCGCCTGGCGCGCGCGATTTGAAGTGCTCCGCAAATCTCCCGTAATCATTTACGACGGCGGTCACAATCCCGGCGGCGTTAAGGTGTTCTTTGAAAGCGTTGCCGCGTACTATCCCGACACGAAAATGACGATACTGACGGGCATTATGGCGGATAAGGAATATAGGACTGCGGCTGAGATCTCGTCGCCCCATATCGCACGTGCATTCACCGTTACTCCGAACGTTCCGCGTGCACTTGACGCTGTAACGTATGCCGACGTTTATCAGGAGCTTAACGTTGATGCGATCGCCTGCGAAACGCTCGACGGCGGCGTCGCCATGGCAATTGCCGACGCTTGCAACGAGGACAGACCGCTTCTGATCTTCGGCTCACTGTATATGTACTCGGACATCGTTGCCGCCATTGACCGTATAATGCCGCAAGTGAGGTCATAAATGAAAAAGATTTTACGTTTGACAGCCTTACTTATCGTTATTATGATCGTCTTACCGCTTACGTCATGCGATACGAGTGAAGGAAGCGTTTATTATAACCTTATGACACTTTTGGGATTTGATATGATCGATTACGAAAGCGAAGTTGGCATACGGTTCCCGGGCACGAATGACGAGATATATAAAACGGTTTCTGACATGATCACGATACTCGTGTACGACAGCGTTGACATCGCGCTTTTTGAAACAACGCGCGAAGCTTCCACAGGCAACAGCGATGCTATACTCAATTATATGCTGCGCTCCAGCTATTCCGCGTACAGCGGAAATTCGGCTCTGCTTGCCGAGGCGGAGGAAATATATCCGCAGTATCACATAACTACGCTGATACCGAAAGCGGATTACGAAAGCTACGTTTACCGTTATTTCGGCGGCAACACGAGCGTTCAACATGCAAGTACCGTTCATTTTACATATTTACCCAAGCTTAACGCATATACAACGACAGGACAGCCTCTTTCTTCCGACGTTGTGATAACGGTCGACAGCGTCGTCGAAACGGCACATACGTACCGTGTTGAGTTTACTCTTTCCGACGGGGAAGAATCCTGTTGTTATAAGTCAATGTTAATGAAACGCGACGATAAAACGCTTTACGTCCGTTTTGTCAGATTGGCTGAGGAAGCGGACGAAACGAAATGACATAACCGTGCGCTCGCACAAAAAAGCCGACAGATATTTCTGTCGGCTTTTCGTATGTGCAGCTGCTGTCGCACGTATTATTTGAACAGTTCTTCGATGATCTCAAGTATTCGCAGCTTGATCACGTAACGGGTGTTGTCGGACTCGGTGATTATTCTGTATTGCGACGGCGTGAATCCGACTTCGATAAAATCTTCCTCCGTCTTTGACGAGACGGCAGGTGCCGTGCACATTCTCGGAAATAGCACACACCACCAATTCGCACCCTCAGCTTCGCCGAGCATGATACGCAGGGAAGTGTACTCGCCCGATGGGAGAGTTGCGATACCATACGACCGACGCGGATATTTTTCCTCGGTGAGCGTTACCGTCACACACTCGTCCGAACCGTATTCCCGTACCGCATCCGCGGCGGCATCCTTTATATCGGACAGCGTATCTTTCAGCCGTGCTTCTGCCTCGGTTTTGTCTTTCGCGTTCGCTATGATCGAGTCAACTTTATTTAATACGCTGTCGCGCACGTAAAGCTTCAGCGACTGATCGGCTTCACTGTCTGAATTGGCAAGAATGTGCAGCCGTATAACGTTGTCGTATAGCAGAAAGTCATCGCCTGAAGGCAGAAAGCTTGCCGCCGTCGATACGATGAGCACGGCAACTGACAGTATAAGTATCTTTTTCACGTTATTTCCCCCGTTATTTTTGTTTTCGTATAGAATATTGCCGCCAATCAAATCAAATATTCAAAAAAACATAAATTTGTTGACAACAAGATAACGTGGTGATAGAATAAATCATTATATCGTTCGCTTTTCGGAATGGAGATTATTATGGCACTTTACATACCAGACGGTTATAAATCGCTGTTGACGATGCGTCAGACGCAGGTGGCGATCAAAAAGGTCAAGGATTTTTTCGAACGTGACCTTGCCATTCAGCTTAATCTGACACGTGTTTCCGCTCCCGTTTTTGTCGATTCGAAAAGCGGTCTTAACGATACGCTCAACGGATTTGAACGCCCCGTCGGCTTTGATTTGCCGTCGGGAGGACAGATGGAGATCGTTCATTCTCTTGCCAAGTGGAAGCGTCAGGCGCTTGCCGATTATAATTTTTCCGTCGGTGAAGGCCTTTATACGGACATGAACGCGATCCGCCGCGATGAGGAAACGGATAACATTCATTCTATCTTCGTTGACCAGTGGGACTGGGAGCGTATCATCAAAAAAGAGGAGCGCACCCGCGAGGTTCTCGAACGCTTCGTGCGCCGTATATACCGTGCGCTGCGCCATACCGAAAACTATATCGTCGACGATTATGAGTTCATCGACAGACTTTTGCCCGAGGAGATAACTTTTATCACGGCAGATGAGCTTGCGGCGAAGTATCCCGATAAAACCGCAAAAGAACGAGAATATGCCGCCGTCCGCGAATACGGCGCCGTTTTCGTGATCGGAATCGGCGGTACAATGTCAAACGGCGAAGCTCACGACGGCAGAGCACCCGACTATGACGACTGGTCGCTCAACGGCGATATTCTCGTATATTATCCCGTGCTCGACATCGCGCTTGAGCTTTCAAGCATGGGTATCCGCGTCGATGAGGAGGCGCTTTTACGTCAGCTCCGTATACGCGGATGCGAGGAAAGACTCGCCCTGCCGTTCCATTCCGCGCTTATGAACGGAGAGCTTCCGTATACGATCGGCGGAGGTATCGGTCAGAGCAGAATGTGTATGTTTTTCCTGCGTAAAGCGCACATCGGAGAGGTGCAGTCGTCGTATTGGACGAATGATATACGCGAGGAATGTAGGCGTCGCGGAGTGAATCTGCTTTGACGGAATTGTTCGCAAAATACGGCAAAAATCACCCCGTTATCGTAAATTAATCATTGACACGAAGCCCCACTTGTGTTAAACTCTAATGTAAAGGCACAGACGGAGAGTTCAAACGGAACGAAAGCTTCACAGAGAGCGTGCGGTTGGTGAAAGCACGCAGCAATTAGACCGTGAGATGTCACTCCCGAGCCGATGCACTGAACCAGAGTAGGTGTGTCCGTAAAGCCGCGTTAAGGCGAAAGGCTTTGTAATGAGTCCGAGCGGCGCCGATAGGCGCAATTTGAGTGGTACCGCGGATATTTATCGTCCGTCTCAAGAGTTATCCTTTTGAGGCGGATTTTTATTTGTTATTTTATTTTAGGAGAGTATCATGAACTATCAGGTAAAAGAGATTGCCGAGCGTATAAGAGCGCTACGCGAAATACTCGATATATCGACCGAGGATATGGCAAAGGCAACGGACGTTGCACATGAGCAGTATCTTGCTTATGAATCGGGCGAAGTTGACATGAGTATCGCATTCATGTATAACTGCGCAAAGCATCTCGGCGTCGAAGTCACGGATATTTTGCAGGGTAACAGTCCGACGCTGTCTTCGTTTACGATAACACGTGCAGGAAAGGGACTTTCCACAACGAAGCGCGGCGATTTTGACTACCGTCATTTGGCACCGCTTTTCAAGAATAAGAAAGTCGAACCATTCCTCGTTACCGCTTATTATAAAGAGGAAGAGCAGAACCGCCCCATACATTTGAATTACCATAACGGCCAGGAAGTAGACATCATCAAGAGCGGTTACCTCAAGATGCAGGTCGGCGATCACATCGAGATCGCTTGCGCAGGCGATGTATTATACTACGATAGCTCAACTCCTCACGGCATGATCGCCACGGGCGGTGTGGACTGTGAATTTTATGCTATCGTTATCAACGGTGACGAGGGCGCAGGCAGCTACATGGATTCGCATACGATGTCCGTTATCGCGCACGAGTCTGCAGAGCATGAGCCTGTACCCGAAGTCAAAAAGGCGGACGAGCCCTCCAGACTCGGCGTTGCCGATAAGTTCGTCACGACGGGTGTTGACGAGGACGGTGTATTCAACCGCATCAAATTCCATAACACCGAAACCTTCAACTTTGCATACGATATACTCGACGAGCTCGCACGTATCGCACCGCAAAAGCTTGCGATGCTTCACGTCGACAAAGACAAGACCGAACGCCGCTTCACGTTCCGCGAGATAAGCCGCGCGTCAAACCGTGCCGCTAACTATTTCCGTTCGCTCGGAATTACACGCGGCGATAGAGTAATGCTCGTCCTGAAGCGTCACTATCAGTTCTGGATAGCGATGATGGGACTTAACAAGCTCGGTGCTATCGCAATTCCCGCAACAAATCAGCTTTTGGCGAAGGATTTTGACTATCGCTTCAACGCCGCAGGCGTAACCGCCGTCATCTCCACTCCCGACGATGGCGTTCCGACGGAGATCGAAGCGGCACTCGCAACGTCGCCTACCGTTACGACGAAGCTTATCGTCGGCGGCGCACGCGACGGCTGGCGCGACTTCGACGCCGAGATCTCGATGTATTCGAGCCACTTTGACAGAGTCGACGTTGGTGGCGAAGATCCGCTTCTGATGTACTTCACGTCCGGCACGACGGGATACCCCAAAATTGCCGTTCATAATCATAAATATCCGCTCGGCCATTATCCCACGGCGCGCTACTGGCACTGCGTTGACCCAAACGGACTGCATCTTACCATTTCCGATACGGGTTGGGCAAAGGCTATGTGGGGTAAGCTGTACGGACAGTGGATGGCTGAAACGGCGCTGTTTGTCTATAACTTTGACAGATTCGATGCTGCCGATATTCTGCCGCTGTTTGCAAAGTACGGCATCACAACGTTCTGCGCACCGCCGACGATGTACCGCTTCATGATAAAGGAGGATCTCGGCAAGTACGACCTTTCTTCGATCAAGCACGCATCTATCGCAGGCGAGGCGCTCAACCCCGAGGTTTACGAGCAGTTCCGCCGTCACACGGGCGTGTCGCTCATGGAAGCGTTCGGACAAACGGAAACGACCGTCGTTCTCGGCAACTTTAACGGCATGAAGCCGAAGCCGGGGTCAATGGGTAAGCCGTCACCGCTTTACGACGTTAAGCTTCTCGATTCCGATGGAAACGAGGTTGCAACCGGTGAAACGGGCGAGATCTGCATCAATACCGCCAACGGTACACCGTGCGGTCTTTTCTGCGGATATTATAACAATGAAGAAAGCACCGCCGCTGCATGGCACGACGGAATTTACCATACGGGCGACACCGCATGGCGCGATGAAGACGGATATTATCATTACGTCGGCAGAGTTGACGATCTTATCAAATCATCGGGTTACCGCATAGGACCGTTTGAGATCGAAAGCGTCATTATGGAGCTTCCTTATATACTTGAGGTTGCAGTTACCGCCGTTCCGCACGAGATACGCGGACAGGTCGTAAAAGCGAATATCGTCCTGACGAAGGGAACAGTCCCATCCGACGAGCTTGCAAAAGAGATCCAGAACTATGTAAAATCGCGTACCGCACCGTACAAGTATCCGCGTGTTGTTGAATTTATGGACACGCTTCCGAAGACTGTCAGCGGCAAGATCAAGCGCAAAGAACTGCGCGAAAAGGGCTGATAAAATTTGCGTTACCGCTTGCAAAACGATCACAAATGTGTTATTATATAGCGGTAACACACGCCGGTGTGTCGGAATCGGCAGACGAGGAGGACTCAAAATCCTTTGCTGGCGACAGCGTGCGGGTTCAAGTCCCGCCACCGGCATCAAGTCTTAATAGCTTGAACCTCTTTACCGTTGGTAAGATGTTCGGGCTATTTTGCTTTATGGAGGAGTACGAAAACTTCAACAATCAATAAGCACACGAAAGCCGCAGGCAATTCGTCTGCGGCTTTGTGTATTCAGGTAGTGCCGCCGACGATTGCTGATCAAGGATACACGCTCCACACTTGCACCGCCTGCGGTGACAGCTACAAGGACAACTACACGGACGTCTTAGAGTACGTTATAGGTGACGTAAACAGCGACGGCGAGATCACGGCACGTGATGCCGCCATGGCATATGCAATCGTGAACGGAAAATATGATCCGAGCGATTCGCGGACACTTGCTGCCAACGTAAACGGTGACGGCGAGATCACTGCACGCGATGCCGCCATGATATATGCTTGCGTCAACGGTAAGTTAGCATCGTTTCCGGTGGGATAAAAACTAAATATAATTACAAAAAAGGGAGTATCGTACTCCCTTTTTGCTGTTAATATTTCTGTTGAAAAAGCAGTGTAAATATGTTAATATATATTTATATATCAAAGCGTATCAACACATGAATATACACATATCGAAAGAAGGATCGCATGAAAAAGCTCATATCGTTTGTTCTTGTAATATTAATGCTCTGTGGCATGCTGCCGATGACGGTGTTTGCGGCAGAGGAAACCGAAGCAAATCCCTGGAGCGGCAGAAGCGCCGTCTTTGTTGGTGATAGCATAACTGCAGGCGCTGGTACAACCCAAATTTACTATCAGTGTCTGGAGGAATCTCTGGGCTTGGGGTCCGTGACCTCCATGGGCGTTGGTGGTTCCTGCATCAGCGCCGCTTCTGATTACGGCACGGGCAATCAGCCCCTGATCAACCGTTATCAGAATATTCCCTCCACGGACTTGATTGTCATTTTTATGGGAACCAATGACTACGGTCATGAAACACCCTTGGGCTCTGTGGAGGATACGAAGGACGGCACCTTCTACGGTGCGCTGAATACCATCATCCCCGACCTTGTTGCCAAGCATACCTCCAGCAAGATTGTATTTGTCACCCCTTTGCATCGGTATGGCTTTGGAACAAGCAAAATTCTGGGAACCCAATTCACATACGATAACATCCCCAACGGTGTCGGGGCTACCTTGGGTGACTATGTGGATGCGCTGAAGACCGTCTGCGCGATCAATAATGTTTCCGTGATCGATCTGTACACAGAATGTACTCTGGATCCTTCGGACGCTGCAGTTCGATCCACTTATATGCCCGACGGAATACACCCCAATGCCGCCGGTCACGAGGTGATCGCCGATATCATGGAATCTCATCTCCGGACTTTTGAACCTGTTGAGAGCGAACCGGTCGTTCTGGCTGAAATGATCCAGGGCAATAAATTCGCATCCACCAGCAATCAGTCCTGCCGTGCAAGCTCCCGTGTCAACTACTATCTGAAGGCGGGAACTGTCATTACACTCAGGAATCCTGATGCGATGCAATGGGCTTGTGCCAGAACTTCCAACGAATTCAGCAACAATAACCTGGGCTATTTCCCTGAGAAACAGTGGACAGACATTGTGACTGCTGTGGTAGCAGAAGATGGTTGGGTTGGTTTTACCTTTAAATATCGGGACGAAACCCAGTCATTTGATCTGACCAAGCCTCTGTCTGACTATATTACCATTGAAGAGCCGCATGTTCACAGCTACGAAGCTGCCGTCACCGCCCACACCTGCACCGAACAGGGATATACTACCTATACCTGTCAGTGCGGCGATAGCTATGCGGATGATTATGTGGATGCTACCGGCCACACCTATGAAAATGGCATTTGCACTGGTTGTGGTGCAACCCAGCCAGGCCCCGTGATCACACTGCAGCCTGTGGACGGCGAAGCCAAGCTGGGCGAGCGGTACTGCGTGACTGTGGAAGCCGAGGGCGAGGGACTGACCTATCAGTGGTATCTGCGCAATGCAGGCTCCAAGCGCTTCTCCAAGTCCTCTGTCAAGGACAATACCTATGACGATGTGATGACCGCTGCCCGTGCTGGTCGTGAGGTCTACTGTGTCATCACCGATGCAAACGGCAACTCCGTCACCACCGATACCGTCAAACTGGTGCTTCTGCCCTCTGAGGAGTTGGCGATCGTTACACAGCCCACCGACGGCGAAGCTGCTCTGGGTGAGCGCTACTGCGTCACCGTGGAAGCCAAGGGCGAGGGACTGAAATACCAGTGGTACTTCCGCAATAAGGGCGCAACCCGCTGGACAAAATCCTCTGTCACCGACAACACCTACGACGACGTGATGAACAACACCAGAAACGGCAGAGAGGTCTACTGTGTCATTACCGACCTTGCTGGCAATAATGTTACCACCGATATTGTCAAACTGGTTTGTGTTCCCATGAAGCTGGAAATCACTTCTCAGCCCACGGACGCAACTGCCGCCTTTGGAGAAATGTTCTGCGCTACAGTTGTAGCAAAGGGCGAGGGATTGAAGTATCAGTGGTACTACCGCAACGCAGGATCCACCAAGTGGTACAAGTCCGGCGTTCGTGACAACACCTACGATGATGTGATGACCAAGGCCAGAAATGGCAGAGAGGTCTACTGTGTCATCACCGATGCAAACGGCAACTCCGTGACTACGGACACTGTAAAGCTGATCGCCGTTCCCTCCGTGGAACTGAAGCTGCTGGGTGTGACTTATGAAGCTGCCGCCATGGGTGAGCGTTACTGTGTGACCGTGGAAGCCGAGGGTGAAGGCCTGACCTATCAGTGGTACTTCCGCAATGCGGGAGCAACCCGTTGGAGCAGATCCAGTGTTCGTGACAACACCTACGACGATGTGATGAACAAGACCAGAGCCAACCGTGAGGTCTACTGTGTGATCACTGACGCATTTGGCAATCAGGAGACCACCGATATTGCAGTATTGAAAGAGAAAGCGGACGTTGTTGTGGACGCATTCCCCGATATCTCCCAATTCCTGGCAGCGCAAACATCTTCCTAGACGTCTGTTGGTGCGGCCCAGCTTGCCAATGTGAATCTGTATCCCATCTTCTACAACACCAATACGGCTTACGCGAATTCCAAACTGCGCAGTGTAGATATTCCGGTCAAGACAGTGTCCTCTCTCACCGAGGATCAGACTATCACGCTATATGTTGCAGACAGCTCGATTTTGAATACTGCGGATATGTCCGCTTTTCTGGCAGTGATGCAGTCAGAGCCTATACCATCGTGGTGGATGTTTCCGAATATTCCAGCACGACGATCCGGGATTCGGTAACGGTAGATTTGTCTGGTTATGATATTTGTGTCGGAGAAAACGATCTGATTGGTTTTGGCAGTGCCGAGGATACGGTAGAGTGGACCTTACTGAGTACACGGCAAACCTCACCTGAGATCCATGAGGAAATGTATCTTTCCTATACGTATGGCAACAAACTGGTCAGCGGTGGTATTCACTACAGCATGCTGTTCAATTTTGAGATCGAGGTCAGCGATGACCATGTTACAGACGGCGATTCCGGAGATGGAGAGTCCGGAAACGGCGCTTCCGGAGATGAAGATCTGGAAGCGGAAGTTCCTGACGAAGGTGGGGATACTTCCGATGTTCCCGAGGATTACTCTGGTTTGGCAGGGTTAAAACTTTCTGTTCTGGGTGACAGCATCAGTACCTACAAAGGATACTCCAACGATGCTGCCAACACGAACAGCACCATCGGCTCCAACAACGTGTATTACAACGGCAAAAACGGTTTGACCGGTGTGGAGGATACCTGGTGGATGCAGACGGTCAATGACACAGGAATGAATCTTTTGGTCAACAACTCCTGGAGCGGCTCTTTTGTCGTCGGCGGCTTGAACTCCGTGGACGCAGGTGTCGGTAACCGGGCAGAAAATCTCCACGATAATACGGGAGATAATGCCGGAACACTTCCGGATGTGATCGCTGTGTACATGGGAACCAATGATCTGTCCAAAAACGTTGGGGATTACACATCTGCCGGATTCTATGACAATTCGTATGTGGATTCCGATGGCGACGGCGTTTATGACGATCCCACCACCTTTGCCCACGCCTATGCCATTATGCTGGATAAGATCACAAAGGCATATCCGGAGGCGGAAATCTTTACCTTTACGATCTTGGCTAATAATTGGGTCAATGCGTCTGTGAACGAAAAAATCAATGCAGCCATTCAGGAGATTTCTGCCCATTACGGAGCCACTGTAGTGGACATCTATGCGGAAACAGGGATTACTGCAGCCAATGCAGGTGAGTATATGCTGGATAACGAGAAAACACATATCCACCCCAATGAAGCGGGTATGGACCTGATCACCGAGGCATTCAAAAAGGCATTGCTTGAAAAGTTCCAAGGGCAATAAACGGTAACAGTGCCCAAAAAAGGCAGCAAACATATTGCATTTACCTGAATTTCATTAGGCTTCCGCAACGCTGGTTCTGACAAGTGGTACAAGGTTCTGTGATTGACAATACCTACGACGATGTGATGACCAAGGCAAGGGCAAATCGTGAAGTCTACTGTGTGATCACCGACGCATTTGGCAACCGGATCATCACGGAAGTGATTACACTGACTGTGGAAAAGTAAACATATAGAAACGGATGTAAGGCCTTGTCCCTTACCTCCGTTTACGTTGAAGCGTTTACGCATGAAATTACTTTTCTTAACCACCCCTGCGCACCGTTGAGTCGCTCTTTCGTACGAAAGAACCTTCTTTTGTCTACCGGGAAAGGGGTGATTTTTTGTTATTATATCCGTTCTATGCGGTTTGTTAACTGTTTTGTATTAGAAATAATCGTCAAAGTTCGTTCGTTGCCAAAAATAATTGTAAACATTCAAAAAAAGTGTTTTACAAACAGATATTATGTGATATAATTAATGGGTCTGCAGACTATGTACGTACGCAGACTTTAATCATTATAACTCACTCCGAAAGGATAACCCACTTCATGAAAAAGTATCTTTCCATACTCCTCGCGGCTGTAACGCTTATGTCCTGTATGATTCTCACAGGCTGCAAGGATTCAACCGATATTGCCGATTACGATATTGACAAGTACATAACACTTCCCGAATACAAGGGTGTTAAGATCAAAGAAACCGTCATCGCAGTCACAGAAGACGATATTGCCGATGCAGTAGACGATCTTTTGGATGAGCACGCAGAAACGGTAACTTTGACCGTATCCGACTCCATCGAAAAAGGCGACGCTCTCAAGATCACATATCAGGGCTTCATCGACGGCGAATACGAAGCTTTTGAAAACGGAGAAATGTTTACCGAACAGAAATCGGCGTACTCTCTTGTTATCGGTTCCGGCGCATTTATCCCCGGTTTTGAAGATGCTCTTATAGGCGCACACCCCACAGAAACGGTTGAAATTCACGTAACGTTCCCCGAAACGTATAAGAATAATCCCGATCTTGAAAACGTTGATACGAAATTCGTCGTAACCATCGTTTCCGCAGAGCGCGATATAAAGCCCGAATATAACGACGCATTCATCGCTGAAAACACCGATTACGAGACGGTTGAAGAATACGAAGCATATCTTGCAGAAGAGCTCCGCCGTCAAGCCGACGATGATGAACTTGTTGCCGAAATTCAGGACGTTTGGAAGTACATCGTTGATAACACGAAGGTTATCAAGTACCCCGAGGCTGTCGTTGAAGCGCAGGTTCAGCTTACGATCGATTCGTATACTGAATATGCCGAAGCGTACGGAATGACGCTTGAAGATCTGCTTAAAAATTACTATGGCACGGATTATGATACGTTCCTCTCTGAAGTTGAAGCGGAATGCAAAACTTATATTGTAGAAGAAATGATCCTCACCCGTATATCTCAGCTTGAAGGCATTACCATTTCCGACGTTGAATACGCAGAAGGCGCCGATCAGTACGCCATCGAAAACGGATTTAAGGACGCAGCAGCGCTTGAAGAATATTACGGCGAAGAAACTATCAGAGACAGCCTGCTTTGGGACAAGATTCTCACATTCCTCGTTGAAAAGGCAGACGTTCAGCCCGCGGACGATACAAAAGACACGACCGCTGAATAATGTAAACTCAAATAAAAAAATCCGCAGCCTTGGTGCTGCGGATTTTTTTATGTTCAGACCAGACCGTTTTTTTGGCAAGCGGTTGAAAAATATGTGCAATTTTAACAAATAATGTTGACATGAGTGCGAAAATAATGTAACATATATATGCAAATTAGAAATCTAATTAGCGTTATATTATATGGAGGGACGACATGGCAAAAATTTCGGTGAAAACAGAAAACGTAAAGTTTCCGACAGCCTCATCGCTTTACGGACTTTTCTTTGAGGACATAAATCGTTCGGGTGACGGAGGACTTTATCCTGAACTGTTGCGTAACAGAGCGTTTGATGACTCAATTGTGCCCGACGATCTTACGCCATCCGGTGACAACGTCAAAAACGAAACGGGTTGGGAATATGAGATCGGTCACGGAGAGGGGCTGCCTCGCTGGCGCGAGAAGGTCGCTTTCTCAGAGGTACCTGCGTGGTACGCAAACTCGGCTAAGATAGAACTCGATACCGTTGATACGTTAAACGACAAGCGTGCTGCTGCACTTGACGTTGATTTTGAGTCGGGTGGTGAGATATATAACATCGGTTTCTCCGGTGTTCCGGTACGCAAGGGAGAGGTGTATAGCCTATATTTCTTTGTGAAAGCGGAAAATGCCGTAGATCTCGTCATTTCCTTAAAATCAGACGAAAAAACACTCGCGTCAAAAACTCTCACGGTTCGCACGCGCGGTTACGTTCGCTATGACCTGACGCTTGTCGCTGACGGTACGTCAAAAACGGCTCGCTTTGTCATAACGGCGCCTAACGGCGGACATATAAAACTCGGCTTTGTTTCTTTAATGCCGACAGATACGTATCACGGTCACGGACTGCGCCGCGACCTTTGCGAAAAGCTTGAGGGACTTAAGCCTGCGTTTATACGTTTTCCGGGAGGTTGTATAGTTGAGGGCTTTTCCAAGTCTACGGCACAACGCTTCAAAAGAATGGTCGGTGACGTGTGGGAACGTCCCGGTGTATATAATTTGTGGGGCTATCGCTCGACCGAAGGTCTTGGTTTTCACGAATATCTGCAGCTCTGTGAGGACATGGGCACAGATGCGCTCTACGTCTGTAACTGCGGCATGACGTGTCAGGCACGACGCTGTATTTTGATGAATGATGACGAGATAGCTGAATATCTCGACGATGCTTTATGCGCGCTTGAATATGCGCTTGGCGATAAGTCAACGGAATGGGGCTCTCTCCGCGCAAGAATGGGACACCCCGAACCGTTCCGTCTGAAATATCTTGAAATAGGTAATGAAAATCACGGCGATGAATACGACCGTCGATATGAGATTTTCTATAACGCGATCACATCCAGATATCCCGAGCTTGTGATCGCAGCTAACACACACGTTGAAAAAGCTGGACTCAAGCTCGATATTGCCGACGAGCATTTTTATAATCGCGTAGAATGGTTCGCAGAAAATTCCCATTTCTATGATAACTACGACAGGCAAGGTCCCGACATATTTGTCGGTGAATATGCCGTTGTTGCAGGGAATATACGAACTCTTTATGCCGCGGTGGGCGAAGCCATGTTCCTTATCGGATTCGAACGCAATCAGGATATCGTAAAGCTTGCGTCGTATGCTCCGCTGTTTGAAAATTTATCTTATGCAGCCTGGGAGCCCAATCTCATTGCGTTCGACGGGCTCGACAACTACGCAATCCCCTCCTATTACGTACAGCGCCTGTTCGCGTCTAACCGCGGAAGTCACGTAGTACAAAGCAGTCAAACCTGCAAGCCTGTATATGCGCCATATCTGCGTGGCGGTCCGTGTCTGCTCGGATCGGTTGGCGTGAAATTCAAAAATGCACGCTGGAACGGAGAAAAAGTCGCTCCCACACATGAAATATTCGGTCATGTCATAGACTGCGAAGACGGAGTGTCCTCTACAGAGATCACGCTTACGGGAGAAGAGAGGGAGCGTGCTGAGAGATTCGGCATGGCGAACTCTGTTATGATCGTGCTCGGAAATGACGAGCAGGCTCGTTCGGGTGTGTTCGAGACCGAGGTGTTTGCCGACGCAGAGAGTGAGCTCGGTATCGGTATGTTCACAACACCGTATGGAAGAGCACGCAACAGTGCCGACAGCCCGTACAATCTGTTTTCTGTGCAGCCGGTTCGCTGGACAGTCAAAGACGGCAAATCGAAGCTCACGTCGGGCGGCGGTTTCCATCGTGTAACGCTTGCTGAAGCTGACGTTACGGTAGAGTCGGGCAGATTCCACACGATGCGCCTTGAGTCCGACGGCAAGATTTTGACCTGCGTACTTGACGGTGCCGTTATCATGACCGCCGAAATTCCGCATTACGACGAGATGCAGTCGGTTGTTACCGTAGACGAAGAAAATATCATCATAAAGATCGTAAACATCGCAGACGTTGAGCGCGACGTTGAGATTGATCTTGACCGAGACGTTCTGAGTGACTATACCGAATCCGTTATCTCCGGACTGCCGACTGATAAAAACACAATGGAAAATCCGGAAGCTGTCATTGAACGGCACAATAACCGCAGAGGTGCAGGGAAGACATTTACACACACAGTTCCGGCATATTCGGTTAACGTTATAAAGCTCAAAAAAGCCTGAAACGGTCTATTGGGATTTTTTGACTGTGGAGAGATAAGATGAGGTTTCATCACTATATACTGAGACTATATAATATTCACAAAAAGGTCAGCTTTGGAAAGTTTGCTGATCTCGGGTTGTCCCAGGGACAGCCAAAGGTGATCGAAATACTGCTATATAACAACGGCTGTTCACAGAAGGAGCTTGCGGACGCGTGTGAGCTTCAGGCGGCAACGATGTCGTGCCTTTTGAAAAAGATGGAAAGCGACGGACTTATATACCGCGAACCGGTAACGCTGAGATCCGGCGTTCATATCACTCGCGTTTACCTGACAGACGATGGGACAAGCCTCGCAGAACGCATACTCGAATGTGTTGACGAAGTGGAAGAGCAGTGCTTTGATGGCTTCACTGTGGAAGAAAAGACAGCGTTTCTTTCTTACATGGACAGGATATACGGTAATCTAAAAAAGAAGTAACAGTACCTATAACGTAAACGTCAAAACAGCATGATTTGTGCCGCAATTCGCGGCGAAACGGAGGTTTTTATGCAAAAACAAGTTAAGATTGAATCGGGTATAATCGAAGGTTATTTTGGATACGATCCTCGCATCACCGTGTTCAAAGGCGTTCCGTATGCCGCAGCACCAGTGGGTGAACTGCGCTGGCGCTCACCGCAGCCCGTGCCGCACTGGGACGGTGTCCGTCCCGCGCTGAAATACGGTCCGATCGCTATGCAGTGGACGCCCGGAGCTGATCCGAATGATTTCTGGTCGCGTGAGCTTCATCCGTCGGGACCCGATTACGATATGAGCGAGGACTGCCTGTATGTCAACATTTTTACGCCGGCAAAAAGCGCAGATGAAAAACTGCCCGTTTTGTTTTATATACATGGCGGCGGCTATCAGGGAGGATATCCTTATGAAGTAGAGTTTGACTGGGAACACGTGGCGCGTCGCGGCATCGTCGTTGTCGCTGTCACATATAGACTTGGTGTGTTTGGATTTATGGCGCACCCTGAACTTTCCGCAGAATTTCCCGATGCGCCGAAAGGGAATTACGGTATTGAAGATCAGCTATGTGCGCTCGCCTGGGCGAAGCGCAACATTTCCTCTTTTGGCGGTGACCCCGATCGCATCACGATAGCAGGTCAGTCGGCGGGCGCAGGCAGCGTGCAGTGCCTGCTCACCGCACCTCGGGCTGAGGGACTTATCGCAGGTGCGATCATACAAAGCTCCGTCAGTGCAAGTTTTGTCGATCTCGGACCGAGCTTTTTGCGAACGGGATCGCTTGAACAAGCTGAACAGGCAGGCGTTGCTTTCTTCGAAAAGGCAGGAATAAAGTCGCTCGCGGAAGCACGCGCTTTGTCGGCGAAGGAGTTGTTCAGGCTCGCCGCAGAAGCACACACTTTCTTTGCGCCGATCGTTGATAACGTGCTGTTGTTTGAAGCGGCATTTGACGCATATGTGCATGACGCTCATCACCGTGTTCCCGTTTTGACCGGGTACAACAGGGGAGAAACTCGGTCATTCATGCGTCGCGATTTTCTTCCTCGCACAATCGAACAATATAACGAATTTGCCGCACGCTACAACGAACACGAAGCTGCCTTCCGCGCGGTCCACCCCATTTCGACCGATGCTGACGTTGAGGCGCTTTTCTCAAGCGACTCATTCACGGGCATGATCGCAGGCGCGTACCTGTTCGGTACCGTGCAGGCACGCGAGGGACGTACGACGTATCTATACGAATTTGACCCTGATATTCCCGATGATAAATCAGACAACGTCGGCTCATTCCACGGTGCTGAATTGTGGTTCGCGTACGATTCGCTTGCACGTAGCTGGCGTCCTTTCCGCGGTCACCACTATGATCTTGCACGCAAAGTTGCATCCTATTGGGCAAACTTCGTAAAGACGGGCGACCCGAACGGCACCGATAACTTTGGCGATGCACTCGCTCCGTGGCGTCCGTTCACTGAGGATGATCCATTCATGCTCGTGATAAAGAACGAGATCGGCGAGAAAACACCAAAGCTTGACGAAGTTACAAAGTTCCGTATAAACCACACTCTTAAAACGCTCTGAGAGAATACTGTGTAAATAATTGAATAACTAAAAAGAGGAATCGCTTATGTGCGATTCCTCTTTTTATGCCGATTTACTCGGACTGAATGTTAAGTTTATATCCCTATAATAACCTTAGCCGGCTTTAACTTATGCCTTGAGGTTAGCTTCGAGCTTAGCAAGTTCTTCGTACATTTCAGCGGGAACATGGTCGCCGACCTGAGCGTAGAATTCCTTGATGTTCTCAACGTCTGCAAGCCAGGATTCCTTATCAACCGTAAGGAGACCTTCGATAGTTTCAAGGGTGATGTCCTTGAGACCTTCGATGCAGATGTCTTCTGCCTTCGGAACGTAACCGATAGCGGTTTCAACAGCGTCAACCTTGTCTTCGCAACGGTCGAGGATCCAGAGAAGGACTCTCATGTTGTCGCCGAAGCCGGGCCAGATGAAGTTGCCGTCATCGTCGGTGCGGAACCAGTTAACGTGGAAGATCTTAGGAGCATTGGGGATAACCTTGCCCATTTCGATCCAGTGCTTCCAATAGTCGCCCATGTTGTAGCCAACGAACGGACGCATAGCCATCGGGTCGCGGCGAACTACGCCGACAGCACCTGCAGCAGCTGCGGTCGTTTCGGAAGCCATGATGGAGCCAACGAAGGAGCCGTGCTGCCAGTCGCGGGACTGATATACCAGCGGAGCTGTCTTTGCGCGGCGGCCGCCGAAGATAATAGCGGATACGGGAACGCCCTTGAGGCTGTTGAACTCGGAAGAAATGCAGGGGCAGTTCTTTGCCAGAGCAGTGAAGCGGGAGTTAGGATGAGCACCGCAGGTGGACTTATCCTTCTTATCGAACTTGGTGCAGTCCCAAGGTCTGCCCTGCCAGTCGATAGCGTTGCCGGGTGTGGGAGGATTGTTATCGAGACCTTCCCACCAAACTGTATTGTTCTCGGTGTTGTGAACAACGTTGGTGAAGATGGTGTCACGCATACAGGTGTGAAGAGCGTTGGGGTTGGACTTCTCGTTGGTACCGGGAGCAACGCCGAAGAAGCCGTTCTCGGGGTTGACAGCATAAAGCTTGCCGTCTTCCTTGTTAACACGGAGCCAAGCGATATCGTCGCCTACGCACCAAACCTTGTAGCCCTTCTCGCGGTAGATTGCGGGAGGAATGAGCATTGCGAGGTTGGTCTTACCGCAAGCAGAGGGGAATGCAGCGGTGATGTACTTGATGTCGCCGTTGGGATACTCAACGCCGAGGATGAGCATATGCTCAGCCATCCAGCCTTCCTTGCGTCCGAGGTAGGAAGCAATACG
>JAZNDW010000029.1:0-66686 GCA_045588245.1 Eubacteriales bacterium
GCACATAAAAATTTAAGGCAACTAACGCTACACTTACGCTTTCATCTCGCCAAATCTCGCGGAGATGCGGTTGCAATTTCGCCTCTCAACACCGTGTTGGGGTTGGAGAGGAGATATTTAAGAGGAGAGGAGGGGAATCAGCGACGCTCCGCGTCGCCCCCTGCTTTCCTCTTAAACGGATGTTTTGCAGCGCAGAGTTTTGCCGGAGGCAAAATTTCCCCGTAGCATTCCGGAGGAATGCGTCTGGTTTCAGCCGTGGCAAAAAGTGCGAAAAAGAAAAGACTTTTGATTACAAAATGAGTATAAGTAGGCAGCCGTGGCAAAAAGTGCGGAAAAACCATATTTTCAGCAAAACAAAATTGTTTCAGCAAAACGTCCGCACCATGTGCACAAATAATCCGCATTAAGCTTCGGCTTCGCCTCGCTCAATTTGCGTTCGCTTTGCAAAAAGCGGCAGTTTTTTGCCGAATTACTTCGTCTTCGGTGCTATAAACTCCATGCCGCCCATGTAGGGACGGAGCGCCTCGGGGATTCTGACCGTACCCTCGGCGGTGAGATTATTTTCAAGGAACGCGATGAGCATTCTCGGAGGTGCAACAACAGTGTTGTTGAGCGTATGCGGCAGATACGGCTTGCCGTCCTTGCCCTTCACGCGGATCTTGAGTCGGCGAGCCTGAGCTTCGCCGAGGTTGGAGCAGGAGCAAACCTCAAAATACTTCTTCTGACGGGGGCTCCACGCCTCAATGTCGCAGGACTTGACCTTAAGGTCTGCAAGGTCGCCTGAGCAGCACTCAAGCTGACGAACGGGGATATCAAGCGAACGGAACAGCTCAACGGAATATCTCCACATCTTTTCGTACCACTCCATCGACTCTTCGGGACGGCAAACGACGATCATTTCCTGTTTTTCAAACTGGTGGATGCGGTAAACGCCGCGCTCCTCAAGTCCGTGTGCGCCCTTTTCCTTGCGGAAGCAGGGAGAGTAGCTCGTCAACGTGTGCGGAAGCTCCGCTTCGGGAATGATCTGGTCAATGAAGCGTCCTATCATCGAATGCTCGGACGTGCCGATAAGATAAAGGTCCTCGCCCTCGATCTTATACATCATAGCGTCCATTTCCGCAAAGCTCATAACGCCTGCGGCAACGTTGCCGCGGATCATGAACGGAGGCAGACAGTAAGTGAAGCCGCGCTCGATCATAAAGTCGCGTGCGTACGCCGTAACTGCAGAATGCAGACGCGCGATGTCGCCGAGCAGATAGTAAAAACCGTTGCCAGCAACGCGGTGAGCCGAATCGAGATCGATTCCGGCGAATTTTTCCATGATCTCGGTGTGATAGGGGATGTCAAATTCGGGAACGACGGGCTCGCCGAAACGCTCAACCTCAACGTTTTCGCTGTCGTCACGGCCGATCGGAACGGAAGGGTCGATGATGTTCGGCAGACGCATGAGGATGGCGGTCAGCTTCTCGTCAGCCTCTTTCATCAAGCCTTCAACCTCGGTAAGACGAGCTGCGAACGTTGCAACCTGCTTCTTTGCTTCTTCCGCTTCCTCGCGCTTACCCTGCGCCATGAAAAAGCCGATCTGCTTGGAGATCTTGTTCTTGTCTGCGCGGAGCGATTCCGTCTCGCCGATGTAGGCGCGGCGGTCAAGATCAAGCTGGATCGCTTCGTCAACGAGCGGGAGCTTTTCGTGCTGGAACTTGTTTTCAATGTTTTTCTTAACGATTTCGGGGTTTTCTCTGACGAACTTTATGTCAAGCATGATTATTATTTCCTTTCAAAATGACAATATATGTAAAAATAGGGTGATTATAGGCTGTCCGTAATGTTTCCGCAAAGTGCGGTAAGGAGCGTTTCAAGGTCGCGGTCGTCTTCAAAGCCGATCTCGATCTTGCGCTTTTTGCCTTTGTTCACGATCGTGACGGGTCTGCCGAGCGCTTCACGTGCGCGGTCCTCAAGAAGCTTCACGTAATCGACAGCCGGTGGGACGACGACGTCATCATCGGCGGGTTTTGCGGCGGCTGAATTCATAGATTTCGCCATCGCTTCTGCGGCGCGGACGGAAAGTCCCTTTTCGATGATGCGGTCCGCCAAAACGGGAATGTCGAACGGATCGCGCAGGGACAGTAATGCGCGTGCGTGTCCTGCAGAAAGCTCGCCGTTCTTGACGAAAACGGTAACGGAGTCAGGCAGATCGAGCAAACGGAGCGTGTTTGCGATCGCGGAACGCGATTTGCCGATGCGTGAGGAGAGCTCCTCCTGTGTCAGCGAGAACTGTGAAATGAGAGCGCGGTATGCCTGCGCTTCCTCGTAGGGGTTGAGGTTCTCGCGCTGGATATTCTCAATGAGTGAGATCTCCGCAACTCTCATCTCGTCGGAATCGAGAATGATAGCGGGTATCTCGCGCAGTCCCGCAAGCTTTGCGGCGCGCCAACGGCGCTCGCCGGCGATGATGCTGTATCTGTCGGGCTCAACTTCGGTAACGAGAATGGGCTGAATGACTCCGTGAACCGATATTGAATCTGAGAGCTGACGGAGTGCGTCCTCGTCGAAATGTTTGCGCGGCTGATCCGCACGCGGCTCAACGGAGGAAATCGGCAGCTTATAGATCCTGCCCTCGTCCGAGATGAGAATGCCGCCTGCGGCGTTATCGAGGAAGATGGAGTCGATGCCGCGTCCGAGGGATGATTTTTTTGCCATAGGTGTGGGCACCTTTCGTATGCTATATAATATTATTGATAGAAAATCAAAAACGTAATCAGATGCGGGTCAAAATCTCGTCTGCGACTTCACGGTAGCACTGTGCGCCTTTGGAGTTCTTGTCATGGTAAATTATGGGAGTGCCGAAGCTGGGTGCTTCGGAGAGCTTGACGTTACGCAGGATAGGGGTGCGGAAAAGCTTGTCTGCGTAATATTTTTTCAGCTCGCCGACGACCTGAACGGTGAGGTTCAGTCTCGGGTTATACATTGTAAGCAGGATTCCCGTGATCTCAAGGCTTCTGTTGTAAAGCTGTTTGATCTTGCGAATCGTGAGCATGAGCTGGGACAGCCCCTCAAGCGCGAAGTATTCGCACTGCATCGGGATGATGACACCTGCAGACGCGGCAAGGGAGTTGATCGTAAGAATTCCAAGCGACGGCGGACAGTCAATGATGACGACGTCATAGTCGTTTGAAACTGCTGCAAGCGTTTTTTTAAGGCGGTATTGACGCTCTGGCATATCAACGAGGTCAAACTCTGCCGCCGCAAGGGAAATATTAGCGGGAATTATGGCTAAATTCGTGAATTTTGTGGGGATGATAGCGTCTTTGACAGAGCATTGACCGAGCAAAACCTCGTACATGGTGTGTTTGAGGTCGCGCTTGCCGACGCCGACACCGCTTGTGGTATTGCCCTGGGGGTCCATGTCGATCAGGAGGACGCGCTTGCCGCGGAAGCCGAGCGCGGCGGCGATGTTGACGGCGGAGGTCGTTTTGCCGACGCCGCCTTTTTGGTTTGCAAATGAAATTATATAAGCCATAGTGAACCTCGCGCCGCAAATGAACGGCAAAAATGTTCGTGCGTACACGTGGATACATTATACACCAAATGTAATAGCCGTGTCAACAAATGGCGAAAATTTATGTGGAATGTTTCACGTGAAACAGAGGGGGGCGCACGTTTCGCCACGTGCAGGGGGGAGTGGATGCCTATACCCGCGTTGCGAAGCGAAAAATCTTTGCTTTTTGTGGTTTTGCTGAGCTTTGAAAAAAGAAAACTGTAATCGCACGTGTTGCATATAGACGGTTTATAACCAACGATATTTTCTTTTCGTACTTTTTGCCCACGGCTGCTAAAAGCGGCGTTCCGCGGAACTAAAAACATCCGTTTAAGAGGAGGGAGGTATCTCTCCTCTTAAATATCTCCACCCTCTCGGGTGCAGCAATTCCAATTTTCGCTACGCAAAAATATAGCTTCTGTTCAGGTTCCCCGCTTCGTTCACATAGTGACAGCGCTTCGCGCGCGGGGCTTGTGTAGCTAACGTCGCAAATCACCGAACAATGCGCCAGATACTTCCGCAAACAACTCAACTTTTTGTCTTACAGAATCGGCGAAGCGTCGCTTTCAGCGTTAGGTAACTAACGCGATGTGCCTATCGCACTCAATGCACGACCGGTTTTAGCTTCGATATGCTATCGAAGCTCGATAAATTCAAGGTAACTAACGCTATACTTACGCTTTAATCTCGTCAAATTTCGCGGAGGTGAGCTTGCGGTTTCGCCTCTCTACACCGCGAAGGGGTGGTGGAGAGATCCTTAAGAGAGGCGGCGGGGAATACTTTCCCTCTCCGCCGCCTTTCTTAAGCGGAGTTTTTGTCGCGTTCCGTGGAACGCCGCTTTTAGGGGCCGTGGGCAAAAGTGCCTAAAACAAAAACCGTTGGTTACAAACCCTCTATAAGCAAAACGTGCGATTTTCGGTCACTTTTCAAATCACGGCAAAAAGGCGCAAGATTTTCGTTTGCAAAGCGGCTACACCTGTCCTCGCACGTGGCGAAACGTGCATTTCCCCCATTGTTTCACGTGAAACAAAACCTCACAAAAACAAAGCGCGCCGTTTCCGGCGCGCCATCTGCTTCATTCACTCCACTTTCCCTATCGTCACCGTCAGGACGACACCTTCAGGCTGTTCGTTCCGTTCTACCTTAACTGGGACACCCGATGAACGCACAAGCTCCGTGGCGCGGTCGAGCGAATTGTAAAAAAGCCGCAGATCCTTAAAAATGAACCGCATCTTTCTCTGCCGCTTCTTCTCCTGCGACTGTAAAAGTGTTTCAACGTACTTTTCTGATGACGCCACGTTCAGCTTGTGCGCAATTATGTAGCGGAGCGCACGTGTTCGCTCTTCCTCGTCCGCGAGACGTAACAAACACCTCGCGTGACGCTCGGAAAGCCCGTTTTCGAGTATCAACGACCGCTCTTCCTCTCCGAATCGCAGTAAACGAAGCTTGTTTGCAACGTACGATTGCGACACCGCAAGCTTGTCCGCCGCTTCCGCCTGAGTCATACGGTATATAATTAATAAGGAAGAAATAGCGCTTGCCTCCTCAAAAATGTTGAGATCCTCGCGCTGAAGATTCTCAATTATCGCCACCGCCGCCGACTCCTCCTCCGTCGTGTCCATGATAATACACGGCACCGAATAAAAACCCGCGCGGCACGCGGCGCGGTACCGCCGCTCGCCCGCGACGATCTCGTAACCGCCGCTCTCGGCGCGTCGGCACGTTATCGGTTGAAGTATTCCGTACCGCTTGATCGAGTCGGAAAGCTCGTTCAGCCTTTCGTCGTCAAAGACGCGGCGCGGCTGACGCGGATTCGGCGTTATAAGACTTATCGGTATCTCCATGACGGACTGGCCCGTCGATTTTTCAAGTGTGATCGTTTGCATATTGTCCCTCCGCTGTGCTTTTTTCTAAATATACCCCAACAGATAAGAGAAAAACGGGCGAAGCAGGCGGGCGAAGAATAGAATATTCTCGCCTAATCGGGTAATATTTGACTGTTATTGAGCCTACGTTGTTGAAAATCGCAAATTTTAGTGATAGAATAATCTTATCACTAAAATATAAAGTAAGGAGCGTGGGCAATCCCACGAATACGAACATGAAAACTGCAGGCGGATTTACACTTCCCGGAGAAGCCGGATACGAAAAGCTGACGCTTGCCATGTCTGAAAAATGGGGCGCGGACTGCATCCGTGACAGCGACGGCACACAGCTTTCCGAAGAGATCCTCTCGTCGGGGATCCCGATATATTCAACGATCTGCATGATCCGCAATATAAATCCGTGGGCAAAACAGCACAAAGAGATGCTCCAGCGAAATTTTCTTTCAACGGATCCCGTTATTGCCACCTCCGACACGGTCAAGATCAAGCCGCTTGAAAAGTATTTCCGTCAGCAGTACGACATCTGCCCGACCGACGACGTAAAAAAGCTGTGGGAGGTACGCGACCGCACGGACGGCAGCCTTGTCCCGACGGAGAACTGGGATTACGATGCCGAAACCGAAACGGTAACGGTGCGTAACGTGACCCCGTACCATAACTATACGGTCAGCTTCATGGGGCGCAGACTGTGGGAAGTCATCTCCATGTATAACCACATCACAAACGATTGGGGCGACAAGGAGCACCTGATGCCCGTCGATCCGCACTATCCCGAGGTGCAAGAGGCAATACTTGACTATCTTGATAAGTGGTGCGCTTCCCATCCTGCAACAAAAGTGGTAAGATTTACCTCTATGTTTTATAATTTCACGTGGATCTGGGGAGCTGACGAGCGTCAGCGCACCATCTACACCGACTGGGGCAGTTACGACTTTGCCGTCAGCCCGATCGCGCTCGACAATTTTGAGCGAGAGTACGGCTACCGCCTCACCGCCGAGGATTTTATCCGCGGCGACAGACATAACCCCACACATACACCGCCCACAAAGCGCTACCGCGACTGGATGGAGTATACGGGCAAATTCGTCCGCGAGTTCGGCAAAAAATGCATCGACGTCGTTCATAGGCACGGTAAGCTCGCATACGTCTTCTATGACGATACGTGGGTGGGAATCGAGCCTTGGAGCGGAAAATTCGGCGAATTCGGCTTCGACGGACTCATCAAATGCGTTTTCAACGCATTTGAAGCGCGCCTTTGCGCCGGCGTTGCCGACGTGGGCACGCACGAGCTGCGCCTGCATCCGTATCTGTTCCCGACGGGACTGCGCGGAGAGCCTACGTTCGCGCCGGGCGGTCACCCCGACGAGGACGCAAGACGCTATTGGGCTTGCGTGCGCCGCGCGCTTCTGCGCGTGAAGATCGACCGCATCGGGCTTGGCGGATACCTCTCCTTGACGGAGCCGTTCCCGAAATTCCACGACGAAGTTGAAAAGATCGCGGGCGAATTCCGCACTCTTCGCACGTATCACGAAACGGGCAAGCCGTGGAGCACGGGCATCAGAGTGGGCATACTCCATTCGTGGGGAAGCCTGCGTACGTGGAACTGCTCGGGACACATGCACGAGCACCCCGAGCTTCCGCTCAATCACATATACGAAGCGTTTGCGGGCCAGCCGTTCGAGGTCAGAGCCATCAGCCTTGACGATGTCAGAGAAAACGGCGTTCCCGCCGACATCGACGTCATCATCAACGCAGGACGCGAGGGCGACGCTTGGTCGGGCGGCGACGTATGGGCAGAGCCCGCCCTTATTTCGGCGATAAACGAGTTCGTCGCACGCGGCGGCGGCTTTATCGGCGTTGGCGAACCGTCTGCTACGAGAGCCGTCGAGGGAACGTCGGGCAGATATTTTCGCACGGCGGACATCATCGGCGTTGACCGCGAAATCGGCAGTACGATCTGCTTTGAAAAATATCACCATGAAAGAAAAGCTCACTTTATAACGGGCGATACGGACGTGACGCCGCGCTTCCATAACCACGTCGGCGGCGTATACGCCATTGGCGGCAAAACGGACGTTATCCTTGACGGCGATGACGGTGTCGTTACTGCAGCGAAGTCGTTCGGTGACGGCAGAGGCGTGTACCTTTCGGGCTTTGAATATTCGAGCGCGAACGCAAGACTTCTTTACCGTGCCGTTCTCTGGGCGGCGGCAAAAGAGGAGCTTATAGACGTTTACATGACGTCCGACGTTAACTTTGAATGTGCGTACTTCCCCGAAAACGACAAGCTCGTCGTTATCAACAATTCCGCCGAGGCGGGAGAGGTTGAGGTGAAAACTCCGAAGGGGACGGTCAGAGCCGCGATCGATGGTGGCGGCATCGCAATTCTATAAGCGTGCGGACGCACCGACGCACGTTTTGCTGGCGGAAAGATTTTATTTTTAGCATTTCTTGGTGCGGACGTTTTGCTGAAACAATTTCGTTTTTTGAAAAGAAAATCTTTTCAAAAAACGAAATTTCTATAGCAAATCTAACGCACCAAGCGTGTACAATAGAAAAGACGTTCAACTCACAACAACCCCCGCGGCTTTGCCGCAAAAAAACAAAACAACAACAAAATGACTATGAACTTCCCAATCCCCCCTAACATAATCACCGTGCTCGACACACTTGAGGCGGCAGGCTACGAAGCCTACGTCGTCGGAGGAAGCGTCCGCGACCTCTGCCGCGGCGTCACGCCGCACGACTATGACGTAACAACGTCGGCACTGCCCGAACAAACGATGGCGTGCTTTTTTGGCTACCGCGTCATCGAAACGGGCATCAAGCACGGCACCGTCACCGTCATTTCGGACGGCGATCCCGTCGAGATCACGACATACCGTACCGACGGCGAATATAAGGATAACAGACACCCCGAATCCGTCAGCTTCACGGGCGCGCTTTCGGCGGACCTGTCGCGCCGCGACTTCACCGTCAACGCGATGGCGTACTCGCCCCGACGCGGACTGTACGACCTGTACGGCGGGGCGGAGCATATAAAGGAGCGCGTGATATCGTGCGTCGGCGAGCCCGACCGCCGCTTCGGCGAGGACGGACTCCGCATCCTGCGTGCGCTTCGGTTTGCGTCCTGCCTTGACTTCACCGTTGAAGAAAAAACAGCCGAATCAATACACAGAAACGTGGAACTGCTGAAAAATATTTCCGCAGAGAGGATCTATTCCGAGCTTTGCCGCCTTGTCATGGGCGCAGGCGCCGAGCGAATCCTTTCCGAATACGAGGACGTTATAACGTACGTCATGCCGTCGGCAAAGGCGGACTACGCACGCGCCGTCCGTGAGCTCGGCGGTGCTGACTCCGAGCTGTATCTGCGCCTGTCGCTGCTTCTGCGCACACCGGAGGGCGCGAAGGATCTCTGTAAATTGAAATCGGACGGCAACGCACAGCGTTCCGTCGAGGCGATAACGGCGCTCGCCGCCACGGAAATCGACACAAAAGTTGACGTAAGGCGACTTCGCCGCCGTTACGGTACCGACATCATTCGCACGGCGATACTTATGAAGCGCTCTACCGACCGCATCGGTATAGACGAGAGCGAAAGACTCCTATCGCTGCTTGCGGAAACGGAAAACGACTGCGTTGCTCCCGCCGCCCTTGCGATCGGCGGCGAGGATGTAATGGCGCTCGGCGTGCCGCGCGGTAAAGCCGTCGGAGAGATGCTTGAATATTTGCTCGAGCTCGTCATCACGGACGAGATCCCGAACGAGCGCGAAGCGCTGCTTGCGAAGGCACGGGAATGAACCTGACCCTGCAAAAGTGCGCGTATGAGGCGCTCCTATGCACGTTTTTGCACAGAAGCGCGAAAACGCCGTGCATTCTACTCAAAAATCAGCCGTCGGCGACGAGCCGAACTCTGAATTTTTATAAAAAGGCATTAGCGTGAAAGTTTCGCTACACTATGCGAAAGTATGCGGTTTCACGCTTAAAATCCTCGCAAAACGGGACCCGACCCGTTTTGCCGCACAAGTGCGGTTCCGAGGATTTCGATATATATTTGTGCCGCCGTTGGCGGCGGATTGGGCATTATTATGAAAAACAAATCGTTGGTCGAAGGGCCGCTCTTCAAAAGTATCGTTTTATATACGATCCCCATAATATTAACGAGCGTTTTGCAGCTTCTTTTCAACGCCGCCGACCTCGTCATCGTCGGCAGATTCCGCGGCAGCATCTCCGTTGCCGCCGTCGGCGCAACGGGCGCGATCACGAACCTGATCGTCAACCTTTTCATCGGGCTTTCCGTCGGCGCAGGCGTCACCGTCGCGCACGCTCTCGGCGCGCGCGATAACGAGGACGTTCACCGCACCGTCCATACCGCGATCCCCACGGCGCTCGTTTCGGGCGCGGTGCTGACCGTCGTGGGCGTCGTGTTTTCGGAGCCGCTGCTCAGGCTCATGGGCACGCCCGAAAACGTTCTTCACCTCTCGGCGCTGTACATGAAGATATACTTCGGCGGCATCACGTTTATGATGGTGTATAACTTCTGCGCGTCGATCCTCAGAGCCGCAGGCGACACGAAAAGTCCGCTTTTGTTCCTTTCGATCGCCGGCGTCGTCAATGTGGTGCTGAACGTCATATTTATCGCGGCATTTGACATGAATGTGGAGGGCGTGGCCCTCGCAACGACGATATCACAGGGCGTTTCCGCCGTGCTTGTGGTGGCGGCACTTATGCGCAGAAATGATGCCTGCCGCCTTGTGCTGTCCGAGCTACGCTTCTATTCTTTGCAGCTATATAAGATGATCCGCATCGGACTTCCCGCAGGCATTCAGGGCTCGCTCTTTTCGATCTCAAACGTAATAATTCAGTCGTCCGTAAACTCGTTCGGTGACGTATTTATGTCGGGAAGCGCCGCGGCAGGTAACATCGAGGGCTTCGTTTACGTCTGCCTGAACGCGCATCATCAGACGGCGGTAAACTTCATCGGTCAGAATGCGGGCGCAAACAAGTTTGACCGCGTCCGTAAAATACTGTGGATATGTCTTGCCTGCGTCACCGTCGTCGGATTTGCGACGGGCGTTGCCGCGTACGCGTTCGGACCGCAGCTCTTGTCAATATACATTACAGATTCCGCCGAAGCTATCGGACACGGCATGGTGCGCCTTTCCTATATCGCGCTTCCGTACTTCGTCTGCGGACTGATGGACGTTTCAACGGGTGCACTCCGCGGACTCGGCGCGTCGGTGACGCCGATGGTGATCTCGGTGCTCGGCGTATGCGGAATCCGCATCGCGTGGATATATACCGTTTTCACGATCCCGCAGTACCACACACCCGAGTGCCTGTTTTTATCGTACATAATCTCGTGGACGGTGACGTTCGTGTTACAGCTTGCGGCATTCTTGTTCGTTTTCAAAAAGCGCACGCGGAACCTATTGTGAATGTAAGAGGACAGTCGGGGACGCCCGTCCCTACAGTGCGGAAGCCCGTTCCGTCGATAAAACGGAACGATAAATAAGAGTTTGTCGAATGGAGGCATTAGTTATGAAAAAGTTAATAGCATTGTTTTTAGCAATGGTCTGTGTACTTGTTTTGGTCGGTTGTAATGATAGCAAAAAGGGTTCTCCACAAGAAGATGTTACTGATAGTTGCACTTATGTTGTAATGGAAGTTACAGAGAGCAGTTTACTTGTTGCAGAAATTGGCAAGGATGGCGAGGCTATTAAAACAAGTCAGTACAGGGTGCCAAATTGATTTTATCCGTCAACCGAAATAAAAGTTGATTATAAAATTTCAATAACCCATAGCGGCATTATACTGGAAACATATCCTATGCAGTTCGCCGAAATCTATAAAATGGAGTATTACGACAAGGAGAATGGTCTTGTCACGACTGTAATTCCTGATTGACAAATTCCAAATTATCGAACCAAATAAACGAACCCCGACAGATTTTCGATGTCTGTCGGGGTTAATTATTCGTTTTCTGTGGAGCAATTATGCCTTGTAGGGACCGTCGGGGACGCCGGTCCCTACAAGGAGAAATCAAACTTCCTTATGAGAAGGAGCCTTTTGCGTACTGTTTTATTTTGAAATGCGTTGACAAAAAAGATGCCGTTAATCTTTTCTCGCACAAAAACCTTTTCTTCCGCAATTTGGACATTTTGCGACGCGAGAATCGTTAAAATGGACCGTAATATATATCTGATACCATTTAGGCTTGAATTTGGTTTTGCACTTTGGACAAACGTATGTTTTCGATATTATAATGACATACAAGACAACAAACAGAATAAATACTGGAACGGCTATAAAATACCACGGAACATCGAAATGACTGCCAAACCAATTAACCTGACAGGAAGAAAGCATAAGGGTTGAAATAAGTAAAAGCAAAGAAAGAACTATTTTTTTCATTATTACACCGCCTTTCTGATTTTATTATAGTATACTTTTCAATATTTTTCAATAATAGCTGTCAAAAAAGCATAGTAAAGGTTCACTTCTACTCCCTTGCCCGAAAATGGCGATTGGCATCTTTTTTGTCAACACGTGTTGGAGGCGCCACCGCCACAACGCTTCGGGTGGTTTCATTCTCACTACCCGGACGAAGGTCTTTCGCGTTGCGAAAGACTCCTATCGGCAGGTCCGATTCCACCCTTCGGGTAAAACAAAAAGCACCCTGTTGGATGCTTTTTCTTTTAGGCGCCACCCGGAATCGGACCGGGGAATAAAGGTTTTGCAGACCTCTGCCTTACCGCTTGGCTATGGCGCCGTATTTATGTGACTACGATAGTATATCACATCGGTTTTGATTTTGCAATAGGTGTTTGCAAAAAAAGTTCTAAAGAAATTTTGCAGCGCGCCGCTTACGGCGCGCCGTATTCCGCATTAACTCTGCCATGTCATCTCTTCGCGGCAAACACGCGCCGCATATACCTATAGTCCTCAAGACCGACAACGTTTATTATCGCCAATATCGCAACGTAAAGCGCGGCGGAGGCGATAATCAACAACGTCAGGTTCGCGCCTCCTGTGGCACGGTAAAGCTGTGGGACGCGGTTTATGATACACCGCATCGCAGCACCCGACAAAAGCGACGCAATAAGCGGCTTGACGAGCCAAAGGACTGGCTCAGGCGTGACGTCGGCAACGACGATCAGCTTCCATATCGACACTCCTGCGTTCAGGATCTCGGAAATAATGATGACGGCGGCGTACCCCTCAGCGCCCCACAACGGCACGAGCACCCAAACGAGCAAAACCGAGAGGGCGGCGTCAACGATGTTGACGCGCATACAGAAAAGCTGCCGTCCGAGCCCCTTCAGCATGCTGTCAACAGCGGTGTCAAGATACATTATCGGGATTACGGGCGCGATTATTTTTATGTAGTAGCCTGCCTCCTCGCTGTCGTAAAGCACCTGCCCGAGCTCATGCGAGAACGCGATCATGATGCCCGACGTGCCGACGCCGAAAATGAGCGTCGCACGGAAAACGAGCTTTGCGATGTGACGTATACGCTCGCTTTGCCCTTTTGCGCGGCAAAGCGACATCTCGGGCACGAGAAGCGATGAAAACGAGCCGAGCACGGCATACGGAAACAGAACGACGGGCATCACCATGCCGTGCAGAGTGCCGTAGGAGGCGAGCGCCTCCGCATACGGCTTTCCGCTTTTCTGCAGACCGCGCGGTATCAGTATGTGTTCGAGCGAAACGAGCCCGCTTCGGACGTAAGCTGCGATTGCAACGGGAAGCGCCGCCGAGCATAAGCTTCGGGCAGCCTCAGCGGATGTGTCGGCGCGGAGCTCCGTTCCCGTATAGACGGCGCGTCGTGACGACGCGGCAACGCCTGCGGAGTGGCGGCGCTTGTCGCAAACGTAAAGCAAAAGCGTCAGAGCGAAGCTGCCAAGCTCGGAAACGGCACCGCCCAAAGCCACAGCGAGCAAAGCGCCCTCAACGCCGTCGGGCGCAAGCAAAAGCAGAGCTGCTACCGTGACGGCGATACGCACCGCCTGGCTCGCTGCCTGCGACACGGCATTGTTGATGACGCGGCGGCAGGCGTTGAAATATCCCGAAAGCGCACTGCAAAGAGCCGTCGGCGCAAGCGTCACCGCCCAAACTTGAAGGGACGTGACGGTCCTTGCGTCTCCGAGCAGGCGCACGCCGATATAGTCAGCTCCGAAATAAAGAACGGCACCTGCAACACCGCCGAAGATGAGCGAGTACAGGACGGCGGCGGTGATGATGCGGCGCCGTCTTTTTGCCGCCACTGCCTCGGGCGCAACGATGACGGTCTCGGCGCACAACCTTGTGACGGCGAGTGATATTCCCGACGTTGCAAACGTAACCGCGAATCCGTACGCGGAGCCGACGAGGGAAAGAATGCCCATGCCCTCCGCGCCGACCTTTCCCGTTACGTAAACGTTGAAGGCGACACCGACGCTCCGCATGACGAGCGCCGACAGCGACAAGAGGATCGCATTAAGAAAATACCGTTTTACGTCGCGCACACCGCACCTCCACGAATTCTCTCATTTTTGCGGTATAATTATATGCAGACGCAGTATTGATTATGACACCGCGAGTGCGGAGCGGCAACGTTTTGCAACATAATATTTTCAAAGCTTCACGGGGATTGTCGAATCCGGCAAGAAGACGTTGTTTTTTGACGTTCTTGAAATTTTCTATTGCATTTTATTCATAGTCGCTGTATAATACGATGTATCCTATACTCGCAACACAAATTTATATAAAGGGAGAATAAACATGGAAATCAAAAATGCACATCTTCGTGAAGTTTACGATAAACTCGTTGCCTCCAACCCCGGCGAGCGTGAGTTTTTGCAGGCGGTAGGCGAGGTTTTTGAGTCGCTGTCCCCCGTTGCGGACCAGCGCCCCGATTACATCAAGGCAGGCGTTTTCAAGCGTATAGTTGAGCCCGAACGTTTCGTTCAGTTCCGCGTAAGCTGGGTTGACGACAACGGCGAGGTTCAGGTAAACCGCGGATACCGCGTACAGTATAATTCCGCGATCGGCCCGTACAAGGGCGGTCTCCGTCTGCATCCGAGCGTTAACGCATCCGTTATCAAGTTCCTCGGATTTGAACAGATCTTCAAAAACGCGCTCACCACGCTCCCCATGGGCGGCGGCAAGGGCGGCTCCGACTTCGATCCCAAGGGCAAGAGCGACGGAGAGATCATGCGCTTCTGCCAGAGCTTTATGACGGAGCTTTACCGCCACATCGGACCCGATACGGACGTTCCTGCAGGAGATATCGGCGTCGGCGCACGCGAGGTCGGCTATCTGTTCGGTCAGTATAAGCGCCTCACAAACACCTTCACGGGCGTTTTGACGGGCAAGGCAATCCCCTCGGGCGGCTCTCTTATCAGAACGCAGGCAACGGGCTACGGTCTTTGCTACTTCACAAATGAAATGCTCATCGACAACGGCATGAGCTTCGACGGCTCCACCGTCGTTATCTCCGGTTCGGGTAACGTCGCCATCTACGCTTGCGAAAAAGCACAGCAGTTTGGCGCAAAGATCGTTGCCATGTCGGACTCCAACGGATACGTATACGATGCAGACGGCATCAAGCTCAACGTTATCAAACAGATCAAGGAAGTTGAACGTGCGCGCATCAAGGAATACGCCGCAAGAGTTCCCGGCAGCGTTTACACCGAAGGCTGCCGCGGCATCTGGAGCGTTCCCTGTGACATCGCGCTTCCCTGTGCTACGCAGAACGAGCTGAACGGCGAAGAAGCCGCTATCCTCGTCAAGAACGGCTGCCGTGCCGTTGCGGAAGGCGCCAATATGCCCTCTACTCCCGAAGCTGTTGCTTGCTTCCAGTCCGCGGGCATCCTCTTCGGACCTGCAAAGGCATCGAACGCAGGCGGCGTTGCAACATCGGGACTTGAAATGACGCAGAACTCGATCAGACTCTCCTGGAGCGCAGAAGAGGTTGACGAAAAGCTTCACAGCATCATGAAGAACATCTACGCGGCGGCGAAGAACGCAGCCGAAAAGTACGGCATGGCGGGCAATCTCGTTGCAGGTGCCAACATCGCGGGCTTCCAGAAGGTTGCCGACGCTATGGTATGGCAGGGCATCGCGTACTGATAAAGTAAGCGGACAAAAGAAAAACAAAAGGCTTTCGCAAACTCGCGAAAGCCTTTTCGTTATTTTTCGGTGATTTTTGTCACAGCCTGATTAACATCAAATAACATAGATGTGTAGAGGGCGAAAAAAGCACCCGTGTGGGTGCTTTTTCATATCCTTATTCCTCAACCGCGTGATGCGTGTGGCATGCTTCCTCGTCCATGTCGGGCACGTCGAAGTCGATCTCACGTCCGATCTTACGGTAATAGTCCGCAAGCGCCGCCTTGACGGCTTCCTCTGCGAGGACGGAGCAGTGGATCTTAACGGCGGGCAGACCGCCGCGGGCTTCAACAACGGCACGGTTCGTCATTGCGAGCGCTTCTTTAATGGTACATCCCTTGATGAGCTCGGTTGCCATCGACGACGTTGCGATCGCGGCACCGCAGCCGAACGTCTTGAACTTAACGTCGATGATAACGTCGTTTTCTATCTTGAGAAACATCTGCATGATGTCGCCGCAGGTGGCATTGCCGACGGTGCCGACACCGTCCGCGTTCTCTATCTCGCCAACGTTTCTCGGGTTGGCGAAGTGGTCCATAACTTTTTCGCTGTACTGCATATTATCTCTCCGTTTTTTCTTAAGTTATTTGGGGTCTCCGGGGTATATCGGACTCATCTGACGCAGACGCGCAACGATCGGCGGCAGCTTTTCGATGATGTAATCGACGTCCTCGTCGGTGTTGTGATGCGAGAGGGAAACGCGCATTGAGCCGTGAGCCTTTTCGGCAGGCAAGCCGATGGAAAGGAGCACGTGAGAGGGCTCAAGCGAGTTGGAGGAGCATGCGGAGCCTGTGGAGATCGCGATGCCCTGCATATCGAGCAGGAGCAAGAGACTCTCGCCTTCGATGAACTCAAAGCTGATGTTGAGGTTTCCGGGCAGACGGTGCTCACGCGAGCCGTTATATATCGTGTAGGGAATATTTTCGGTGATGTAGTCGGCGAGTCTGTCTCTCATCTTTGCAACGCGCTCCATGTCGGGCAAACGCTCAACGGAAAGCTCAAGCGCGCGCGAAAGCGCGACGATGCCGGCGACGTTTTCGGTGCCCGAACGCATAAGACGTTCCTGACCGCCGCCGTCGATGTATTTTTCGATCTTCAGTCCGCGGCGGATGTAGAGGGCGCCGACGCCCTTGGGGGCGCCGAATTTATGTCCCGACAGGGACAGCATGTCAACGCCGAGCTCATGGCAATTCACTGGAACGGAACCGACGGCCTGAACGGCGTCGGTAAGCATAAGGGCGCCCTTTTCGTGAGCAAGCTTTGCGATCTTTTCGATAGGCTGTACGGTGCCGATCTCGTTGTTGGCGAACATAACGGCAACGACGGCGGTGTCGCCGTCGATGAGGGATGCAAGCTCGTCCATGTCGACGATGCCGTCGGCGGTCACGCCGACGTAGGAGACGCGGTAGCCCTCTTTTTCAAGAGCCTTCGCGGATTTGAGCACCGCGGGGTGCTCGATTTCGGACGTGATGACGTGGTTGCGACCGAATTTATTCTTCATGTAGCGGGCGCCTCCCTTGAGCGCCCAGTTGTCGGCTTCCGTACCGGAGGCGGTGAAGTAGAGCTCGCTCGGCAGACAGCCGAGCAGGCTCGCCGTCAGCTCTCTTGCCGTGTCAAGACCGCGTTTTGCCTCTCTTCCCGCAGAGTACATGCTCGATGGATTGCCCCAGATCTCTGTGAGGTAAGGCTTCATGGCGTCGAAAGCTTCGGGAAGAACGGGCGCGGTTGCGGCGTTATCGGCGTAAACGAATCTTTTTTCCAAAATATATGTCTCCTTTCGGAGGAAAATGCAATATTTCCTGCACGCATTGATTCTTGCGATTTATTGTAGTATAATTATTATACCACGTATTGATTCTATATCAAGTACGCAGATTTTTGTGACAAGGTACTATTTTTATGACCACTAATATTGAAAACGTAACATCCTGCGGCGGCAACTGCACCGCCTGCGGACACGAAAGCTGCTCGTCCTGCGGCAGCGATCCGTGCACTTGTTCCGCGCTTTCTCCGTGCCCTCTGACGGCGGTGCTTTCCGTCATCGGCGGCAAATGGAAAATACCGATCCTCTGCGCGCTGTCGCGCCAGGAATCGACGCGCTATAACGAGCTGAAGCGCAAGCTTCCGCTCGTCACGAATACGATGCTGGCAAATTCGCTTCGCGAGCTTGAATCGGACGGACTCGTTCTCCGTCATCAGTATGCGGAAATGCCCGTCCGCGTCGAGTATTCACTCACGGAAACGGGAAAGAGCCTGTTACCGATACTGATACGGCTTCAGGCGTGGGGACTTGAGCACCTGCCAATGTCAGCGTGCGAAGACTGACGGAGGTGGCACCGTGTATCGTATAGGAATCGACCTCGGCGGCACCAACATCGCAGGCGGCATCGTCAACGAAGCGCACGAAATAATCGTTAAAAAATCGATCCCCACGAACGCGGCGTCTGCGGACGGTGTCGCGGACGGCATCGCGGAGCTTGTGCGTGAGCTTTGCTCCGCCGTCGGCATCAGCCCGACGGAAGCCGACTCCGTCGGCATCGGCGCTCCCGGCATCGTCGATGCCGAGGAGGGCGTCGTTGACTACGTTTGCAATCTGCCCTTGCGCTATTATCCCCTCTCGGAGGCTGTCGCATCCCGTCTCGGACTGAAAAAAGAGAAGATCCGCCTCGAAAACGACGCGAATGCCGCCGCACTCGGCGAGATGGTGGCAGGTGCCGGCATAGGCACGCGCGATTTTATGATGCTGACACTCGGAACGGGCGTTGGCGGCGGCGTGATCCATAACAGAAAGATCCTCACCTCGCATAACCACGCCGGAGGTGAGCTCGGTCATGCCGTGATCGCCGTTGACGGCGTGCCGTGCGGCTGCGGACGGAGGGGCTGCTGTGAAGCGTACTGCTCGGCGACGGCTCTTGTCCGTATGGCAAATGAAGCTGTGGCGGAAGCGGCGGCAAAAGGACACAAAACGCTCCTTGCCGACCTACCTAAGCTCGACGGCAAAGCCGTCTACGATGCGCTCGCCGCAGGCGACGCTGTCGCACGTGAGGTAACGGAGAAGTATCACTACTACGTCGCCGTTATGATAGCGAATTATATCAATATATTCCAGCCCGAAGCGATCGCGGTCGGCGGCGGCATCTCGGGCGCGGGCGAGGCACTGCTTATGCCGCTGCAAAAGTTGATCTATCCCGACATGATCTATAACCGCGATCAGCCCGAATCGATGTACACAAAGCTCGTTTTAGCAACGCTCGGCGGCGACGCTGGCATCATAGGTGCCGCCGCGCTTGGCGGCGACTCGTCAAGTGCGAACGAAAGTTGACCGTTTTTTCAAAAACGTCTTGTATTACGCTTTGTTGCTATGTATACTGACTGCAGATACACCCGACGGCTTGCAAACATATAAATTTTTTGTACGAGGTGATTGATATGATCCCGAGACCCGAGCATCCTAACCCGCAATTCGAAAGAAAAAGCTGGCGAAATCTGAACGGCGAATGGCAATTCGCCTTCGACTTCGGCAAAAGCGGCATCGAGCGCGGAATGTACCGCGACGACGCCGTATATGACAAAAAAATAACGGTGCCGTTTTGCCCCGAAAGCAAGCTTTCGGGAATTGGGCACACCGATTTTATCCCTGCCGTATGGTATCGACGTGAGTTCTCGCTTGCGGCAGACGAGGTGCGCGGACGCACCTTCATCCGCTTCGGCGCCGTTGATTACGACTGCCGCGTGTATGTGAACGGCAGCTTCGCGGGCCGTCACGTCGGAGGATATTCCTCATTCGGATTTGATATAACAGCCCTCGTACACGAGGGCGAGAACACCGTCACCGTTTACGCGGAGGACGACGTCCGAAGCGGACGTCAGCCGCGCGGCAAGCAGAGCGGCGCGTACCACTCGCAGGGATGCGACTATACGCGCACGACGGGTATATGGCAGACGGTGTGGCTTGAGTTCACGCCCGAAAACTACATCAAAAACGTAAAATATTATCCCGACATCGAACACGGCGCTTTCCATATCGACGCCGACGTTACGGGTGAGGGCGAGCTGACCGTCACCGCCTATTACGAGGGAGTCGAGGTCGGCACCGTTACGAGCCGCGTCAGCAAAGACGGCAACAAGCTCACCCTGCCGCTTTCGGAGATCCAACTTTGGGAGTGCGGCGCAGGCAGACTTTACGATATCACGCTCAAGTACGGCGACGACGTCGTTTCAAGCTACGCGGGACTGCGCGAGGTCTACCTTAACGGCTATAAATTCAAGCTTAACGGCAAGACGGTTTTCCAGCGTACCGTACTCGATCAGGGCTTTTACCGCGACGGAATCTATACCGCGCCGACGGAGGAAGACCTGCTGCGCGACATAAAACTTTCGATGGCGCTCGGCTTCAACGGCGCAAGACTTCATCAGAAGATCTTTGAGCCGCGCTTCTTATATCATTGTGACCGCGAGGGCTACCTCGTGTGGGGCGAGCATGGCAACTGGGGACTCGATCTGTCCGATGCCGAAGCGTTTTTGAGCTTCGCTCCCGAATGGACGGAGGCGGTCGAACGCGACTTCAACCATCCTGCTGTCATCGGCTGGTGCCCCTTCAACGAAACGTGGGACTATAACGGCAAGCGTCAGAACGACCGCATACTTGAATCGGTCTATAAGCTCACAAAGGCGCTTGATAAAACGCGCCCCTGCATCGACACGTCGGGCAATTTCCACGTCGTGACAGATATATACGATCTGCACAATTACGATCAGAATCCCGTAAGCTTCCGCGAAGCGTACGAGAGCTTCCCTGCCGACACAAGAAAGATGGAGCCCCATCCGCACCGTCAGCATTACGTCGACGGCGCACCGCTCTTCATCAGCGAATACGGCGGCATCAAGTGGGACACGGCAAAGGAAAACAAAAACGCGTGGGGCTACGGCAACGCTCCGAAGACGGAGGAGGAGTTCATCGAACGCTACCGCGGACTGACCGAAGCGCTCCTCTCGCACCCGTACATCATGGGACTTTGCTACACGCAGCTTTACGACATCGAGCAGGAAACGAACGGCCTTTACGATTACGACCGCAACCTGAAGTTCGACGAGAAAACGCTTTACGATATCATGTCGAAGAAAGCCGCGATCGAAGAATAAAACACAAACACAAAAAATCCCCGACGGCGTCGGGGATTTTTCAGTATAAGGATCACTTTGCGTGCTTTTCGTGCTGGATCATGTAAAGTTGGTGATAGCGTCCCTTCTTCGCGAGGAGCTCGGAGTGCGTGCCCTCTTCGATTATGACACCGCGTGAGAGAACGAATATCTTGTCCGCGTGCTGTATCGTCGAAAGTCGGTGAGCAACGACGAGCATGGTGCCGACGGAGCGCATCTTGTGAAGCGAATCCTGAATCAAGAGCTCCGTTTCGGTGTCGATGTTTGCCGTCGCCTCGTCAAGGATCATGACGGAGGGCTTGTGCGCCATCGTTCTTGCAAACGAAAGAAGCTGACGCTGACCTGCCGAGAAGTTGTTGCCGCGCTCGCGCACGGGCTCGTCGAGCCCTGCTTCGAGCTTGTCGATAAAGCTGGAGGCGTTGACGTATCGGCAGACCTTTGCGACCTCATCGTCCGTGATCGAATCCTCGCGAAGCACTATGTTAGACCTGATCGTTCCCGAGAAAAGGAAGACGTCCTGAAGCATTTGTCCGAAGTGACGGCGAAGCGACGACATCTTGATGTGTCTGATGTCGATGCCGTCAACGGTGATCGTGCCCGAATCTATCTCGTAGTTTCGGCAAAGCAGAGAAAGGATCGTAGTTTTGCCCGAGCCCGTCGAGCCGACGAAGGCGGCGGTCTGTCCTGCTTCAACGCGGAAGCTGACGTCGCGGAGCACCCATTCGCCCGGCTTGTAGGCGAACCATACGTTCTTGAACTCTATCTCGCCATTGACTTCGTGCAGCTCAATGGCGTCGTCGGCGTCCTTCATCGCGGGTACGATATCCATAACGGTGAAGATCTTCTCCGCGGAAGCGAATGCGGACTGAAGCATGTTGAACTGCTCTGCAAGGTTCTGTATCGGGTTGAAGAATTTTGAGATATACGAATAGAAAACGACGATGACGCTGCTCGTGAGCGCCTGTCCCATAAAGGAGGCGCCGTCAAGGTAGCCCTTGCCGCCGAGGTAGAAGAGGCACAGAACTGACGATATGTAGAGCATATAAACGAGCGGACGGAAGATGCCGAAAACGAGTATCTGACGGCGCTTCGCCGAGCCGAGCCGCGCGTTTTTCTCCGAAAACTCGCGCATTTTGCGTCTCTCACGGCAGAAGATCTGCGTGATTTTGATGCCGGAGAGGTTTTCGGATAAGTACGTGTTGATGTCCGTCGTCGCGTCCTTTACCTGACGGTAGGCGCGTCGCGAGAATTTGCGGAAAATGACGGTGAAGAGCACGATGAAGGGGACGAAGCACAAAACCATCAGCGAAAGCTCGAAATTAACGCAAAGCATCGCTACGAGAACGCCCACGATTACAAAACAGTTCTTCACGAGATTGACGAGCACGTTCGTGAACATCATGGAGATGGCGTTCGTGTCATTTGCGACGCGTGTGACGAGCTTGCCGACGGGGATCTCGTTGAGCTGTCCGTGCGAAAGCGACTCGATGTGGGTGAAAACGTCCTCGCGTACGCGCGAGAGGATCTTTTGTCCCGTTTTCTGAAGCGTAATCGACTGAACGTAAGTTGACAAGAGCGAAACGATGAGAATGCCTGCGTAAAAGGCAACGGCGGCGTAGAGCCGCGGTAGCTCAAAATCGGATTCGATCAGCTCTTCGACGTAGCCGAGCACCATCGGGGAAACGATGTCGTACGCGATAGATATGACCATGACGAGACCGACGAAGATGAAGCTTTTCGTGTGCGGCTTCGCGTAGCGGAGCAGACGGCGGAGTATCTCGCCGTCCTTCATGTTGCGGTCAAAGCCGACAGCTTCTTTTTTGTTCTTCATCAGGGCGTAAGCTACGATGAAAATGACGGAGAAGATGCCGATGGCGGCACCGACGGCGATGAGTGGGAAATATTCACGCATTGGGAGCCACCTCCTCGTCTTCAAGCTTCTGCAGGTCTACCATGCGGCGGTATTCGGGGCACGTTTCGTATAGCTCGGCGTGTGTGCCGACGGCACGGAGTCCGCCGTCGTCGATGAAGATGATCTTATCCATCGATTCGACGGTGGAAATGCGGTGCGCGATCAGAATCGTCGTCTTTCCGCGGCGGGATTCGGCGAGATTTTTGAGGATGACCTCCTCTGTCTTCGTGTCAACGGCGGAAACGGAGTCGTCGAGGATGAGGATTGGCGCGTCGGCGAGAAGCGCACGTGCGATCGAGATGCGCTGCTTCTGTCCGCCCGAAACGGTAACGCCGCGTTCACCGAGCACGGTCTCGTAACCGCCGCCGAGTCCCATGATGTTTTCGTCAACGTCGGCAAGGATCGCGGCTGATTTGACGGCGGCGGATACCTCCGCGTCGTCAAGCTCGCCGTCAAGCGAGAATGCAATGTTATTTTTGATGGTGTCGCTATATAGGAAGTTGTCCTGCGGCACGTAAGCGCAGGCGGCGCGCACCGAACGGATCGAAACATCGTTAACGTCGTGCCCGTCGATATAGACGGTGCCGTCGGGGACGTTGTACGTACGCAGGATCAGGTCAACGATGGTCGTTTTGCCCGAGCCTGTGGCTCCTACAAGTCCGACCTGTTCGCCTGCGTTGATCTTGAAGCTGACGTCGGAAAGAACGTCGTATTCGCCGTCGGGATAACGGAACGTGAGATTTTTGAACTCAATATCACCGCGAACGTCGTGTAGCTCCGTGACGCCGTCGCGGTCGCACACCGTGATCTCGGCGTCGAGCAGATCGCTGATTCTGTTAAGAGAGGCTTTGCCGCGCGAAGCCATTTCAATGAGCTGAGAAACTGCCATTGCGGGCCAGACGATGGCGGTGAAGTAACCGATGAACTCGAAAAGCTCGCCTGCGTTGAAGGTGCCCGTCCATACGAGGTAGCCGCCGTAGCCGATGATGACGGAGATGACGGATTCAACGAAAAGCGTCACAAGCACGTGCAGAAGTGTTGAGGTGCGTGTGAAATCGACGTTGGCATCTTCGTTTTCGCGGTTGAGGGCGCGAAACGCCATCAGCTCCTTTGTTTCCTTAACGAAGGCTTTGACGACGGCAATACCTGAAAAGCTCTCCTGCGCGAAATCGGAGAGGGACGAGAATGCTTCCTGACGGCGCGCCCACTTTTTGGTGATCGTTTTTGAAACGACAAGGCCGACCGAAAGCAGAAATGCGACGGGAATAAGCGAAAGCAGCGTCAGCATCTTGTCCATCTGATACATTTTATAAATGGAAAGTCCGCCGAGGAAGAGGGCGTCAAAGAGCATGAGGACGCCCGAGCCGAAGCAGTCCTGAACGGTTTCAAGGTCGTTTATGAACAGCGACATCATGCCGCCGACCTTGTTCTGCTGATAAAATTCCTGAGAGAGATCCTTGGAACGGTCGAACATTCTGCGGCGGATGTCGGTTTCAACGAGGATGCCGGAGCCAAAGAAGCAGATTCGCCACAAAAAACGTCCGACGACCATGAAAATGATGATGAAGATCATCGGCAGACAGATCTCGTCGAGAAGGAAGTCGAGGTCGAAGGCAACGACGGCGCCCTCGTGCTCAACAAAGCCCGTGTTCATCCCGTTTACGACGAGACGGTAAAGCTCGGGGACCTCAAGCTGAAACCAGTCAACGGCGATGAGGGCAGCCAGTCCGAGCAACAAAAGCGGAAAATATTTTATGTAATATCGGTTGATGTGCTTTCCGAAGATCATGGGAACTCCTTTATGTGAATGCGATGCGCCGCGGTCGGCGCACGGCAGAATTGATTGAAGAGGCAACGGCCCGCCAATTACACCTATATTATTATATTTTTTAGAAAAACACAATAGATATAAAGAAAATATAAAAAAATAAACGAGCCGAGAAGCTATGCTTTGGGCTCGTCTGAGAACAGATCTTCTATTTTTACATCGAGTATCTTTGCGATAACGAAAATCTCGCGGTCGGTGGCGGAACGAAATTGACCTTCGAGTTTTGAATAGCTTGTTGGATTTATGTTACAACCAAGTGTCTGCATTTTGGAAATGAAATCTTTTTGCTTAATGCCGCGTTCTTTGCGCAAACGTTCGATGTTTTTGCCGACCACGTTTGCGTGTCCGTAATCGTGCTTGCGAACTTTCATTCTTTTGCTCTCCCATATATTCTTTTTTAGAATTATATGGGAAATTAGTGTTGGCAATATTCCATTTTGGAAGTATAATGTCAATAATTCCGAAAAGGAATAATAAAACGCACAGGAGAAAGAAAATGTTTGACAACATCGGAGGAAAAATCAAAGGTTTGGCGGCAGCAGTTACTTGGATAGGAATTGCAGGGTCTGTTATTTTTTGGATAAGCACCTTCTCAAGCGGATCGAACGAGGCGATCTCTGTTGGACTTATCGTTATGATTATAGGTTCTCTTGTTTCATGGCTTTCGTCTTTGACGTTATACGGCTTTGGAGAGCTGATTGAAAAAATGTCAAGTGTTGAAAAGCTTATGAAAAAGGTTGCCGGTGAAGAGGATAGCAAAGTCAAGGATAGTAAAAAGCCGGAAGAACACACGGTAATTGAAGAAAAAAAGCCGGACGAAGAAATCAAAGAGGTTAAGAAAAGCGAAGAGCTTGAGGCGGTTAAGGAAATCGAAAAAATCATTCCTGTGCCCAAAATGCCGGTTGCTAAAAATTCGTGCGAGATTTGCGGGAAATCAGACTTTTCGGTCACGTCCTCAAGATTCGTTGATGAAACCGGCACACACATTAGAACTGTTTGCAATGATTGCTTCAAAAAGTATAGCGGCACGAAAAAATAACTGTAATATAGTCAAAAACGCTCCCTTCTGCAAGGGAGCGTTTTTGCTTATAAAGTTGATCTTACATCAAGCTTCTGTAAAGAGCTTCGATCTCCTCAACGGAAACTTCTCTCGGGTTGCCGGGACGGCAAGCGTCGTTATACGCGTCAACGGACATCTGGTGAACGTCCTCTTCCTTGAGAATGCCCTTGAGCGAGCAGTCAATACCAACGTCCTCTGCAAGCTTTGCAACAGCGGCAACGGCAGCGGCACGGTATTCATCCTGTGTCATCGCGTCAACACCGTCAACGCCCATAGCGCGTGCGATGTCGCGGTACTTTTCGCCCGTTGCGGGAGCGTTGAATGCCATAACGGTCGGAAGAAGAACGGCGCAAGCCTTGCCGTGAGGCATGTCGTAGTATGCGGAGAGGGTGTGAGCCATGGAGTGGTCAACGCCGAGACCTACGTTGGAAAAGCCCATGCCGGCGATGTACTGACCGAGAGCCATGCCTTCGCGGCCTACGGGGCAGTTGTTAACGGCGCCGCGGAGCGAGCGCGCGATAACTTCGATGGCTTTGATGTGGAACATATCGGAAAGCTCCCAAGCACCCTTGGTGATGTAGCCTTCGATTGCGTGCGTCAGCGCGTCCATACCCGTAGCGGCGGTAAGACCCGCGGGCATAGTGGACATCATGTCGGGGTCAACGACTGCAACGACGGGAATGTCGTGAGCGTCAACGCAAACGAACTTGCGCTTCTTTTCAACGTCTGTGATAACGTAGTTGATCGTAACCTCAGCTGCAGTACCTGCCGTTGTGGGAACGGCGATGATGGGTGTGCAGGGGTTCTTCGTGGGAGCAACACCCTCAAGCGAACGAACGTCTTCGAATTTGGGGTTCGTAATGATGATGCCGATTGCCTTTGCGGTGTCCATGGAGGAGCCGCCGCCGATGGCTACGATGCAGTCAGCGTTCGCTTCCTTGAAAGCGGCAACGCCGCTCTGTACGTTTTCGATAGTGGGGTTCGGCTTGATGTCGGAGAAAACGGTGTACGCGATGCCTTCAGCGTCGAGCAGATCCGTAACCTTTGCGGTCACACCGAATTTGATGAGATCGGGGTCGGATGCAACAAAGATCTTCTTAAAGCCGCGGGCTTTGATTTCCTGCGGAACGGCAGCGATGGCGCCGGCGCCGTGGTACGAGGTTTCGTTGAGCATGAATTTGTTCATAGTTTCGTGTCCTTTCCTTTATATAAAAAGATGTTTGGAATACGTTTTCTGTCGGCTGAAAGCCGCTTCTATAAAGTATTTTACCGCACGGAACGAAAAAAATCAATTACAATTTTACAATTGCGAGAGGATACGGAAGCATTCCCGCAAAAATAATCCGCAAGGGGGAGCGCAAGACGTGCACAAGCCGCAAAAAATCACAATTCCTTGTTTACAAGCAAAATAATTCGTGATATAATATCTTTTGGTGTGGACTTTCGAGCCGCACCGACATAATCCCGAACATCATGAAAGGATGGTCATATAATATGTGCAGTGTAAGTGAAGCTCCGTACGCAATGAGCCTTGAAGTAGAGCATCAGTGCGTCGTAGCAAAGGGTCCGAAGCATGATCCCGCTCCGATCCCCGAAGAAGGCAAATGGATTGCCGCAAAACAGATTACGGACATTTCCGGCTATACCCACGGTGTTGGCTGGTGCGCTCCTCAGCAGGGTGCGTGCAAGCTTTCGTTGAACGTCAAGAACGGCGTTATCGAAGAGGCACTCGTTGAAACGATCGGATGCTCCGGCATGACTCACTCGGCAGCAATGGCAGCTGAGATCCTCCCCGGCAAAACGATTCTTGAAGCGCTTAACACAGACCTCGTTTGCGATGCTATCAACACCGCAATGCGTGAGCTCTTCCTCCAGATCGTTTACGGCCGCACCCAGTCCGCGTTCTCCGAAGGCGGTCTTGTAATCGGCGCAGGTATGGAAGACCTCGGCAAGGGCGCTCGCTCGATGGTTGGTACCATGTACGGCACCAAGGCAAAGGGCGTTCGTTACCTTGAAATGACCGAAGGCTACTGCACCAGAATGGCGCTTGACGAAGACGATCAGGTTATCGGCTATGAGTTCGTATCTCTCGGCAAGATGACAGACTTCATCAAGAAGGGCATGGAGCCCAATGAAGCATACGAGAAGTCTAAGGGTACATACGGCAGATTCGCTGACGCCGTTAAGTACATTGACCCTCGTCACGAATAAGAAGTAGGAGGAAACAAAAGTGGCACACTTTGAAGGTTACGAAAGACGCGAGGCGAAGATCCTCGGCGTTCTGAAAGAATACGGCATTTCCTCCATCGATGAATGCAAGGAAATCACACTCGCAAAGGGAATCGACGTTGATAACATCGTTCGTTCCACACAGCCTATCTGCTTTGAAAACGCTATCTGGGCTTACACCGTAGGCGCAGCTATCGCAATCAAGAAGGGCTGCACAAAGGCTGCTGACGCCGCTGCCGCTATCGGTATCGGTCTTCAGAGCTTCTGCATCCCCGGCTCCGTTGCCGAAAACCGCAAGGTTGGTCTCGGTCACGGTAACCTCGGCGCGATGCTCCTCTCCGATGAAACAGAATGCTTCTGCTTCCTCGCAGGTCACGAATCCTTCGCAGCTGCTGAAGGCGCTATCAAGATCGCTCTCAACGCTAACAAGGTTCGCTCCAAGCCCCTCCGCGTTATCCTCAACGGTCTCGGCAAAGACGCTGCTATGATCATCTCCAGAATCAACGGCTTCACGTACGTTGACACCGAGTTCGATCCTTACACCGAAGAAGTTAAGATCGTTTACGAAAAGGCTTACTCCAACGGTCCCCGTGCAGACGTAAGATGCTACGGCTCCGATAACGTTCCCGAAGGCGTTGCTATCATGAAGCTCGAAAACGTCGGCGTTTCCATCACCGGTAACTCCACGAACCCGACTCGCTTCCAGCACCCCGTTGCAGGCACATACAAGAAGTGGTGCCAGGAAAATGGCGTTAAGTACTTCTCCGTTGCTTCAGGCGGCGGTACAGGACGTACTCTGCATCCCGATAACATGGCTGCAGGTCCCTCCAGCTACGGCATGACGGATACGATGGGCCGTATGCATTCCGACGCGCAGTTCGCAGGCTCGTCCTCCGTTCCCGCTCACGTCGAAATGATGGGTCTCATCGGCGCAGGTAACAACCCCATGGTTGGTATGACTGTTGCAGTAGCAGTTGCCATCGAAGAGGCAGCGAAGTAATTAAATCAAGCATTAAAGGCACACCGCATGGTGTGCCTTTTTGTTTCGTCTCGGTAAAGTGGAAGGAAGCGAATTTGAGTGCGCGTTATAATAAATCAGGTTGGGAGGGGGCATGGGGAACCCTTGACGCTACAAGGGTTCCCCAAGAGATAAGGGAACGACCTGTGGTGTTGTTGCAGTAGCAGTTGCTATCGAAGAGGCAGCAAAGTAAAAAACAAACAACAAAGAGCACCCGCTGGGTGCTCTTTTTCATCATATCAGATTGATAACGTTTTTCTTTTTTATTTTTGCATATTTTGCGTATTTTGCCGCACCGCCGAAATTTCTGTTAACATACGTTATCACAATGTCAGAGTGATTTATCATCCATTCGTTGCGTTTGCAGATGGCAAAACGCGGCGGTACGGCTTCAAGACCTTCGGGATAGATCGTTGGCGAAGGGTCGCCGCTGTTGCTTTTGGTCGGCATATATTCAAGAACAACGGCGTATGTTATAGGGTAAACGGAACCGAGGTCGCTTAAAGCGTTTTTCGCTATTTTATCAAAGTTTCCGTTGCTTCCAACGTAAAAAGTGTTCGCCCCGTGATTTGTTATTAAATCGATCAGAATTATCCTTAATGTGTCACGGATGCTGTCCGGTGTGTCGCCATGCCCGAAAAATGTTACCGTCATAGGATTTATTAATCTCCAACAACACTCGATTGCACCTATATAGGTGCAAAATGATAATACCGTCCATTTATAATATTGTCAAATACTTTTGTTCTTAAATAAGCGCAAAAGGTGATCTGACAATGAACAAAACCGTTGAAAAAAGAATCGGAGACAACATAAGGCGAATACGCGAAAGCTTAGATATGACGCAAGAGACCCTTTCCGCGAAGCTTCAGCTTGAGGGGTGCGACGTAACAAGAAGCGCCGTCGCAAAAATTGAGGTGGGACAACGCCATCTTTATCCCGATGAAATAATTGCAATCAAAAAAGTGTTGAACGTTTCTTATGAACAGCTATTCAATATAGATTAAAGAGCTCCCGTAGGGTGCTCTTTTTCTTTCGCCATCCGACACATTTCACTCTGCATTCTGCATTCTGCACTCTGCATATTCCCCCCCATTCGGGCATACACATATAGCAAAAAATGTTTGGGGGCAAACTGTATGAAAAACAAAATCGAACGCGATATAAAGCTCACGCACGACTGCGCGGGCGAATTTACTTTGCCGGACTACCTGCCCGCGATCGGAAAAATGCTGATCGCGGAGTGCTCTGTCGCACCCGATGACGTCTATCTGCGCGAAAACGGATCGGGAGGAGTCACCGCCGAGCTTGGCGGTGACGTGATCTTCCGCGTCGTGTGGGCGGCAGAGGGGAGCGAGGATATCCCGAAGGGAACCCCCGCTGCGGCGACCTTCAGCTGCGATTATGACACCGCCGCCGTCCTCGGTGCCGTGTCGGTGCCGAGGTGTAACGTGACAACGACGCCCGAAGGCGTCTTTTGCCGCGTTACGGGCCCGCGAAAGCTGTCGCTGCGGGCGCGGCTGTCGTCCCGAGTCGTAGCTTTGACGGGGTGCGAACGTGAGATACCTGCCGCTTGCCGTGCGGACGGGGTTGAGGTGCTTGCGGAGAATACGGCAGCGGCAGGCTTTGTGACGGGCTCGGCTCGCGACCTGTTTGCGTCATTTGAGCTGCCGTCCTCGGGCGGACTCTTCTGTCGAGCCGCAGTGAACGTAACGTCGTGCACGCTCTCCTCGCCGACGGAATGCAGAGTTGACGGCGACGTCATGCTGACTTGCTATAATGCCGCAGACGGCGGCATCATGCCGTCCGTTGCCATGGTGCCGTTTTCGGAGACGGTGGCACTCGACACGAACGTCGGCGTTGCCGCCGACGCCGTCGTTGGATGCCGAGCGTTCGGCACCGTTACCTCGGAGGAGATGCGGAGCGAGGGCGACGGCGGCACGGCGGAGATAATGTACGACCTGTTCGTTCACGTGTTGACCGTGAACGGCGAAGACGAGATCCGCGATGCGTATTCGTGCCGCGGCAACTCCGTCTGTACCTATGAAAGCGTTGAATACCTCTCGCCTCTGGCGGCGGTGATGGGGAGTGTCACCGTCAATGAGCGGACGGAGACGTCCGCGACGGGAAAAGTCGAGATCATGTCGGCGGCAGCGACGGTCGATGAGGCGGTGACGGAGCGCGGAAAACTCCGCCTGACGGGAAAACTCACCGGTGCGGCGCTCGTCAACCGCGACGGCGAATATGAAACGGCGCCGTGGTCGGTGCCGTGGTGGTACGAGACCGCGCTCCCCGCAAGTACGGCGGCGGATGCGGACAAAACGGAAGTCTGGGGCGAAGCGAAGGTCTTGTCGACGACGGGCCGCGCCGACGGCGCGCTCTTTGTCACGGCGGAGCTCGCGGTGTCTGCGACGGCGGTTGAGCCGAAGCGGACTACGGTGGTGTCCGAGCTCGCCGTTTCGGACGGGGGCGCCGCCTATTGCGGCGCGGGCAAAGGCGGCATCCGCGTCTACTATCCTTTGGCGGATGAGGGCGTGTGGGACGTCGCAAAACGCTTCCGCGTGCCCAAAGACAGCGTTGACGTGCCCGAAAACGTTGACGAGGGCGGCAAGCTCCGCCGTGTCGTTGTGATTTGACGCAGAAAATTTGTCCGATACGCTTGCAAAACGGGATTATAGTTGATAAAATTAACAAAACGAAGTTTTGCGGGAGGTGACGGCATGAGAGTAGCGGTAGTGGGCTCGCGGAGTATAAGATATGCTGATCTTGACTACTATCTGCCTGACGGCATCGACGAGGTTGTGTCGGGCGGAGCTGTTGGCGTTGACACTCTCGCGCGCGACTATGCGCGGCGTCACAAGCTGAAGCTGACGGAGTTTCTGCCCGATTACGAGCGATTCGGGAACAGAGCGCCGCTCCGCCGCAACGACGAGATCGTCGATTACGCGGATTGCGTCTATGCGTTTTGGGACGGAAGATCGAGGGGAACCCGATACGTCATCGAGCGCGCAAGACGGGCGGGAAAAAGGTGCCTCGTCTTTGTTCTGCGTCCGTGATGACGGCGAATGGGCCTGCAAATTACAACTGAACAAAAAAGGGACGGAGAGTGCAAAATTCTCCGTCCGTTTTTTTGGTGTTTTGCTGTCATGCGTGCCTCAATGCATCCGAAAAGACTGCGCCGCGCATGCGCGCGCTTTGCTTTTGCTGTCGTAATGTCAAATCCATGTCGCTACCGAAAAAATGACAAAAAACGGAAGCGAACCCATATAAATGGCGGTGTTGGATGAAAAATGGCAGGATTTTTGAAAATTTGTGCAACTTGCGCAGATGTAGAAAATTCAGCCCGAAATTTGTGCAGGTTGCACAATGCGAGAGAGAAAAACGGCAAAAAATGGAAGTTGTCGAAAAGGCGCGGACACGTTCAACGCGAGTAAATATAATTTACTCGCGCAAAAGAACTCACAGTAATCTACAACAAAATGTGGCGCAGCAGCCGTTTGACACCGCTATATTGTGGGGGCTTTTTGATGGCATGGTAAATATAATTTACTGCAAAACGTCCGTTCGTGAAAAGGAGAAATTACCCTATATAATATAATAAAAAAAGAAGCAATTTGAGGAGTTCAAGAAAAGGTCACAAAGAATTCAATTGTTCGTAACGGAGTTTTATGAATGCTTGACAGATTTTTTTGCTTATGTTAAGATGTCATTATGAAAATTGAAGTATATCGGGCGTTTAGGCGCCCGATGTTCTTCACAAGACAAACAAAACTCCGGCAAGCTGTCCGGAGGCGGCGGTAAAACGCCGCAAAGCGGCGCCTTTTTCACAAAAAAAGACGTCGAATCGGCAAAAAAAGCGCTGCATTTCTCTTGGCTTACGGCTTTCGTGAGCTGAAGCCGCAAGTCAGAAATGACGCTAAACCAAGGTAGGAGGAAGTTCTATGAAAAGAACAAAGCTTCAAAAGCTCATGGCTCTTTTCCTTTGCTTGCTGATGATTGCGAGCACATTCACCGTAATGATGCCCGTTGCAGCGGCAGACGAGGAAACAGAGACAGAAAACAACGACACTTCGGCACGCAAGGATCTCCAGGAGATCAGCGACGCGCTGAACGCGATCTCGTATCTCGAGTATACTCGTGAACACAAAGACGCGAAGCGCGCGACAAAGGAAGTCACCATCGATGCTGCTAACTACAACACCGAGCTGACCGACGCTGCTGTTGAGGTGTACAACAACTATGAGGGACAGGAAGGCGACAGCCTCTTTATCCCCGACTTGGGTACGGTCACCTGGGACGTTTCGATCCCCGAAGCCGGCAAGTACGCAGTTGAAGTTGTTTATTACCCCGTCAGTAATAAAGCCAACTCCATCGAGCGTATGTTCTACATCAACGACGAGGTGCCTTTCTCTGAAGCAAGATATCTTGCTATGACGAAGATCTGGCGCAACGAATACGAGAAAGATGAGAACGGCAACGACGTATTTCTTTCCGACATTAACGGAAATGATATCCGCCCGGAAAACTATGAAGATCCGGCATGGGTAACGTATACGTTCATCGACAGTAACGGTTATTATTCCGATCCGTTCGAATTCTACTTCGAAGAGGGAGACAACACCATCGCTCTTGAAGCGGTTCGCGAACCCGTTGTGATCAAGTCTATCAGACTCTTCCCTGCAGAAGACCTTCCCACGTACGAAGAGATCCTTGCCGAATATCAGGCAAAGGGCTATAAGGAAGCTGCAGCGGACGGTGTCAAGATCGACGCGGAATTTACCGATGCAACATCCCACCAGACGATATATCCCATCTACGACAGAACGTCTTCCATCACCGACCCGCAGGATCCGGTTCTCGTTAAGCTGAACACGATCGGTTCCGATAAATGGCAGAAGGTCGGTCAGTGGGTAGAATATGAGATCGAGGTTCCTGCAGACGGCCTTTACACGATCGCCGTAAGATTCAGACAAGCAGAGCTTTCCGGTCTTTACGTTTCCAGACGTCTGTACATAGACGGTGAGGTTCCTTTTGAAGAATGTAACTTCCTTCAGTTCGAATATTCAACGAGCTGGCAGTCCAAGAGACTCGGACAGGACCATAAGGATGATGAACCTTATCAGTTCTATCTTACAAAGGGTACGCATACGATCCGCCTTGAGGTTACTCTCGGTGAGCTCGGCTCGATCGTGCGCGACGTTAGTGACACACTCGAAGTTATCAACGAAGCCTACCTTTCTATATTAAAGCTCACAGGCACAAACCCCGACTCTTACCGTGACTACGGTTTCTCCCGCGTGCTCCCCGGCACGATCAAGAACCTCGTTCTTGAGGCAAGAAACCTTGAAAACATCATCGAACAGCTTGAATCCATGAACGGCGTTGCCGGTGAAAACACCGCAACACTTGACGAGGTACAGAGACTTGTTGAAAAGATGGGTTCGGATGAGGACGAAATCGCCCCCAACCTTACAACTCTTAAGGCTCACGTCGGTACTCTCGGTACATGGGTAAACACTGTTACAAAGCAGCCTCTCGAGGTTGACTTTATCATGGTTCAGCCCGCGTCCGCTGAACTCCCGAAGGCAGAGGCAAACTTCCTTCAGGCGATCTGGTTCGAAATCCGCTCCTTCATCGGAAGCTTCTATACGGATTATAACTCCCTCGGTTCCACCGTTGAGGTAGACGAATCCAACTCCGTTGAGGTTTGGGTCGTTACCGGCCGTGACCAGGCGCAGATCATCCGTAACCTCGTGGATAACGATTTCACACCCGTAAGTGAAGTTGCTGTTAACCTGAAGCTCGTTGCGGGCGGTACGCTCCTCCCCTCCGTGCTCGCAGGTGTCGGCCCTGACGTTTCGCTCTTCACCGGAGACGGCGACGTTATCAACTTCGCTATTCGCGGTGCTCTTCAGGGACTTAACGACAAGCAGTGTGTAAACTGCGCGTCCAAGGGCAACGAAACTCTCAAGTACGTTGACGGCGGCGATTACCACTGCGACGAATGTGGTGCTGACGGCGCTGACAACTGGAAGCTCTACTTCGAATCCTTCAAAGAGGTGACGAATAGATTCTCCGCAGCTGCAACGATCCCGCTTACGCTTTACGGCGAAACGTTCGCTATCCCCGAAACTCAGACGTTCCCGATGCTCTTCTACCGCAAGGACATTCTCGCAGACCTCGGTCTGGAAGTTCCCGAAACATGGGACGACGTCCTTGCTATGATCCCCGTACTTCAGTACAACAACATGGAAATCGGTCTTACGACCGACTATCTCACGTATCTGTACCAGATGGGCGGCAGCCTCTATGCCGACAACGGTATGAGAGTTAACCTCGACTCCAACCTCTCTCTTGAAGCATTTGAAATGATGTGTAATATGTTCACAATGTATTCACTGCCGTACACGTACGACTTTGCAAACCGCTTCAGAACAGGTGAGATCCCGATAGCAATTTCTCCCTATACCTCGTATAACCAGCTCGTTGTATTCGCAACCGAAATCGCAGGTCTCTGGGAATTCACAACGATCCCTGGTATGCCTCAGGAAGACGGCTCTATCAATAATACCGCCGTATCCGCCGTATCCGGTGTCGTACTCCTTAAGGGAAGCGACAACAAGCAGAACGCATGGAAGTTCATAGACTGGTACACAGACAATGAATTCCAGGCAGCTTACAGTAACGAACTCGTTGCAGTCCTCGGCGAAGCAGGTATGAACCCGACGGCGAACATCGAAGCGCTTGAAGAACTCTCCTGGACGTCCAGTGAGTACAACAGCCTCCGTACACAGTTCGACGCTATCACGGCTATCCCCGCTTACCCCGGATCTTACATCATCGGACGTTACACAGACTTCGCGTTCAAGGATGCTTACAACAACAACGCATCTCCCTCTGAATCACTTCTCGGTTACATTAATATAATTAACAAAGAAATCTCCCGCAAGCGTGAAGAGTTCAACCTCGAAACACTTGAGATCGGTCAGAACCTCTCTGAAAAGAGAACGGAACAGGCTATGGAGATCATTGATGACCTGAAGTCTTCCGATAAGGAAAAGTATTCCGCGGAGATCAAGGCGCTTGAAAAGGCGATTGAAGCCGCACTCCTCGGCACAGCAACAAACGTTGAATTTGACGCTCTCAGCGCAGCGGCAGCAGCGCTCAAGGCGAAGGATTCCGCTCTCTTCTCCGAGGTTGCAGACTACATCGACGATGCAGTCGAGGCACTTTATTCTTACACTGATTAAGAATATATCGTAAGTAAATCTATATAAGGAGAAACGCTCATGTCAAAGAAAAACGCAACAGCCGTTAAGGAACAGCACGCTGTATCCCGTAAAGACATGACAAGAGCTCAGTGGACCTGGCACGAGATGAAGAATAACAAAACGGCATACCTTATGGTTGCTCCGTTTATGATACTCTTCCTCATATTCACGGTCGTTCCGGTCGTAATGTCGGTTTTCCTGAGTTTCACGTCGTTCAACATGCTGCAGATGCCGAAGTGGCTTTTCCTTGATAACTATATCCGACTCTTCCTCGACGACGATATATTCATCACGGCAATTAAGAACACCCTCATCTTCGCGGTTGTAACAGGACCTACGTCCTACTTCCTCTCTCTGTTCATCGCATGGTTCATCAACGAGCTTGCACCGAAGATCAGAGCAATCGTAACACTTATCTTCTACGCACCGTCCATCGGCGGTAACGTATATCTTATCTGGGGTACGCTGTTCTCCTCCGACGCATACGGTTGGGTAAACGGTTGGCTCCTCAACTGGGGTATCATCGACGAACCTGTTCTGTGGTTCTTCAATGCAACGTATTGTATGCCCCTGTGTATCGTAGTTGCCCTCTGGACTTCTCTCGGTACATCGTTCCTTTCGTTCATCGCAGGTCTTCAGGGTATCGACAAGAGCCTTTACGAAGCTGCAGCCGTTGACGGTATCAGAAACCGTTGGCAGGAACTCTGGTACGTAACTCTCCCGTCCATGAAGCCTCAGCTCATGTTCGGTGCCGTTATGGCGATCACGGGCTCCTTCGGCTTCGGTGGTATCGTAACAGCTCTCGCGGGCTTCCCGTCCGTTGACTACTGCTGCTGGACCATCACACACCACCTGGACGACTACGGCGGACAGCGTTGGGAAGTCGGTTATGCATCGGCTATTGCGGTGCTTCTCTTCGCAATGATGATCGGAGCAAATATGCTCGTTCAGAAATTACTCTCAAAGGTAGGACAGTAACATGGCAAGAAGATTAAGAACAAGAAACCATAAAGTTGTCCTCAACCGCTCTGTCGGCGGTGATATGGGTATTACATTCTTCCTCACTCTCATGGGCGTGTTCATGTTCCTGCCGATGCTTTACGTTATCCTGCAGGCTCTCAAGCCCCTTGACGAGCTCTGGATGTTCCCCCCTCGCTTCTACGTTATCAACCCCACTCTGAAGAACTTCACAGACCTGTTCTCCCTCATGGCAGACTCCTGGGTTCCGTTCTCCAGATACATCTTCAACACGGTGTTCATCTCCGTTGCAGGTACGGCAGGCAACCTCCTGTTCGCTTCTCTTGCAGCTTACTCGCTTGCAAAGCTGAAGTATCCGGGCCGCGACTTCATGTTCAACATCGTTGTTAAGTCGCTCATGTTCACCTCCACCGTTACGGGTATCGCAACGTTCATCACGATGTCTATCCTCGGTTGGGTTGACACATACTTCGCAGTAATCATCCCCTCTTTCGCGTATACGCTCGGTCTTTACCTCATGAAGCAGTTCATGGAAACGAACGTATCCGATGCAGTTCTTGAGAGTGCACGTCTTGACGGTGCTTCCGAGTTCTATGCGTTCTGGGTAATCGCAATGCCGATGGTTAAGCCCGCTTGGCTTACACTTATCATCTATTGCTTCCAGGGCCTCTGGAACTCCGGTGCTTCCATCTACATCTACTCCGAGCAGCTCAAGACTCTTAACTACGCAATCTCGCAGATCACCGCCGGCGGTATCGCCCGTGCAGGTGCAGCGGCTGCGTCCACGGTTATCATGATGATGGTACCGATTCTCGTCTTCGTTATCTCCCAGAGTAACATCATTGAAACGATGGGCTCGAGCGGAATGAAGGACTAAGGAAGGAGACAACACAATGAAAAGAAAAGTTTTTTCCTTGCTTATAGTCGTAATGACGATACTCATGCTCGCCACAACGGTAAATGCGGCAGCATACAAAACCTACACCTACTCCTATGACGGATTTGCTCTTCAGTCTCCCGATGCATACGTACCGGACAGACTCGTAGACTCCAACTACATCGGACTTCCTCAGGCTCTCGAAGACCCGAGAGACCTCGAGGTTGACGCAGACGGCAACGTCTATATCGTTGACGGCAGAACAAACAGAGTTATTGTTACCGACCGTTATTATAAGCTGAAGTTCGTTCTTTCCAGCTTCCTTAACGAGCACGGCGTTTGGGACTCGTTCAACACCCCCTCCGGCGTAGCAATTACAGATGAGTACATCTACGTTTGCGATACAGACAATAACCGTATCGTAATGTTCGACCGCGACGGTAACTATGTTAAGATCGTTCCGAAGCCCGAATCCGCATACTTCGTAGAAGGCTCTCTCTACAAACCGGTAGCTGTAGCGGTAGACGCATATAACAGACTCTTCGTTGTATCGTCCACCACATATCAGGGTATCATCGTTATGGACGATGAAGCAAACTTCTCCGGATTCATCGGCGCTCAGAAGGTTTCTATCTCCGTATGGCAGAGAATCTGGCGTGAGATCCAGACAGAAGAGCAGAGAGAATCTCAGGAAGAATACATTTCCACAGAATTTAACAACATCACGATCGACGATGACGGCTTCGTTTACGTAACAACGAGCTCCATCGACGAGGGAACACAGCAGAGTGAGATCAACGCGCGTTCCACCTCCGGTGACTATGCTCCCGTTAAGAAGCTCAACTCCTCCGGCCACGACGTTATGAGCCGTAACGGCTTCTGGCCTCCGTCCGGCGAAGTTAACGTTTCCAACATGATAACGGCTGATATCTCCGGTGCTTCCACCATCATCGACGTTGCAGTCGGTCCGGAAGGCACATGGTCCATCATCGACGAAAAGAGAAGTAAGACGTACACATACGATAAGTACGGCAACCTGTTGTTCATCTTTGGTGACAAGGGCGAACAGCTCGGTAACGTATATAACATCGAAGCAATTACATATTGCGAAAACGACATTCTCCTTCTCGATAAGTCGAAGAACTGCTTCACCGTTTATAAGAGAACCGAATACGGCGACCTTCTGATCAACGCGCTGTCGCATCAGAACGAACGAATTTACGACGTTGCCGTTGACGACTGGACGGAAATCCTCCAGCGTAACAGTAACTTCGACACAGCCTACATCGGAATCGGCGACGCTATGTACCGCGAAGCTGAATACGAAACGGCTATGGAATATTACAAGTACGCATACAATGTAGACGGATATTCCAACGCGTTCCGTGAGGTTCGTAAGGAATGGGTCGCAAAGTGGATCTGGACGATTCCGATAATCGTCGTTGTTGTCTGCTTTGCACTCTCCAAGTTCTTCAAGTATGCAGGAAAAGTCAACAAGGAGACACAGCTCAAGGTCGGCAGAAAGAGCTTCAAGGAAGAGCTTTTGTATGGCTTCCACCTGATCTTCCATCCGTTCGACGGATTCTGGGACCTTAAACATGAACAGCGCGGCTCCGTCAGAGCAGGTCTTGTTTATGTAGTTGTAACTATCGTTGCATTCTTCTATCAGTCCGTTGGTACCGGTTACATCTTCAACCCCACAGGCAACTTCATGAACGTGTTCGCACAGATCGCGTCCGTTGTAGTTCCGCTCCTGCTCTGGGTAGTTGCTAACTGGTGTCTGACAACACTTTTCGACGGCGAAGGTTCCTTCAAGGATATCTTCGTTGCGACATCCTACAGCTTACTGCCTGTACCGTTGCTCGTAGTACCGTCCGTAATTTTCTCGAACATCCTCGCTGCAAATGAAGGTCAGCTCGTAACGCTCCTCGTCGGAATCGCATTCGGCTGGGCAGCAATGCTCATCTTCTTCGGCATGATGGTAACACATGACTATTCGCTTCTCAAGAACGTAACAACAACTCTCGGAACGATCGTTGCGATGGCGTTCATCATCTTCGTTGCAGTCCTCTTCACGAGCCTTGTAGCAAGAATGGTAAGCTTCATCTCCAGCATCTTCGTCGAGTTGACGTATCGTTCATAACGGTTAGGAGGAAATTAAAATATGAGAAAATCTGTTAGATTTATATCAGCGCTCTTGACCGTACTCATGGTGCTCACCTCTATCGGCATCGGTTCGATGATCTCGGTCAGCGCAGCAACCCCCGCTTACGACTATCTGACTGTTGCACAGGCAGACCAGTTCGCAAAGCTCGCAACAATGACACTTTATAAAGAACAGAACGGCTACAGACTTTACTGTGACCCCTACACCGGCGAGATCGCTCTTCAGAAGATCGCTACCGGTCAGATCCTGTTCTCCAACCCCTACGACGTAGCAGACCCCTCAACGGCTCACGCTGATACAACCAGAGCCGACCTGTTGTCCCAGGTTTTCATCGAATATGAAGACAGCGACGGAACAACAAAGGAAATGGCAAGCTTCACGGAAGCTGCACAGAGAGGTCAGATCATCGTTAAGAACATCAAGAACGGTATCCGCGTAGAGTATACGATGGGCCGCCAGGAAGCAAGACGTCTCGTTCCGAGAATGATCCAGAAGGACCGTCTTGAAACCCTCATTCTTGATAAGATCGACGACAGATTCCTTCATGATAAGCTTTATAACTTCTACGTTCTGATGGATCCGAATGACCCGGAACTCTCCGAGCGTGCTATCGCCGAAATGAAGGCAAAGTACCCGATCACAAACAGAATGGCAGTTTATATCTTCGACTCCAACGCCGCTGATAAGGAGCTTGACACTTGCGAAAGTATCATTAAGACCTACTGCCCCGACTACACCTACGAAACACTCGACGAAGACCATGCAATGACTGAATACGAAGGCAGCGACGCTGCTCCTCCGCTCTTCCGTCTTGCAATCGAGTACACACTCGATGATGACGGTCTCACAGCCCGTCTCCCCGCAAACGGTATCCGCTTCGACGACACCGCGTATACTCTCCTTTCCGTAACGATGCTCCCGTACATGGGCGCTATCAGCTGCGAAAATGACGGTTATACGTTCATGCCCGACGGCGCAGGCGCTCTCTTCACGGCTTCTGACCTTGAAGGTATTACCTGGAACCGTGCAGGTCAGATGTACGGCCCCGACTTCGCTTACCAGGAAATCACCGGTGAGCATCAGGAAGTTCTTACAATGCCCGTTTGGGGTGCTGTAACTTCCGAAGATCAGGTTCGCACAGAAACGATCGTGCTCGAAGAAGAATATACATACGTTGATGAAGAAACCGGCGAAGAAGTAACCGTTCCGGCAGTTACTGAAACGAAGACTTACGACTACACCGAGGACAGAGGCTACGTTGCTATCATCACCGAAGGTGACTCTCTTGCAACCATCAAGTATGAAAATGGCGGTTCGCTCCATAAGTATGCTGCAATTTACGCATCCTTCTGCCCGCGTCCGTCTGACGAATATAACCTCGCAGAGGCTATTTCCGTCGCTTCCAACGCAACATGGCGTGTTGAATCTGCAAGAAAGTACGTTGACAGCTACCGTATCAAGTACATGATGCTCGACGGCGATACAGAAGCAGAAGCAGCAGGCTTCGACGACTACTACGAAACGTCTTACTTCGGCATGGCGAAGGCTTACCGTGAATACCTTGAAGCTCAGGGCGTTCTCACAAGAATCACCGATGCAGAAGTAGCTGAGAATATTCCGCTTTACCTCGAAGTACTCGGTACTCTTGAGACAACGGAGAGAGTTCTCTCGATCCCTGTAACGGTCGATACTCCTCTTACAACGTTTGAAAATATCAAGACGATGTATGAAGAACTCGCCGCAGCAGGCGTAGACAACATCAACTTCAAGCTCACAGGCTTTGCAAACGGCGGTCTTTCCGATGCAGTCGTTCCTTATAAGCTTAAGTGGGAAAAGGCAGTCGGCGGCAACGAAGGTTTTGAAGAGCTCCTCGCATACGCGGCGGATAAGCACCTCGGAATCTTCCCCGACTTCGACTTCCTCTATGCTCCTCAGAACAAATCGTTTGATGGATTCACATACAGAAAGCACGCTGTTAAGACCATCGACGACCGTTACACAAGTAAGCGTTACTACGACGCGATGACGCAGTCCTACACGAGAAACTTCGAAATCGCAATTTCTCCGTCGGTATTTACACACTTCTATGATGAGTTCAATAAGAACTATCAGGAATTCAATCCCACGGGAATCTCCGTTTCCACTCTCGGTACTGACCTCAACTCTGACTTCGACGAAGACGATCCTTACAACCGCGAAGACTCTAAGCTCTTCACAACGGAGCTTCTTGCTTCGATCGCTAAGGATTACGATCAGGTCATGGTTGACGGCGGTAACGCATACGCACTCGGATTCGTTGACCACATCGTCAACATGAATCTCCACTCCAGTGAATTCTTCAACGCTTCCTACTCCGTACCGTTCACGGGCATCGTCCTCCACGGTTACATCCAGGCAGCAGGTACTCCCGCAAATGAAGAGGGTGACATTGAAAACGCGATCCTCAAGTCCATTGAGTCCGGTACATACCTCTACTTCACTCTTGCATATCAGAATACCTCCGACCTCAAAGAAGATGAAGAGCTCAACAAGTACTACTCTGTAAGATATGACATTTGGTTCGAAGACGTTGTTGAACAGTACACGTACCTCAACAGCATCCTCAAGGATCTGCAGACCAAGCTTATTGTCGGACACGAACTCCTCGTTGGCGAACGTGTTCCGGATGCTGATGAGCTCGAAGCAGACCGCATAGCAGCCGAAGAACAGGCTAAGCTCGAAGCAGAACGCGCAGAAGAAGAAGCTTATCGTAAGGAGCAGGAGGAAGCTCTTGCAGCACGTAAGGAAGCTGAAGCTCTTGCAAAGGAAATCGCATCTGCTGTTGCTGATACAGCCAAGCTGATCGATACCACAAACGCACTGCTGCTCGAAGTTGAAGCTGAAAAGGCTAACATCGAAACACTTGCAAATCAGCTCGATGAACTCCTCGCTGACATCGCAGCTAAGGAAGCTCTCGTTGCTGACGCTCAGGCAGCTTACGACGCACTCACAGGAACTACCGAAGACGAAACTACTGAAGACACAGCTACCGATGACGGTGTAGCTGAGGCTGAAGAAACCGCTGAAGACGTTCCCGCTGAAGACGGAGCTACTACCGAAGGCGAAATGACTACGGACGATGAAACGACCGAAGACACAACGACAGAGGATACAACGACTGACGATGCAACCACCGAAGACGGTGAAACCGAAGAAGTTGATCCTATAACCGAGGCAGAAAATGCACTCACAGCAGCACAGGAAGCTCTCGCAGCAGCACAGGCAGCTTACGATTCCGCTATAAACAAGATCAACGTATCCAAGGCAGCAATCGAAGCTATCGCTGAAGAAGCACTCGCAATCGTTGAAACTGCAAACCGCAAGGTTGAGATCACCGAAAGCCAGGCAGAAGTAGTTGCAAACGTAGCAGCAGTTCTTGCGCTCACAGATAAGATCGCAGTAACTTGCGAAACCGCTATCGCATACTACGATATCGTTGCTGAAAAGTACGGCTTCGTAGTTGAAGAGGAAACTCCCGATGAGGGCGAAGGCGAAGAGGAACCTCCCGTAGAAGAGCTTCCCGAAGAAATGCCCGAACCTGTTTCCAAGTATGCAGTAACAGACGGTTCTATCGTTCTTGTAACATACGAGGGCGGCACATCGTTCATTCTCAACTTCAACCGTTTCGAAGTAACAGTAGAAGTTGACGGCGAAACCTACACTGTCGGGGCATTCTCGATAGTAGAAAAGTAAGAGAGGAGCTTGACAAATGAATACTGAAGTTAAAAAGACTAAAATCAAAGTCGACAAGGCTCCCAAAAAGAAGAAAATAGTTTCTTTGGACAAGAAGAAGTCGCGCACCGGTTATTGGTTCGTGCTCCCCTTCATTATCGGTCTTGTGATTGTCTATTTCCCGATGATCTTCCAGTCCATTAACTATAGCTTCCACGAAATCAATTCAGTCCGCGGCGGCGGGTACGAACTCGTACCCGTCGGCTGGGGTAACTACACGGAAGCGATCCTCGTTGACGCAACATACGTTCAGGAGCTTACGACGGGTATCACACAGATTCTCTTTGATATTCCCGCCATCGTAATTTTCTCGCTGTTCATGGCGATCCTTCTCAATCAGGATATGGCAGGACGCGGACTTTTCCGTGCTATCTTCTTTATCCCCGTTATTATCAGTACAGGTCTTATGTCCGACATCGACGCACAGAATATTCTTCAGCAGAATATGGGAAGCACAGGTTCTCAGATCGATGACGGTACAGGACAAAGTACGGTTAACCAGATCGTCAACGTCATAGACGTTCAGCGACTCTTCGCAAACATGAAGGTCGGAGCTGATCTCGTTACATACGTTGTTGGTCTTGTTAATGACATTTTCAACATCGTAAACCGTTCCGGTGTACAGATGCTTATCTTGCTTGCAGGTCTTCAGTCTATCTCTCCGGCTATTTATGAGTCTTGTGAAATCGACGGTGCAACCGGCTGGGAAACCTTCTGGAAGATCACCTTCCCGATGATCAGCCCGATGATCCTTGTTAACGCGATCTACACCGTTATCGACGCGCTTACACGCTCCGATAACAACGTCATGGCGTATATCGACCAGGTATACGACCAGGCAAACGGTACAACACTTGCTTCTGCAATGTCCTGGATGTACTTCCTCTTGGTAATGCTTCTCATCGCGGCTGTTGCAGGTATCATTTCAGCATACGTCTTCTATCAGAAGCGTGATGTATAAGGAGGTGCACAACAATGGATGCTAATAACGTAAAGAGTGCCCCCGTGGTAACAAAAGATACCAAAAACAAGATCAGGGTCGATTATGAAGGCAAGACCTCGGCTTGGGAAAGATTTAAGCTTAAAGTCTTCTCCATGTACTTCTTAAAGAACGTTGTTGTAAAAATTTGCGCATACGTTCTTCTTATAGGTATTTCCTATATCATTATCTTCCCCTTCATTTCGAAGGTCGCATCTTCGATCATGTGCCGTGAAGACTTCGTTGACGCAACGGTACTTCTTATCTCGAAGAATCCCACGCTTGAAACGTATAAAGCGATTATAATTGACAACGATTACTTTGAAGCAATGCTGAACACGTTCATATTATCGGCGTCTACGGCATTGATCCAAATGTTTATCACGTGTCTTATCGCGTACGGTTTTGCGAAGTTCAACTTCCGCGGAAACAAGCTGCTCTTCCTCTTCGTAATTCTTACGATGGTAGTTCCGCACTCTACGCTCCATCTGTCAATGTTCATGAAGTTTAGATACTTCGACATTTATGGCATATTCAAGCTTCTCGGCGGCGGAACATTTGAATGGCTTGAGGTTCTTCCCTTCACGGAAATCAATATGATCAACTCATATTGGCCCTTCATCATCCTCTCCTTCACGGGTCTTGCGTTTAAGAACGGACTTTACATCTTCATGCTTCGTCAGTTCTTCCGCGGCGTTCCCGATGAACTTGAGGAATCCGCATACATCGATGGCGCAGGTACGCTCAGAACGTTCGTGCAGATCATTCTGCCGCTTTCCGTACCGATGCTCATCACAGTCTTCATGTTCGCGTTCTCCTGGCAGTGGACGGATAACTACTACGTTAACGTCTTCTTCACGACGGCAGGTCCTTATACGATGAGAGATATCATCAAGGTTCCCGGCACACTTGACACACAGTATGCAGGACAGAACATGTACGTTGCGGCTATCAGAAATACCGCAGGTATCCTGATCCTCCTTCCCCTTATCCTTATTTACAGCTTCGCACAGAAGTATCTGGTACAGGGTATCGAGCGCTCCGGTATCGTTGGTTAATTTCAAAGCAAAACTTAAAACCAAAAAAGCCTGTCGCACAGCGGCAGGCTTTTTGCGTCTTTGCATATCAATTTTCAAAATTGTGTTGATTGTATTGACATATATCTTGCGTTGCATTATAATTAAAATAAACAGTATTGCTAAAGAAATTGTGTGCAATTTGCACAAATATTGCGACAATGCTTCAAATCGGCATCTTTTCGCAAACGTTAGTGAATTCTGAAAAAACAAAATAATTACGGAGGCTCTATTATGTCTACACTGTCAAGAATTACGGTAAACGCTGAAAAGAAGCTGTATCCCACAGGGGACCTGTACGGCATTTTCTTCGAGGACATCAACCACGCCGCAGATGGCGGCCTTTATGCGGAGCTCGTACGCAACCGTTCGTTCGAGTTTTGCTCCGTTGACAACGACTCGTATACACCTATGACGGCGTGGCAGCTCATTGAGCGCGACGGCGGCAAGGTCGAGGGCGGTGTAGAATCTGTTTATCCGCTCAACGTCAACAATACGCATTATCTCCGCGTAACGAATACGGCAAGAAACAGTATTCTTGACGCACCCGGCACCGTCGGCGTCGTCAACGAAGGCTATAACACAGGTATTCCGCTTCGCCGTGGCGAAGAATACGTCTTCAGTGCGTTCGCGCGCCGTGATATCATGCTCAAAGAGATCGTCGAAGTGCGCCTTGAAAGTGCAGACGGCGAAAAACTTTACGGCAAAGCAGACATCGTTGTAAATTCACCGGAATGGAACAAGTACACGGCAACGATCACCTCCGAAGAAGAGGACTTCTCGGCGCGACTCGTCGTGCTCGTACACGGTGTCGGCTCCGTTTGCCTTGATATGATCTCGCTTTTCCCGAAAAAGACATTCCGTGGACGCGAAAACGGACTTCGTCCCGATATCGCGCAGTTCCTCGCCGACATGAAGCCGAAGTTCATGCGCTTCCCGGGCGGATGCCTCACGCATGACGGCGCCGTTGACGATAAGGCGAGAAACGCCATGTACCGCTGGAAGAATACGGTCGGTCCGCTTGAGTCGCGTCCTTCCAAGCGTAACAACTGGCGCTATAATCAGACCTACGGCTTCGGATACTATGAATTTTTCCTCTTCTGCGAGGATATCGGAACGAAGGCGATGCCGGTGCTTCCGGGCGCGTTCAATCCTCACCATCAGTGGACGGTTCCGATGGACGAGATGCAGCCGTGGATCGACGATGCACTTGAACTGCTCGAATTTGCAAACGGCGACGTGACAACGAAGTGGGGCGCGTACCGCGCTGAGCTTGGTCACCCCCAACCGTTCGGTATCGAATACATCGCTATCGGAAACGAAGAAGTTGACGAAGATTTCTTCGACCGCTATCCGCTCTTCCACAAAGCTATCGCTGAAAAGTACCCCGACGTTAAGATTCTTAACACGGCAGGACCGGCACCTTCCGGCAAGGGCTTCGATCTCGGCTGGGAATCGGCACGCAAGTGGAACTCCTACGCCGTTGACGAGCACTACTACGTTGCTCCCGACTGGATGATACAGAACTACGACCGCTACTTCTCCGATTTCTACGATCCGAACGGACCGAAGGTCTTCCTCGGCGAGTATGCGAGCCGCAACAATACTTTCTATAACGCACTTTGCGAAGCCGCATACATGACGAGTTTTGAGCTCAATGCGGACAGAGTTGCCCTGACTTGCTATGCACCTTTGCTCTGTAACGCCGATTACGTAAGCTGGCGTCCCAACCTTATCTGGTATAACAACCACGAGATCTTCGGTATCCCCAGCTATTACGTACAGAAGATGTACTCCGTAAACCAGGGCGACGTAACGATTCCCGTTTCCGTTGAGGTCACGTCCGAGGATGACTACATCGAACCGGAAAAGATCGCGGGCGGATTCGCGTTCCAGGCAGCTCCCGGAGACGCTGTATTCTCGGAAATCAAGATCAATGGCAGCAGCCCCGCTGCCGATTCGATCAAGGTGCTTGAAGGCGATTGGAGCTATTCCGAAGGTAAGCTTATCCGTACGCCCACCGACGCACCCGTAGAGATGCCTCCGAGAAGAAGATGGATGCAGCCCGACGTCACTGTAGACGGAGATCTGCTTGACTTTACGTTCGAGTGCACGGCAAACGTAGAATCCAAAGAACCCGAGAATCCCGAAGTGCGCCGTCCGCGCCGCCGCGGTTTCTCCGTATCCTTCGCATATAGCGAAGACGCACGCTTCACATGGCACATCGGCGGCTGGAGAGGCAACGAATCCATGCTCACCGTGTCAAAGCGCGGCTACGATGACAGAATATCCACGGTTCCTTATGAATATAAGGAAGGCGAGGAGTGCAAGCTCGCAATTGAACGCAGCGGCGACAGAATCGTATGCCGCATAAACGGTGAAGTTGTCCACGACCTGCAGTATCAGCCGAAACCGCCGAAGAGGATCTACGTTTCGTCCACGCTCGACGAAAAAGCTGGTGAGGTCATCATCAAAGCCGTCAACGTCCGTCCCACACCCGTTACTATGGAGATCGAAGCTGTCGGCGCAGGCGAAGGCAAGCGTACTGTTAAGCTTGAGATTCTTGAGGCGGAATCTCTTGAGGCTACGAACACATTTGAGGAGCCGGAAAAGGTAGCGACAAAGTTCCGCGAGTTCGAGATCAGCTCGAATAAGTTTGCGTTTGAATTTGCGGCTTCGTCCGTCAACATCTTCAGAATCCCGATCAAGTAAGACATATTTGCAATAAAAAAGAGAACAGAGCGAGCTCGCTCTGTTCTCTATAAAAATATTATAAGCAACGGCAAAAGGAGCACTATATGAATGCAAAAATAAAACTTAACCGCGATTATCAGGTCGGCGAAGTTGATCCGCGAATATACGGCAGCTTCATCGAGCATCTCGGACGCGCCGTTTACGGCGGCATCTACGAGCCGGGACATGAAACCGCAGATGAGCTCGGCTTCCGCCGCGACGTTATCGACCTTGTACGCAAGCTCGGTGTGCCGATCGTGCGTTATCCGGGCGGAAACTTCGTTTCCGGATATAATTGGGAAGACGGCATCGGCCCGAAGGAGCTTCGTCCCGTCCGCCGCGAACTCGCGTGGGGAACGCTTGAATCGAATCAGGTCGGCATCGATGAATTTCAGGAATGGGCAAAACGCGCCAACACAGAAGTCATGATGGCGGTCAACCTCGGAACGAGAGGCCCCGCTGAAGCGGCAAATCTTATGGAATACTGCAACCTCCCCGCAGGCTCGTATTGGTCCGATCTGCGAATCAAGCACGGATTCAAGGATCCTTTCGGCATTAAGCTCTGGTGCCTCGGCAACGAGATGGACGGCCCCTGGCAGATCTGCGCCAAAACGGCAGACGAATACGGCAAAATCGCAAACGAAACAGCAAAGATGCTGAAAGGCCTCGATCCGAGCGCAGAATTTGTCGTTTGCGGCAGTTCGTCAAGCGGTATGCCCACGTTCGGAAAATGGGAAGCTACCGTGCTTGAGCACTGCTACCATAACGTGGACTACGTTTCCTGCCACACATATTACAATAACCACGCACACGACACACCCACCTTCCTGGCTAATAACCTCGACATGGACTACTTCATCAGAAGCGTCGTATCGATGATCGACTACGCAAAGGTCATAACACATTCAAGAAAGCAGGTCAACATCTCCTTCGACGAATGGAACGTATGGTATCACTGCAACGAAGGTGAGCGTCCGCACATCGAGCGCTGGAGCTACGCTCCGCCGCAGCTTGAGGACGTTTATAACTTCGAGGACGCGCTCCTCATCGGTTCGCTTCTTATCACGATGCTCCGCCACGCAGACCGCGTCAAGGTCGCGTGCATGGCACAGCTCGTCAACGTTATCGCTCCGATCATGACGAGAACGGGCGGCGGCGCATGGGCGCAGACGATCTTCTATCCGTATATGCACTGCTCCATGTACGGACGCGGCAAGGCGCTTGAGACCCGCGTTGAATGTGACAAGTATGACAGCGGTCACTATACGGACGTTCCTTTCATTGATTCCGTTGCTATACACAACGAAGAAAAGGATGAGCTCACCGTATTCGCCGTCAACAAGAACATGAAGGATGATATCGTGACGTCGATCGATCTGCGCAGCTTTGAGGGCTACGAGCTCGTAGAGCACATCACGCTCCATCACGACGATGTTAACGCCGTCAACACGGAAAACAATCCTTACGAGATCTTCCCGAAAACGAACGGTGTCACAAAGATCGACGACGGAATCGCAGAATCCGTACTCGGCAAGATGACGTGGAACGTTATCAGATTCAAGAAAAAGTAAGATAAACATTAAAAAATCCCGACGAAAGTCGGGATTTTTTGTGCCGTTTTTGCTATTTCCGTTTTCTTGCGTTCTGCCAACGTATATAGCGGAACTTGATGTTCATTCCGATGCGCTTCAGCTCAAGCCAGAAATCGCGGTGGAAGAAGATGATGACGTTTGCAAGCGAAAAGAGAATCGCAAGCCTGCCGCCAAAGCTTGACGACAGAAAACTGATGAAGATCATAATCGCGTAAAACCACGCGAACCATTTCATTTTGACGGGCAAAATGAAAAAGAAATAAAGCTCATAGTTCGGATAGAATATGGCAAATGCAAGGAAAAGGGACATATTGATGTAAGAATTTGTGGCATACCCCGTGATGAGTCCCGACACAAGAGCGCCGATGATGCCGCAAAGATAGAAAAGATTGAAGCGCAGCGCGCCCCACTCGCGTTCAAGTCCCTGACCGATCATCCAATAAAGATAAAACGAGAAGATGATCCAGATAATGCTCGTGCTCGGCGGCAGGAAAATGAACGTGAAAAGCCGCCAGACTTGCCCCGCCGCTATCGCGGCACGGTCAAACATGAGCCATGAATAAAGCGATACGTCAGGATTTGCGGAGGAAACGGCGAAATTTGCGATGAAAACGATCGCCATCGCACCTATCATGACCGTCATCAGATTTTCGATGGCGTACGGTGCGAGCTTATATTCAAGCCGCAAAAGCTTGTTTTTCAGTTTCATGTGTGGAGACCTTCCTTTCCTCTTTGGGCAGCAGGATCAAATTGACAAATCGGGCAATAATTTTGCGTACCAAAAATGCCGAGACTGCATTATAATGATAGTAAGAACTAATATTTTCGGTGGGTGGGACGTGAATACGATAAAGATAAGCGAAACAAAACTAAAAGTTATACTGTCGGCGGACGATATGGCAAGCAGTCATATCGCAGGAGACGTCGATTACACAAAGCCCGACGTGCGTGATGCGCTGAAGGCGCTCCTGCGAAAGGCGGGTCAAAAAGTTGGGTTCGACGTAGACAAAGGCAGATCGTTCATACAGCTTTATCCCGACAAAACGGGGGGGTGCGAGCTGTTTTTAACGCTGCTTGACGGCAACACATATCTATCTGCGCCGACAGATATGGCAACAGAAGCGGAGGAGAGAATGCCGACAAAGGGAGTGGCAGCGCCGACGGGCGCGGCAAGATATAAATTCGCGGTGACCGTATACGAATTTTCGGAGCTGACACCTCTGCTTCGTGCGTGCAAACGGCTTGGCGAAAGACGTGGCGCGTGCGTCGGAGGCGAATTACGCATGGGTGCAAAAGACAGCGCCGTTTACGTTGACGAGGACGGCGGTGTATATTATTTCATTGTGGTCGAATCCGGTTGCGAAAATGAACTTGAATCAGCAGAGCTGATCTGCGCCGAATACGGCGGCAGCCGCTGCAAAAGCAACGTGTATGCGTACATAAATGAACACTGCAGGATCGTTTGTGACCGCGGAGCCATAGAAAAGCTCGGCGCGCTGGCATAACGGAGGTCGCATAACATATCAAAGCCCCGATGTCGGGGCTTTTTTATGATATTTTGAAGTCGAAGATCATTCTTCCTCGTGTGTGAAGAAATTTTTGACGAATTTGCCGATGCCTCGGTCTGTCAAGCCGAAATAATAGCTGATAAAGCCGCAAGCGATCGACGGCAGCGGAATTACGACGAACCAGAACGACGGAAGTTCCGCAATCGTGGCAACGTCCGAAACGACGAGCATAAAGCCCCAATACATAGCCTGCAAAATGGAAGCGAGGACTTTGGAAGAACCGCAAAGAGCACCCGCCCAGCCGAGAGCCGGACCCGACTCAGCGCCGAGAACACCCGTGATGATGATGAGAATGCCCAAAATCAGATTTGGAACGGCGGCGGAAAGTGCGATGTAAAGTCCGCGAAGCGGCATATATTCGGCGCGGCCGCCGTCAAGACGGATCTTATCCTTTTGCCCCTCTTCCTTGAGCGTCATATAGATGATGTACATATAAAAAAGAATAGAAAAAACGCTTACCCAGAACATACAGGTTCGCTCAACGTTACCCTCGCTGCCGATGGCAACGTCAACGGCGGATGCCGCCATGGAGGTCATGAGTCCGAACATGGTCATTCCGATCTGAACGAGGATCAGTTTCCAGATCAGGTAAGAGTCCTTTTTAAGAAAAGAAAGCATAATTTGATATTCCTTCTAATGTAGTCTTTTTATATTGTATATAATCTTTGCGATAAACGCAAGCGGTGAGAGATAAAATTAACAGAAAATATATTTTATTGTTTACAAGCACTTCATGATTGGTGTATAATATTAAATCATACGATTTGTTTTTGTATAAAATCGGGAAGAAATGGATAATCATTGACTTGACGGGAGGAGAATATGGCGCTTATTATGAGTGAGCTTCCCGCGCTTGTGCGCGAGTTTGCATCATATAAACTTTCAATACAGCAGTGCTCTCCGAAAACGGTTGAAGAATATTGTCTTGACTTACGCACGTTTTTCCGATATATTATAGCAGACCGCCAAGGAATAAGCAAAGACAGTGAAGCGTTTGACGAGATCGACTGCAGTTCGGTAGACCTTACGCTCATCTCTTCGGTCACTCGACCGGATATATACGAGTTTTTTCTGTACGTCGATTCCGTTCGCAAAAACAAAGCCGCCTCGAAGGCGAGAAAGCTTTCGGCGATCAAGGCGTTTTATAAGTATCTGACGCAAAAACGCGGGATTATTGAAAATAATCCCGCCGCCGACATCGAATCGCCGAAAAAGAAAAAGACTCTTCCGAAGTATTTGACGCTTGAAGAGAGTCTCGATCTGCTCAATGCGATCAAAGCTGATACAACCACAAAAACGAAAGAACGCGACTATTGCATCGTTACGCTGTTTTTGAATACGGGCGTACGTCTTTCTGAGCTTGTGGGCATATCGTTTCCCGATCTTGATCGCGATCTTCGCTCCGTCCGCATCGTCGGAAAGGGCAACAAAGAGCGCATCGTATATCTGAACGACGCTTGCCGCGCCGCCATAGCCGAATATCTGCCTCATCGCTCGGCGCAGCCGACGAAGCTTGCGGGTGAACGCGCGCTGTTCTTGTCATCTCAGGGAAAACGCATCAGCGTAAAAACGGTGCAGTGGCTCGTTGGCAAGTATCTCGATGCCGCAGGACTTGAATATAAGCGTTTTTCGACACATAAGCTCCGTCACACCGCCGCGACGCTGATGTATCAGTCGGGGCAGGTTGATATTCGAGTGCTTAAGGAAATATTGGGGCACGAACAGCTTAACACGACGCAGATATATACACACGTTGCCGACGAGGGTATGGAAAAAGCCGTCGCTGCCAATCCGCTTGCGTCCGTCGGTGTGAAAAATAGCGTTAGCACATCAGAAGCAAACGATTCCGACGCAAAAAAAGCGGGCAAGCCGCGTCGCTCGGCGAAGCGCGTGCCCGACTGACCGATCCGCCACCACCGAAAGGAGAACATAAAACTAAATGAACAAAGTCGATTTCAAAAATCAAAAAATCATAACGATTCCAAATATACTTTCAGTGATCCGCATTCTTTTGGTTCCCGTTATTCTTTACCTGCATATCGTCGCAAAGCAGTATGTGTTCTGTGCGATCGTTATTGCGGTGTCGTACCTGTCGGATATTGCGGACGGAGTGATCGCACGCCGATTCGGCATGATCTCGGACATCGGCAAGCTGCTCGATCCGCTGGCGGATAAGCTGACGCAAGCATCACTGCTCGTGTGCATTTCGCTCGCACACGATCTTGGGTGGATACTTTTCGCGCTTCTCGCCGTAAAGGAGCTTATGATGGGACTTACGGGATACTTCGCGGTTAAGAGAACCGGCGTCGTTTCAGGAGCAAAATGGTTCGGCAAAGCGTGCACCGTCGTTCTCAATTCCATGTTCGTACTCATGCTTTTCGTTCCGACTCTCGACGATACGGTGTTCTACGTTCTGGCATCGATCTGCGCTGTGGCAATGCTCGCATCGATGTTTGCGTATATTCGCTTTTTCACGCCCAGATTCTACGGCGAAAAGAATAAAACAGAAACGAAATAAACGAGCTGCAGCTCGTAAAAGAAGCCCCCAACGTTGGGGGCTTCTTTTGTTTGTGCGGACATCTTTCTGTGTGCGGATATTCCCGATCAATCGTCTGTGTCGCGTTCGGATTTGATGATGTCGCCGGTTATTGCGTTGATATCGTATTCGTAATCGACGTTAGCGGATTCAAATTCGATCTCGTATGCGAGAACTCCGTCGTCGGAATCAAGCTCGCAAGAATAATCTCTGATGTCGTCCGCACTGACACCTGCGTGCTCAAGCGCGATCTCTTTTGCCTTCTCTTTGCCGATGAGGGTGGGGGACGTCGTATCCGACGGAGAGTCGGGCTGTGCGGAGGAGGAATTGCCCGTCGCAGCGCCGCCTTCGCGTTCACGCTCGCATTTGATGATGGTTCCGGTAACTGCATTGATCTCGTAGTCGTATTCGATGCCGTCAGCGTAAAATTCGATCTCATACTTGACGACTCCGTCGTCGCGCTCGCGCTCTGCCTTAAGACCCTTTACGTCATCAGCCTTCACACCCGCATGAGTAAACGCGATCTCTTTGGCTCTGTCCTCTGTGATCTCGGTCGTGGTATTCTGACCATTTGAGGGAGCATTTGTGCCGTTGTTACTATTTGTGTTTGTATCGGTGTCGGCGGGCGCCTTGTCGCTGCCGTTGTTTGTGTTATTGCTGCTGCCGCCGTCTTTGTCGACGTCAAATTCTACAATAGCGCCGGTAACTGCGTTGATCTCGTATTCGTATTCAACGCCGTCGTGACGAAATTCAACGTCGTACACCATAACGCCGTCGTCAAAATCGAGCTCAACCTTTTCAAACGCAGCGTCATCGAGCGTCACGTTTGCGTGCTCTGCGGCGATCTGCTTTGCCACGTCTTCGCCGAGGTAAGATTTGTCGCTTGCTTCGCCCTTCGATTCTACGTGCTCAAGCGTCGTTCCGGCAGACGTGGAGATAAGATTCAGCTCGTTGATCGAAAGCGAAACGAGATCTGCAAAGGTGTATAGATCGTTTGCTGTGACGATGTCGGAGATAAGCTGTGCTTTGCCAAGTGTGATGTCGAATTCTTCGGCAAGGGAGGTGAGCTTTTCGGTTTTGTCGATAGTCTGGCTCATAACGGCACCGTTAAAAGCTTCCGTTGAGAGCATGGAGTTGATCTTTTCGGCAAGCTCTGCCTGTAAAGCGGAGCTTCGTTCGGTGTTTTTGCCATCTACGCTGATGAGAATGGAGTTTGCAAGGTCGTTGAGATAACCGTTGCGGAGCATCGATCCGACGAGGGCGTTGATAACGACATCGATGTCGGCGCCGTTAAAGTTCATATCGCCGATGATGAGTTCGCCGTCGGCATTCTTTGCTTTCACGTCGAGGACGCGTTCGTTTTTGGAGATTTCGATCTCAATGCTGGGGTTTACGTCGAGGGATACGACGGTTGCCGCCGTATAATTGTTGGAGTAGAAGATTCCTCCGAGCACGGCGAATACGAATATGGCTGCTGCCACGCCAAATGCGGTTATGCTCTTAATAACCGAGCGCTTTTTCGTTACGTTTGTCATAATGATTGCCTGTCCTTTCTGTCCTGTGGCGTTTTTGATAACGGCATCTTTGACATCCGGAACAGCAAGTGTAAACGCGCGCTTGATTCTTGCGTTAATATCCTTGTTTTTCATCGTTACCGTTCTCCTTTCGTTAACAGCTTTTTCAGCTTGTGGATTGCCCGTGAATATTTTGAAAGAACAGTAGGCAGTGCGAGATCTAACATTTCGGCGATTTCTCTGTGGCGGAATCCCGACACTGCATGCAGGATAACGATTTCGCGTTCCTCGTCGGATAGCGAAGCGAGGCACTCGCGAAGGACAATTCTGTCTTCGAGCGTTGCTTCCTCTTTGTCATCGAGCACGTTGACGGCATCCTCTATCGGAATAAACGAATTTGTCTTATGACGGCGGAGTTTCATATAGCAAAGGTTGCGTGTGATTGTCATTATCCACGCCATCGGTTTTTTCTCAGGCTTGTAGCTTTCCGCCGAGTTCATAATGCTGATGTAGCATTCGTGGAGCACGTCTTCTGCGTCGTGTCTGTTCTTCAAAATTGAAAGCGCGTAGGCGAACACGGATGCGTAGGTCATATCATAGATGCGGCCGAGCGCGTCTGTGTCGCCGCCTACTATGTCGGAAATATATTTCTCGAGAGCTTCACTGTCCGTGAGTATAGCTTCTATTACTGACGTCAAGTAAAGAAACATATCGTTCACCGCCTTTCGTATAGTTAATGCGGGGGAGTACGGTTTTATTGCATGAATTTTGAAAATTTTTCAAAAAAATTTTCAGCATTCGACACCGTTGCCGTGCGTCCCTAAAAAGAGAGCTTTTTACATATTAATTATAATATTATGCCGCGGCTTCTGACAAGTGCGATTTTAACAAAAACGTAAAAACACACGACAGCTATAAAATAAGCCCTCAACGGTGACGTTGAGGGCTTGTTGCTTATAAATCAGTCGATAGGCTCGCCTTCTTTGTTGAAAAGCGGAAGCTTTTCGATGTAAATGATGTCGTCACGCTTGGCAGCGTCGCCTTCGGCGAGGATCGCCATGCGTCCACAAACGATACCGCCTGCGGCGTTAACGATCTTTTCAAGGGCGGATACGGATTCGCCCGTGGAGATAACGTCGTCGATGATGAGGATTCGCTTACCGCGGATCATCTCTGCTTCAGCGGAATCAAGGTAAAGCTTCTGCGCCTTTGCGGTGGTGATGGAGCGAACGTCCACCTCGAAAACACCCGTCATATAAAGCTTCGGTGTTTTTCTTGCGAGGAAGTAACGGCGGTTGCCGTCAAGACGGCACATTTCATGCGTTACGGGAATGCCTTTGGCTTCTGCTGTGATCATGTAATCATATTCGGGAGCACGCTTCAAGAGTTCTTTCGCGCAAGCTGTTGTCAGTTCCGTGTCGCCGAACGTAACGAATGCGCCGATGTAGAGATCCTCGGTGATGGGACAGAGGGGAAGGTTTCTTTCAATGCCGCCGAGCGTGATCTTATAATATTTCATGACAGTCTCCTATCTTTCAAGATGGAATAATATTACGGGAAGAAAGGACAAGAACGCGCCAAGATCGACGCGGACAAACATCTTCCTACTTTATTATAATAATACACTTCTCTTCAAAAGTCAAGATGCCGACGCCTCGTTAGTTGACTTTGGAGCAAAATTAATATATACTATAATTACAATAAATACAGTTCTGACGTAAAAAATGAAAAAATCGGAAAATTTTCGTTTTTTTCTGTAACCTTTTCGTTTTTCGCGGTATTAACTGTATAAACAATTACGAAAGGAACGAAAGCGCTTTCGGTGCGGCACGCGCCGCCGAAGCATAGGGATTAACATGAACGCTCCTGACATTGAATTCGAGCGAATATACCGTGATCATTACCGCAGGATATATTCGTTCCTCTACAAGCTCTGCAGAAATACCGAAACAGCTGAGGATCTGACACAGGAAACCTTCTATCAGGCTTATATCTCTCTCGGACGTTACAACGGAAAATGCGAGCTTTTCACTTGGCTTGCCGCCATAGCGAAGAATACGTTTTTTAAGTATCTTCGCACGACCAAAAACGAATCCTTAACGATTGACCTTTATGTAACCGACCTTGAAGCGCCGCTTTCAGATGATCCCGGCTATCGCCTGCAGCGTGAAGTCGAGATAGCAGACGTAAGACGCGCCATCAACACAATGCCGCCGAAATACAGCGAAGTTTTGGTTTTGCGTATATACGGTGAGCTTCCGTACGAGGAAATTGCCGCAAAGCTCGGAATTTCCGTTAATTCTGCGAAGGTAATTTTCCATCGCGCCAAGAAACACATCAAGGAGGAAATACTAAAATGAATAACTGCCAGATAATCCGCGACCTGCTTCCCCTCTATGAGGACCGTGAAACCCGCCCCGAAACAACAATAGCAGTAAAAGAGCATCTTGCCGAATGTGAAGATTGCCGCGAATACTATTCTCACGTTTGCCATGTAACACGCTCTATGAAAAATCCGCCCCGTCAGAGCAAATATCAGTATTCGGCGCTTGCACGCCGCATTTATCGCAGAAACGCAACGACGCTTGTAGCAGCCTGCACCGTGTTTTTGACGCTTGGATGCATTATAGGTCATATCCTCTTCTCGGGAAAGGAATAAAATGAGCACAGTATCAGTTAACGGCGCGCTCTTTCAGCAGCTCCTTCTGTCCGCGGCACAGACACTCGACAGCAATCGTGAAGCTGTTAACAATCTGAACGTTTTCCCCGTCCCGGACGGCGATACGGGCACGAACATGAGCCTGACAATGAGCGCAGTTTCCGCCAATCACAATCACGACACAACGTCACTTGACGTATATTCCGCCGCCGTTGCGCGCGATATGATGCGCGCCGCAAGAGGAAACTCCGGCGTTATCCTCTCGCTCTTCTTCCGCGGCATGGCGAAGGCGTTCCAGGGACACGCCGAAGCCGACGTTGCGGCGATCACCGCCGCCTTCCGCGAAGGCGCGAAATCAGCGGCTTCCGCCGTTGAAAATCCCGTTGAGGGAACGATTCTCACCGTAATGCGCGAGTGCTGCGCCGAAGATTCGGACGCCGCCGATGTTGAGGAGCTCCTTGACGTTTATTACGAAAAGGCGACGGAAGTCCTCGCAAAGACTCCCGAAATGCTTCCCGCGCTTCGCCGCGCCAGAGTCGTTGACTCGGGCGGCTGCGGCTTCGTCCACATCGTTGACGGTATGCGTCACGCGCTTTCGGGCGAGCCGATCGAGGTAGCTCCCATGCCGTCGATGCCGCTGCTTTCCGCTGCGGACTTTGATGAATACGATTCGGAGGAGATCAAGTTCTCATTCTGCACCGAGTGTCTGCTTGACCTTGATGCCGCAGTTCCCTCCGCGATCCTTTCAAACCTGCGCTCGTATCTTTCCACGGTCGGCGACAGCATGGTGCTGACGGCGGACGAGGAAATATTCAAGCTCCATATCCATACAAACGATCCTATGGACGTTATCAGCCGCGTTATCAAGCTCGGCACGCTTCGCTTCTCAAAGATCGAAAACATGAAGCTTCAGCACGATGGAATCGCAACGAAGCCGAAAACACCGCAGAAAAAGGAAGTTGAGCGCGCAAAGTACGGCGTTTTCGCCGTATCTCCCGGAGATGGCTTCTCCGATCTTTTCTGTGAACTTGGCGTTGATCGCATAATTTCGGGCGGACAGAGCATGAACCCTGCCGCAGACGATATTATCGAAGCGATCAATTCGTTCCCTTGCGAAAACGCCATCATCCTGCCGAACAATCCCAACATCATCCTCACAGCAAAGCAGGTCGCAAACCTTCTTGACGACGTGAACGTAATCTCCATCGACACAAAAACGCTTCCGCAGGGCATCTCCGCTATGATAGCGTTCAATAAAGCCCGCACACCTGAGGAAAACCGCGAAGCTATGACGAGCGCACTTTCCGATGTGAAGTCGTTTTCCGTTACGACGGCGGTCCGCGACGCAGACGCAGACGGCGTTATCGTTAAAAAAGATCAGCTCCTCGGTCTTTTCGACGGCAAGATCAAGGTTGCCTCCGACAGTCTTGACGAGGTCGTCAGAGGTCTTGTTGAGTTTGCCGAAGACGGTGAGCTTGTCACCGTTTACTACGGAGAAGATGTTACCGAGGAGGAGGCTGAAGCCGTTGCCGCGATCTATGAAGAATGTATTCCCGGCGCGGACGTAGCAGTGATCCCCGGCGGCCAGCCCGTTTATCCTTATATTATTTCCATTGAATGATCCACGGAGTTATTATGAACGAATACATTTTAAGCTGCTGCTCAACGGCAGACCTCACGGCAGAACAGATCAAAAAGCTCGGACTTTCCTATCTGCCTTTCCACTTCTATCTTGACGGAAAAGAGTATCTTGACGATCTCGGCGCGTCCATTTCGAGCGAAGATTTCTATGCCGCTATGACAAACGGCGCCGACACAAAAACGTCGATGGTTGCCGTTGGCGAATACGTTGACTATTTTACAAAGATCCTTGCCGACGGCAAGGACGTTCTCCACGTAACGCTGTCCTCGGGCATCTCGGGCTCACACCGCTCCGCGCTTGCGGCGGCGGACATCGTCCGTGCGGAATTTCCCGAAAGAAAGCTGATCATCGTTGACTCGCTCGCAGCCTCCGCAGGCTACGGTCTGCTCATGGATGAGGCGGCGTCCCGCCGCGACAGCGGATACTCAATCGACGAGCTCGCAGCATGGATCGAGGAAAACAAGCTTTATTTCCATCATTGGTTTTTCTCCACAGACCTTACGTTCTACGTAAAGGGCGGCAGAATCTCCAAAGCCGCAGGCTTCTTTGGCGGCGTACTTAATATTTGTCCCCTCCTTTTTGTAGATAAAGAAGGTCATCTCGTCCCCCATTCCAAGATTCGCACGAAGGCACGCGTGATCGAAAAGATTGTTGAAAAAATGGTTGAGTGCGCAGAGGGCGGACTTGATTACAGCGGCAAGTGCTACATCAGCAATTCCGCGTGCATCGAGGATGCAAAAGCCGTTGCAGAGCGCGTCGAAGCGCGCTTCCCGAAGCTTAACGGCAAGGTCATAATCAACAATATCGGAACAACGATAGGAAGCCACACAGGCCCCGGCACCGTTGCCCTCTTCTTCGTTGGCAGCGACAGAAAAGACGTTACGGTATAAAACGTAACCTCATCAATACAACTTTTCATTTTCTTTTCTCCCAAAATAAAAGCTCTCCCCGAAAGCGTCGGGGAGAGCTTTTTTGTTAAATCTGCAGTAGATTAAACCTTACTGTGCTGCGTCGATGATGGCACCGAAAGCGTCTGCCTTGAGGGAAGCGCCGCCGATGAGGCCGCCGTCAACGTTTACCTTGGAAAGAAGCTCAGCGGCGTTCTTGTCGTTCATGGAACCGCCGTACTGGATCGTGAGAGCTTCTGCAGCGTCGCTATTGTAAAGACCTGCAACAACTTCGCGGATGAGGGCACAAACTTCCTCAGCCTGCTCGGGAGTAGCCGTCAGACCGGTACCGATAGCCCAAACGGGTTCGTACGCGATGATGACGTTCTTGAGCTCTTCTTCGGAAATGCCTGCAAGCGCGAGCTTAGTCTGCATGGAAACGATCTCGGAGGTGATGCCGCTCTGGCGTTCTTCGAGAACTTCGCCAACGCAAACGATAACCTTAAGACCTGCGGCAAGACCTGCCTTCGTGCGGAGGTTAACGGTCTCGTCTGTTTCACCGAAGTACTGTCTTCTCTCGCTGTGACCAACGATAACGTAGTCAACGCCGCATTCAACGAGCATCTTCGCGGAGATCTCGCCGGTGTAAGCGCCGGATTCTTTGAAATGTACGTTTTCGGCACCGATCTTCACGTTAGTGCCCTTTGCGGACTCAACAGCCGCGTGAATATCAACGTAAGGTACGCAAAGAACGACGTCGCAAGCTGTTTTGCCTGCAGCCTTTTCTGCGATCTCGGCAACGAGGACCTTCGTTTCGGAGGGAGTCTTGTTCATTTTCCAGTTACCCGCGATAACGGTGCGTCTTTTTGCTGTGTTCATAATTTTTTATTCTCCGATAAAAGTATTTGCGGTTTTCCCCGCCGAAGTCGGCGGGGAAAACGGGTGTGTGTTCTGATTATTCTTTGTCGTTGAGGCAAGCGATGCCGGGAAGCTCAAGACCCTCGAGGAATTCAAGGGAGGCCCCGCCGCCGGTGGAGATGTGAGCCATCTTATGAGCGAAGCCGAGCTTTTCAACAGCAGCCGCGGAGTCGCCGCCGCCGATGATGGAGATAGCGCCGGATTCTGCAACAGCCTTTGCAACGCTTTCCGTACCGGAAGCGAAGTTAGCCCATTCGGAAACGCCCATAGGTCCGTTCCAAACAACGGTGCCTGCGCCTACAAGAGACTTAGCGTAAAGCTCCTGTGTCTTTTCGCCAATGTCAAGACCCATCCAGCCATCCGGAATGGCGTCGGAGTAAATGCGCATGTGAACGGAATCTTCCTTATACTCGCGAGCGATGATGTTGTCAACGGGGAGCAGGAACTGAACGCCCTTTGCGTGAGCCTTTTCGATGAGGCTTGCAGCGAGCTCGAGCTTGTCGTCTTCGCAGATGGAAGTACCGATCGGCAGACCCTGTGCCCGGAAGAAGGTGTAAGCCATACCGCCGCCAATGATGAGGGTGGCTACCTTTTCGATGAGGTTGTTGATAACGCCGATCTTATCGGAAACCTTAGCGCCGCCGAGGATAGCAACGAAGGGGCGCTTCGGATTTTCAAGAGCGGTACCCATAACGGAGATTTCCTTCTGGATGAGGTAACCGCAAACTGCAGGGAGGTAATCAGCAACGCCTGCTGTGGAAGCGTGAGCTCTGTGAGCGGTGCCGAAAGCATCGTTAACGTAAATGTCAGCCATGGAAGCAAGTTCACGAGCGAACTCGGGAACGTTCTTTTCTTCTTCAGCATGGAAGCGAACGTTTTCAAGAAGCATAACGTCGCCGTCATTGAGAGCAGCAGCCTTAGCCTTAGCGTCAGCGCCGACAACGTCGAAAGCCATAACGACGGGCTTGCCGAGGTATTCGGAGATGCGTGCAGCAACGGGAGCGAGGGAGAGCTTCTTAACGTCGCCCTTAGCCTTTTCGATCATAGCAGCAGCGGCAGCTTCGCGCTCGGATTCGGGAAGAGCGTCAACCTTAGCCTTTTCCTTTTTGGTGAGCTTGATCTCGGAGTTCATGACGTTGTGGGGTCTGCCGAGGTGAGAGCAGAGGATAACCTTTGCGCCATGGTCAGCGAGGTACTTGATGGTGGGCATTGCGCCAACGATGCGCTTGTCATCTGTGATGGTGGTGCCGTCCATGGGAACGTTGAAGTCGCAACGTGCGAGAACTCGCTTGCCGGATACGTTGATATCCTCAATTGTCTTCTTGTTGTAGTTAGCCATTTTCTGACTCCTTTATTTTGAATTTTGATTTTCATCATTTTGCGGTGCGCCAAGCGCGCACCAAAATTAGTATATCATATAAATGTAGCATTTACAAGATTTTTCCGTGCATTTTATAACGTCAAACCGCACAAAAATGCGACAACATTATATATAGAAAATGTGTCCGTTTTGTCAGCGCAGAGTAAACCAAAGTATAACGGCGGCGCCGAGGATTATACGGTACACGCCAAAAGCGGAGAAGCTGTGTCTGCGAACGAAATCGACAAGGAATCTGATCGCAAAGAGGGAAACTGCGAACGCAACTGCGGACGCAACGGCGAGCAGAGCCCATTCTTCGCCCGAAACGGAAATGCCGTCAAGCAAAAGGAGCTTTACGCCCTTGAGGGCGGACGCTCCGAGCATCGTCGGGATAGCCATGAAGAAAGAAAATTCAGCCGCCGCCGTGCGGGAAACGCCGCAAAGCATCGCTCCGAGGATCGTCGAGCCCGAGCGCGACGTTCCGGGAATGATGGCGAGCGTCTGGAACAAACCGACATAAAGTGCGGTCTTGTAATCTATGCCCTCAAGCTCGTTTATGCGGTAGCTTTTGCCGCGGCGCAAGCGCTCAATGACGATGAAGGCAATGCCGTAAAGGATAAGCGTAGAGGCAACGGTCGCGGCGTTATAAAAGTGCTCGTTGAACCAATCGTCAAGGACGATGCCCGCAACGGCGGACGGAATGACGGCAATGACGACGGCGAGCCAAAGCTTCCACGTAGCGAACTTCTGCTCGGACGATTTTTTTGGAGAAAACGGATTCAGCTTGTAAAAATAGATCACGATCACAGCAAGGATCGCGCCAAGCTGAATGACGACCTCGAAAAGCTCCATGAAGTCGGCGCTGACGTCAAGCTTTACGAACTCGTCAAAGAGGATGATGTGACCTGTCGAGGAAACGGGAAGCCATTCGGTGATGCCCTCGACGATTCCGAAAAGGATAGCTTTCAAAAATTCGATTATACGCATAATATACTCCGATCTTTACGTGGTGGAAAACAGATCATGCTCCGCGAAGAATATCTCCGGGCAGGGCTTCAAACGGGATCTCGGTTTCGTAGATCATGCCCGGGTGCGGCGCGGACGGAATAGGAGCGCCGTCGGCGTCCCAAAGCTCGCCGACGGTGAAGCCGCGGCCCGTCTTGCCGGGGGAAACGAGCTCAACGTTCTCGCCCGAGGAGACCTTGTTGCGCTGAACAAGGTGGGCTCGCTTCGTTTCGGCATCGTAAGAGATCACGGTCGCAAGGTACGCCTTCTCGCGCAGATAGCCGCCGACGGTGACGGTGTTGGCATCGTCGCCGGGTGCGTCGAAGTAAAAGCCCGTGCAGTATTCGCGGTGCGAAACGGAATCAAGCTCGACGGAGAGGGCAGGATCGTGACTGTAATTTTCGGGGTCGCGGAGGTATCTGTCAATGGCGATGCGGTACGAGTTCGTCGTAACGGCGCCGTAGTAGGCGCTCTTGACGCGGCCTTCGATTTTGAAGCTGTCGATGCCCGACGTCATAAGCTCGGGTATGTGCTCGATCATGTTCATGTCACGCGAGCTCATAATGAAGGTGCCTTCCTCGTGCTCTTCGACGGGCAGAGGCATCGCTTCGCGTTTTTCTTCATAGATCTCGAAGTTTTTGACGCGGTAGTTCCAGCGGCACGGCTGTGAGCAGGCGCCGCGGTTGGCGTCGCGCCCCGAAAAATAGTTGGAGAGCAGGCATCGGCCGCTATATGAGATGCACATCGATCCGTGTATGAAGGCTTCAAGCTCAAGGGTTTGCGGCGTATTTGCTCTGATCTCGCGGATCTCGTCGAGCGAAAGCTCGCGTGCAAGAACGACGCGCTTCGCACCGAGCTTGTGCCATGCGGTGCATGATGCGGCGGAAACGGCAGAAGCCTGCGTTGAGATGTGGATCTCAAGCGACGGAGCTCGTTCGCGGACGAGGGAGAAGACACCGAGATCGGAAACGATAACGGCATCGACGCCCGATGCGGCGAGAAAGTCTATGTAGTCGGCAAGCTCCGCGTACTGGTATGTGCGCGGCATCGTGTTGACGGTGACGTAGATTTTTTTGTTCATGCCGTGTGCGAGCGCAACGGCGTCAAGCATCTCCTCACGAGTAAAATTGTCGCAGGAGGAGCGCATTCCGAAGACCTTGCCGGACAGATATGCGGCGTCGGCGCCGTAAAGGAAAACGGCGCGGAGTTTTTCCATGTTGCCCGCAGGGGCAAGTAATTCAGGCATAATGTACCTCGCTATGTTTGAATGAATGTTAAGTTTGTGGGTTGAAAAGTTATGTTGCCGTGGCTGCAAGGGGCAGCCAATAATCGCACGCTTTGCATATAGACGGTTAAAACCAACGTTTTCTGGTTTAACGCTTTTAGCTGCTCCGGGCAAAAGTGCGAAAAATAAAAGGTTTTTGCTTGCAAAATGGAAACAGATGGACGTCCGTGGGCAAAAGCGCGAAAAAGAAAAGATTTTCGTTTGCAAAGTGGTCATAAGTGATCGTCCGCATCAAGCTTACAAAATCCCATTTTGATTTTATCACAAAACCGAAGCCTTGTAAACACGACACCGCCAATCGGCACAAAAATAAAAGCGCTTTTACAGCAAACTTATGCGAAATGGTTTGACTTTTATCCGTATGTATAGTAAAATAATAGTAACTGCGGGCACACCGCAAAAATCAAGACAAAAATTTTATTTTTTGGATAGGAGAAAAGCAAAGTATCATGGAACAGTGTAGAAAAAATGAACTTATGCGTATTGCCACCGACGTAAGACTCGGCATTATCGAGGCAGTATATAACGCACAGTCCGGTCATCCCGGCGGATCTCTTTCCGTTGCGGATATTCTGACGTATCTTTATTTTGAAGAGATGAACATTGATCCCAAGGATCCCAAAAAGGAGGATCGTGACCGCTTTGTTCTTTCCAAAGGCCATACGTCTCCCGCTCTTTATTCCACTCTCGCAAACCGCGGATATTTCCCCGTTGAAGACCTCAAAACCTTCCGCAAGGCAGACAGCTATCTTCAGGGCCACCCCGATATGAAGGGAGTACCCGGAGTTGATATGACGACGGGCTCGCTCGGACTTGGCATTTCCGCGGCTTGCGGAATGGCTCTCTCGGCAAAGATAAACAAGAAGGACTACCGCGTTTACACTATGGTAGGCGACGGCGAGAGCCAGGAGGGACAGGTTTGGGAGGCTGCAATGTTTGCGGCTCACTACAAGCTCGACAACCTCTGCGTATACCTTGACTGGAACGGACTCCAGATCGACGGTAAAATCGAGGAGGTAATGAACCCCACACCTTATAAGGAAAAATTCGAGGCATTCGGCTTCAACGTTATCAGCATCGACGCG
>JAZNDW010000030.1:0-5489 GCA_045588245.1 Eubacteriales bacterium
CTAAAGAGGGTAGAGATATTTAAGAGGAGGGATACCTCCCTCCTCTTGAACGGATGTTTTGTCGCGTTCCGCGGAACGCCGCTTTTAGCTGCCCCGGGCAAAAGCGTAAAATCAAAAAACGTTGGTTACAAACCGTCTGTAAACAAAGCGTGCAATTATAAGCTTCCCCTTGTGAAGCCATAACAATAGCGTAATATCAGATCACAAAAAGGAGATTCAAAATGCAAAATATTTATTTATACGAAAATTTTGAACTGTTCAATCCTTTCATCTCCGTAAAACTTATCGTCTGGGCTATTTTCGCAGGCTTCGTCTTTGCGGCTCTCTTAGCCGTATACAATAAACGCCTCATCGGCGGCCTCATCAAAAAGCTGATCGCCGAAGGGTGTCTGTCCCCCGAAAAAGCCCTCACCGTGACCGAACTCGGCTACGGCATGGACGACTGGTTCATCAAAAACGCTCTGCGTACGGACGTGGCGCTTCTGCGCCTCGTCAGACGCGTTGACCCCGAAACGGACGCGGAAAACAAACAGCCGACCGCGAAGACCCGCGGCGGTCACGACGTCATCGACTTTGAAAAAGCCCGCTTTTATATCCCCGAAGAGCTCAAATACCGCGCAGAGGTGCGCTACGCAGGAAAAGGTACCGACTTCGTTGCCTTCGGCATCTGCGTCGTAATCTTCGCCGTGGCTGCTTTTGCGGCAATATTCATCATCCCCGATCTGATACAGCTTATTGATAACTTTATCGGCACGTTCTGATCCCCCGCGGCGACAGTCCGCACAGATTCACACCAAAAGAAAGGTTCGGTAACAGTAAATGAAAACAAAACGGCGCACGTCCCCGTTAGCGGTGCTGCTTATAATCCTTTGTATCGCCGTCGTTGCCGTCGGCATCGTCTTTTTGACGCTTTATATGAACGGATACCGTTACATCCGCATCCCCGTCGGTGAGGAGGACGGCAACCTTTTGTACATCAAATACATCGGAACCGTTGACGCGGCGGGCAATCCCTACCTCGGCCGCATCGTTTACACGAGCGGACTTTCCGCCGACGTTGACGTAGCGAACAACGAGATCCGCTATTCCAACGGCGACGTTTACTCGGGTGATCTGTTAAACCTTGAAAAGAACGGGTTCGGCAAGCTGACGTACGCAAACGGCGACGTCTACGAGGGCTATTTCGTTGATGGCGAGCTGACGGGCAAGGGGACATACACGTACTCGAACGGCGACGTCTACGAGGGTGACTTCGTGAACGGCAAAAAGCACGGCTACGGTAAATACGTCTGGTCCGACGGAAGCTATTACGACGGCGAGTTCGACGCCGACAAAAAGCACGGCTACGGTAAATACGCTTGGTCTGACGGAAGCTCCTTTGAGGGCAACTTCGTTATCAACATCAAGCACGGCCGCGGTAAATACGTTTACGCAAACGGCGACGTCTACGAGGGTGACTTCGATTCCGACGTCCGCTCGGGAGTCGGTAAATACACATGGGCAAACGGCGAGATCTACGAAGGTCAGTTTGCGAACAATCTGCCGAACGGCACCGGCAAATACTCCTGGCCCAGCGGCAGAACGTACGAAGGTCAGTTTGAAAACGGCGTCATCATCCGCACGGAAGAAGAATGAGCCGTTCGGCAAGTGATATGTATAATAAAGGGGCGGCGATGCCGTCCCTTTTTTGCATTTGGATCAAGTACAGCCAAGAATGGGAGAAGACAGCGTAAGAATCCACAATATTTCTTGCGCGGTGAAAAGTTCCGCGCAAAATATCTATTCGTCTATTGCAAAACATCGAAAAAAGTGATATTATATAGGTTGGTTGAAAATAAAAATTTTCATATAAAATTCACAGGAGGACTAATCAATCCATGGCTATCAAAAGAAACAAACAGTCAATGGACGGTAACCAGGCTGCCGCGCACGTAAGCTACGCGTTCACCGAAGTTGCCGGCATTTACCCCATCACTCCCTCAAGCCCTATGGCGGACTACGTTGACCAGTGGTCTGCTCTCGGCAGAAAGAACATCTTCGGCAACACCGTTAAGGTTTCCGAAATGCAGTCCGAGGGCGGTGCTGCAGGTACCGTTCACGGCTCTCTTGCAGCCGGTGCTCTCACAACGACCTATACTGCTTCGCAGGGTCTGCTTCTCATGATCCCGAACATGTATAAGATCGCCGGTGAGCTTCTCCCCTGCGTATTCCACGTGTCTGCGCGTACCCTCGCATCTCACGCACTCAACATCTTTGGAGATCACTCCGACGTTTATTCCTGCCGTCAGACAGGTTTCGCTATGCTCGCTGCATCGAACCCGCAGGAAATCATGGACCTTGGTGCTGTAGCTCACCTTTCCGCTATCAAGGGCAGAGTTCCCTTCCTCCATTTCTTCGACGGTTTCCGTACCTCTCATGAGATCCAGAAGATCGAATGCTGGGAAAACGAAGACCTCGTTGACCTCGTTGATATGGATGCTGTAAAGGCGTTCCGCGATCACTCGCTCAACCCCGAACACCCCATCCTCCGCGGCTCCGCCGAAAACGGCGACATCTTCTTCCAGCACAGAGAAGCTTGCAACAAGTACTACAATGCGCTTCCCGCTATCGTTGAAGATTACATGGACAAGATCAACGAAAAGATCGGCACAAACTACAAGCCCTTCAACTACTACGGCGCTCCCGATGCTGAAAAGATCATCATCGCTATGGGCTCTATGTGCGACGTTGCTGAAGAAGTTATCGACTATATGCTCGCTCGCGGCGAGAAGGTCGGTATCGTAAAGGTTCGTCTGTACCGTCCTTTCTGTGCAGAAAAGCTTGCTGAAGCTATCCCCGCTTCCGTTAAGAAGATCGCTGTTCTCGACAGAACGAAGGAACCCGGTGCTCTCGGTGAGCCCCTCTACCTCGACGTTGTTGCAGCCCTCTCCGTAACAGGCAGATCCGATATCAAGGTCGTTGGCGGCCGCTACGGTCTCGGCTCCAAGGATACTCCTCCGTCCTCTGTATTCGCTGTATTTGAAAACCTCGATGCAGAGTGCCCGAAGAACGGCTTCTCTCTCGGTATCAACGATGACGTTACCGGTATGTCTCTTACCGAAAAGCCCGCTCCCGACACAGCTCCCGAAGGCACTATCGCGTGCAAGTTCTGGGGTCTCGGCGGCGACGGTACCGTTGGTGCTAACAAGAACTCCATCAAGATCATCGGTGACCACACCGATAAGTATATCCAGGCTTACTTCCAGTATGACTCGAAGAAGACCGGCGGTATCACCATTTCCCACCTTCGCTTCGGTGACAAGCCCATCAAGGCTCCTTACTACATCACCAAGGCTGACTTCGTTGCTTGCCATAACTGCTCATACCTCACAAAGTATGACATGGTACAGGATATCAAGCCCGGCGGAACATTCCTTCTCGACTGCCCGTGGAGCGTAGAAGAGCTCGACGCTAACCTCCCTGCATCCGTTAAGAAGTACATCGCCGAAAACGGCGTTAAGTTCTACATCATCAACGGCACGGGTATCGCTTCCGAGCGCATCGGTAACGTAAAGGTTAAGAACACGGTTCTTCAGTCCGCATTCTTCTCTCTTGCTAACATCCTCCCGAAGGAAGATGCTATCGAGTACATGAAGAAGATGGCTTATAAGTCCTACATAAAGAAGGGTCAGGCTATGGTTGACCTTAACTACAACGCTATCGACGCCGGCGGCGACGCATACGTTGAAGTTAACGTTCCGGAATCCTGGCGTAATCCCGCACCCGATGCAGAAGCTCCCGCATTCGCATCCGACCGTCCCGAGCTCGACGACTTCGTTAACAACATCGTTAAGCCCGTTGGCGCAATGAAGGGTGACAGCCTCCCCGTTTCCGCATTCGAAAAGTACGTTGACGGTACGTTCCCGCAGGGTTCCGCAGCTTCCGAAAAGCGCGGTGTTGCCGTTATGGTTCCCGAATGGATCCCCGAAAACTGCATCCAGTGTAACAACTGTGCATTCGTTTGCCCGCACGCTACTATCCGTCCGTTCGCTATGACGGAAGAGGAAGCAGCAGCGGCTCCCGCAGCTACAAAGTTCTGCGCTAAACCCGTTATCAAGACGAACTACAAGTTCACAATGGCGGTTTCCCCGCTCGATTGTATGGGTTGTACGCTCTGCGTTAAGGCTTGTCCCGTAACGGCTAAGGCTCTTCGCGACAATGCTCCCGAAAAGCAGGCTATCAAGATGGTTCCTCAGGCAACGCAGAAGGATCAGCAGGCTCCGTTCGATTACGCAGTTGCAAACGTAACCGAAAAGCCCGAGCTCATCAACAACACCGTTAAGGGCAGCCAGTTCAAGCAGCCCCTGCTTGAGTTCTCCGGCTCCTGCGCAGGCTGTGCCGAGACATCTTATGCACGTCTTATCACACAGCTCTTCGGCGAGAGAATGTATATCTCCAACGCAACGGGATGCTCCTCTATCTGGGGCGGTTCCGCACCTGCAACTCCCTACACCGTAAACCGCGGCACAGGCCACGGTCCCGCTTGGGCGAACTCCCTCTTCGAGGATAACGCTGAGCACGGCTACGGTATCTACCTTGCACAGAAGTATCGCCGCGAAGTTCTCGCCGATAAGGTTAAGGCTCTTACAGACGCTGAGTGCGCTACAGAGGAAATGAAGGCTGCAGCTGAAGCTTGGCTCGCTGCAAAGGACGACGCTAAGGCTTGCGTTCCCGCATCTGAAGCTCTTCTTAACGCTGTTGCCGGCTGTGACTGCGAAGTCTGCCGTTACATCGTTGACAACAAGGATATGCTCAACAAGAAGTCCGTTTGGATCTTCGGCGGCGACGGCTGGGCATACGATATCGGTTTCGGCGGTCTTGACCACGTTCTCGCTTCCGGCGACAACGTAAACATCATGGTATTCGATACCGAAGTTTACTCCAACACAGGCGGTCAGGCATCGAAGGCTTCCCAGATCGGTCAGGTTGCTCAGTTCGCAGCAGCAGGTAAGGCTATCGGCAAGAAGAATCTTGCAGAGATCGCTATGTCCTACGGCTACGTTTACGTTGCACAGATCGCTATGGGCGCAGACATGAATCAGACGCTCAAGGCTATGGTTGAAGCTGAAGCTTACGACGGTCCTTCCCTCATCATCGGCTACGCACCCTGCGAAATGCACGGTGTCAAGGGCGGTATGACGAACTGCCAGCTCGAAATGAAGCGTGCCGTTGAGGCAGGTTACTGGCAGATGTTCCGCTACAATCCTGCGCTGAAGGCAGAGGGCAAGAACCCGATGACTATCGACTCCAAGGAGCCGACGGCAGATTACATCGAATTCATCAAGTCCGAGACGAGATACAGCCGTCTTGCACAGTCCTTCCCGGAAAGAGCAGAAAAGCTCTTTGCAGATGCGAAGGTCAAAGCAGGCGAAAAGTATCAGCATCTTCTCAAGCTTGCTGAGCTTTACAAATAATTAAAGTCATATAATGAAAGAAGCGTCTGCGGCGAT